>CANJCO010000039.1 GCA_947473045.1 Myxococcales bacterium | reverse complement strand
ATGTCGTAGGGGGCGTGCGCGAACGGGTTCATGCTCGCCGCGGCGCGCTGCTTCATGCCGAAATAGAGGTCGAGCGCCCACGTCATGTAGCTTCCGTAGAATTCTGCGAGCGCGTCGTCTTTCATGCGCACCAGCTGCCGAAGCACGGGCACCGGCAGCAGAGCGGCTCTGTCGCCCTCGACCAGCAGATGCACCAGGGTTGCCTGCGTGAGGTCTTCGTGGGTCTGCGCATCGAGCACCTGCACGTCACGCCCTGCCTGAATGCGGGCGATGAGCTCTTGCAGCGTGATGTAGCGGCTCTGCTCGGTGTCATAGAGCCGGCGGTTTGGATATTTCTTTATCGTCAGAATCGCGCCCATCGAAGTTTTGTACCCCAACAGCGCGTGCGCCGCACCACGGCAACTTGTTGCTCTGCAGCAAAAGTTCGGTTCCCGAGTGCCCACTCTATTTCGGTGCAGTCGGCGTTTGCGGTCGCCAATAAATCGCGCTCGATGCTGCGACGCAGCAGCTTCAGCGCCGCCGCGCGAAATGTCCGCGCACGGCCTCGAGGTGGTCGCTTCCTGTCCAGGTCTCGATGAACGCGGCCCGCTCGTGGGGGCGCAAGTCATCGTAGATTCGCTGACGCCCGCGCACGAGCAGGCCTTTCAGCGCCGCCACAGCGGCTTGCGAGCACGATGCCGATTGGGCCGCCCACGCGCTGGCCAGGGCGAGGCCGCCTCCTCGCTCGACCACCTCGTCGACGAGGCTCAGCTCGTGCGCCTTGGATGCGGAGACCGTTTGTCCCAGCAGCAGCAGCCGAGCCGCCCGCGATGCGCCGACGCAAGAAATGAGACGCGCCGTCGAGCCCCAGGCCGTCGTGACGCCCATCCTTGCCTGAACGAAGCCAAGGGTTGCCTGCGCCTCCGCGATGCGTAGATCGCACGCGAGCGCCAGCTCGGCGCCTCCGCCCAGAGCGGGACCGGCGATGACCGCGATGACGGGAACGGCCAGAGATTCGATCGTTCGGCAGAGCGCCTCGCCGCGATCCGACAGCTCAGCCGCATCGACGCGGGAGGTCTTGTGCTGCAGCTCGCGCAGATCGCCACCCGAGACGAACGCGCCCCCGGCCCCGGTGAGCACGACGGCTCGCACCGAAGCGTCTTCCGCTGTTTGTTGCATCGCAGCATCGAGCGCGGTCATCGTCGCGGCGTCGAGCGCGTTTCGTGTCTGCGGGCGGTCAATCGTGACGACGGCGCAGCAGCCGTCGCGCGTGACGACTACCATTCAAGCCCCGCGGCGCATGCGGCGCGGCCGTCGCTCAGCTTCGATCGCGGCGTCAACGGCGGGACGCGCGCGTCGCTTTACGCGCCGCACAAGGAAGCGCTCGGCGTGTTCGATGATGGCGCCTGCGACGTCAACGCCGCTTGTTTTCTCGATGCCCTCGAGCCCCGGCGAGCTGTTGATCTCGAGGATTTTCGGGCCCGTCTTCGACTCGAGCATGTCGACGCCCGCGACCTCGAGCCCCATGACCTGGACCGCGGCGATCGCTGCTTGCGCGTAACGGGGGTCGAGTCGCACGCGCACGCCGAGCCCGCCGCGGTGCAGATTGGAGCGAAATTCTCCGGCGCGCGCCTGTCGCCGCATGCACGCGACAACGCGCTTTCCGACGACGATTGCCCTGAAATCACGTCCCTTCGACTCGGCAATGTACTCTTGCAAAATGATGTCCTGGCCCATCGCCCAGAGCGTTTCGAGGAGTGAACTCACCGCTTGCGGTGTCTCCGCGATCATCGTGCCGATACCTTGCGTGCCTTGCTGAAGTTTGACGATCGCAGGGGTGCCGCCGATTAGCGACAGCGCGAGATGAATCGAGTCGGGCGTACGCGCGCAGACCGTGGCGGGCACGTCGATATCTTTTTTGGTGAGCAGCTGCATGGCGCGCAGCTTGTCGCGAGAGCGGGCGATCGCGATCGCCGTGTTGAGGACAGGCACTCCCATCATGTCGAACTGGCGCACCACGGCGAGCCCGTAGTTGGTAATCGAGGCGCCGATGCGCGGCAGCACGAGGTCGACGTGAGGAACCTGCGTCGAGCCGAGATACATCGAGGGACGGCCACGCGAAACGACGACGTGGAAGTCGAGCGGATCGGCGACGGTGACCTCGTGACCGCGCGCGCGCGCGGCGAGCACGAGTCGGCTGGTGGAGTAGAGCGTGGCGCTGCGGGACAGGATGAGAAGGCGCATCGGTTCCAGGTGCTCGGCGGAAGTGGCAGAACGTACCGGCTCGCCGCGCGTCGCGAAAGTCCCAACGACGAAGCCGCCGGCGAGGGGGGCGCGGGCGCGCGCATATGCGGCGCCCCCGCAAAGAGCGCGCTATGGTCTCGCCGTGCCCGAACCCACGAAGTACTCCGCGCTCGGAGAGCTCGACGACCTCGACTCTTTGCCCGCGCTCGACGGCGACGACGACGCGCCGATGCCTGTTCCGGATGATGAAATCGACGACGATCCCGCCGACGCGGCGACCGACACGCTCGACGACGGCACCGGCGAAGATGAGCTCGGAGAAGAAGACTTCGGCGAAGACGAGGCGCCTGCGCTCGGCGACGACAGCGAAGGCATGGCCGGTGAGGTGCCCGAGGTCGATTCGCTCGACGGCGACGGAGCTCCGATCGCGGCAGGAGACGATGCCCCGGGCATTGTGGCCGACGACGTGCTCGTCGATGCGCTGGAGGGGACCATCGTGGGTACGGACGCGGGCGAAGAGGGGCTCGGAGAAGAACCCGGCGATCAACTTCGCGCCGAGGATCTGCCTCCGCTCGACGCTGGCGACGACGAAGAGGGTGCAGAAGAAGGTTTTTTTGAGGGCATCGGCGGGCCGCCCGGCGACGCGTGGAACGACAGCGCGTGGGAGCTCACATTCTTCCATCGCGTAGCCGAGCCCGTAACCGCCATCGTCGCCATGAACGGCGGTGCCGTTTTTGCGGCGGGGGGACTAAACTTCATCAGCGATCGTGGACTCGTGCGCCCTCTCGCGGCTGCAGGCACCTTCGGAACGATCGCCGGACTCGCAGCAAGCGCGACCTACATCGAGGCGATCATGGCCGACGGAGCCGTATTTCGGTCCGCCGACGAGGGCAGGTCGTTCGCCGTGCTCGACGAGCGCCGCGAGGCGCGCCTGCCGGCGTCGTTCGCGTTGCCCTCGGGACAGACCTTTCGTGCGGAGTTCGATTCCGACGCGGGCCGAACCGTCTTGCGCGCTGGCGATCAGATCGTGGCCGACGTGACGCGCGACTCCGACGGTGACGCAGAAGCGTTCGCCGTCGTCTCGATGTGCGTCGACGCCGTAGCGGTGTGGGTGGCGCTTCGGACCGGCGTTGCGCGCTACCGAACGCGCTAACTTGGCAGGGCGCGCTGGCGCGTGATAGCCGAACGCAGGACGATGTCGATCCTTGTTCAAAAATACGGGGGCTCCTCGGTCGCAGACGTCGAAAAGATCGGCCTCGTAGCCGATAAAGTCGTCGCGGCGCGCCGCCGCGGACACGACGTCGTGGTCGTCGTTTCGGCCATGGGCAAGGCGACCGACCAGTTGCTCGCGCTGGCGCGGCAGCTCTCGAGCGACCCTCCCAGGCGCGAGCTCGACATGCTCCTCACGACGGGAGAGCGCGTGACGATGGCGCTCGTGTCGATCGCGATCGCAGCTCGCGGTTGCGAGGCGATCAGCTTCACCGGCAGCCAGTCCGGCATTTTGACCAACGACCGGCACTTCGACGCGCGCATCATCGAAGTGCGTCCGCACCGCATCGAGGATGAGCTCTCTCGCGGAAAAGTAGTCATCGTTGCGGGCTATCAGGGCATGAGCTACCGGCGCGAGATCACGACGCTCGGACGCGGAGGGTCCGACACGACCGCCGTCGCGCTCGCCGCAGCGCTCGGCGCGGAGCGCTGCGAAATCTACAGCGACGTCGACGGCGTTTACTCCGCCGACCCGAAATCGGTCGACGATCCGGTGCATTTGCCGGTCCTCGATTTGGCGGTGCTTCAGGAAATGGCAGAGGCGGGCGCCAAGGTCCTCAACGCCCAGGCCGTCGAGTGGGCGCGGCGCAGCAAGATTACGATTCATGCGCGCCGAACCTCTGATCCCGAAGACGCCGCCGGGCGCGTCCCGCGCGAGACCGTGGCGCGGGAGAGCGCAAACGCGGTGGCCGCGCGCGCCGTCGTCGGACTCGACAAAGTAGTGTTCGCGCGCTTCTCGGGGGAAGCCGAACGATTCATTCGAGCTTCGAGCGAAGCCGAGCTGCCGCTGCTCGACCTGTCGATCGGGACCGATGGCGCGAGCGCGGCAATTCCGCTGCTCAACGTTCCCGACTTCGATGCCCGCCGTCGACGCCTTTCGGTTGCGCTTGGCGAGTCGCTGTCACTGGTCGACGCAAAGGCGCTCGTCAGCGTCGTCGGAGACGGTCTCACGACCAGCGCGCACGCTGTCCCTGCGTTCCTGCGCGCGCTGGCCAGCGTCGGGGCGCTCCACTCGGCGATCACAGCCGGGCCGCTGCGAATTGGCGCGGTTATCGATGCTGGAAAGCTCTCCCTCGCCGAGCGCGCCCTCCACGCTGCGTTCGTGCGCTAAGGCCCCGACCTTCGCTCCGCGCGCGCGACTGTCGAGCGAAAGGCGTCGGAGCGCGGCGGCGAAGTCACGGCGTCGGAGCCGCCCGCCACAATGACGAGCGCACGCACCATCGCCCCCGCTTCGCGCTCAAGAGCAATGGAGCCTGATTTCTGCCCAATCCAGCGAAGGCGTCGCCAGACGGCCAGCTGCGCCGGGCGCGCCTGATCGGCGTCGTACCATCTCGCCATTTCGCGCAGGGCCGCGATCGCCAGCGCTACGTCGGACGAGGAGTCGACCACGGCTTGAGCGTCAGCCTCGGCCGCCGCCGACCGTCCGAGCACGCGAAGGGCCCTGGCTCGGGCGAGGCGGCCAGCGAAAAAACTTGGAAACCGTTCGAGCGCCGCCGACAGCACCCGCTCCGACTCGCGCCAGTCGCCGAGCTTGCCGCGCAGCTCACCCACGGCCAGATAGCCTGCAGAGCACGAGGCGTCGATTCGAATCGCCTCGCCGTAGCGCGCGAGAGCCCGCTGATCGAAGCCGGCAGCTTCTTGTGCGCGGCCCTGCCGAACGAGCTCGCCACACGCTTCCGTCGTCGCGCCCGAGCGTCCCGTGAGGAGCAGGAAGCCGAGCGCGACGCGTGCCGCAAGGCACCGGAGCATGGTGTTGACTCCCGCGTCAGCTAACCGACTGCGCGTCCTCGATCGCGTCAGAGCGCCGGGGCCGCAGGTTGATGTTCAAAATCTGCTTGCGTACGCGAACAGCGTCTGGCGTGACTTCGACGAGCTCGTCGGCGTCGATCCATTCCATGGCGGTTTCAATCGTCAAGCTGCGGGGCACAGCGAGCGCGACGTTGTCGTCTTTGCCGTGGTTTCGAACGTTCGTCAGCTTCTTTTCTTTGATCGCGTTTACGTCCGCGTCGTTGGGGCGGTTGTGCTCGCCGATGATCATTCCCTCGTAGACGTCGACGCCAGGCGACAGGAAGAACTCTCCGCGCGCCTGAAGATGGTTCATCGCGTAGGGAGTCGAAACGCCGGCGCGGTCTGAAACCAGCGCGCCGCTCTGGCGCTTCATCATCGTGCCGCCCCAGGGCTCCCAGCCGTCGAAGATCGTGTTGAGGAGACCGGTGCCGCGCGTCGACGTGAGGAATTCGCCGCGGAACCCAATAAGGCCGCGGCTGGGGACGCGGTACTCGAGCCGGGCGCGCCCGTAACCGGGATTGGACATCTTGACCATGCGGCCGCGGCGTTCGCCGAGGCGGGTCGTGACCACCCCGATGAAGTTGTCAGGGACGTCGACCACGACGAGCTCCATCGGCTCGCACATCTGACCGTCGACTTCCTGGGTAATGACCTCGGGGTTGCCGAGCTGCATTTCGTAGCCTTCGCGCCGCATCGTCTCGACGAGGATCGCGAGTTGCAGCTCTCCGCGGCCGAGCATAACGAACGTGTCGGGGCTGTCGGTCTCCTCGAAGCGCACGGCGAGGTTTCGGCGTGTTTCGCGCTCAAGACGCTCGCGCAGCTGGCGGCTCGTAAGAAACTTCGACAGCTTGCACTTGCCGGCGAACGGCGACGTGTTGACGCCGATTCGCATCTTCAAGGTGGGCTGTTCGACCAAAATGCGGGGCAGCGCGCGCGTCTCGAAGCCGGCGTCGTTGCTCGTGATCGTGTCGCCGACGTAGACCTCTTCGATGCCCGCGATCGACACGATCTCTCCTGCGTAGGCCTCGGGCGTCGGAACGCGCTTGAGGCCCTCGTAGGTCGACAGCACCTTGATGGTGCCCTTGATGTGCCTGCCGTCCTTGAGCACCACGACGGGCTGGTTGGCTCGGAGCGTGCCCGAGACAACGCGACCAATGGCAAGGCGGCCCGTGTAGTCATCATGGTCGAGGTTGTTGACCAGCACCTGAAGCGGCGCGGACGGATCGCCCGGGGCGGGCGGAACCTTCTCGAGAATCAGGTCGAACAGCGGCGTCAGGTCTTTGGCCACGTCCTCGAGCTTGCGCTTGGCAACGCCGAGCTTGCCGATGGCGAATACCACAGGGAAAAGAGCCTGTTCTTCGCTCGCGTCGAGGTCACAGAACAGGTCGAAGACTTCGTTGAGCACGTCGGTCGGACGCGCATCGCTGCGGTCGATCTTGTTGATGACAACAATAACGGGGAAGTTCAGCTCGAGAGCCTTGCGAAGCACGAAGCGCGTCTGCGGGAGCGGACCCTCTGCGGCGTCGACGAGCAGAATGGCTCCGTCGGCCATGAGCAGCGTGCGCTCGACCTCGCCGCCGAAGTCGGCGTGGCCCGGCGTATCGACGATGTTGATCTTCGTACCCTTGTAATGAATGCTCGTGTTTTTGGCGAGAATGGTGATTCCGCGCTCGCGCTCGAGGTCGTTGGAATCCATTACGCGGTCAACGACTGCCTCGTTTTCGCGGAAGGTACCGCTTTGACGGAGCATGTGATCGACCAGTGTCGTCTTGCCATGGTCGACGTGGGCGACGATGGCGACGTTGCGAATAATTTGGCTCATGATGACGCGCGCCTAAGTAGCACAAGACGGCGCGAAGTCGTCGCATGAGGCAGAAAAAAGGCAGTTTTGTCTCGATCGCGCGCAGAATGCTGCGTCGAAATGCGTAAGCGGCCGCTTCCGTTTTAGAGGCCGAGGCGCGCCCGGGCGTCTGCGTAGGCGGCACCAACACCGAATGCGACGAGGTCTTTCGCTTCGGGGGTTCGCGAGATCCACGTCGCGCGCTCCTGTTCGTTGTGCGGCGCAGCCGTAACGCCTGCCCGGCCGCTCGCCGCGGCGATCCCGTCGAGCGCTGCGCCAAGATCGCCGGTTGCGAGGAGCGCTGCCCGATTCGCCCACGCAACGACGTTGTTGGGGAGGGCGGCGAGCTGCGCGCCGAGCGCTGCGGCCGTTTCGCGCGCCAGCACGGCGAGCTGTGGATCTGTCGTTGACGAAAGCGCCGCGCTGATTTTCTGCTTCGCAGCGGACACCGTTTGAGCATTCACCCCAGGCGCAACCCAGTCAGGTTGAAACGCCGCGAGCCAGCCGCCGACGATCGATGCTGCTTCGACAGAGGCGACGCGCGCGAAAACGGCGCCGCGAAGCTGCAGCAATTTTACCGCTCGCGCTACCGCCCACACAAGTGTCGCTTCCGGCGCATCGGAGAGCAAAGCGTCGCCAACGGCGAGCGCGGGGGGATCCGACGAAACCGGGACCGCGGCGAACCCGAGGGCAGGAGCGAGCAGAACGATGACTTCGCCCAGGCCGGCTGCGTCTGCAAATTGCTGGGCGAGGCGGGTCACCGATGCGTCAGAGTCGGCACGGCGGACTCCCGCTTCCGCCGCATCGAACGGCGCAGCTGCGTCGAGCGCCGCGCCGGTTCGATCGAGCAAGCTCCGCATCGCCGGGAGCAGCGCTTCCGGGGCCAGCGCGCTGTCGAACGCGACTCCGAGCGCCCGCGCGTCGGCTCCGCCGATCGCAGACGGGCGCCCAACAAAGGCTGCGCGCGCAGCGTGCACCGCGCGCGCCGCGCCTGCGTTTCCGCGCAGTTCGTGAACGGTGGAGAGCGCGTCAAACAGGGCAGGGTTGAAGCGCCCGGCTGCGAACGCCCGCAACGCATCGGCCGAGGCACGGTCGAAGAGCAACTTGGCCGCAGCGTCTTGACCGTGGCGCAGATGATATTCGCCGAGCGCTCGCAAGATCCCGATATCGGTCGGGAATTCGCGCCGCGCAGCCTCAAGGGTCTGCTCGGCCTTGCGCGTCTCGGGCGCTGCGATTTCGAGAACGCTCGCGAGTTCGACGAGCCGCCGCTTCTTCGTCTCTTGGTCGGAACTCTCGTCGACGAGTTGCTGTTGCAGGTTCAGGGCACGCTCCCCGTCGCCCTGTTTTTTATACACGTCGACAAGGTGCTGCCGCGCCGGAACATCGCTCGGGGCGTGTTTCAGCACCTCGAGAAATGCCAGCGCCGCGCGCTCAAAATTTTCGAGCCTGGTGAAGTACAGCTCGCCGAGCTGCCCGTAGATTCGCTGCTGATCGTCACCCGACGGGCTCAGTCGAGCAAGGCTAACCCACGCTTTTTCGGCTGCCGGCCAGTCGGCCCGCGCGCATGCAAGGTCGGCGAGCGCCGACAACGCATCTACGTTGTCAGGCTGGATCGCGAGCGCAGATTCGTACGCATCCCGGCCGCCGCTATCGTCTCCGCACGCGAGGAGCGCACGGCCTCGCTCGATCTCGAGAGCTACGCGCTCGTCGGGGTCGATGACGCTCGGAATTCGGCGTTCGATGAGCGATGCGAGGGCCGCGTTCGCATCGCTGCGCGCGTACAGGGCCGATAGGCGAATGAAGACGTCCTTGTAGCCGACGTCGATGTTCGCGGCGTGCTCGAGCGCCAAGCGGGCGCGTTCTTCGCGCGAGGCACGTTCAGGGGACGTTCGCTCCACGTCGAGCCAGCACAAGGCCGCATCAAACCACGCCGCTTTGCGGTGGGCGTCTACTTGGCTGCCCTGCGCGAGCCTCTCGTGCGCCTCGGCTGCCCCTCCCGTGTTTCCGGCGCGGGAGCGCGCCGCCGCGAGCCGCGACCACGTCACGAGGTCGCCGTCTTCCAGGAGCGCCGCGCGTTCAAGGAGCTCCAGCGCAAGGCCGACTTCGCCGCGCGCCCGAGCGACCTCCGCGGCCCGCACGCACAGCGTCGCCTGATCCGTCGAGCCCGTCGCCCGCTCGAGGAGCGCCCTCGTCGTCGCCAGCATGGCCTCGGCGTCGCCGGCGGCGCGAGCGTGCGCGTTCGCCAGGCGGAGCGCCCAAAGCGTCGGGACCCGCTCTGCAGCTGCCTCGGCCGCGAGCTCTGACGTCTGCGACCACTCTCCGCTTCGCGTGAGGACTCGGCTCGCGAAGAACACGTGCGCTGCGCTTTCGCCAGAATTGGTGCCCGCGAGGGCGCGTGCAATTGAGGCTGCGACGGGGCCCAGCTCGTCGCTGCGGCCTTCGCCCACCAGGACGTGCTCGATGTGACGGAGCGAAGGCAAATGTAGCGGAGACTCTTCGAGGATTGTGCGGTGCCACAGCAGCGCGCTCGCCGGATCCTTGCGAACCTCGCCGTCGAGCGTCGCAAGGCGCTCGAAGGCCTCGCGCCGCGTCACCGGATTCGCGGCCTCACGTCCGCGCGCCAGCAACGCGTCGGCTACCCGAGCAGGTTCGCCGGACGCGAGCTCGGCGCGCTCCAACACAACCTGCGCCAGAGCGTCGGTCGCGTCGGTCGCGCAGGCTTCGCGGGCCGTCCTCAACATGCTTCCGGTGTCGCCTTCGCGTTCGAAGGCGAGTGCAGCGCGGAGCAGCCACGATGCTCGCGCTTTTCCGGTCGACGCGGACGCGCGTTCCTCGCGCCAGTGCCCGCTTTCCGTGAGCCCCTCAGGCGCGGTGCGCTCCACCCAGTCGCGCAGCGCTACGTCATCGGGGCGAGCATGGCTTGCCTGGGCGACGCGCTCACTGCGCCGGCTCGCATCGCGCTCGCCGAGCGCGGTTGCGTGCCGGAGAACCTCGACCGCGCGCTCGAGTGGGTCGGAACTCATCGCGGCGCGCTCTTCGATCCAGCGGGTCACTTCGGCGGCATCGCCCAGGCGTCGCCCAAGCGATTCTCCAAAAAAGGCGCCGACGGGCATCTCCGGAAGAAGCGTGTGCAGCCGAACGAAGGTGTCCAGCGATTCGGGTGCATCGAGAAGCGATTCATGGGCGATCAGCATCAGCAGCGCGAGCGCGGCCGATCGCGGTTCGTGTTCGTCGGCAGCGAGCGCGCGCAGGGCCGAGACCGAATCGATTTGGCCGCCTGTCGGCGCGCGAGCCTGCAGCGCCAATCGATTCGTCGGATCCGCGGCCGCAGCGGCGTCGAACGCCGCTGACGCCCGAGCAGAGAGCCCGGCCACTTCGGCAATGACGCCAGCGGCAAGCGCGCTCATCGATCGTTGCCCAAGCGCGGCGCCCTCGTCGAGCAGCGTAGCGATGAGAATGTCGGAGCGCTCAGCCTGGGCCGCTACGGCAAGCGCGAGCGTGGTCGCCGCAGCAGGATCGGTCTCGCGCATCGCACCGATCGCGGCCAGAAGGGCCGACTCTTCCGACTTCCCGCCCGCAAGCAAACGCGCAACGCGCGACGCGCTTCGGCTGCGTGCCGAGCCGGCGCCAATTTGAGCGTACGTCGACAGCGCTTCGCCGCCTGCCTCTCCCTCGTTCGCGCGCAATTGCTCGTCGAAGAGCAGCGTCGACGTTGCCCGCGCGAAGGCGGAGGTATCTTCGTCCGTTGCGAGGGCAGCCGCCGCAGAGGCCAGCGGACGCAGATCGCCGCCGGAAAGCGCGGCCAGTGAGATCTGATCGATCTCGCGCAACCCCGATTTCGCGCCGATCGCATCGTTGAGCATCGCGCTGTCGCCGAGCTCGAGCGCACGGGCGGCAAGCGACGCGCCCGCTGCGACGTCTCCTCCACGCGCGAGCTCTTGAAACAAACTCGCGGATTTCGAGCGCGACGCTTTTCGTGAGGCGGCCAACGACGCGGCGAGCCACGTCGACGCCTGCGCAAGAGGCGCCAGCTCGCGCAACTCGGCGATGCGTTCAGCCGCAGCGACGACGTCGGCTTTCTCGAGGGCGGCCCGCGCCCGGCGAAGGATATCGACCGCGTTCGGTTCGCCCAGGGACTCGGAATTCGCTCCTCCGCGACCGCGCAGCGCGTCGCCGACGGCGCGCCTGAGAACCTCTGCGACCAATGGATCGCTGACGCGAAGCGACGGGCTCGAGGTGTCGCCGCGGGCAAGTGCCTCGGCGGCTCGCGTCGCAATCACGCGGGCATCGGAAGCGTCGATGCGCGCGGCCTGGTCGATGCACGCCTCGGCTGCCGAACTGTCGCCAACGGTCCGATGAATCTCGGCGGCGAAGAGCGCTGCGTGAAGCTTCGCGGCAGGGCTAACGCCACCCGCGGACTCTGCTTCGAGCGAAGCAACGAGATCGGCGGTTGAGAGCCCGACGCGAGCTTGGCGAATGGCAAGCGGATCATCTGGCGCGGTTTCGAGTGCCTGAGCGCAAAGGGCGCCTGCGCGCGAGGGCTCACCGACAATCGAAAATATTTCGGCGGCAACCAGTAGCCCGCGCGCGCGCGCCCCGGCGTCGGTCTTCGCAGCTGCCTCTTCGGCGAGCCATGCAGCGGTCGCGGCGAGCCCTTCGGCCCCGATCGCAGCGACGCTCGGCGCAGCAGCGGGCGTCACGCGTCCAGGGCCCGAAGCGACTTCGACCGGTAGCGGCACAGAAGCTGCGACGGCGGCAGCCGGCGGCGACTTTTCGATCGCGAGCGGCGCCTCTGCGATCGGGCGTTCATCCGAGGCCTCAAGCTCGGCGAAGGCGACGGCGGCGGCGCTCTCGACCGGCGCAGCCGCTGGGGCTGAGGCGGTTTCGGGCGAAACCGAAGGCTCCAAAGCTCCGTCGGCTGCGAACGTAGCGAGCAGCGCTTCGACGGGCAGTGGTGGCGGTAGCGTAAGACCGGACAACAGACGGGGAGGTTCGACTGTCTCGGTGGCCTGTGGGGTGTCCCCGCCGAAAAACAGCTTCGGATCTTCGCTCGAAACGTCGATAAATTCGTCTTCGGCCGGCGCGTCGGCGACAGAGAGCAATGCGCTTGCCATGCGAGTCGCATCAGCGAACTCGTCGGGCTCATCGAGGTCGGCGAGCTCGACCGCGGGCGCCGCCCTTGAGGAGGGGGTGGCGTCGTCGACAAAGTCATCGTCGAGGGGCTCTGAATCCCATCCGGCAAGGAGCTGTCCCCAGTCGAACTCGGACCCTCCCTTGTTGTTGCCGTCCGCCTGACTCATTGCGCCCCTCCCAGCCCGAGCGCGCGCCGAGTGTCGAGATATTCCGCGGACAGGACAAAGCGACAGAGCGTCTGCAGCGATCGGCCTTCTGCGGCTTTTTGGATTTGGAACGCTTCGACGACGCCGGCGACTTCACCGGTGAACAGCGCGGCACAGCGCAGGCGCGACAGGGCCACCTGCTCCGTCCACGCGCCAACGTCCGGTCCGGTTGTCGCAATCGCCGAACAGGCGCCCGCGATGGCAGCTCGCGTCTTTCGCGACATCGTTTTCGTCAGCAGCCGCTCGACATCGGCTGGCGGCGCAACTTTTTGCGCAGGGAACGGCACCTTGGAAAGCTTGCAACAAACCGCGACGATCGACTCGGCAAACGAAGCGTCACGCGCCGCGATCAATGTTGTGCCTCGCACAAGGCCAAGCAATTCTGAGGCGAGTTTTGCCCGCACCTCGGCAGAGAACGGCAAGGCCAGCGCAGAGCCAACGACGAGCGTAGGCGGCACGGTGGCAACCGCAGCAATCCCAGCGGGATCGCGCCCTCCAACATAGACGTCGATCTCACTCATGCCGAACGCGGCTGCCCAGCCCGCAAGCTCTCCGCGCAGTGCCAAGCCGCTTTTTGCGTCGACGCGGTCACGCTTGCTCACACCGAGCGACTCGAGCGTCGGCCCGAACGCTTCGGCCAGCGTTGGGCCGAGCGCCTCGAAGAGTTGGGCGAGCGGCCCCGCGTCACCGGGGGCGAGCAGGGCGCCCAGAGCCGTCGCGGAAACGCGAGCCGGAGGCACGCCGCGCGGTCGACGCCCAGCGGTTCGCGACAGCGCCTGATCGAGCGCCAGGTTCGGGCCGGCCAGAACGCGCGCCAGAGACGTCGCGACGTCCTCGAGCATGGGCTCTCCAAGCGCTCGTGCCACGCGCGAGAGGCGCTCTGCGGCGTCGGGTGAAGTCGGGGAGGCTGCCAGCGACGCGCAAAGTGCCTCTCGTGCGCTTTGGAGCAACGACGCTCGGGCGGGGAGATTCGCCTCCAAAATAAGGTCGATCGCGTCGCCATCCTCGGGCATGTTTTGGAGAATGAATGCGGCGGCTGGAGCGGCGCGCTGCGTGTCGCCCAGACGATCCCGGGCGATGGCCATGAGCAGGCGAGCGGCATCGATCCGACCGGCCGTGTCGGAGCGTTCGGCCATCAGGGCGTCCAAGATCGACGCCGCTTCCGCCCACGATTCGCTTCGCGCCGCGATCTTTGCGAGTCGCTCTCGCACGGGCAAAGTCGACAGGCCTGCGCGGTGAAGGCCGAGCAGTACCGCGAGCGCGCGCGGCGGCAGCATGAGCTTGTTTTCAAACAAGTCAGCGGCGGCAACGCCCGCGGTGAGACGATTTTTTGCCGGCGCCGTTTCGAGGGAGGCGAGGCGACTCAACTTCTCAGCAGCGTCGCCATAGTTGCCGCGCCGGATAGAAATCTCCCCGCTCAGGGCGAGGGCGCCGACGTGATCCGGCTCGATCATGTCCACGTTTTCCAGCGCCTCCATCGCGGAGTCGTTGTCTCCTTTTTCGCGGAACGCGCGAGCCTGCTCCCAAAACAGCTTCGCCATTTCCTCGACGTCGTCTGTGTGTGCGAGGCGCCTCGCGATGAGGTCGAGGACCCTGTCGCTTTGCTTCTGGTCGCGAACGCGGCGAAAGAGCTTGTCGAACGCCGTCGCCCGCGACGGGTCGCGCTCGAACGAAGCCGCGAACGCGAACTCTGCCGCTGCGGCGTCTCCTGCGCGCGCATGTGTGTCCCCGGCTTCTTCCCAGAACGCGGCTCCGCGGGCGGCGTTGGAACATCTCGCTCCGAGCTCCGCAGCGGCGAGGGCGCGTAGGGATGGATCATCCGCGCACTCAGCGGAGGCTCTGAGACCTTCCCATGCGCCGAGCTCACTCGAAGTCGTGGCACAGACTTCACCGAAGGTCTCGAGGGCTCCCCCGACATCGCCAGAGGCGAGCTGCGCCCAACCTCCCTGAACGAGGCCCTGCAGGCGAGCCTGCTCACCCAGCGCATCGCCGATGCGGCACAGCGCGAACGCTCGACGTGCAGGCAGGCTTCCGACAGGCGCGAGTTCGAGGTTTGCCAACCGCGCCGGTGCGGAATCTGAGGCGACAAAATCGATATTCGCCGGCCCAGCTTCAGTCGCAAGCACAGCCGCGACGGCTGCGTTTGCTTGCAGCGCGGCGGCGGCGTCGCCGTCAACGCGTTGGGCAAGCGCACGGAGCGCCGCAATGCGCAGTTCGGGGCGCTCAGGGAGTCCGAGCGTCGCGGCGAGCCACTCGAGCGCGGCGGCGCCGCCTGCATCTGCCAGCGACCATGCTCTGGCCGCTTCGTTGATCGCGTCCGGGTCGGAGCCGAGAGACATTCGGTGCGCTTCGGCTGCGGCGAGCGGACCCGCGCCCGCCGCGCCGAGCGTCTCCAGCGACTGAGCGACGGCTTCGGCGTTGGCCGCGCCGTCTGGCCAGATCAACCGCGCCAGCGCCGCCGCGCACGCGATCGCCGGAGCCGCGGCACCTTCGGCCTGGACGAGCGCGGCTTCGGCGTCGCCGGCGTTTCCCTCTTGGGTTTCAAGGGCGAATCGCTCGAGGGCCCAAGCGGAAGTCTGGATCCCGTCCGCCGCGGCGAGCACGCAGGCTCGTCGCCGGCCGTCAACCGAGTCGCCGTCGACGGAGCGCGTTGCCCAAGCTAGCAGCGAGTTCGTCGCCTCCGGCGCGGTTTCGGCGGCACTCTCGAAAAGGGCAAGCGCCCCACGACGGTCGCCCTCCAACCAAAGCGTGAGGCCGGCTTCGATGCGCAGCGCAGCAGCTAGCTGAACGTCGGAGGTCGCGTCGGCGAGCTCCTGGGCGATGAGCCCCGCTCCGTGCAGGTCGCCCGACGCGCGCGCGGCCTCCAGGCTGGTCAGCCCGACCAGCAAGTCCTCGCGATCTCTGCTTCGTAAATTTCCGAGGAGCGCGTCAACCGCGCCATCGCCAGGTCCGCGGGGGAAAGGGGCGTGAGCGGCGGCCGCTGCGAGCTCCCAAGCTGCGGCGACGGGAGAGTCGGACGTTTGCGTCGCGAGTGCAGCGAACGCAGCGGAGCGCCGCAGAGCGACGACGTCGAACGGCTGGCCGACGAACCTCGGGAGCAGCGCGCTCAGCGCGTTGCCGAGCCACGAAGCGCTGTCAATTTCGGCAAGTTTCGTCAGCGCCTCATTTGCGCCCGCGGCATCGGCACGGGCGAGGCGCGCGCGGAGCGCATCAAACCAAAGCGTGGCCGCTTCGTCCTTGGGCGCTCCACCCGAAAGCAGCCGTGCCGACGCCTCTTCGAGCCACGCGCCGTCACCAAGGTGTGCGGCGAACACCCGCTCGATTCTTGCGAGTTCGAGGGGGGCGAGGTCGCAGGCTGCTGCGCCTCGGAGCGCGGCGCGCGCGCCTGCTGCGTCATCGGACCTTGTCGCGCGAATCGTGGCGGCGAGCACGAAGTAACGCGCACGGGCGTCTTTGGCGTCGACCGACTCGGCGATCATCACGAGGCAATCTGCGAGCCCCGCAAAATCGCGAGCCCGCCACAACGCGTCGAGTTTCATCGCGAGCGCCGGAGCGCAGGTCGGGTCGAGGCGAAGCGCGGAACTCAGCGCTTCGTTTTCACGCGCCTCGTCGCCGGCAACAGCCGCCGACTCTGCAATGCAGACGTATTGAGATGCCGCCCTTGCGCCGTCCGGCTCAGCTCCCACGAGCTGCGCTGCGAAGCTTGCGGCGGACGCTATATCTCCCTCGCGAGCGGCGATGCGCATCCTCGCATCGAGCAGCTCGATAACCGCGGGCTTCGCGGCCGGGGCGAGGGACTCCGCCCAAGCAATGGCGCGGTCGAGCGTTGCCGCCGCCGCAGCGAGATCTCCTAGCGTTTCTCGAAGTTGAGCCGCTCGCAGCTGAGCGTCAACGATGCGCGCCGGCTCTCGGGCCCACTCCGGAAACGGCACGGCACAGTCTCGCGCAGCGTCCGCGACCGGAGCGGTCGCTAGAGCGACTTGGAGGTCAATCGCCTCCGCGCGGAGCGATGCGCGAGCCAAGGCTTCCGCCGAGCCCGGCAATCCTGGCTCAGAAGCGGCAATCGCTTCGGTAGCGACAGCTGCAGCGAAGGTGACCCCTGGGTCGCCCCCTCGCGCCTCCGTGAGGAGGTCGAGGGCTCGCTCGATGTCGCCGGAGCTCGCGACCAATCGCGCCACGTCGACGATGAGCAACGCTCGCCATGAGGGATCCCCAGCGCGTTTTGCTCGCTGCGCCAGCGCGTCAGCCCGCGAACCATGGTCGCCGCGCTTCGCCGCCAGCAGCTCGAGCGACAGCCACGCCGGACTTGCTTCGCGACTGAGCTCTGCATCGGCACTTCCGTCAACGTTTTCCGTGGTCGCGTCGATCAGGAGCTGTTGCGCACGCTGCGCGTCCTGAGAGACGTCTTCCGCGTACGTCGCCTGAAGGATGAGCGCGCGCGCCCGCTCGGCGGACGTCGAGGAAGCGCGAGCCAATGAATCGACGACCCGCCCGAGATTCTTGAGCGACTGGCGGCGCTCCAGCAGGCGGACCAACCCCTCGATCGGCTCGAGAAAGGAAGCGTCAGCGTTGAACGCCGCCAAGTAATCGCGCGCCGCGGTTGGCTCGTCGCCGGCTCGTTCAGCGAGCTCACCAAGTTCGCAAAGTAGCCGTGCCTGACGAGCACGGTCGGGGGTTCGCGCAACCTCCGCTCGTAACCACTCGGTAGAGCCTGGTTGACTTATCGATGTCTCGGGCATGCGACCATTGGTGAGCGGAGAACGCTAGCGCACTGCGCGAGGTTCGCGACAAGAAATTCAGCGCGCGCCCGCACGCACCGCGACGCCATCGGCGCGCGGCGCCTACAGTAGCTTGCTGAGCTTGTCGTTGATTTTCTCTTCGATGGTGCCCTTCATGACGCGGAGCAGGAAAGGCAGGTCGACGGTGACGCGCACTTCGCTGTCGGAGACCGTTACCTCGCCTTTGGTGCCCTTGGCCGCGCCGCTCGGGGCGTCGAACTTGATGGCGTCGCCCACCCACGACCACGCGAGACCAAGCTTGGTCTCCATGCTTCGCGCGAAATCTTCAGCCTTTGCGCGTGCTTCGTCTCTGCCGAGCGAGTGAGCGCGTCTAACGTCGATCGTTGCCATGCGAGTCTATTTCCTTCGTGTACGTGTGACGGTGAGGACCGGTGGTTCGAGGCGCAGCCTGGTCAGGCGTCAGTCGATGCGGCGAGCGATCCAATAGCCGCGAGGGGTGTCGACGGGAACGCTCGTGCCTCCCTTGGGTAGCGTGAAAATCATGTATTCTGGGGCAGGTTCGAGCACGCCGCGCTGAATATGGCCGAGGTCGTCGGCTGAACCGTCGTCACCGCGGCGAACCGCGGCATGAAAGTCGGAGTGCGCCAACTCGGCGAGCTCGGTCGCGAGAGCGATCGCCTGCTCGCGCGTACGGGAGACCGGTCGCGAAGACTCGGCGCCCCGATAGCCGATGAGCACCACACCGAACCGGATTTGCCGCGGCGTTCCATCCGGTAGCGAGGGAACGGGCGACCCATCGGGCATTCGCGAGCCGATACCACCGTCGACCCGTCGCGGCTCGGTGTTAGCGAAGAGCGGCATGTCGGGCGACGGGTCCGTGCCCGAAGCGTCGCCCGCCAGCTCGCTCGTTGCACCGGCATCCTGAGACGCTGCATCTCCGCCGGCGTCGCCAGCGTCAAACGCTCGCTCTGGTCGCCATCGCGTCATGCTCTGCGCCGTGAGCATGAACGCCACGACGAGCACGCCCAGTCCGAGCGCAACAGAGAGGGCGCGCTGCATCGGTCAGGCTTCCGGCGCGGCGGGATCCGCCGAAAGCTCATCGGCGGACACGGGCGCTGGCGGACCGTATTCTTCGTAGGGGCGCATCGTCGGAGGAGGGGGATCGCCGTAGAGTTCGAGCTGGGCGGCGAGCCAATTTTCGGTCGCAACGAGCGCGCCGAACTCAGCGCCAGCGCTTCCCGAGTCGCCGGCAGCCACTTCGAGTTTCGCGATGGCTGCCTGGGTTTCGGCGAGTTGACCGCGCACGACCACCGGGTCGATCGACGGGCGCGTGATGTATTCATCCGTGAGAATGAGCACCTTACTTGCGCCTGCCTCAACGAATCCCGAACCGACGGCACATTTCTGAGCCTCGCTACCCTTGCGATAGGTGACGAGTCCGGTGCGGAGGCTCGCGAGCGTGGGAAGGTGGCCCGGCAGCACGCCGAACTCTCCGCCCTGAGCCGGAGCGGTTACCTCATCGACAATCTCCGAGAGCGCGCGCCCTTTGGGCGTTACGATCTCGAGGAGAATCTTGCCTTCCGGTGTTTCGCTCACTTCTTCCTGGCCTCCTCGACCAACTTCGCCGCCTTGACTTTCATCGCTTCGATGTCGCCCACGAGGTGGAATGCCTTTTCGGGGTAGAGCCCATCGTCGTCGAAAGAGCCGCCCAGAATCTGCTCAAAGCCTTCGATGCTCTTTTCGACCGAAACATAAGCGCCGGGCAGTCCGGTAAACTGCGACGCAACGCTGAAGGGCTGCGACAGAAAGAGCTGAATTTTGCGCGCGCGCTTCACGACCAGCTTGTCGTCTTCGCTGAGCTCGTCCATGCCGAGAATCGCGATGATGTCCTGCAGATCCTTGTACTTCTGCAGGGTGTTCTGCACGCGCCGCGCGCAGTCGTAGTGGCGCTGGCCGACGATGTTCGGGTCGAGCAACGTTGAGCTCGAGTCGAGCGGGTCGACGGCCGGGTAGATGCCGATTTCGGTCAGCGCGCGGTTGAGCACGGTCGTGGCGTCGAGGTGCGCGAAAGTGGTCGCGGGAGCAGGGTCGGTGAGGTCGTCGGCAGGCACGTAGACGGCCTGAACGCTGGTGATTGAGCCTTTGTTCGTCGACGTAATGCGCTCCTGCATGGCGCCCATTTCGGTCGCGAGCGTAGGCTGGTAACCGACGGCGCTCGGGATACGGCCGAGGAGCGCCGAAACTTCGGAGCCAGCCTGGGTAAACCGGAAAATGTTGTCGATGAACAGGAGCACGTCCTGACCTTCCTCGTCGCGGAAGTACTCGGCAACCGTAAGCGCCGAAAGGGCGACGCGGGCGCGGGCGCCGGGCGGCTCGTTCATCTGACCGTAAATGAGCGCGGCCTTCGAGAGAACCGACTCGCCCGTCTCGAGCTTCGCTTCCTGGAATTCGAGGTAGAGGTCGTTGCCCTCGCGGGTGCGCTCGCCAACGCCGGCGAAGCACGACACGCCGCCGTGAGCCTTCGCGATGTTGTTGATGAGTTCTTGAATGAGAACGGTCTTGCCGACGCCGGCGCCGCCGAAGAGCCCGATCTTGCCGCCCTTGCGATAAGGGGCGAGCAGGTCGATGACCTTGATACCCGTCTCGAAGATTTCGACCTTGGTCGACTGCTCTTGAAAGGACGGGGGAGCCCGGTGAATCGGGGCTGATTTCTTGTTGTTGACCGGCCCGGCCTCGTCGACGGGCTCGCCGACCACGTTGAGGATGCGGCCGAGGCACTCGGGGCCGATCGGCATCATGATTGGAGCGCCGGTATCGCGGGCGGCCATGCCGCGCACGAGGCCGTCGGTCGTGTCCATCGCGACTGTGCGAACCGTGTTCTCGCCCAGGTGCTGCGCGACTTCGAGCGTGAGGTTGTCTTTCACGCCTGAAATGCTGGGGTTGCTGACTTTCAGCGCGTTCAGGATTTTGGGCAGCTTGCCGGCGCCGAATTCGACGTCGACGACAGGCCCGATGACCTGAATGATTTTGCCGTTACCTGCGGAGAGATCGATCGACGATTGCGCCATGGCGGTGGTGAGCTCCTGTGGTCTTCTTCGTACGCAACGCGTGCGCAGTGAAAACGCGGGGGCGTCTATCATGGGCGCCTGACCCTTTCAACGGGAGCGATGCGATCCAGCGCAAATCAGGCTCAGATTTTTAGCGCAGCGCGGCGGCCGTCGCCAAATGAGTTCGGGCGCCCGGCGCAACGGGGCCTTGACCGCGGCGCTCGCTTCGCGCATGAAAGGTTGCCCCTTCGCGCCGCCCATTGATTCCGCCCGAGACCATCGCCGCTGTTCGCGACCGCACCAATATCGTGGCGGTCATTCAGGAGAGCGTGCCTTCGCTCAAAAAGCGAGGGCGCTCCTGGGTCGGACTTTGTCCTTTTCACAAGGAGAAGTCGCCTAGTTTTCACGTAAATCCCGACCGCGGCTTCTTTCACTGCTTCGGCTGCAAAGAGAGCGGCAGCGCGATCGATTTCGCGATGAAGCACGAGGGGTACTCGTTTCCGGAAGCCGTGCGCATGCTCGCCGAGCGTTGCGGAGTCGTGATCGAGGAGGACGCGCGGCCCCGCGACGAGGTCGATCGCGCGAAAAAGCACAAGGACGACCTCTACGGCGCGCTGTCGGTCGCCGCCTCCTACTATGAGCGCGAACTCCGCGAGCATTCCGAGCGCGGCTATGCGCTTCGCGAGCTCGGCAGACGGGGCCTGACGCCAGGTTGGGCCATGAGCGATGGTCATGAGCCGACCGAAGCCGGCGCACGAATCGACGATGTTTTGCAGGCGTTTCGCGTGGGCTACGCTCCGGCGGGCTGGGACGGGCTCGCCAACCACCTCCGCTCCCAGGGGATCTCGCCTTCGAGCGCCGAGCAGGTGGGGCTGCTCGTGCCGAAGCAGAGCGGGTCGGGGCACTACGACCGCTTTCGCCACCGGTTGATGTTCGCCGTGGTCGACCCTCAGGGTCGCGTCGTCGCGTTCAGCGGCCGCGCGCTCGAGCCTCTCGCCGGCACGGTCGAGACGCCCGAGCAAAAGCCTGCAAAATACATCAACTCTCCCGAAAGCGCGGTCTACACCAAAGGGCAGATGCTTTTCGGTATCTATCAGGCGCGCCACGCGATTCGTCAGGCCGATCAGGCGGTCCTCGTGGAGGGCAACTTCGACGTGGTTTCGCTTCACGCTCACGGCATCGACAATGTTGTCGCACCGCTCGGCACGGCATTCACGGCTGATCAAGCGAAGCTGCTCCGCAGGTACGCAGGCAACGTCGTGCTGTTCTTCGACGCTGACGTTGCCGGAAAAAAGGCTACGCGCGCCTCGCGGGAGGCGTGCAGGGGAGCGGGGCTGTTTGCGCGCGTCGCGGTGCCTCCGAGCGGCAAGGACCCCGACGAGCTCGTCCGCGCGCCCGGCGGCGCCGAGGCGGTTCGCGGCGCGATCGTCCAGGGCAAGGGAATGCTCGAGTACCTCCTCGAAGATCTGCTCGATGAAGGCTTCGCGTCGGCCGACGCCTACGAGCGCGCGGGCCGCGTCGACATGGTCAAGCGCCTCCTCGCCGAAGAGGACGACGCGCTCGTAAGGAGCATGACCAAGACGTACGTCGACAGACTGGCGGGGCGCCTTGACCTCATTCGCCGCGAAGAGAGCGCCCGGGGCGAACGCTCGCCCGACACTTTCCGCGCGCTGGAGGCTACGGTAAAAAAAGCGCTCGCGACCGCGGAAGCCCAGCGGCCGCGCTACGGCGACCCGCGAAGCGCGCGAATCGCCCCGCAATCGCCCGGCGCGGCGGCGCGGCGCGAAATCGTTGGCGCGTTGATCGATTTCCCTGAGCTTCTCGATGACCCGGAGGTCAGCGAGGCGGTGGGCCTTTTGGAAGGGGAGTCGGCACGGATCGTGGCGGGGCTCGCGAGGGCGCGATCCTTCGGGCCGGAAGGGGAGAAAAGACTGGACAATGACGCTTTTCTTGCGCAAATGCCTCCCGCGATCCATTCATTCGCGGCCAAGCGCCTGGCTGCACCGACTTTTGAGGCGTTCGACGAGGCGCGAGATGTCGTCCTTAGAAGTGCGACTTCGCTCATGAAACGCGTGGTGCACGAGGAAAAAGACTTGGTTTCGCGCCGCATGAACGAAGACGAATGGGAAACGCAAATCCAGAAGGCGCGAGAAGCACACGGACAGGTTCGGTCGACGATGACCGCGCGCAAGGCGCGACCCGACGCACCTGACGGCGACAATCAATAACGGCGACGCGGGCGCGGCATTCTACCGAGGGACAGGCATTAAGAAGATGGCGACGAAGAACCGTGAGCGGAGTGGGGATGCAGGCACCAAGGCGGCTGGATTCGGTGGCGAAGGCCGTCGACGCGGCGGTGACGCGGGTTCGGGAAAATCGGCCGCCCGCGGCAGCGACGGCTCGGGTGACGACAAAGGCAAAAAAGGCTTCATGACGTACGATGAGGCGTCCGAGGGCATGCCCGCCGACGTCGCGGCCGACCAGATGGACGACGCGCTCGGCGTTCTCGGCGACGAAGACATCGAGATCGTCGACGCGGCCACGCAGGTCAAAATTGCCCCGAAGCGCATCGTTGAAGAAGAGTCCGGCGAGAAGAACAAGCAGGTTCCCGCGCGCGAAACCAAGGACGACGAAGACTCGGGTTATTACTCGAAGTCCAACGATCCGGTTCGCATGTACCTCCGCAAGATGGGCAGCGTTTCGCTGCTCACGCGTGAGGGCGAGGTCGAAATCGCCAAGCGCATCGAGCTGGGCGAGCATTCCATTCTCGGCGCCATCCTCAACTCGCCGGTGGCCGTCCGCGAGATCATCGATCTCGGTGACAAGCTCCGCAAGCACAAGATCCGGGTCAAGGAGATCATCCGCGACGCCGAAGAAGACGATCGCGAGTTCGACGAGGAAGAGGCGGACCGCCGCATTTTGCGCCTCATCGACAAGGTCAAGCACCTCGACAAGGTGACCGCAGACCTGCGCGAGTCGCTCGAGACGTGCGCGCAGAGCCGTAAAAAGGGCATCGACACCGAGATCGAGGCCAACCGCAGCAAAATGGTTGAGACGCTCGAGGAGATGCGCCTCAACAAGAAGACGATCGATCGCGTCGTCGCGAAGCTTCGCAGCCTAATTCAGAAAATCGAGCGCGCTGAGAGCGGAGCGACCGACGTCGCACGTCTTGCCGGCGTCGACATCGACGTGCTTCGCAAGGAAGCCCGAGCCGCCAAGGGCGACGTCACCGCAGAAAAGAAATTCAAGCGAAAGCACGGCGTTACTTCTGAAGAGGTGCTGGCCAACGTCAGCGCGGCCCAAAAGAACCTGAAGAAGGTCGAAGAGGAGCTGCAGCTCGACATCAAGGCGCTGCGCCACACCTACCTCGAAATTCGCGAGGGCGAGCGCGTCTCTGAAAAGGCGAAGTCGGAGCTCGTTGAGGCCAACCTGCGCCTCGTGGTCTCGATCGCGAAGAAGTACACCAACCGCGGACTTCAGTTCCTCGACCTCATTCAGGAGGGGAATATCGGCCTCATGAAGGCGGTCGACAAGTTCGAGTACAAGCGCGGCTACAAGTTCAGCACGTATGCGACCTGGTGGATCCGTCAGGCGATCACCCGCGCCATCGCCGATCAGGCCCGCACGATCCGCATTCCCGTGCACATGATCGAGACGATCAACAAGCTCATCCGAACGAGCCGGTATCTCGTTCAGGAGTACGGCCGCGAGCCGACTCCCGAAGAGATCGCCGAGAAAATGGAGCTCCCCCTCGACAAGGTCCGCAAGGTCCTCAAGATCGCCAAGGAGCCCATCAGCCTCGAGACGCCGATTGGCGAGGAAGAAGACTCGCACCTCGGCGATTTCATCGAGGACAAGAGCGTGGTTTCGCCCGCAGAGGCGGTCATCAACATGAATCTCGCCGAGCAGACGCGTCGCGTACTCAAGACGCTTACGCCCCGCGAGGAGAAGGTTCTGCGGATGCGCTTCGGCATCGGCGAAAAGAGCGATCACACGCTCGAAGAGGTCGGTCAGGACTTCGAGGTCACGCGCGAGCGCATTCGTCAAATCGAGGCGAAAGCGCTGCGCAAGCTGCGCCACCCGAGCCGAAGCAAGCAACTCAAGAGCTTCATCGAAAGCTGAGCGCCGCGGGGCCGGCGACGCTGCGTTCTCCCGCGGTGTCGCTCACCCGCCAGGTTGTTCGGCCGAATGCACCGCGGAGCCGTTGTTCGCGGTCTTCGCGTTCGATCGGGCTGCGGCGTCATCGCGCAAAACGCGCTCGACTTCGGCGTCCATGCTGCCGGCGGCGATTTTCGACCACATCTTCCAGTCGCCCACGAAGCTGTAAAGCGGATGCTTAAACGTAGCCGGGCGGTTGCCTTCGACGAAGAAGTGCCCCACCCAGGCGAATCCGTAGCCGACGACCGGCGCGGCGGCGATCGGCCACAATTTGCGGCCTACGAGCCCGTATGCGAGCAGGGCGCCGGCGAGCGAGGAGCCTACGAAGTGCAGCCTGCGGTTCGTTTTGTTCGCGTGCTCCCGTACGTAAAAAGGCCAAAATTCCTCGAACGAATTGAAGCGGGGCTCGGTCATGTCTGCGAGCATGCGGCCGCTCGAACGCAGTGTCCAGCGGCGCGGAGCCTCCCGTGAGGCGCGCGAGCACGGTTGCGCTGGCGGCGCTTTCGTTGTCGGGCTGTCAGCGCGGTTGCCTGACGGAATGGCTTCGTGAGCGGAGCGGCGAGGGACGCGGTGGGACCGCCGCGCAGTCTCTGCCGCTCGACCGGTTCGACTGCCCGGACGGCTGGCTCCGCTGCCACGGCGGGGTGGCCGAAGCGTCGATGCTCGGCAGCGTTGCCGCGAACTGCGCGGCGACGCCCGATCATCCCGCGGCGTGCGAATGTCCGTATCGCGCAGTCGCTCGCTGCCTCCGCGGGTGCGCTGCAGAAGACGTGATCGTCGAGGGAGCGCCCGATGAGGCGTCTCGCACCTGCAACGGCGGTGGTGCCGCAGCGCTGGCTGTGCCCGCACCCGTCGACGCCGGCCCGGCCGCGTGCGCAGGGGAGATCGCCCGTTTTCGGTGCGAGCATGCGATCGTGTTTGCGTGTGCTGCCGCTGGTGCCGTCGCGGTCTCGGAGTGCGTTTCAGGCTGCTATCGGGAAGGCGAAGAGCTCGACGACCCCGCGGTCGATGTGCGGGGGGCGACAGCGCTGCTTTGCCGGGCGATCCGGCCGACGCTCGAGCCGTAGCGGCGCTGCGAACTGCGCGGAGCGCTTTGCGCGTAGGCGCAGACTCACGACACGTCCGTGCACCATGGCATAGCTGTCGCGCTCGGCGCGGAGCGGCTGACGCGGCCGGGGAGCGTGTGCGGGCGTCGTCGCCGAATCGACGACGAAAATTGGGCACACCTACATGCAACCACATATCCTTCGAACTTGAGGAGGCTCTGCGGATTTCCGCAGGTTTCCGGCGTCGGCACGCGGCCCATGGGCGCCTCCGGCGCGTTCGCCCGTGCAACTCGACCCCGCGGCAGGACCGCGGGCGGAGGGCCGTCATGCGTTTTAATTTTACCGCTTATGCAAATATTTCTACGCAGCTCGATGTCGCAGCGCGATTGGCCGGGCGTTTGCTTGTAGGTGTTGGCAAGAGGTCGGCTGTCATGCACAACCGCAACGTACTCACAGTTTTTGCAGCGCTCGCGGGGGTCGCGCTCGTCGGTGCAACTTCGCCGACTGCTGACGTCACGCCGCAGGCTGACGAGGGCCCAAGTTCTATCGCGCTCGCCGCGACGGCGGGCGCGCAGGCCATCGCGAACGCGGCCATCACCCCTCCGCTCGCGCCGAGCGCCGTCGAGGCCTCGGCGTGCCCCGAGGGGACCGTCGAAGTCGAGGGCGATTACTGTCCCAATGTAGAGCAGAAGTGCCTGCGTTGGCTCGACCCCGAGACCAAGATGCGCTGCGCAGAGTTCGCTCCGACGCCCGCGTGCGCGTCGCGTACGGTGCACAAGCGCTTCTGCATGGACGCGTATGAGTACCCGAACGAGGTCGGCCGGAAGCCGGTGGTCATGTCTACGTGGCAGCAGGCTGCGCGCTCGTGTCAGGCGGAGGGCAAGCGTCTCTGCACCGATAGCGAGTGGACGCTGGCGTGCGAAGGGCAGGAGCGGCTGCCGTATCCCTACGGTTACGCGCGCAGCGCCGAGGCCTGCAACATCGACAAGCCCCATCCGACGCCGAACGAGCACCTGATCGCCGACCCGCGAACGCGCGACGCCGAAGTTGCGCGACTCGATCAGCGCGACGCCTCGGGCGACCGCGAGGCGTGCGTGTCGTCGTATGGCGTTCACGACATGACGGGCAACGTCGACGAGTGGGTCGTCAACGAGAGCGCTCGCCCGTACAAAAGCGGCCTGAAGGGCGGCTACTGGGGGCCGGTTCGCGATCGCTGCCGCCCCATGACGACTGCCCACGACGAGAACTTCGCATTCTACCAGGTTGGCTTTCGCTGCTGCGCGGACGCAGTCGACGGCGCGAAGGTCGCTCCGGCACGCGGCGCGCGCGGAGACTCGACGCTCGCGGGCAGCTAAATCGCGAAAAAGCCTTCAATTTGGCTGCGGAAGCGCGCGCGTGCTCTAATTGCCCGATGACGCCGCGGACCGCGAAGCTCTCGCGAACGACGAAAGAGACCAGCATTGAAGTCAGCGTCGGGCTCGACGGAACCGGGCGTAGCCTGATCGAAACGCCTCTGCCGTTTCTCTCGCACATGCTCGAGCAGATCGCGCGCCACGGCCTGATTGACCTCGAAGTGAAGGCGACCGGCGATATTCAGATCGACGGACATCACACGACCGAAGACTTGGGCATTGTTGTCGGCACCGCCGTCGCTGCTGCGCTCGGAGACAAGTCGGGGATCGCGCGCTACGGATGGGCCACGCTGCCCATGGATGAAGCGCGGGCCACGTGCGCGATCGATCTCGCGGGACGGACGTATTTCGTGTGGGAAGTTCCGATGCCCAAGGCAAAGCTGGGCGAGTGGGACACGGAGCTCGCGGAGGTCTTTTTTGAGGGCTTCGCTCGCGGCGCGCAAGCCAACCTGCACCTGGTGCTGCACGCCGGCACCAACTTGCACCACATCACTGAAATTTGCTTCAAATCGTTCGCGAAGGCTCTCGCTGCGGCCGTTCGGATCGACGGGCGCGCGGTTGGCGTTCCGTCGACCAAAGGGACACTCTAGGTCGTCTCTGCTACTGCTTCTGTGTTCAGTATACTGAACCTATGACGATTGACGTGCGGCGCGGCCGTGCGGTAGCTAGGGGCGTCGCTCCGTTTTTTGGGCGACCCTCCGCCATGCCCACGCGCCCCAATCCCAGACTGTTTACCGCCGCCGCCGCCGCCGCCGCGATGGCGCTGCTCGCGTGCGGGACGCGTGGACAAGGGGCTGCGAACCCCGAGCGCCAGAGCGAGGCCGAATACGACCTCGCGCGGGACTTCTTCTACAAAGGCGATGCGCGAGTCGCCCTCGATCACGCCCAAAAAGCGGTCGAATTCGACGACAGCAACACGAAGGCGCTGTATTTCGCCTCGACGCTGTTTCTGTTCTTTTGCTCGGGCAAAGACGGCCTCGCGGGCGTCGACTGCAAGCTGCCTCAAGCCGAGTCGTACGCGCGCCGCTCGCTCTCGCAGGACTCTGCGTTTCGCGATGCGCGCAACCTCCTCGGGCAAATTCTTATCCTCGAAGGCCGGCACGCCGAGGCTGTGAAGGAACTTCAGCCTCTCGTAGACGACCCGAGCTACTCGTCGAGTTATTTGGCCTGGGGCAACCTCGGTTGGGCGCAGGTGCTGGGCGGCTCACTCGACCAGGGCATTGCTTCGCTTCGCAACTCGGTGACGCAGCCGAAATTCTGCGTCGGCTTTTACAGATTGGGCGTGGCTTACGAAAAAAAGGGCGACCTCGCGTTGGCCGAGGCCCAGTTTACGCAGGCCGTACAGGTCGACAGTCCCGATTGTCAGGCGCTTCAGGACGCCTGGAAAGCTCGCGGAGAAGTTCGGCTCAAGCAGGGCAAGAAAGAAGACGCCTGTCGCGACTTGGGGCGCTGCCTCGAGATCTCGGCTGAAACGCTCTCCGGAAAGTCCTGCGTACAAACCATGACCCATGCCGCGTGCCCTCCGGCTGCGCACGGATGAAGATATGAACCAGGCTACGCAAACAATCGGCGCTTTTTTGAAGCAGAGTCGCGAGACCAAGCAGCTCAACGTCGCCGAGGTCTCCCGAATCACGCGCATTCCGGGGGCGACGCTCGAGGCCATGGAGGCCGACCGGTTCGACAACCTCCCTGGCGAAGTGTTCGTGCGTGGCTTTTTAAAGTCGTATGCGCAGGCGGTTGGGGTGCTGCCGGCCGAGGTGCTCGCGCGCTACACCGCGAGCCGTAGGGTCGCCTTCGCCACGCCGCTTCCCGTCGCGTCCCCGGTTCAGGCCGTTCGTCAAAGCGGCAAGCGATTTGGTGTGGCCATCGCGTTTGTGCTTCTGCTCGTGCTCTTCACGCTCGCGCTGTCGATCGTTTTGAAACCGCGCGGTCACGACATGCCGTCGGAGCTCTCGTTCCGCACGGCCACAGCCGGGACCCCCACGATTTCGGCCTGATGGCACGTCGCGGGTTCGCCAGCGCGAACGTCGCCAAGGTGTCGGCTGCGCTGCTGCTGCGTAGCGTTGAGTATGGCGAGTCGGACGTGATCGCCACCATGTTCACCGAGCTCGAGGGCAAGGTGGCAGTGATCGTTCGCGGGGCGCGCAAGGGCTCGCGGCGGGTGAGCGGCGCGCTCGAGCCCTTCCATTCGATTGAACTGACCTACGAGGATCGCCGGGGTGATCTCGGTGTGCTGAAAGAGGCTCGCGTGCTGCAGGTCCGGGCGCGGCTCACCGGATCGCTCGACGCGATGCAGGCAGCTGGACAGGCCCTGCGTTGGGCGCGCCACCTCTGCCCGGCGCGCACCCCCGAGCCTGACGCGTGGCAGGAGCTGGTCGCGTTGCTTGACGCGCTCGACGAAGGCGTTGGCGACCCTCTCGCGCTGCTGGCCGGCGCGGGGCTCCGCCTGCTCGGCCATGTGGGCTATGCGCTGGAATTCGAGCGCTGCGTGGTGTGCGGAGCGTTGTGCCCGCCAGGCCGCGCGGGCACGCTCGACCCTGCCAGAGGCGGGCTGGTGTGCCGAGCGTGCGGCGGCGCGAGCGTGGCGATTTCCGCGGAGCTGCGCGCGGTCGCCGCGGCTGTGCAGCGAGGGCAAGTGCCGACAAAGGCGCAAGCGTCTGCCATCTCGGCGATCGTCACGCGTGCGATGTTGACGCACGCAGAGTACGAGGCCTAGGCGATGGCGAAGCTCGACGTGGTTTGTTTCGGCGAGATCCTTTGGGACATCTACGAGGAGCCGCGATCGCGCGTCGCCGGGGAGTCCATCGGCAGCGCGTTTCGTCGGGTGCTGGGCGGCGCTCCTGCGAATGTGGCTGTCGGCCTCGCCCGGCTCGGAGTGAAGAGCGCCGTCGTCGGAGGCGTTGGCCGGGATGCGTTTGGCGAATCACTCAACGCGCTGCTCGTTCGGGAGGGCGTCGACACGCGGACGCTGCTTCGCTATCCGAACCGCACAGGCCTCACGTTCATCACGCGCGACGCTCGGGGTGAACCGCGCTTTCTGTTTTACCGCGATCGAACGGCGGACATGGCGCTGCGCGCCTCCGACATGACGCCGGCGATGGGCAACGCGCGCTGGGTGCTGTTCGGCACGAGCACGCTGCTCGACGAATCGCTGCGCGAGGCGACGCTCGAGCTTGTCTCGATCGCCCGTGCGCGAAGTGCTTCGGTGGTGGTCGATCTGAACGTGCGCGCGCACCTCTGGCGCAGCAAAATCGACATGAAGCACTACATCAAAGAGCTTCTGCAACATGCTGATCTCATAAAGGCTTCTCGCGACGATTTGAGCGCGGTTGGAGGCCTCGGATGGCTCGAGCGCGCGGCTCCGGGCGCGACGCTCCTGCTAACGGCCGCGGGCGAACCGGCGCAGGCGATCGGGGCGCACGGCGACGTGCAGGTCGCTGCCGCCAGGGCGCGGTGTGTCGACGCGACCGGCGCAGGCGACGCGTTCCTCGCCGGCGCGCTCGCGACGCTCCTCGAGCACGAAGCGAGGCCCGGCTCCGCGACATGGCAGTCGCCCCATGTATTTGTCAGGGCCCTGAAGGTCGGGCATATCCTCGGTCGCAAAGCGATCTCAAAGGTCGGAGCGGTCACCGGACTGGTCAACCTCGATGGTGCGCTGCGCGGGATGAGGCGATAGAGCATGACGATTGATGCAAAATACAAGTGTCGCGCGGTGAAGTCGCCGCGCGGCGCGAGCGTGACCGAAATCGAGTGGGGCGACGGGCACACGGGCGTGTATCCGCACGAGTTGCTTCGCGGATACTGCCCTTGCGCGGGCTGTCAGGGGCACTCGGGAGCCATCTCGTTCGTCGCCGCCCAGGGCATCGCACTTGAACTCGACGACGTAGAGGTGGTCGGCAACTACGCGCTCGCGCTCAAGTGGTTCGACGGGCACGCAAGCGGCCTTTATTCGTTCAAATACCTGCGCGCGCTCTGCCAGTGCGACGACTGCGAGCCTCGCAGCTCCGCCGCTCACCGCGACACCATACCGCGACTATGACCGCGCGGGGCGACGCCGGGGGCGCCGCGCTTGGCCGCAGCGAGCGCGCCAAACTCGCGGGGCGCGCGGGCATCGTCGGCCTCGGCACCCTGGCGTCGCGCCTGCTCGGGCTGGCGCGCGACATGGCGCTGGCCGCGATGTTCACCCGCGCCGAGACCGACGCGTTCTTCGTGGCGTTTACGATTCCGAACGCGCTCCGCCAGCTGCTCGGCGAGGGCGCCGTCTCGAGCGCCGTGGTGCCGGTGCTGAGCGAAACGATCGAGCGCGACGGCGAAGCGCAGGCGCGCGCGTTTTTCGCCCGGGTGCGCGCGGCGTCGCTGCTCGCGCTGGTCGTGGTCACCACGCTGGGCGTCGTGTTCGCGCGACCCCTGACCGAGCTCTTCGCGGCGGGATTTCACGCGCGCGACGGAGAGTTCGAACGCACCGTGGGTATGACGCGGCTCGTGTTTCCCTATATTTTCTTCATGGGCACCGCCGCGCTCGGCATGGCGGCGCTCCACACGCATCGCAAGTTCGCCGTGGCCTCGTTCGCGCCGATGCTCCTCAACGTCGCGTTTCTCGTCGCGGCGTTTGCGCTTCCGGGGCGCCTCGAATCCGCCGGCATCGACCGGTCGTACGCGATCGCGATCGGCGCCCTCTTTGGAGGCGCGCTCCAGGTCGTCGCCCAGTGGCCGGCGCTGAAAAAAATCGGCTATCTCGCCCGTCCGGTGTTCGACCTGCGCGATCCGGGGGTGCGCAAGGTGATGCGGAGACTGGTTCCGATGACATTCGGAATCGGCGTCTACTACGTCGATCTCGTGATCTCCCGACGCTTTCTGTCGGAGCTCGAGCCTGGCGCCCAGAGCTATTTTTCGTGGGCGATGCGCCTGTGCGACTTTCCGCAGGGCATCTTCGTCATGGCCATTTCCACGGCGTCTTTGCCTTCGCTTGCGACGCTCGCGACCAAGGGGCACACCGAGGAGCTCGCCAAGACGTACGCCCACGGGATGCGCCTGGCGCTTTTCGTCGCCGTGCCTGCGTCGGTGGCGCTCGCGCTCCTCGGCGAGCCCGTGGTCGCGATGCTCTTTCAGCGCGGACAGTTCGACGCGAAGGCCTCCCTCGAGACGGCGCGCTCGCTGGCCTGGCAGGGCGGCGCCATTTGGACGGTCGCCGCGGTTCGGCAGCTCGTGCCGGTGTTTCACGCCTTGGGCGACACCCGAACGCCGGTCATCGTCAGCGCCATCGATCTCGTGGCGTTCGTCGGTCTCGCGGTCGCTCTCAAGGGGCCAATGGGACACGCCGGGATCAGCGCCGCAGTGGCGGGATCGAGCCTCGTGCAGATGGTGCTGCTCTTCGCGTTCATGAAGCGAAGGCTCGGGACGATCTGCGCCGCGGACCTCGCGCGCTCTGCAGGCCGAACGCTGCTCGCATCGAGCATCGCGGGCGCGTGCGCTTGGTCAATGGTCAAGCTGCTTCACTCGCCGATGTCGCGCGGCATCGCCGCGAGCTTCGTATTTACGCTGGTTTTCTTCGTCGCGGCGTGGGGCGCCCGCTCCGCCGAGCTGGGCAGCGTGCTGGCCGGTGTGCGCCGCAGGTTGGGGCGCACACGCATGGCGTGATAGACTCCCTAGGATGCCCTCTGCTGCGCGCGACCCCGGGATGATCATTCGAGTCGCCGACTTTTCGTTCGCGGCGGCCGTCTCTTCTCACTTGCCCCCACCGACCCTCCCGGAGGTGGCTTTTGGTGGCCGCTCGAACGTGGGCAAGTCGAGCCTGCTCAACACCATTCTCGAGCGTAAGAATCTCGTTCGGACGAGCAAAAATCCGGGCTGCACGAGGCAAATCAACCTGTTTCACGCCGTTACCGGCGGACCTGACGCCGACCTGTACGTAGTCGACCTGCCGGGTTACGGCTTCGCGGCGCGTTCGAAGGGCGAGCGGAAGGCCTGGGGCGAGCTTATCGAATCGTACCTGCAAAACCGCGAGTCGCTGCGGGCGCTCGCGGTGCTCGTCGACATTCGTCGCGGGCTCGAGCCCGACGATCGCCAACTCATCGAATTTTGGCGCCATGTCCGCGGCGCGGCGCCGCTCGTGCTCGTGGCGACGAAGCTCGACAAGATCCCCCTCGCGAAGCGCAGGCCAGCGATGATGGCGCTGCAGAGCAGCGAGAGCGCCAAGGTCGTTGGCTTCAGCGCCGTGACGGGCGAAGGCAAGACGGAGCTGTGGTGGCACATTCACCGGGCGGTTTCGCGCCCCCCCGAGCCGAGGCCTAGCGACCTCGTTTGACTCCGGGCCGCAGCGCCGGCTGCCCACGCGAAGCGCGCGAGCCGAACCCGGGAACGCGGCTCGTGGCTCCGTCAGCCCACTCGGGCGGCACGAGGCAATGCACAGCCTTTCCGATCAGCTCGCTACGCCCGGCCTTCTTCAGCGCCTCGCGCGCGAGCGGCCACTGGGTCGCATCCCAATACTGGATCAGCGCCTTCATCATGCGCTTCTCCCTCAAGTCGCGTGCAGTATACACGCTCTCTCCGGTCATCGGATCGACGCCAGTGACATACATCGCCGTGGCGATCGCCATCGGCGTCGGAATGAAGTCCTGAACCTGCCGGGGACGCATTCCGCGTTCTTTCAGCCACAAGGCGAGCTCGACCGTGTCTTGCAGCGTCGAGCCGGGGTGGCCCGAGATGAAATAGGGCACGAGATACTGGTCTTTGCCTGCGTCTTCGCTCGCCTGACAGAAGGCCTGCGCGAAGCGCTCATAGGCCTCAACGGGCGGCTTCTTCATCTTGTCGAGCACGTCGGGACTCGAGTGCTCGGGGGCGACTGACAGCTGTCCGCCCGTGTGGTGCTCGGCGAGTTCTTTGATGAACTCCGGGCTGCGCTCTGCCAAATCGTAGCGAATGCCGCTCGCGATAAAGACTTTCTTAATGCCCTTTTCCTGGCGCACTTTCTTGAGCAGATCGATGAGCGGGGCGTGATCGGTGACCAGGTTCTCGCAGATGCCAGGGTGCACGCATGACAGCCGGCGGCACGCCGCCTCGGTCTTTTCGTCCTTGCAGCGCATTTTGTACATGTTCGCGGTCGGCCCGCCGACGTCGCTGATCACGCCGCGGAAACCGTCCATGCGTGACAGCGCGCGAACTTCGCGAAGTACGCTGGCCTCTGAGCGGCTCTGAATGATGCGCCCTTCGTGCTCGGTGATGCTGCAGAACGTGCAGCCTCCAAAGCACCCGCGCATGGTGACGATCGAGTCCTTCACCGTATCGAACGCGGGGATCCGCGCGCCTTGATAGGACGGGTGCGGCGAGCGGACGAACGGAAGATCGTAGAGCCCGTCCATTTCGGCCTCGGCGAGGGGCAGGGCGGGAGGGTTGAAGTACACCGCCTGCTGCCCGTGCACCTGCAAGATCGCGCGCCCGTTGTGGGCGTTGGTCTCGTATTGAAACGCCCGCGACATCGCCGCAAACTTCTCGGTAGAAGCCAGCGCTTCTTCGTAAGACGGCAGCACGACGGCCTTTTTGTCGGTCACGAAACGGCTCGGGTCGTCCGCGATGGCCTTCCACTCGCGCGGCGAGCCCATCACGAAAGCCGTGCCGCGAATGTCGCGCAGCTCACTGACTTTTTCGCCCGAATCGAGCCTGCGAGCGATCTCCCAGGCGGCGCGCTCGCCCATGCCGAAGACGAGCAAATCGGCTTTCGCGTCGAGCAGAATCGAGCGGCGAATCGAGTCACTCCAGTAATCGTAATGGGCAATGCGCCGAAGCGACGCCTCGATGCCGCCGAGCACCACTGCGACGCCTGGAAACGCCTGCCTGCACAGGTTCGCGTAGACGATGCTGGCGCGGTTCGGGCGGGCGTTGGTGTTGCCGTCGGGAGAGTACTGATCTTCGCCGCGCACCTTCTTTTGCGCGGTGAGCTTGTTCAGCATCGAGTCGAGGTTTCCGGCCGAAACACCGACGTAAAGGCGGGGCCTGCCCATGCGCCCGATGTCGGCCGGCGAGTCCCAGCGGGGCTGCGCGATGACGCCGACGCGGTAGCCGCGCCCTTCGAGGAAGCGCGCAATCAGCACAGGCCCGAAGGCCGGATGATCGACATACGCGTCGCCCGTCACGATCAGGATATCGAGCTCGTCCCAGCCGCGCGCGAGCATCTCGTCGCGCGTAGTCGGCAAGAACGCTTTGCGAGGGTGCGCGGGGCCGCCGTGTTTGCCTGTTCGAATCGCCACGTTGGTCATTTCAAGCCTCAGCTGCGCGCGCGGGCCATACTTTGCGGAAGCCGACGGCCACCACGGTGCCGTCGTCCTTCGCGATGAGCGCGCCGTATCTGCATTTTTCGAACATCACACCCTCGCATAAGTCTCCGCCCGGCTCTTCGAAGCGCACGCGCTTTCCTTCGGCGAGAGAGGCAAATACACGGGCTTCAGCCGAAAGTTCGCGGAGCGGGGAGTCGACCGCGCACGAAGCGGGCGCGACGTTCGCGCGCCGCGTGCGCTTCACGAAGCCCGCAGCGACGAACACATCGCACTCCTCGTCGCTCGCGAACACCACCACACCGGCAGACGCCGATCCGGTCACGGTGACGATCTCTCCCGCGTACGCGCTCGTCGATCCCTTGCCCCCGAGGCGCTGGCGGGCGCGCTCGATGGTGGGGGTCTCCGAGTCGCTCCGGCGGTCGTCGGTCAGAGGAAGGCCGAGCTTTCGCGCCATGATTTTCGCCAGTTTGCCGCGGGCGGTGAGCGATTGCCAGACTTCTTCACGTTACCTGCGCGCTTGGTGTGGTTCGCCGCGGGCAGGGGGCTGTAGGCTCGCGGTCATGTCAGCTCAAAATCTTCGCGGCGGCGCGTTGTGCGAAGGCCTCACATGAGCTTCGAGGTTCGTTCACTCGCGCAGCTGCGCGTCGTCGATGAAAAGGCATTTTTAAAGCTGCCCATCTATTTTGATTTGAAGTCGATACTTGGCGCTTCGAATTACAAGTTTCGCGTATTGCCAAAAGCGAACTGGGATCGCGCCCTGCTGCTCAATCTCGCGTTTTGGAGCGTCGATGGCGGCGGCGACGTACTGCCCACTGCGCGCATCGAGGCTGACGTGGTCACCCACGTTGCATGGCATTTTCTCGCGGGACGCGCGCTCGCGCTGCCCGGCGGCGGGCAGTCGGTTCGATCGATGTTCCTGGGCGAGTCGATCGCGAGCGCGTTTGACCTGTATCTGATCGGCCATTTGCTACGCGTGGCGCCCGGTTGCGACTACCTGGCGACGCAAGTGCCCGCGCTCGCCCAGGCCGCGCAGAACGCGGGGATGAACGCGCGGAAGTTCGAGTCGCTCGTGCGCGCGATCGCGACGCATCCCGAAGGGGCGTTTCAGCAGCTCCGCGCCCTGTTGATGGACGCGGCGTGCGCCCTGTATGCCTGCGAGAGCGCCGAGTCGGCTCAGGTCGCGCTCGCTCGCTTCGATGACGAGCCCTTCGCGCCGCTGCTGCATCACTATGAGCTCGCGACGTGGGTGCTGCACGCTCGGGTGCACGGCAAGCGGCGCGTAGACCGGCGGGCCGACGCGGTTGATCGCGCCCTGCGTACGGAAGATGCGCTCGGCTGGCTGCAGCGAAGCTGGGTTCACCCGGCCCGGCCCCCGGCCTCGCGCTGAGTCGGCTTTTGCCGAGCCAATCGACGCGCTTTTTGTGGGCGCAGAGGGATTCGAACCCCCGACTTCCACCGTGTGAAGGTGGCACTCTACCGCTGAGTTATGCGCCCGATTCGAACAATAAAGAGTGGCCGCGTATAGCGCACCTTGGCGCGCCGCGCAACCGTCAAGCTTTGCTGGCTTCGCCTGCCGTCTGCTCGGCGACTGCGACGACCGCAGCGCTGCGACGTCCGAGGGACAGGGTGCCGAAGAAGATACCCAGCGTCAGCGCGAGCACGGTGACATGGCCCAGGAACGCGCCCGAGCAGCTGGCGACGGCGAGGGGAGCGATGGCGGCGAGGTAGAAGGGGGTGAGCTTCATTGGGGGTAGTCTCCGGTGTTGGCCCGAAGCGAAGGTGCTTCGTGACCGGGGTTGCGACGTCTTGCGAGCTGCCGATGATGCCGGCTCCGCAACCCCTACATGTAAGATAAGTTACGACACCCCTGAGGGACGGCCAAACTTGTAGCGATTCGCGCCGTGCTTATGCAAGTGAAACCGACCGTCATGCCTTAGGTAGGTGCCACACCCTCCTCCAAAAATCGGGCCTCCGCGGACTTGTGCCAAGCCTGCGGATTTGCGGGCGACAGCGGCGGTGATGCGTGGCCTGCGACCCACGGCGCGTGTCGATAGAGGCTCAGCGCAGCGCGAGAGCGAGCGCTTCGGAGACGTCGACCGAGGTGGTTCCTCCGCGCAGCACAACGCGCCTGTCGACGTGTGCGCCGCCCGCCGCTCCGGTCACGTCGATCGCGAGGCGGTAGTCGCCGTCGGGCATGTGGGGCGCGTGATGCACGACCCGCGGCGCGCTTTTTTTCGGGTAATTCAGCTCGATTTCGCTCGTCCACGAGGAGCCCGGGTCTTCGTACGTGAGCCGCACGGCGACGACCTTCGCGGCGGCGTCTCCGAGCACGATCTCGATCGTTTGATCCTTCGGCAGGCGCGGCGAAAAGAAGAAGTACAGGCCCATCGCCACCACCGCGAACAGCGGCATGACGAGGCGGCGATCGGCGCGCACGCTAACGGCCTCGTGACGCGCGAATGCGTGTGATGAGCGCCTTGACCGCCGACTCGGGCAGCTCGAACCTGGGCATCAGGCCCTTGCCGTTTAATATTTGGCCTGCGAGCTGCGCGTCGCTGACGGTTGCCTGCCACTCGGCGCGGGTGAGGTCGGGCGCTTTGACGAGCGCACCATTGGGGCCATCTCCGTGACCGACGGGGCCGTGGCACTGGGCGCAGTTCTGTTGCCACGTCAGCTCTCCGAGCTGCACGACTGGATCTCCGCCCTGCGCGGCGGGGGCGATCGGCTGCCTCCCCGCGAGCTCGGCCTTGTCGTGATCGCGCGGGGTCCACTCGCGCGCGGCATCGGGGGAAGGCGCGCGATCGCAGGCGGCGGCGACGAGCAGAGCAAACGGCAACAGGCGACGCATGATTGTGAGCCACCCTAGCAAAAGTCTCCGGGTCTCATCGGTCGTTAGCGCCCGCTTGCCCGCGCGACCATCGTTGGCTACCTTTTGTCGCAGGCGTGGACCGCTCTTCGCGGCCGCGACCCGAGGTTTCATGTATAGTGCAACGTCCGCCTCGCTGCGGAAGATCACCGTCCCCGAGCTGTCCGCGCGCAAGAAGAGCCAGGGCGCTCCGCCCATCGCGATGGTCACTGCCTACGACTTCACGATGGCCCGCCTCATCGACGAAGGGGGCGCCGACATGGTGCTCGTCGGCGATTCATTGGGCATGGTTGTGCAGGGGCTGGGCAATACGATCCCCGTCACCCTCGACGAAATTGCCTATCACGGCAGGGCGGTCGTCAGGGGCACGCAGCGCGCGCACGTGACCGGCGACATGCCCTTTATGAGCTACCAGATCTCGGCTGCGCAGGCGGTCGAGTCGGCCGGCAAGCTCATGAAAGAGGGCGGTTTCGAGAGCGTGAAACTCGAGGGCGGCGAGGCGATGGCCGAGCATGTCTACCGCATCGTGCGCGCGGGCATTCCGGTGGTCGGCCACGTGGGGCTGCTCCCTCAAAGCGTGCACGCGCTGGGCGGATTCAAGGTGCAGGGGCGCGGCGACTCCGCTGCACAAATCGTCCGCGACGCGCTCGCGGTCGAAGACGCCGGCGCGTTTTGCGTGGTGCTCGAGGCGATTCCGCCTGACCTCGCCGCCGAGATCACCGCCGCGCTGTCGGTTCCGACCATAGGCATTGGCGCGGGAGGAGCGTGCGACGGACAGGTGCTGGTGTGCACCGATTTGCTCGGAATGTCGCGCGGACACGCGCCGAAGTTCGCCAAGCGCTTTGCCGAGCTGGGCGACGCCATCGCGGGCGCCGTGCGCGAATACGTCCGCGACGTGCGATCGGGCGAATTTCCGGGGCGGGAGCACGCGTACAAGCCCAACGGTCCCGAGGAGCCGACCGAGCCGCTTCTGCGGCACTGAAGCCGGTCAGCGAGCGAGCAGCTCGGCGACGACCGCGCCAGCGCCGTAGACCTTGGTGAGCGCCTCGGTCATGGCGGCGGTGTCGACGCTTACGGCCCGCTCGGTGACCTCGCGGTAGACGAACCGATTGGGCAAACTGGAGAGATTGCCGTCAAATATCAACCCAACGATTTTGCCGTCGGCCGCAATCACAGGGCTTCCGCTGTTGCCTCCGATGATGTCGTTGGTCGAAACGAAATTGAAGCTCGTGGTGGGGGTGAGCGCGTTGCGCGCGGCGACGACGCGCGGAGGCAGCGCAAACGGCTCCTTTCCCGTGGCGTGGTTGAACATGCCGGCCCAGTCGGTCATCGCCGGCACGTGCTTGCCGCGCTCGTCGTAACCCTTCACCACTCCGATCGACAGCCGCAGGGTGAACGTCGCGTCGGGCGGCAGGCTCTTGCCGCGCACAGCGAACGTCGCCTTCGCGACCGCCTCGCTGAGCGAGCGCATGGGCGCCTCGACGCCGTCTTCGTACGCCTTGCGCGCGTCACGCGCGTCCTGATCGATCGCGCGCATCAGCGCGACGGCCGGATCGTCGGAGGCCACCACTGCGGCCGTTCCCCCTGAAAAAAGCTGCTTTCGCGCGTAGACATCAAACAGGCGGGAGCCGGTCACCAGCGCTCGTGCGGCCTGCTCGGGCGATTTGCCGCGGAGAATTTTGTTGAGCAGCGAAGGCTTTCCGGCGAGCGCGCGCGCGGCGTTTTCCATCCACGCCCGAACCAGCGCGACTTCGACGCCCGGGTAGATGGCCGCTGGCGAGAGCACTTCGAGTTTGAGTGAATCGAGGTTCGAATCCCGGTATTCGCGAAGTCGCTTGTCGCTTGGCTGAGCGAGCTCCGCCGGCATTCGCACCAGATGGCGCGCGAATTCGAGCAGCGCTGAGGCGCTTCCGCGTTCGAGCGCCGCATACCCGGGATACATCGCGCCGGCTTTGCGCTGCACCTGCTCGATATCGTCGAACGTCGTGCCGTATTTCGCGGCGAGCTTCGGGTCGGCCTTGAGGGCCTTGATGAGCGCAGCCTCGTCGTCGGCCTTGAGCTTCACGAGCGCGGGATCGCGAAGGCCCCCGAGGTACCCGGTAAGCGCCTTAAGGCTGTTTTCGACGCCAAAAAGAGGCTCGCGCGCCTGCCGCTCGTGCTCACGCCCCGCGGAAGAATAGGCGTGGAGCAGCGCAGACTCGCGCGTCAGGTTCGCGAGGGCGTAGGGATAGCTCACGTCGCGCAACGTGGTGAGCTGCGCGCGGGTCTGCAGGCGTCCCGTCGAGCCCGGGTGGCCGCTTACGAAGACCGTGTCGCCCTCCGCGGGGCCAGCCTCGCTCCACGAGAGAAAGTGTTGCGGGGTTAGGGCTCTTCCGCCTTCGTAGACGCGGAAAAGCGCCATGTCGAGATCGTAGCGGGGGAAGGTGAAGTTGTCGGGATCTCCGCCAAAAAAAGCCAGTTTCGCCTCGGGCGAGAACACCAGACGCACGTCGGTGAAGCGCTTGTACTGGTAGAGATGATATTGGCCGCCGGCGTAGAGCGTCACCATCTCGCACCGCAGATGCGTCCGGTCCTGGCACTGCTGCTCGAGCCGCGTCATTTGCGATTTCATCGCGACGTTCGCCTCGGCGTCGCTCATCTGGGAAGTGCGTGCAGATTGCACGCGATCGGTGGCGTCTTCGGTCGACTGCAGCACGTCGAGCTCGAGGTCCGGGCAGGGCACTTCGCCGCCGTCTTTGCCCGCGAGGTAGCCGGCCTCCATGAAGTCGTGCGTTGCGCTCGATATCTTCGCGATGCAGTCGCTGGCCACGTGGTGATTGGTGAGCACGAGGCCTTTGCCTGACACGAACGATCCGGAGCCGCCCACCGAAAACCGCACGCTCGACAGCCTCAGGTGCTCGAGCAACGCATCGTCAACGTCGACGTTGTGCTGCTGTTTGATTTGCGCGCGTGGCACCATGTCGAAGGGCCACATGCCTTCGTCGGCGCGGGCGCCCGTGGTGAGGGCCGAGAGAGCGACAGAGGTGAGGGCGGCGAGACGCATTCGCATCCCCGATCGCGTAGCGCAGCGCGCCTGCGTGCGCGACAGGAAAGCGAAAACCGGCGAGATTCAGCCCGGTTCGTTGTCGGAGGGGACTCGCCACAAATACCAGCTCGCGACCGTCCGGTACGGAGCCCATCGCTCGCCGTGGCGCGTGAGCTCGGCGGGCGTCGGCATTTCGCGCGCGTGATGCAGCCTCTGAAATCCCTTCCGAACTCCGTAATCGTCGGCCGGCAACACGTCAGCGCGCCCGAGGCTGAACATCAGCAGCATCTGCACCGTCCACGCGCCGATCCCCCGCACAGCGGTCAGCGCGTCAATGATCTCGTCATCGCGCATCGCCCCGAGGGCGCCCAGCGAAGGCAGGCTCCCCGACAGCGATTTGTCCGCCAGATCGAGCAGCGATCGCGCCTTGCTGGCCGATACGCCCACGCCGCGCAGTTGCTCATCGGACAGCCGCGCGTGGGCTTCGGGCTCGGGAACGCCGTCGTCGAACAACAGGCGATAGCGCGCGTGAATCGTCGCGGCCGCTTTGCCCGAGAGCTGCTGGAAGATGATGGCGCGGCCGAGCGCGAAGAAGAGCGAAGGCGCGGGCACCACGCGCAGACGCAAGGGGCCGACGCGCTCGATGTGTTTGCCCAGCGCATCGTCTTGTGCGCTCAAATGGCGCACCGCGCGCGCTGCATCGAAGGGTGGGGGAGCGCTCTTGACGAGCGGCCATGCCCCCTCGAGCGCGAGCAGCTTTCGCTTGGTCGCTGCGCCTCCCGGAGCCGAAAATCCGCCGAGGGCGCCGCCGCTCGCGAGCACGCGGTGACACGGCACGACGATGAGCAGCGGGTTGGTCGCCATGGCGCGTCCGACGGCCCGTGAGGCTCGCGGCGAACCGACCGCGGCAGCGAGCTCGCCGTACGTCGTGGTCGTGCCTGAAGCGATGCGCCGCGCGGCCTCGTAGACTGTGCGATGAAACGGCGGGAGCGCGGCGACGTCGATCGCCAGACCGGTGAGGTCCTGCGGACTGCCGCCGAGATGGCGCTCAATCGCACGCGCGGCTGCGATCACGGCCTTTGGTGGCTTTGAATCGCCGGGGCTCGCGTCGGAATCGAGGAGCTTGACGCTCGTGAGTGCCTCTCGAAGGTAGTCGACCCCGCACACGCCCATCCTCGTGTGAAATACATGCATCATGCAGATTGTTACCGCTCGCCACGCGAGGGCAGGAGCCGGCCGCGCGACTCGGCGGACGTCGACACAGGCTTGTTCAAAACGATGCGCTGGCCCTGCTCGCGACCGCGCGCGTAGGCTTCATTGCGGGTGTTGCCGCTGTAGCGAACGCTGCGCACGTGCGGGTGCCTGCGGCGGTAGAAGTCGTGCAGGTCGCCGTCTTTTACCCAGACGAGCCCTTGCGAAACGTGCGCCTTCGATTGCGTCGCGAGTTTGTCGGCGAAGCCGGTCATCACGCCCGCCAGGAACGTGCGCCTGTCACGATTGGCGCGCTCGTGCGTGTCGCGCTTGTGCGCCGCCCAGAGATCGCTCGCGGTGCGCGAAAGAAACGCGTGAACGTACTCGGCCATCGCGACGTTGGCGTGCGTTCCGCAAATTTCGAGCACGCTGCCACGCTTGCCGTCGAGGGGCCGGTACACCGGTATCCAAATCACCTCGACGAAAAAGTAGCGGCCTAAAATCATCGCGAGCAGGCGCTCGTGCTCCGAGAGGCGGCCCGTGGGCGCTCCGAGGTTTCGGTGCTCGTAGCGTTCGGCGCGACCGGGTTGGGCGACAGCGTCGAGGTTGTGTTTGAGCATCAGCCGCTGTGCAGCAGCCATCGCTGCTTCGGCCTCGTGCTGGTTGGGGCTCTCGGCGAGCGCGAGCAACTTGGCGATGCGGGCCACCAAGCGATCTTCATCGCCGGTCGGGCCCGAGAGGGGAACACCGCTCGCGCGCGCATCGATGCCGAGACGCTCGCAAATGTGCTGAAACGCGGGGCCGTGGGAGGTCTCGTCGCGCGCGCCGAGAATCTCGTGCGCGTACTGATGCGCCATCTCGTGCTTGAGCACTTCGACGACGGACGTCCACGATTGGGACAGCACCAACGGCCTCGATATTTCAAGCGTCCGGGTGACTGCGTGCCACCGGCCAAGATAGGCCAGCGACAGCGACAACTCGAGCACCGGAGGCCGAAGCGCTTCGCCAAAAAACGACGCGTTGGCGTTGCGGTACTCGGTCATCAGCGCCCGCACGAGCGCCCGCTCGAGAGCGATTGTCAGTTCAGGGATTTTTGCCTGGGCTTCGGGCGTTTCGTCCATCGCGAGAACGAAAGCCACACGCGCGCGCCGGCGGCAAGCGTCGGCGTGGAAACCTACATCAACCCATAAAACGAACGCAGCCGGGAAGGCATTTTGCGGAGCGCATGTTACCTTCACAACAAGGATCACGCGGAGACATCAAGTCTCGGGCTTATCCGGCGGAGGAGCACCTTCGCACGCGCGACGCGACGCGGCTACCGCACTGGTTGCCCCACCACGAAACACTCGTCGGAAGCAGATTTTCTCGCCGCTTGCCCCGAGTGCCGGCACGTCCGGAGGAGGAGAACGCACATGCAAAGTACCAACGGCCCTGGTCACGAGGGTCTGACGCCGTAGTTCGCGCACTCGCGCAAGTGATGCGCGCATACGGCATGCTACCTCGAAGAGGCTAGTGGCCTGTACGGCGGCTCGGGTGACCAATACGTCACCCGGGCCGTTCTCTATTTGGGCACTCGCGCGTGGTTACCGCAACGGGCCGAGTGGACGCAGTCCGCGAGACCGAAGGGTCCCGTCGCGAGGGAGACGCAACATTACCCGTCAAGCGACCTGTCGGAGCGGGACACGGGATTCGAACCCGCGACATCAAGCATGGGAAGCTTGCACTCTACCAACTGAGTTAGTCCCGCAGAACGCCAGCATCAGTAGCGGCAGGTGCGCGCCGCGTCAATATCGCCGCACGCGCCTTAGCTTTATCGGCCCGCGCGGGGCCTGACCTCGCTCGCTCCTGGGTTTTGTCTGCAGGTTGCACCGTGATTCGCTACGCTGACATGCGTGAACAAGCTCATGGTCGCGTCGCTGTGCTGCTTCGCGTTCGGCGCAGGCTCGTGCTCCGATCCGCCCGCAATCGCGCTTCAGACCCGCTGCGCGAGCGGGGCTTCGTTTTCGCATTCGGCCGACCCGAGCGTCGCCGCCATTCATCTGGGAACGACGTCGTCGACCGGCAGCTTCGCCGAGCTCAAGGCGAACGACGCGCTCACGAAGGTTTTCGGTTCGCAAGGCGGAACGCACGTTTGGGGATCGGCGCTGCTCTACGCACCGACGAGCGAAAATTGGCTGCTCACCTTCCGGCTTAGCGACACGGACGGAAACGTGATCGCTTCAACCGACCAGCAAGTGACCTCCTGCGCGGGTGGTGTGGTGGTGCTCACGGGAGTTCGGGTGGTCTACGGGTACAGTCCGGTGCCGACCGATGCAGGGGCGCAGCTTTCCGATGAGCTGAGCGTGGTCGCGACCACCTACCCCGACCGCAGCGTCGTCGTACAGGATCGGGTCCCCGTGCAGGTGCCTTAGCAGGCCGTTGAAGAACGGCCTGCTAGCCTTTCATCTCGGGGAGGTATGCACCTCCCCGCCCCGAAAAACGCGGTTTTTCGGGGTCCCCACCCCACGCAATTGGCTTCGCCAATTACTATCAGGGTGTTTTTCAACACCCTGCTAGT
>CANJCO010000038.1 GCA_947473045.1 Myxococcales bacterium | reverse complement strand
GCAGGCCGTTGAAGAACGGCCTGCTAGCCTTTCATCTCGGGGAGGTATGCACCTCCCCGCCCCGAAAAACGCGGTTTTTCGGGGTCCCCACCCCACGCAATTGGCTTCGCCAATTACTATCAGGGTGTTTTTCAACACCCTGCTAGCAGGATGTTGTTCGAGCACCCTGCTAGCGCTTTTTCGGGGACCGTAATACGTTCGGCTTCGTTCACTCAAGGAGCTCTATTCATGCAAGGTTATCCTCCCCCTCCCGGCGGTGGCGCCCCCCCCGGCGGCTACGGTCCCCCTCCCGGTGGCGGCGTGCCTCCCGGCGGTTATGGTCCCCCTCCCGGCGGCGGCGCGCCCCCCGGCGGTTATGGTCCCCCTCCCGGTGGCGGCGTGCCCCCCGGCGGTTATGGTCCCCCTCCCGGCGGCGGTGCGCCTCCCGGCGGTTATGGCCCGCCTCCCGGGGGCTTCGGCGCTCCTCCCGGCGGCTTCGCCCCTCCCATGGGCATGGCTCCCGGCGCGGGCATGATGAATCAGGCGGCCCCCTTCGGCATCGAGCCGACCACCGGTCTGCCCTATTCCGACAAGCAGAAGATGACGGCCGGATTGCTCCAGATTTTCCTTGGGAGCTTCGGCGTGGGCCGCTTCTACACGGGCCACACCGGCCTCGCGATCGCCCAGATCGCCGCGGTCTGGCTGACCTGCGGCCTCGGGGCAGTCTGGCCGCTCATCGACGGCATCATGATGCTCACGGGCAAAGTGACCGACGCGCAGGGGCGCCCGCTGCGCGACTGAAGTGCGGCTCGTGCGGTCGGCGGCGCGCGGGGGGCGCGTCGGCCGTCTGCCGCGCACTTATCGCGTGAGCAACTGTGGAGTTCCCATGGGAACGTACCCGAGCACACGCAGCGATCCCGCGGACCACATCATGAACGGCGCCTGATAAATCACGCGCGTGGCGTGGCCGGCGTACACCGGCACGGCGAGCTGCGCGGCTCCGCAGTCGCTCGAAAACATGTATGGAAAGCTCACGGCGACGTGGTGTTGTCCCGCGGGCATCGGCACCCGATGCGTGCCCCACGGCTTTCGCGCGGGGTATCCGTTGATCGCCAGCTTCGGTGTGACCAGATAGAGAACCCACTGCAAGCCCGTGAACCCGAGCTGCACGTCGATCGCCCCGTGTGTCTGCGGATCGAGCTGAAATGAAGCACCGCCCGCGGGCGCGTAGGGCTGCGTGTGGGGACCGGGCCCTTGGCCGGGATAGTTCATTCGCCCAGCCTATCGGCTTGCGGGCCGCGGGGGAACTCGGTGCCGCACGCGGCGCACGCCGTGCGAGCTTGGCGACGTTTTTTCGGGGTGCCATAGTGGCGCGATGACGAGAGCATCGGCGCCGGAGCGCGCCCCAACCCTTGCTGGTTTGAACCGAGCGCTTCGTTGCAGCCACGCGGCGCTGTCACGAGGGCCGAGCTTCGCACCGGCAGTCGTGCTTTGAGCGCGCTTGACGACGTGCGCGCGCGACTCGACGCCTTCGACCGGGCGCTCGTTGTGCTGCTCAAGCAGCGCCAGGCGCTCGTGCGCGAGGCGCGTGCAGCGAAAGGTGGAGCTCCCTTTTACGACCCCGCGCGCGAAGCGCAGATGATGATCGCCCGTCGCGCGTGGGCAAAAGAAGAAGGCCTCGACGCGGAGTGCATCGAGGCCTTGTTTGCGCAGGTCCTGCGAGCGACCCGCCCCGTTACTTGAGCAGCCAGCCGAAGAGCATGTGCTTGGTCACGTCGCGCGAAACCCGCGCGATCGAGTCGACCAGCGGGATCTCCTTGGGGCACACTTCGACGCAGTTCTGCGCCTTGCCGCAGCCCACCACACCGTCGTCGCCCATGAGCGTCTCGAGGCGCTCGGCTGCGTGCATCTTGCCCGAGGGATGCAGGTTGAACAGGCGCACCTGATTGATCGCTGACGGGCCGATGAAGTTCGACGAGTCGTTGATCTGCGGGCACGCCTCGAGGCAGCAGCCGCACGTCATGCAGCGCGACAGGGGATAGGCCTCTTCCTGATTCTCCTGGCTCTGCCGGGGGCCCGGGCCGAGCTCGTGCACGCCGTCGAGCTGCACCCAGGCGTGCACCTTCTTCAGGTCGTTAAACATGCGTGAGCGATCGACCACGAGGTCGCGCACGAGCGGAAATTTGGTCATCGGAGCGAGGGTGACCGGCTCTCCGTTCGGACTGAGCTGATCGATGAGCGCCGTGCAGGCCTGGCGCACCTTGCCGTTGACGAGCATCGTGCAGGCGCCGCACACCTCCTCGAGGCACGACGACTCCCACACCACCGGAGCCACGGACTTTCCGTCGACGGTTTTGGGATATTTGCGCACCTCCATGAGGGCGCTGATGACGTTCATCTGGGGGTGCCAGTCGACGTCGAACTCTTCCCAGCGCTTGCTCGCGCCGGCATCGGGCGAATCCTGACGCAGGACCTTGAGGCGGATTTTCTTGTCGGCCATGGTGTTCATTCCGCGGAGGCCGCGGACTCCTTGCTTGCTGCGCCTTTGGGCTCATCGCCCTTGTGTTGGGCCACGGCGCTCGCCGCGCCCGCGGTCTCGTACCTGCGCGCCCGGGGCGTTACGAGCGACAGATCGACCGCGTCGGTGATGTTCTGGGTCTTGCCAAGAAGCGAATAGTCGAACGCGCGCACGAAGTTGATGCCCGGGTTGTTGTCGCCGTTGTCGCGGTGCAACGCGAGCGTCGATCGCTGCCACTCGGCGTCGTTGCGATCTTTGCCGAACGCCGGCTTGAAGTGAGCGCCGCGCGATTCGTCGCGATTGCGGGCGCCCTGCGCGATGACCCGCGCGATGACGAGCATGTTCTCGAGGTGGCGAACGAAGCGGGCGTTGTCGTTGGCGTGCCCGCTGCTGTCGAGCACGGCGATTTTGCGGGAGCGGTCGGTGAGGCTCTCGATCTTCGACAACACGGCATCGAGCCTGTCGTTGTGCCGCTCGATCGTGACGTCGATGAGCATGGTCTGCCCGAGCTCTTCGTGAATCTGGAAGGCGTTTTCGCTGCCAGACATCGCGGTGATGCGCTCCCACTTTTTTTGCTCGCGCTTCTCGGCGGCCTCGAACAGCGTCGACGATGAATCGAAGCTGCTCTTGCCAAGGCCCTGCCTGTACGAAGCCATGGCGGGCCCCGTGACGAGCCCTGCGTAGATGCACGACAGCAGCGAGTTCGCGCCGAGGCGGTTGGCGCCGTGGTACTGGTAGTCGACCTCGCCGCAGGCGTAGAGCCCCTCGATGTTCGTCGACTGGTTTTTGGGAGATCCCATCACGAGCGAACCGTTGTCGGCGCGCTCGAAGTCGACCCACAAACCTCCCATGGAGTAGTGCACGGCCGGGAAGACGCGCATCGGGTTTTCGTAGGGGTCTTCGCCCACGAACTTCTCGTAGATCTCGAGGATGCCCGCGAGCTTCTTGCGGAGCATTTCTTTCGGGATATGCGTGAGGTCGAGGTAGACTTCGTTCTCGTTCTTCTGGCTCTTCGCGTTGAAGACGCCCTTTTTCTCGTGGAAGCACTTGAGAAACAGCTCACGGCTCGCGATGTCGCGCGGCACGAGGTTTCCGTAGCCCGGGTATTTGTCTTCGAGGAAGTACTCGCGGTCGCCCTGCGGGACGTCGCGCCCCCTGCGCTTTTCTCTCGGGTCCTTCGGCACCCACACCCGCCCGCCTTCACCGCGGGCGCTCTCGCTGATGAGCCGCAGCTTGTCGGCGCCGGGAATCGCAGTGGGGTGAACCTGGATGAACTCGCCGTTGGCGTAGCACGCGCCCTGCTGGTAGACCGCGGCGGCCGCCGTTCCCGTGTTGATCACGCTGTTGGTCGAGCGTCCGAAGATGATGCCCGGGCCGCCGGTTGCGACGCACACGGCGTCGCCGCGGAACGCCTTGATGGCCATCGACTTGATGTCCTGCGCGACGATGCCGCGCGCGCGCCCCTCTTCGTCCTTGACGATCGACAGGAAGTCCCAGAACTCGAACTTGCGGACCATCTTCTCGCCGCGAATGGCGGTGCCCTTGTCGTCCTCGACGTCGAGGGTCTCGTAGCGGCGCACCTGCTCGTCGAGCGCGTAGAGCAGCTGCTGGCCGGTGGTCGCGCCCGCGAACGCGGTGCGGTGAAAAAGCGTGCCGCCGAAGCGCCTGAAATCGAGGAGCCCCTCGGGCGTGCGGTTGAACGGCACGCCCATGCGGTCGAGCATGAACACGATGCCGGGCGCTGCGTCGGCCATGCCCTTCACCGGCGGCTGGTTGGCGAGGAAGTCGCCCCCGTACACCGTCTCTTCGAGGTGCACTTGAGGTGAGTCGCCTTCGCCCTTCGTGTTGACGCTCGCGTTGATGCCGCCCTGCGCGCAGACGGAGTGCGAGCGCTTCACGGGCACCAGCGAGAACAGGTCGACGGGCACGCCCGCTTCGCAGAGCTTGATGACCGTGGTGAGACCCGCGAGGCCCCCGCCCACGACGATCACGCGCCTCGTCTTGCCCGATTCGCTCTTGGTGACGCTCTTTTTAGCCATCGATCATGCTCCGCCCGTCGTTTTAGAGCGCGCGCCACCGGAGGTAAAGCCGCGCGAGCGGGTTGACGCGCAATCGCCGCCGTTGACGGCCGCCGCGCACCCGGCCACGATGGAAGGCGGTCATGTCGACGCTCGTCATCGTTGCAGTGGTCGCGGCCTTTTTCGTGCTCATCGCGCTGCTGCCGTCGCCCGCCTCGCGGGCCAGCAAGCTGCTGCGCTCGGGTGTGCCGGCGCGCGGCGTCATTTTGTATATTTCGCAGTTGTCGCTGCGCGATCGCGTCGTCATTGCCGGGCAGCCTTACGAGTCCCGGGTGATTCGCCTCGACGTCGAAGTGAGCGGCCTGCCTCCTTATGAGGTTCAGGCGCAGATGATGCTGCCCTCCGCGATGATCCGAACGGCGCTGCCCGGCGTCGCGGTCGACCTGCGCGTCGATCCGGTCAACGCGAAGCTGCTCTGCGTGGCGGGGCCCGGCGGCGTCTATTTCGCTGGCTAGCGCACGCTGCCGGGGCGTTATGATGGGCGGGTGGTTCAGCAATATCCAGGAGGCGAGCAGCCTCACGCCCGCATCGAGCTTCACGACCTGCCGCAGCACGCGCGCGAGCGGTTGGCCTCGATGCGCCAGCACCGCTTTTTTACGAGCGATCTGTCGGTAAACGAGTTTCTGCTCATCAAAGAAGCGGGCTTTCATCCGCTCGGCCTCGTGATGGGCAGCAGCATCTATCACATCGGATTTCAGCCGGTGCGCGCGGGCGTGAGCGAGGAGCTGACCATGCTCACGCAAGCGCTGTATCAGGCGCGTGAGCTCGCGATGGTGCGCATGGAAGAAGAGGCGCACGAGCTTGGCGCCGACGGCGTGGTCGCGATGCGGCTGTCGGTCACGGTCCATTCGTGGGGCACCAACGTCATCGAGTTCGTCGCCATTGGAACGGCGGTAAAATCGGAGCGACAGGAAGACTTTCGCGTGGCCGGACGGCCGTTTACGAGCGATCTCTCGGGCCAGGATTTCTGGACGCTGCTCAACGCGGGATACCGCCCTGTCGGCTTCGTGATGGGCAACTGCGTTTATTATGTGGCCCCTCAGGCGCAGCAGGGCGCGCTCATGCAGAACATGGAGCTCGTCGGTCCGACGCAGGCGCTCTACGACTCGCGCGAGCTCGCGATGGAGCGCATGCAGGTTGAGGCCGAGGCGCTCGGGGCGCAGGGCATCGTCGGCGTCACGATCGACGAGACGAACCACACGTGGGGCCCGACGGTGCTCGAATTCAGCGCAGTCGGCACCGCCGTCGTGGCGATGCGCGCCGACCACCAGATCCCCCGTCCGCAGCTTGTGCTCTCGGTGAACGGTTAATGGCCCATCGCCAAATCGACCTCGCGGCGAGCCTTCACCGGGTCGCACAAGGCGGGATCCCGCTGCGCGCCGAGGAGCGGCTCGCCGAAGAGGCGGGCCCCAATCGCCGCCTTTTCACGAGCGACTTGTCGGTCAGCGAGTTTCTGCTCACGCGTGACGCCCAGTGTCAGCCGATCTCTCAGGTGATGGGGTCGAGCGCCTATCACATCGGCCAGATCGCCGACTACAAGGGAGCGACCCGCGAGATCACCGTGATCAGCGACGCTCACCGGGCGGCGCGCAGGGCGGCGCTCAATCGCCTCGTGCAGGAGGCCGCCCTCGTGGGGGCCGACGCCGTAATCGGCGCGCGCCTCCGCGAGCGCATGGTGACCATGGGGCAGCGCGGCAAAGGCGGCGACGACGGCGGCGAGGTTATCGAGTTCACGGTGGTGGGCACCGCTGTTCAGGCGCCGTGGATCACCCATCCGAAGGGACAGCCGATCATCACAGACCTCACAGGTCAGGATCTGTGGGCGCTCTACCAGGACGGCTTCGAGCCGTGCGCATTTCTGTTCGAGTTTTGCAGGTACCACGTTTGGCATGTCACCCAGAACTCGACGAGCGCCGGAGAGCTGTCCGCGGCGAGCGCCGCCGTCGATCAGGCGAGGCAGATCGCGGCCGAAAAGATTCAGCGGCAGGCGCGCAGCTTTCGAGCGGAATTTGTGGTGGGGAGTGACATCAAGGTAAACGTGCGCGAAGTACCCTGCGGATTTCGAGGCTGCGCGCTCGACGATCTTGACGTCGATCTGAGCTGGTTCGCGACCGGGGTGCGTCGCATTCCGAACGCGCAGCGCGCGCAGGCGAAGGTGCCGCCCCTCCTGCTGTCGATGATGCCGCTCGGGCGCGCTCGCGCCACGCGCATTTCAGGCGAAGACGACGCGCGCGATGTCGAGCGCGCCGCCGAGGACGCGCAGGAAGCCGCCCTCGAAGCCGACGAACAGCGCGGAGAATCATGAGCCGGCCGAGCGCTCCGATCCTGCCTCAGCACGCCCACCAGCGCATCGCGAAGATGCGTGAGCGCCGCATGTTCACCAGCGACTTGTCGGTGAACGAATTTTTGCTCGTGAAGGAGGCCGGCTTCGATCCGCTAGGCCTCGTCATGGGCAGCTCGATCTACCAGATCGCTTTAAAACAGCCTCAGCTGCGACCCGACCAAACGGCGGGCTGCGAGCTCACGCATATGACCGAGGCGCTCTACCACGCGCGCGAGCTTGCCATGACGCGCATGGAAGAAGAGGCCTCGGAGCTGGGCGCCGACGGAATCGTCGGGGTTCGGCTCACCGTCAACCTCGCGACCAATCCGCAGCGCATGCAGTGGGATCAGTTTCGCCTCTGGCAGGACTGGTCAAAGCGCGCGGGATTTATGCGTCCGCAGCAGCAGAACCCGCAACTCAACGCGTCGGGATGGATCCCCAACTGGGACCGGCTCGCGGCCGAACAGTGGAAGTTTTACTGTCAGCAACTGGGATGGCACGCGGTGCCGCCACCTCCCTGGTTTCGGCCGCCGTCGCGGGCGGTGTACGGACTCGCGCAGAACACCGCCGAGTTCGTGGCGATCGGAACCGCCGTGAAACACCGGGGCGGCGAGAGCTTCATGAACGTCCGCGGAAAGCCTTTTCAATCCGATTTAAGCGGCCAGGATTTCTGGACGCTGGTCCGCAGCGGCTATCGCCCTGTGGGCTTCGTGATGGGCAACTGCGTTTACTACGTGCCGCCAAACCTTTTGGTGGTGCCGCCGCAATCGAGCCAGGAACTCGCCGGCTTCACCCACGCCCTCTACGACGCCCGCGAGCTCGCGATCGAGCGCTTGCAGGACGAGGCCGAGGCGCTTCAGGCGACCGGAATCGTGGGCGTCACCGTGACGGAGCAGGAGCACTCGTGGCGCCAGAACCCTTGGAACGCGGGCAACGCCGCGCTGCAGACCGGCGAGATGATCGAGCTGTTCGTGATCGGCACTGCGGTGGTGCCGATGGCGGGCGGCGGTGACCTCGCCCGGCCCGAGCTCGTGCTGATGGCCAACGACGCTCCTGCTGCCCAGAAGGGGTCCGAATGAGGACGTCTCCCGCGCTCAGCGACCTCAGCGTCACTGAATTTCTCGCCCTCTCCCGAATGGGGTTTTTGCCCCACGGCATCGTAATCGGAAGTGCCATTTACAGCGCGGGCAGCCAGTACGACTGGCAGGTAGCAACGCGCGAGGTCACCGTGCTGAGCGAGGCCATGCGCACCGCGAGGCACCTCGCGATGTCGCGCATGCGCGAGCAGGCGGTCGCTCTGCACGCCGAAGGCGTGGTCGGGGTTCACCTCGAGGTGGAGCACCACCTGTGGCGCGGTGCGCGGCAGGTCGCGAAGTTCGTCGCGATCGGCACAGCGATCGGCTTCGATCCCTCCCACGCGCCGGCGGAGTTCGCCCGGTCGCCGTGGCTGCGCCTCAGCCGCGGCCAGCCGTTCATGAGTGACCTGTCGGGCGCCGATTTCGTCACGCTGCTGCGCGCGGGCTACCGTCCCGTGAGCGTCGCGATGGGCACGTGCGTCTACGGCCTCGACCCGCGCGAGCTGCGCGCGTACCGCGGGCGCGACGCTGAGATCGCCAGCTACACGCAGGCTTTCTTCGACGCGCGTGAGACGGCGATGGCCCGTTTGCAGCGCGATCTGTTCGCCGAGTTTCCGCCGGGTGATCCCGACAGCCCGGCGGGTATCGTCGGCATGACGGTGCGCGAGTCGACCTATGGCGGTCAGGCCTCCCAGGGACCTCCCATTGTGGAGTTTACGGCGATCGGAACGGCGGTCGCTCAGCTGCACCCGCAGGATCCGCGGCGGTCGCGCGAGCATCCCAGGCCCCACATTGTTATTCCGCTCGATCGGTAAACGTCAGGGAGGACAGGCCTCGCGCCCTTGCGCGGCTGGCGCCGCGGCTCGCTGCGAGAAGCCGAAATGCGTGCCGGTCGCCATCGAGATCACCGTCATCGCGCCGATCGCGAACAGCGCTGCGCCGAGCGCCGCACAGGCGTAGCCCACGCGCGACTGCGCCCGCCGCGAGACCGCGAGCCCCCACGAAGCGCAGAAGCCCCAGACGCCGTTGCCAAAGTGAAATGTGGCTGCAGCGAGCCCGGCGAGGTAGCCGAGCGCGATCCACGGAATGCCCCATTTCGTGGCCGAAAAGTGAAGTTCCATCGTCGTGTAGAAGTCGCGCGTTTGCATGCCGAAGAGCCACTTCTGCACGCGGTACTCCCACAGGTGCGCGAGCACGAACGCGAACACCACCGCGCCGGTCACGCGCTGGAACACGTACATCCAGTTGCGCGAATAGGCGTACTGGGAGGTGTTGGGGCGCCCTTCGAATGCCAGGGCGATGCCGTAGACCGCGTGGAAGAGCAGCGGCAAAAATATGCCAAAAACCTCGATCAGGGGCAGAAACGGCATTCGCTGGATGTCGCCCACGGCGTGGTCGAACGGCGCGCGCCCTCCGAGCACCGCGGCGTTGGTCCACAGGTGCTCGCAAAGGAACACGCCGACCGGCACCACGCCCGAGAGCGAGTGAAGGCGACGAAGCAAAAAACGCGCGTTCGGACTCACAGGCGCTTTTTACTCCACGCACGCGGAGGCGCGGTAGATAGTTCGGGTCGTGCGCAAATCGGCAGGTCTTATTGCGCTGGTGGGGTGCTGGGCGTGCGGCCCGAGCGCCGGATCGACGGGGCCGAGGCCGGTGGCCGTGCTGTCGTCGAGCACCGAGGCGGCCAGGGATCTCGAGGCGATTCGCGAGGCCTGGCAGCAGCCCGCGCCGGCGTGGGCGTCGCTGAAGGTGAGCCTCGAAGGCTTTATCGCGCGCTATGGCCGCGACGCGTTGGCGGCGCCCGCGCGGCTCTATCTGGCGAACGCGCGGCTCGAGCTCGGCGACGTGCCGGGGGCGCGGCGGAGCCTTTCTGAGGCTGGCGCGCTGCCGGCCGCAGGCTCGCTGACCGATCTCGCGAAAGTCACGCAGGCGCGCATCGATCGGCTCACCGGCAGGTCCGATCTTGCGCTGACCGCGCTTCGGCCGCTGTCGGGGAAGCTGGTCGACCCACTGTCGCGTGCGCTGCTCGACGAGGAGCTCACGCGAGCGGCCGTCGCGCTCCATCGCGACTACGAGGCCGTTGCGTACATGGACGCCTGGCTGCGCGACACCGGTGAAGATCGCTCCGAGGTTGTGCTCGCGCGGATCGATGAGGCGCTCGCAGCGCTGTCGCCGGTGGCGCTCGAGGGGGCGCTCGGCGCGATGCGCGCGCAGCCGCAGAGCGGCTATTCGGCTGTGCTCGTGAAGAAAATGGCCTCGAGGCTCGCACGCAACGCCGCGCAGACCAGCGACGCACGGCTCGCCGAGTGGCTGCTCGATCCAACGAAGGGACCCACCCTCGTTGCGGGCGCCGAGGCTCAGACGCTGAAGGACCTCGCCACGAGCCTTCGAGGCAAGCTGCGCGTTGCGGGGCGCGCGATCGGGCTCGTGCTCCCGACGAGCTCGCCTGCATTGCGCGACGCCTCGGCCGATGTCGCCCGGGGCGCCGCGTTCGCGTTGGGGCTACCGCGCCGCGCGGGGCACGAGGAGGACGGCGTGCGACTTCTCACACGCAGCGAGGCGGGCGCAGACACGCTCGAAGCCGCCCTCGAGGAGCTCGTCGGCGAGGGAGCCGCGGTTATTATCGCCGGCCTCGACGACCCGAACGCGGAGCGTGCGCATCGCTGGGCAGAGTCGGCGGGCGTAACCGTCATCGTCATGGGTCGGCCGAGCGCGACAGCAGGCGCGCGCTTTACTTATCTCGTGGGCGACGACACGGCGGAATCGATCGGCCTGCTCACGCACGAGCTCGCGACGCGAGGCCGCTCCGCGGGCATCGTGCTCGCGGGGTCGATCGAAGCTCCGGCGCTGTCGCGGCTCGCGGCCGACGGGGCGTGGCCGGTGCTCGCAGGAAATTGCGATCCGCCTGTTTCACGGGCTCGATTCGCGGCGCAGGACTGGGCGAAGGCCCGCACCCCGGCCGTCGTCGTGGCGGGCTCGGACGCGTGCGCGAGGGCTGCGGCCGGCGTCGTGCGCGCGGGCGGCGTGCTCGCGCTGAGCCCCGCGGCCGCTTCGGGCGTCGCGGCGTCGCCGGCGGCCGTGACGGTGCTCTCGTTTGCATCGGGAGCGTTCCCGCTCGGCGGACCGGGAGCGCGCATCGACCCGGAATTGGAGCGTTATCGCGCCACATTTGGACACGCTCCGACCTGGTGGACGGCCCTCGGGCACGACGCTGCAGCGATCGCCCGCAGCGCCGTCTCGTCGCTTCCGCTCGACGAGGCGGAGACCGCGGTCGAGCTGTCGCGGCGGCGCGAGTCGGTGCGTGCCGGCGTCGGAGCTGCGCGCACGGATTTGTGGACGACCGACGCCCTCGGCTTCGACGGCGCCTACGAGCTCCCGCGGGCGCCCCGGGTCGTCGAACTGCCGCGCGCTCGCTGACCGGTTGCTCGCGCGCGTGAAGCCGCGCTTGCAAACGCTCGCGAAAGACGCCAAGCACAACCCTGCATGCACCCCTACGAGTCGTTCGTTCATCGCGTTCTCAAGCCTGCTCGCTACCTCGGCGGCGAGCACGGAGCGACCGTCAAGGACTGGGCGTCGGTGCGGGCGCGGGTGTGTCTGGCCTTCCCCGATATCTACGACATCGGCATGAGCCATCTCGGCTTCAAGATCCTCTACAAAATTCTCAACGACGATCCGCGCACGCTCGCCGAACGCTGCTACGCGCCGTGGATCGACATGCACGACGAGCTGCGCGCCCGCGACCTGCCGCTCCTGTCGCTCGAGAGCGCGAGGCCGCTGTGCGACTTCGACGTCGTCGGCTTTTCGCTGCAATTCGAGCTCACCTACACCAACATTTTGTCGATGCTCGATCTCGGGAAAATCCCGCTGCTTTCGGCCGATCGCGGCGAGGGCGACCCGCTCGTGATCGCGGGCGGCCCGACGGCGACCCACCCCGAGCCCATGGCGCATTTCATCGACGCGTTCGTCATCGGCGACGGCGAGGAGCGCATCACCGAAATCGCGCTCGTGTGGGCGGAGCTGAAGGCGCAGGGGGTCGCGCGCGAAGGTCGCATCGCCGCCATCGCGCGGCTCACGGGCGTCTACGCGCCGTCGCTGTATGCCGTCGCGATCGACCCCGACACCGGTCACGAGGTGGTTGACGCGCCGCTGTCGCCGGACCTCGCCTTGCCGATTCGCCGCAACCTCGTGGTCGACCTCAACGCGTTCCCGTTCCCCGACGACGGCCCGGTCGGAGGCCCCGAAGCCATCTTCGACCGCATGTCGATCGAGATCGCGCGCGGCTGCACCGAGGGCTGCCGCTTCTGCCAGGCCGGCATGATTTACCGTCCCGTCCGCGAGCGCGATCCGGAGCAGATCGTCGAGACGCTGGTGAGCGCCGTGAAGAAGAGCGGCTACGACGAGGTCAGTCTCACGTCGCTCTCGACGGCCGATTACTCGTGCATCGCCCCGCTGATCCAGAAAGTGACCGAGCGTCTGGCGCCTGAGCGGGTGTCGCTCGGCGTGTCGTCGCTCCGGGCCTACGGGCTCGAAGAGCCGGTGCTCGACGACATCGCGCGGGTGCGCGCGAGCGGCATTACGTTCGCGCCCGAAGCGGGCAGTCAGCGCATGCGCGACGTCGTGAACAAGAACGTCACCGAAGAGCAGCTCATGACCACGGCCGAGCGCATTTTCAAGCGCGGCTGGAAGAGCATGAAGCTCTATTTTATGATCGGTCTGCCAACCGAAGAAGAGTCCGACGTGCGCGAGATCGCTCGCGTCGGATCGCGCGCGCTCGAGATCGGCAAGCGCCTCAAGCGCGAAATGAACGCCCCGGCGCCCACCGTGACCGTGAGCGTCTCGACGCACGTTCCGAAGCCGCACACGCCGTTTCAATGGGCTGCGATGGACCACCACGCGGACGTGGTTCAGAAGCAGCGGTGGCTCACCGAAGAGGCGAGGCGCGGGGGCGTCGAGCTGCGCATGCACGACTCGCAGGGCAGCTGGCTCGAGGCGGTCTTCGCCCGCGGCGACCGCAAAGTGGGCCTCGCCCTGCTCCGCGCCTACAGGGCGGGAGCGCGCTTCGATTCCTGGGAAGATCAGCTCAACATCGGGATCTGGGACAAGGCCTTCGACGAAGAGGGCATCGACATCACCCGCTATCTCGGCACCATTCCGCTGTCGGCGCGCCTGCCCTGGAGCCACATCGACGTCGGTCTCGAAGAGGGCTTTCTGGCGAGCGAGTACAAAAAAGCCCTAAAAAGCAGGCTTTCCCCGCCCTGCGGCAAGGCGGCCGGCGCGTTCATTCATCACACCAACCTGGAGTCGGCCGAGGCCGATACGCGCAAGCTGGTTTGCTACGACTGCGGCGTCGCGTGCGATTTGTCGGCCATGAAGACCGAGCGGAAGGCCTACCTCGGCAAGCTCGGCGCCCGCGAACCCCGCGTGGTGCCGGTGCGCGAAATCGTGCGTCAGGTCGGCAAGAAGCGCCCGCCGCGCATCGAACAGGGAGACGCGCGCCGCTACCGTTTTTCGTTCGCCAAGACTGGCCCCGCCGCCTACCTCGCCCACCTCGACCTCATTCGCGCGCTGCCGCGGTCGTTTCGCCGCGTGGGGCTGCCGCTGTTTTACTCGTCGGGCTTCCATCCCAAGCCCGACATGACGTTTGGTCCCGCGCTCTCGACGGGTGTGTCGAGCGTCGCCGAGACGGTAGACGTTAAGATGACGTGCGACGTCGACCCGACGGAGTTCCTCGATGCGCTCACCGAGCTGTCGCCCGATGGTCTGCGCTTCACGGGCGCGGTTCGGCTCGGCGGAAACGACGCCGCAGTCTCGCGCATCATCGACGTGCAGCGCTACGCGGTCGCCATGCCGCGACGGTCACTCGCGGCTCGCGGCGGCGCCGGGTGGCTGGCTGAGCGCGCAAGGGAGTCGCTCGCGGCGGGCGCGCTGCCCGTCGTGCGGAGAATCGACGGCATCGGCAAGAACGTCGACGTTCGCCGCTTTCTCGAGACCCTCGCGGTCGAGTCGCCCGAGGCGGCGGCCGCGCTCTCCAAAGCGGGCGTCGTCGGCGACCTTGCGGCGATGATGGTCGAGGTCAGCGTCTCGGGAAACGGCGCCGTGAAGATCGCCGAGGTCATGGAGGTCGTCGCGCCCGATCTCGAGTTTCAAGCGGTCCGAATCGCCATGGGACGTCGCCTCGCCGACGGGTCGATTCTCCCGACCCTCGCGCTCGCCGAGCTGCAGGCCCACAGGCCGCTCCGCGGGCCCGGGGGCGAGGCCGCTTCGCCCGAGGTCGCAGCAGAGGCCTGAAATCACCGGCGATCAGGTGCCTACGGGCGGCGGACGCGCAGACCACGAGCTGTTTTCATCGTGCTCGCCCGCGAGCTCGCCGCCGGCCTCATCGCCCTCGAAGAACTCGAGCAGCTCCTGCCGCCGTGCCCTGGCGTCGGCGCGCCCCATCTCGATGAGCTGGCGGCAAAACGCGCCGTCAAAGAGCAGATACGACGCGAGGTCCGCTTCGGTGCCCACGCCCATGTCGAGCAGGGTGAGCAGGCGCTTGGTGAGGAACGGATCGCCACGAAAACGGCCGCGTCTCACGTGCTCGCTCGCGAGCTTGCCGATGTCGGAGCTCGGGCGAATCACGAAGCTGGTGACGTGCCGGTAGGCGGGGTCGCCTCTGCCGCTGGCCTCGGCGCTCATCCGGTCGACGAACCCGCTGCCGTAGGCCCGCTCGCCGTCTTCGAGCATGACGTTGACGCGCTTGAGGAGCTCGAGGTCGACATCGACGTGATCGAGCAAGAACGCGTTGAGCACTTTTCCGAGCAAGAACGCCGCGCCGGGCGACCGTTGCGACCCGCCGCCGGACTCGAAGCTCGGCAGCCCCTGCACTTCGCGTGAGCCGCCGATGGCGAAGATGTGCGTCGCGCCGAGGCGAAGCGCGGGAGCGATGGGCGTGTTTTGTCGAAGGCCGCCGTCGAGGTAGAGCTCGTCGTCGATGCGAACCGGGGGAAAAAGCAGGGGAATCGCAGCGCTCGCGAGCGCGTGCGGAGGCCCGATGTGGGCCTGGCGAAACAGCGTGCGCGGCGGCGCCTGCGTGGGAATCACCGCGTCGGGCGACACCTGCATGAACACGACGGTTCGCCCGGCACGCATCTCGGTGGTCGATACGCTGAGCGCGTGGAGCTGACGGCGGCGGAGGCTTCGTGCGACCGCGCGCCAGCTGATCTCGCGGGTGACGATCTCCGCCATTGGGCGCACATCGAAGAGCCCCTGACCCTCGCCGAGTCCGCCCAGCGCGAGGCGCGGCAGCCCGATCACCTGCCGCATGCCAAAGCCCAGCACGCGCGTGAGCTCGAGGCCGGCCCACAGATCGACGAGGCGTCGAAGTCCGAGCACAGGGTCGCCGAGGTGCGCCGCGAGATAGCAGGCGTTGATCGCGCCGACGCTGGTGCCCGAGAGAATGTCGAGGCGAGGGGGGGCGCCGCGCATGCGCGTGAGGTCGTCGAACACGTACGACAGAACGCCGACTTCATAGGCGCCGCGCGCTCCGCCGCCGGACAGAATCATCGCGACGCGCCGCGGACGGCGGGCCGGATCCGAGCCGCTCATTTGGCTGCCTCGAGCTTCGGTGAAGACGTTCTTGCGGGAGGCGCGGCCGGCGCCGGCGTTGTGTCGAACAGCGCGGCGACAATCGGCTTGCTCGCGAAAAGTTGCTTGTTTCTCGGGTCGCGAATGCCCTGCACGAGGGTTTGAGCATAGTCGATCGCGCGCTGCCTCGCGAGCGGGGCTTCCGGCGAACCGGCGCGTTTGAGCGCGTCGGCGCACAGCACGCGAACGTCGAGGCCGTACTCGCAGCCTTGCAGCGATTCGACGACCCCGAGCGCGGTGGTGGCCAGGAGGGTGGCGGTGTGCGTCTCGCCTGTGTCGACGCGCGCCGCGGCCTCGAGCGCGAGCCCGTAGAAATGGAACGATACGAGCGACTGGTCTTCTGCCGCGCGCCGCGCGTCGAGCGCGTGAGAGACAGCCGCCTTGGCGTCTCGCCTGGCGTGGGCGAGCGCCGCGCGGACGATCCCCTCGTGCACGGCGCTGTAGGCGTTGTCGGTCGCCTGATTGAGCGCCGCCGCGTCGCGGAGAAAATGTTCGGCTTCCTCGAACCGCCGTCCTTCGATCATGAGCTCCGCGCTGACCACCAGCGTATCGGCGCGGCCGTCCTGGTCGCCGTATCGCTCGTGGGTTTGCCTCGCTCGCGCGAGATAGGCCTGCGCGCGGGGCAGATCTCCCAGTTTTGCGTAAGCGTGTCCGATGTTCGTCAGGGTGTTGGCCAGCTGAAATCGGCCCCCGACGGACAGGTCGATTTGAATCGCCTCGATCAGCAGCGCGATAGCGTCTTCGTAGTGACCCTGGACGAGCAGCGCGAAGGCGAGGGAGTTCTTTGCCCGCGCTTCCTGGCGCCGCGCTCCGGTGGCTTTGAAGATCGCGATCGCCTCGATTTGCGCCTCTACGGCCTCGCGCACGCGGCCCACGCGCCGCAGCAGCACGCCTCGGGCGCGCAGCACGTCGGCGCGCGTTCGCGCGGGCACGGTCGGGTTGACGTTGGGGTTGCTCGCGGCGAGGGCCCGGTCGCACGCGGCGAGCGCGCCGGGCACGTCGCCCAGCTCGCGCAAAAATTCGCTGACGAGCGCTTCGGCCTCGATTTCGAGGGCTGGAACGTTGGCTGTCCGGCCGAGCGCGGCGGCCTGTCTCGCGACCGGCAGCCCCTTCGACAGGCGTCCCTCGTCGAAGTGGAAGCGTCCGGTCCGAAGCAGCGCGATGCTGGCCGCGCGTGAGGTTCCGGCTTCGCGCGCGGCTATGCGGAGCTCGGTCAGATGGTGCATGCGTTCGCGCCTGCGCCCGAGCGTGCGGTAGAGATTTTCGAGTGCGTCGTGGAGTCCGAGGCGCTCCGGCGCGTCGTCGGGAAGCAGCGCCACCGCGCGCTTCATGTAGCGGATGGCGAGCGCCGTCTGGTTGCCGCTGCGCGCCGCGCTGCCAGCCTCTGCGTAGAACGCCGCTGCCCGCTCACCATCGTCGCCTCGTGCGAAGTGACGGGCGACGATCGCGGCCGAGAGGCCCCGGGCGAGCGAAGATTGTGACAGGTGCTGTCCGAGCGCGTGATGCATCTGCACGCGATCTTGCCCCGCGAGCCCCCGATACGCGACGTCGCGGGTGAGCGGATGCCGGAAGTCGACGAGCCCTCCCTTGTTGTCGCACAGGCCGCGCGCACACAGCCGCATGACCGCCTCCTCGTAGCTCGCGCCCGCGAGTACCAGAAGGTCGCTCGTCGCCAGCGGGCCGCCCGCGATGGCGAGCCACTGCACGATATCGTGCTCTGCGGCGGGCAGCTCGCGGAGGCGGTCCTCCAGGAGCTGCTCCAGGGTGGAAGGCAGCCCGACCAGTCCTTCCTTTTTTGCGTGGACGAGCACGCCGCCGCGCTCGTCGCCTTCGGTCCCTTCGCGAATCTCAAGCGTGCCCCGCTCGAGCAGCGCATCGACCATTTCGAGCAGGAAAAAAGGGTTCCCGGCCACTCTGGGCATGAGGTCGGCGCACACTTCGCGTACGCCTTCGCGCACGCCGAGCCGTCCCTCCACGAGCCGCACCTGCTCGTCGGAAGACAGCCCCTGAAGCTCGATGCGCACGATTCCGTCGAGCAGCGGCGTGACGCGATCTTCGAGCCGCGTCACAAACACCACGAGGATCGGCAGCGGATCGTCGCGACGCATCAGGTCGCCGAGCAGCTCAAGGCTCGCCTTGTCGGCCCACTGAAGGCCCTCGACGATCACGACGAGCGGCTGCTGCAGCGCGATCGCGCCGAGGAGGCTGCGCACACCGCTTTGAAGCACCTTCTTGCGCACGCTCACGTCGTCGTCGTCACCGGAGCCGCCGATGAGCCTGTTGGTGGCCAGCTCAGCGAGGCGCGCGACGAGCGGGTTCGAGGAGTCGCCCTGGGCCGTGCCGCCGCCCGCGCGCGCGATGAGGTCGGCTACTTGCTCAAACGGCTCCTCGCCGGTGGTCCCGATGGCGTCCCGCACCAGCTCCGCCACCGTCGCGAGCGGCACTTCCATGCGCACGGGCGAACACTCGCAGCGAATCAGGCGCGCGTTCGGCGGCAGCTCATTGACGAACGCGTTGACGAGCGCGGTCTTGCCGATCCCGAGCTCTCCGACGACGGCGCGGTAGACGACCGAGCCCGTCCCTCCGGCGGCTTCGTGGTAGGCGGCGCCGAGATCGGCCCGCTCGGCGTCACGTCCTACGAGATCGCTCGGCGCTTCGGCGGCGCTGGCGAGGCGCTCGTCGCGCGACAGGCTGCGCTCGAGGGCGTACATGCGCATCGAGCCGGGAACGCTCTCGACCCCGCGGGGCTGCTCGAGCTCCAGCGTAGGCGCGTCGCCCCAGCGGAAGTCCTTGCGAACGAGGCGGTAGACTCCGCCGCCTACCCACGTGCGGTTGAGCGGCGTCGCCTTGCCGACGACGTCGGCGAGGTAGGTCGCGGGGTCGTGGAGTCGATGTCGAACGAGGTTTCCGCGCGCGTCACGCGTCCCCGAGGCGATTCCGCGGACGATTCCGATCGAGATCGACAGGGGGCAGAGCAGGTCTTCGTTGATGGCCGCGATGAGCTCCTGCGAGTCGAGCGCCAGCCATACGCAGTCGCTCGCCGCCCGCGTCGGGTTGCTCGTGAGCCCGGTGATGGCGCGCGCCTCGTCGTCGCCCGACCAGGCCCACGCGCCCGCATTACGCTTGTAGGCGAGGTCGCCGAGCAGGCTCCGAACCCGCTCGAGCGTGCGCTGAGCCTGCGCCGCGTCCAGCTCTCGAAGCTCGGCCAGCCCGTGCAGACGAAGCGTCACGACGGCAACGTGACGCACTTCGCGAGGGCCGGGTGCGGGGCCGGCCGGGTCGGCCTGCGCGGCACGCGGCGTGTGTCCGATCGCAGCGCCTGGCGATCGGGCGCTCGCGGCGAGCAGTTCGCTCGCGCTTCGCGCCAGGGGCCCGGCGGCGTTTGTGCGGTTGGCCTGCGCGGAGCGGGCCTCGGGCTCGGGCTGTTCGCGGGGGGCATCCCGCACGACGAGCTGCGCGATCGTCGCTTCGAGCGTCGTCGCGTCGACGAGCTCCTGCTTGGCCAGCAACGCCCGCGCAACTGCGCTTGAAAGGTCACGCGCCGTTGCGAAGCGATCGTCGCGCCCGGGGGCGAGACCCTTGACGATGATCGCCTCAATTTCTTCGGGGATATCGCGCGCGTAGGTGCTGGGAGGCTCGGTGTAACCCGACCTCACAATATCGAGCAGCGCCTCGCCTCCCAGACCTCCGTGCAGCGATCGGCCCGCGACCATCTCCCAGAAAATCACGGCGAGCGCGTAGACGTCACTGCGTCTGTCGACCTTCTCGCCGCGCGCCTGTTCGGGCGACATGTAACCGAACTTGCCCTTGATGACGCCGGTCTCCTCGACGAACGACTTGGCGGTGGCGATGCCGAAATCGGCTATTTTTACGCCACCTTCGTACGACAGGAGTACGTTTTGCGGCGAGACATCGCGGTGCACAATCTCGAGCGGAGCGCCGGCTTCATCGCGCTTTTCGTGTGCGTAGTGCAGCCCCTTTGCAGCCTCCGCGATGATCCACGCCGCGACCCAGGGGGAGATGCGTGACCCCTTCGCCTTGGCGCTCGACATGAGCATGCCGAGGTCGGGCCCCTCGACGTATTCCATCGCGAGGAGCTGCCCCTCGTCGCCGCCGTCCTGAAACTCGAACACCTGAACGACGTTCGGGTGGTTGAGCCGCGTGGCGAGCTGCGCCTCCTCGACGAACATGCCGCGAAAGCGGGACGAGTCGCCGTAAGTGGGCAAAATGCGTTTGACGACGAGGAGCTTGTAGGTGCCCTCGGCGCCGCCCTTCTTTGCGAGAAAGACCTCCGCCATTCCTCCAGCGCCGAGGCGGCGCACGACCTCGTACTGCGCGAGCCTGTCGGGCTCGGCAGACGCCGATTGCTCGTGATCATGAGTTCGAGTTGGCATGCGTTCGGACCCGCGCCGCGCAGCATAGCGCGCATGCTGTGCGCCGCGCGCCTCCCGCGCTCGCGAAAGTGCGCTGTCAGTCAGTAAGATGACGAGCGCGCCGGTTACCGATACAGTCACGGCTGGCTCGACAATGGACACGCCTGCCGCCACATCGAGGGGGACGCTCGCCCTGCGCCCGCTCGCTCACCTGCTCGTCTATTCGCAGCTTCGCGGCATAGGCGGCTCGTTCCTGTTTTGGTCGCCGTCTTCTGGCGCTCAGGCGACGTTGCTGCTCGAAGCTGGCACGCCGGTGAAGTTGCGCTCGAACTTCGAGGCCGTCTTCCTGGGGCGCGTGCTGCTCGAGGGCGGCGCGATTTCGCAGGCGGAGCACGACGCGTCGCTTCACGAGCTCGCAGGCGGAGGCCGTCTCCACGGTCAGGTCCTGCTCGCGCGACGCGCCATCAACGTGGCGCAGCTTCGTGACGGGCTCGCGACGCAGCTTTCGCGCAACCTCGACGCGCTGTTTCGGCTGCCGGCCGATGCCGTGTTCGAGTTCTTCGCCGACGCCGACCTGCTCGCCGATTACGGCGCGCCCGATCGCATCCCGGTCGATCCGCTTCCGCGAGTGCTCGCGGGGCTGCGCGAGGCTCCGCCGTGGACGCATGTCGAGCCCGCTCTCGAAAAGCTGCGTTTGGGTCGCTTGCGGATAGCGCGCAACGCGCAGATCGACCGACTTTCGCTGCGCGCGGACGAGCGGCGTCTGATCGAGCTGCTGCGCGTGCGCCCGCTTTCGCTCTCCGAACTGCTGCACAACGCCGAGGGTCTGGGCGACAACGGCGCGAAGCTGCTCTGCTACTTCCTGGCGATCACCAAGCAGCTCGAAGTCGCGCCGGACGCGGTGGCGCTCAACGACGTCGACGAGGAGCCTTCGTGGGTGGGCACGAAAACGTCCGCGCAGGCCCCGCCGAGCTCGAACGCGCTGCCGCCCGCGGCGCCTTCCGCTCCCTCCCGGGCGCTCGTGGGCAGGGTTCATCTCAAGTCGCTCGCGTTTAGCCCGCGGGCCGTCCAGGAGCACAACTCGAGCTCCGGCGTCGATCGGCGCGTTACGCCGAAGCCGGGCGAGCTTCGCGCCGCGCAGGATCCGGCGGCGGCGCTCGACGCGCGTCGAGCCGAGATCGCCCAGCGCGCGAGTCGTCTTGACGCACAAACGCACTTCGAAGTGCTCGGTCTCGAGACGTCCGCAACCGTCGAAGAAGCAAAATCTGCTTTCATCGAGCTTGCGCGGGTTTGGCATCCCGACAGAATGCCGAAAGAGCTGGCCGACCAGCACGAGCTTGTCGCGCGCATCTTCGCGCGCCTCGGAGAGGCTCACGGTCACCTGAGCGATGAGCGCCGGCGTGAAGCGTATCTCAAATCGCTCCAAAACCCCGTTGACTCCCCCGACGATCAGGCGCTGGTGGCCGCTGCGCTCGATGCGGCGATGAGCTTTCAAAAGGCGGAAGTGGCGTTCAAGCGCAGCGACTACGCCAGCGCCGCGAAATATGCGCGCAGCGCATGCAAGGGCGACCCGGGCCAGGCCGACTACCTCGCGCTCCTCGCGTGGACGGAGTCGATGGCGCCTGATGCGCAGTCGCTCGACGCGACCCTCGATCGCGTTGCGATGCTCGACACCGCCATTTCCTTGTCGGCCACCTGCGAGCGCGCCTGGTTTTATCGTGGAATGCTCCTCAAACGGGCGCAGCGCGAAGACGCTGCGTACCGCGATTTCAAGCGGGTTACTGAGCTCAACCCCCGAAACGTCGACGCGGCGCGCGAGCTCCGCATCTTCGAGATGCGCAAGGGCAAAGCTCCGCCTGCGCCCGAGTCGACCTCGGGCAAGGGCGAAGGCCTGTTCGGTCGCTTTTTCAAGAAGCGGTGACGACGGCGTCGCGCGCGGCCTCGTCGACCGCGAGGCGATCGCCGTAGCCCGTCGCGAGTACGCGCGCGTGTGGCCACGCATCGCGCACGTCATCCACGAAGCCGCTCACGTCGATGCCCGGGAGCAGGCGCAGCCCCTGCTCCAGAGGGGCGAAGAAGGCGTCGTGGTGGGTCGGAATGACCAATCGCGGCTGCAGCGAGCGCGCGAGGCGACCCACGTAGTCGCGGGTTCCTCGGCGCCCGGCGAGCCCCGCGATCAGCACATCGGCGCGCAGGCCTTCGAGCTCGGCGTCGACCAGGTCGGCGCTGCCGTTATGATAAACGGACACTGCTTTCGCGCGTACGAACACGCCGAACGCGCCGCCCATCCGGTAGTGCCACATGCGCGCCGGAACCCGCGGCGTGGCGGTGACCTCGCCGGGAAACGGAACCCGACCCAGCACGATTCGCCCGTGTTTGCTGGGTACAAACTGAATTTCGAGGTCGCCTATTTGCAGCGTCCTGCCTTCGGCGGGGACGACGTCGATGCGCGCTTCGGGCACGCCGGCTGCGCGCGCAAACGCGGCCGTCGAGCGCGAGCCCACGATGCGCGCCGAACGCAGCAGCGCAATTCGAGGAGCGTCGAGCAGGTGATCGAAGTGACTGTGCCCGCACAGCACCGCGTCCACGCGCCGGGGGATCCACCGCGCGATCGCCTCGTCGTCCTGGCCAAGTCGCCGCGTCGCGAGTGCGGTGAGGCGCGACCGCGTGACGTATGGGTCGATCAGCACTGTAGTTGTTGCGCTCGACAGCACGTGACCGGCTGTGCCGAGCCACGAGATCGACAGCGCAGAGCCGCTGGCGTCGCGCGACTCGGGGCGCAAGTGTGAGGGCGGATCCCAGCGCGGAAACAGGCGATCGTAGAGCACGCGCGCTCTAGAAGTCGTCGTAGAAAATCGGCTCGCGATTTTTCACGTAGCGGTAGACGAGCTGTCTGGCCTCGGGAGAAATATCGGTGAGCTGGGCGCCAAAACCGGGAGCCGCGTCGCCACCGGCCTCGCGCTTCCAGCGCACGACTGCGTTGGCTTCGAACTCGTAACCGCCGGGCATCGATACGCGCAGGCGAACCGGGAGCCCGAGCTTCGGGATCATGTAGGTCGAGACAAACAGTCCGCCGTGATCGATGACGTCGTTTCCGGCGAGTCCCTTGTAGAAATTCGTCGGGCTGTGCGTGCCGAGGTCGGCCTCGATGACCTGTGCGTCGCCGAGCGGGGCGGGCGCCGGAGGACGCTGCGAGTTGACAACCGCCGCCGGGGCCGCGGCCTGCGGCTTGGCGGCAGCAGGCGCCGCCGCGAAGGGATCGGCGTGCGCCGGCGGCTTCTGCGGGGCTGCAGGAGCGGGCGCCGCGGCCTGGTGCGGGGGCATTTGCGCCGTGGCCGGTGCTGCTGCCGGTTGTGGGGCGACGGGAGCGGGAGCTTCGGCGAGCTTCGACAGCGCGTGCACCGTCCCGAGCGCGCCCGCGACCGCTTCCATCGCGAGGGCGACGGTCGGGTGCGTTTGCGGCTGCGACTGCAGCTGGGTGAGCGCAGCGCGCAGATGCGTCAGCGCCGTCTGCGCGAACGGCGAGGTCTGGGTCCCGTTGGAGCGTTCGATCTGATGCAGCGCGCCCATCGCCTGCGCGATCGTGCCGGCGAGCTCGAGCAGATGCGGCGGCACGTTGGGATCGGACTGCAGCGCGGAGAGGCCACGCGAGAGCGATTCTCGGGCGGTACGTGCGGTAGATGCAATGTCGGTCACGGCGATGGACCTCGTCTGGAGAGAATTTATGCCGAGCCTAGGCGTCCGGCGTCCTGCGGCCAAGCCCGAACGCTCCCCAATTTTCAACCCCCTCGCGCTGCACTGACCCGCGCGGCCCAGCCGCGTGCGTCGATCGGCCCATCGAGCTCGCTGCGGCCCGAAATAAGCTCAACCGCGCCGTCGCCGGCTCTCACGACGCAGCAACCGTCGCGCCGCACTGCGGCCTCGCCCGGCGCCAGCACTCTGGGGAAATCGGCAGTCTCGCGGGCCAGCTCGAGCACGACGACCTCGTCGCCGAGCGTGAACGTCGCGCCCGGCCATGGGCTCGCGGCGCGCACCAACCTGACCACTTCCGCCGCGCTCTTGCGCCAATCGATCGCGAGCTGATCGTCATCTGGAGAAGGCGCGAGCGTGGCCAGCGATTCGTCCTGCAAAATGGGAGTCGGACTCGCGCCCGACGCGATGGCCGCCGCGACGTCGCGAAGCGTGGCGAGGGAGGGGCGATCGAGCCGCTTCGCGAGCGTCCATGCGCTCCAGCCCGGGTCGATGGTGAGGCGCCGCTGCGCTAAAATCGCCCCGGTGTCGTAGCTTTCCTCGAGCGCGTGGGCCGTGACCCCCGTCTCGCTGTCGCCGCAATAAATCGCCCAGAAATACGGGTCCGGGCCGCGGTGGCGCGGCAGGAGCGATGGGTGCACACCGAGCGTGCCGAGCGGCGCAAGTCGAAGCAGCGCGGGCGGCAGGCGTTTCGTCCAAAACCAGCTCACGAGGAGGTCGGGCGACGCGGCGCGCACGCGCTCCCGAACCTGCGCCGATCGCGCGTCCGGCGTTACGTCAACGGCGCGCGCGATCCGCCGCAGCCTGCGCGTCCCGAGCGCGTCCTTGCGGCACACGCCGGCGTAGACGATTTCATGACCGTCGCGCGCGAGCAGCAGCGCGGCCAGCGGAAGTCCGAAAAATGCGATTTTCACGGGGTCTCAGGTTGGCGGCGTGACCATGACGCCTGTAGTCGGTTCTTCTCCGGTCATTGTTTTTAGCAGCGCGGTACGCATGGCGTGCTCGACGAGCGACCAGAGCGACGCCCGGTCGGTCGCCCGGCCGAGGAAGCCTATCGGAATGCGAAATCCGCCTTTGTCGCGCCGCCCGCCGCCGTAGGCTCGGCCGCGCTCGTCGTTTCCGAACGCCTGCTCGAGCCACGCGCCCGGGTCGACGCTCGCCGAGTGCGTGCGTAGCGAACCTTCGATGAATTTTTCGCCCACGACCCCGTAGACGACCACGGTGTCGATGTCTTCGCGGCGAATCAGAAAATCGGCGGCCTGCCCGATTGTGTCGCGCTCGCTGTCGGGCACGAATCCGACGCCGCTCATCGCAAAGTTTCGCCGTACGACCAACGCCGACAGCGCGCGCGCGATGACGTCCATGGCGCGCGGGGCGATCAGGTGCCGGCTGAGATTTTGGAGCAGGTCGCGGTCGCAGATTTCAGCGATATGGGCGGCTGCGCGGAAGTCGGTGGCGTGGGCGAGCGTGAAGTCGTCGGTGTCGGTCGACAGCCCGTGCATCATCGCTGTCGCAATTCGCCGATCGTCTTCAGACTCGCTCGACAGCGGCGCAAGCTCGTTGAGGTAATCGACGAAGATGGTCGCGGTGGCGCCCACATCGAGCCGCAGGTCCACGAAGCGACCTCGCGGAGGCGTGGCGGCTCTGTGGTGATCGACCACGGTGAGAATCTCGATCGCCTCGGCGTCTACGAGATCGGGCTCGACCTCGTGGGCGTCGACGAGCGCGATGAAGTCGACGCTGTCGATCTCCTTCACGCTCTTCATTTTTCTGAGCTCGAGGCCCAGCAGCTTCACGAGCGCCCTGTTTTCGCGGTGGCTGAGGTCGTGGGTGTGCCCGATGGTCGTCTTCGCGACGCCGAGCCGCGCGGCGATGTGGGCCTGCGCGAGCGCGCTCGCGATGGCGTCGGGATCGGGGTGTCCTCGGAGGGCGATGAGCAGGTGCTTGCCGCGGGCCGCCGACAGCGCCTCGGCGAACGCGCGCGCCCGATCCGCGGGAGGACCGGAATTGACGAGGTGGCGACGAGCGGACTCGGACATCGACAGCATTGTGGCACTTTGCGCCTTCGCGCGTCGAGCCGCGCGCTTTGCGCCGAGGTTCTCGAAACCCGCTGCGTGGTCTATAGCGCGAGGTGCGTGGTCCCCGTAGCTCCTGCGTCCCCTGCTGAGCGCTTGCGCCGCGCGCTGCGCTCGCTCCGCGCTGCGCTGCCTGCGCTGATCGTCGGGCTGCCGCCGCTGGCCTGGGTGTGCCTGTCGCTTCACCGCGCCGCGCTGACGACCCTCGGGCGTGATCAGGGCATTTTTCAATACGTGGCCTGGGCGATCTCCAACGGCGAGGTCGACTACCGGGACGTGCGCGACGTCAACGGTCCCCTCACGCACCTCGTGCACGCTGCATTTCTGCGCCTTGGCGGCCGCGACGAGCTCCGCTTCCATGGGCTCGACCTCACGGTCACCTGCATCTCGTTCGCGTTCGTCGGGGCTTGCCTTCCGGGCCTCACGAGGCGCGGCGCGCCGGGCCGGCTCGCTCCCTGGACCGCGCGTGCGGCCTGGGCGTTCGCCGCGTGCGTCGCGCTCTGCGCCCAGCATTTTGGGTACATCTACTGGGACCTCGCGCAACGTGAGACGTTCTGCGACTGGTTTTTGCTGCCTTCGGTGGCGCTGCAACTGCACGCGCAGGGTCGCCTCGCCGGGCGTCGCGGCGGGCGTTGGCTGCTCTTTTTGGCGGGCGGCCTGAGCGCGACGGCGTGGTTTGGCAAGCCCACGTTCGCCGCCTTCACCGTTGCGCAACTCTTCGCGTTGTTCGCCGATCGCGAAGTGGCGGTGTCGATGCGCGCGCGCTTCGCGCCATTCGTCGCCGGCTGCGGGGTCGTGGCCGCGGCGTTTTCGGGGTGGTTGCTCGCTTTCGGCGATCTGCGCGCCTTCTTGACCGTCACGCTCGTCGACGTGCCCGCGATGTACCGCTTCATGTGGCCGCGGTCTGCGAGCGAGATCATCGGCCTGCAGTGGGGCGGTCCGGCGGCGGCGATGTCGCTCGTGACCAGCGCCGTCATCGTCGGCCTGATTTGGGAGGGGCTGATGCCGCGCAGGCTCCTCGCGATCGGGGTGCTGCCGCTGGTCGCGCTGGCCGGCGTGCTCGTTCAGGCGAAGGGTTTTCCCTACCATTTTCATCCGGTCACGGCGTCGCTCCACCTGCAGTGGCTCGTCATCGTCGTGTGGGCGTCCGAACATTTCGGATCGTCCGCCTCGCCCATGTCCAGGGTGCTCCCGCTCGGCCTCGCCGCTGCGCTCGCGTTTCGCGAAAGCTCCGCCGCCGCTTCGAACACCTACGTACGCGACGCTTGGCTCGCCGCCGAGGGCGCGACGGCCGATCAACGCGAAAGCGAGGCGTATTTCGCGCACTACGCGGACCACGATTTCTTTCCGTACGAAATGCGTCAGACCGCGGCCTACTTGCGAGCGAACACCGCCACGGGCGACCGCGTGCAGCTGTATGCGATGGACCCGTACGTGCTTTTTCTGGCTGAGCGCCGAAGCGCGACGCCCTACATTTACGCCTACGATCTCAACGCCGATGCGGCCCTCCAGGGCTCGTCGTCGCCGCGCGGACTCCGCCCGACCGAAGCGCAGTCCGGCCGCATTCGCGCGATGCGCGACTCCCACGAAGCCGACATGCTCGCGAGGCTCGAGCGAAAGCCTCCCGCCGCGTTTGTCTTCATCGACCACGCGCCGCTGACGACCTACGCAGACGCGGCCTACGACTTCAAAGTGCACTGCCCGAGCGCGGGAGCCTGGCTCGAGTCGCGGTATCGGGAGACGGCCGCGTTCGGCGCCGATCACGTCTGGCTGCGCAACGATCTGGCGTCCGCGGCCACGGCGCCCAGGTAGCCTTCGGCCCACTTGCGTGCGTTCGGGCGCGCGGCTGCGCTAAGCTGGTGCCCCAAATGAATCCACCGGGTCCAGCTCCCGCGTCGACGCCGAGTCCTCCGGCGGCCACGTCGACACCGTTTCTTCCGTCTTCGTTCGACACCGATTTGCGGGCGGCGAACCTCTATTTGAACCGCGAGCTGTCGTGGCTCGAGTTCAACGCCCGCGTGCTGGCCGAGGCTCAAAACGAGGGCGTTCCGCTGCTCGAACGCCTGAAGTTTCACGCCATCGTCGCTTCGAACCTCGACGAGTTTTTCATGGTTCGCTACGCCGGGCTCAAGCAGCAGCATTCGGGCGAAGTCGGCGAGCTTCCGCCGGACGGGATGTCGGTCTCCGAGCAGCTCACCGCGATCGCCAGCCGCGTCCACGAGCTCGTAAAAAATCAGGGCGATTACCTCGAGCGGCACCTGTTTCCGGCGCTCGCCGAAAAAGGTGTGCTCATCGTCAAGCCCGAGGCCCTGGGCGCCGAGGCGCTCAAGCTCCTCGATGAGCGCTTCACGTCCGAGATATTTCCGATCCTCACGCCGCTGGCCATCGACCCCGGCCACCCGTTTCCGCACCTGCGCAACAAGAGCCTCAACCTCGGCGTGATGTTCACGCGCGAACCGCTCGGCGAGGCTGGTTTTGGCGTCGTTCAGGTGCCCATGATGCTGCCGCGCATGATGGCGATATCGGGCGTGAAGGCGCCCGACGGGTCGGCTGCGCGGCACGCGTTCGTGCTCATCGAGGACCTCATCGCCCGGCACGTGGGCGCCATTTTCCCCGGCGTGAAGACCAAGGGCGTGTACGCCTTCCGGGTCACGCGCAACTTCGACCTCGAAATCGACGAAGAAGAGGCCGAAGACCTGCTGCAGACGATTCAGCAGGAGCTGCGCCGTCGCGAGCGCGGAAACGCCGTTCGCCTCGAGGTGCGAGGCGAGCCGACCGGGGCGTCGCTCGCGAAGCTCGTGAAGGCGCTCAAGCTCGACCCCGAGCGCGACGTCTACCGCACGAGCGGGATCCTCAACGCTGGTGACCTGATGCAGATCGTCGCCAGCGACGATCGCCGGGAGCTGCGCGACGACGGCTCGCAGCCGCAAGCCGTACCCCCCCTGCGCGACGCAGACGATCCGTTCGCCGTGATCCGCGAAGGCGACGTGCTGCTCCACCACCCGTACGAGGCGTTCGACGCGGTCGTTGAGCTCATCCAGCGCGCGGCCGACGATCCCGATGTGCTCGCGATCAAGCAGACGCTCTATCGCGCGGGCGGCGACTCGCCCATCGTCAAGGCGCTCGCGCGGGCGGCCGAGTCGGGCAAGCAGGTCACCGCCATCGTCGAGCTGAAAGCGCGCTTCGACGAGGAGTCGAACATTCAGTGGGCGCGCACCCTCGAACAGAGCGGCGTCAACGTCGTCTATGGCTTGATGGGCCTGAAAACGCACGCCAAGTGCCTGCTCATCATTCGCCGCGAGAAGGGCAGGCTCAAGCGCTACGTGCACTTGTCTACGGGCAACTACAACCCGGCGACGGCGCGCTTCTACACCGATTTTTCGCTGCTCACCTGCAACGAAAAGCTGTGCGAGGACGCCTCGTCGCTGTTCAACCTGCTCACCGGTTACAGCGCGCCACCGAAGTGGAACTCGCTCATCGTCGCGCCGCTCGGGCTCCACGAAGCGATTTTGGGCCTCATCGCCCGCGAGGCCGACAACGCCCGCGCCGGACGCCCCGCGCGAATCATCGCCAAGATGAACTCGCTGGTCGATGAGCACGTGGTCGAGGCGCTCTACCGCGCGTCTCAGGCCGGCGTGTCGATCACGCTGCTGGTGCGGGGCATTTGCTGCCTGCGCCCGGGGGTCGCCGGAGTCAGCGACAACATCGAGGTCATCGCGCTCGTCGATCGCTTCCTCGAACACGGCCGCGTGTTTTCGTTTTCGAACGCGGGGCGCCCCGAAGTCTACATCGCGAGCGCTGACTGGATGCCGCGCAATTTTCACCGCCGCGTCGAAGTGATGGTCCCGATCGAAGACCCGGCGATTCGCGCGCGCTTGCTCGATATTCTCGATCTCCAGCGTCAGGACAACGTCAAGTCATGGCGCCTGACCAGCGGCGGCCACTACGAGCGCGTCGCCTTCGCGGGCGCCGTGCCCATGCGCGCGCAGCTGCGGTTCGTCGAGATGACGCGCGACAAGGTCAAGAGCGCGGAGGTCACCAAGCCGTCCTCGCGGTTCGTCCTCCCGCGCCCCGAGCCGATTCGCAGCGTGCCGCGCAGGCGCGATCCCCCACTGAAGAAGTAGCGCTCGTTACTTGGCGAGGAGCGCCAGGGCTTCGCGTACGGCCTCGCCGAGCGGGGCCTTCGCGCGGTCTCCCATCGCCGCGATCGCGCGATCGACCTCCACTTGCTTGAAGCCCATGCGCACGAGCGCCCCTGCCAGAACGTCGCTTCCGGAGGCGGTCGATACGCCTTTTTTTAGGGGGTTTGACGCGGAAGCAGCCACCGGGGCGAGCTTGTCTTTGAGCTCGAGCACGAGGCGCTCGGCGGTCTTCTTGCCCACGCCCGGTATGCGCGTAAGGCCCGCGACGTCCTTGCCGGCGATGGCGCGCGCGAGCTCGTCGGCGGGCAGCGCGCTGAGCAGCGCGAGGGCGGTGCGCGGTCCCACGTTCGACACGCCGATCAGCGTACGAAAGGCGCTGCGATCGGCCTCGGACGCGAAGCCGTAGAGCAGCAACGCGTCCTCGCGGGCGTGCGTGTGAATGAAGAGCGTCGTGTCTCCCTCGGGTGAGGCCGGCGCACGCCCGAGCGTTCCGAGCGGAACAATCACCTCGTAGCCGACGCCGCGCACATCGAGGATCGCGCAGTCTCCTTCGTCCGAGAGCACGCGTCCGGTGAGCCTTCCGATCATGGGCCGGGAAGGTCGCCCCTCGCGGCGCGGGAAGTCAATGCCACAAAACGCGCGAGGCGCGGACGCTTGCTGCGCCGCGCCCCGATTCACGGCGCGCTCGTGTCGGTCGGTCTCAGGCCTGGTTGCGGCGGCGACGACGCGCGATCACGATGCCCAGGATGCCCAGGCCGCCGAGCAGAAAGGCGTCGCCCGTGCTCGACTGCGGCTGCGCTGCGCAGCCTGCGCCCACGAAGCCAGCGAGTCCGAGCGGGCAGGGCTCGTAGGTCGGGCAAGGCGGCCGATTCAGGTCTTTCGAGGCCTGCCGAATGTTCGACACTTCGCCTTGATCTTGCGACGCGTTCAGCGACAGGTCGACGCTGAGCGCGTCATGGGCCAGGTCAGTGCGCAGGCGCGTGATGCGCGGAGTCGGCATCTGCCCTTCGAGCAGCGCGGCCACGTCGGCGTCACGCACCTGGTCGGGCGTCGCTCCGGCGGCGCCACCGTCGGTCGCGGGAACACCCGAGTAATCAGCTTCTGCAGGCGCCCGGTAGCCGCCCGGGCCTCCGCCGAAGCCTCCGCCAAACACTTGCCCGCCGCTCAGGACGGCGCCTTGAATGGCGTAAGTCGGCACGCCCATCGAGCTCTCGAGCTCCCACGCGTGGTTTTTAGTCGCGACTTCTTTGGCCGTGCGCAGCGTGCGGTAGTTCGAAAGGTTGGTCGACCAGTCCCACACCAGCTCGTCGTCCTTGATGAGGAACGACGGGAAGTTCGCGGGCTCGTAGCGACCGTCGGCGATGACGAACAGCGTAATGCCGACTTGCAGCCCTGTGCCCGCGCTCACCATGCGCAGCGGCAGGGCAGGCGACGCGCCCGGCATCGTGACGCGAACGGGTCGCATCGACTGCACGCCTTGCCCGGGCAGCAGCTTGAGCGCGAGGAAATCGAAGCCTTCCTTCTGATAGGCGTCAACGATCGGCTTCACGTCGGCCGGCACCACGAAGTGGTTGGTCGTGAGCCAGTTCTCGAGCGCCGCGGGGCTGGTCGCGGAGAGCTGCACACTCTCGTAGGGGCCGACGACCTCGTTCTTCGTGACGGTCACTCCGTCGGAAGGGGTCGCGCCAGCGCCACCGTCCTGGGCCGCGGATGCGGAGGGGCCGTAGTCGTTGCCCGGGCACGAAGGGGGCGCCGGGCAGTTGAGCTGCGGCGCGCGCACCTGGGTGGCCGTGAGCGCGTCGAGCGAAGCGAACACGACGTCGGCGCTCAGGCCGACCTTGACGTTGCCGTGAATCGGCAAGACCCACGCGAACGACTTCGGGTCGCCTTGGTATTTCACCTGATCGTAGAGCGTGGTCTGATTCTGCGAGATCGTCAGGATCATGCGGTGATCGGTGACGACCGAGGGGTTGTCGGTCGGATCGTGGAAGCATCCGCCGCAGGCTTTTGCCTCGCCCGTCGGGGCAAAGATTGCGGCTGCTGCGGCGAGCGTGGCGACTGATAGCTGAGCAATTCTTCGCATGATAATCTCCGTGTGGACGACTCTACCTGCAGCACGCGTGCCACGGTAAGAAAGCGCAATTTCGAGCAAATAGTCGAACCACGACGGCCCGGTGTGCCGATCCGATGGTCACATGTGGCTCACTTTGGCGCAGATGTTCGTTGGGCGCAAACACGATTTTGCTTGCTCCGCCCGTACGTTTGGAGGTAGACACCCGGCCCTCAAAAGACCGGAGAAAGTCTATGCGAAACATCAAGCTTTTTGCTCTCGCCTCGTTGGCCGCTGCTGTCGCTACCGCTATTGCCTGTGGCGGCGGTGCAGACCCCGTTGCGCCGACCGCGCCTTCCGCTTCGGCGAGCGCTTCGGCCGAAGTCGCCCCCATGGCGTCGGCTTCCGCTGCTGCTCCCGTGATGTCGGCTTCCGCCGCTCCCGCGGTGACCGCCTCCGCTGCTCCCGCGATGTCGGCTTCGGCCGCCCCCGTGACGCCCGTCGCCGCCCCGGTCGACGCCGGCGCGCCCGCAGCGGACGCTGGCAAGGCTGTCAAGCCGGCCGCCTCGGCTGCTCCCGCGAAGTCGGCCGCCCCGGCTGCTTCCGCGAAGCCCGCCGCGACCCCCGCGAAGAAGTAATTCTACTTCTGCTGCGGCTCTGAAAGAGCGCGAGCGCCCAAGTCGGCGTTCGCGCTTTTTCCTTTTTGTCGCGTCGCTTCCGGGTTTCGTTCGGTCGACGCCGCGATCATGCGCTGCGTTCGCGGACGGGTCTTCCGGCCGGCCGGAGCGCGCCGGCTGCGAGCATGCACAAGATCGGCGCGACCACGACGTGATAGCGATCTTCGCCGAAGAAGATCGCGTGCGTCGCGAGCGTTGTGGCGAGCAGCGACACCGCGAGCAACCAAGCGGGCCGCCGCTCAGGCGCTCCCGGCAGCGCGACCCACGGTGCCACGGAGCAAAACAGGGCGATCGGCCAGAACGTGGGTGAGTCCGCTTCGATCGCGAACGCCACGAGCGCGATGGCTGCGATCGCGAGGAGGGCCTGCGCGCGGCGGCCGCGGCCTCGGGTCACGAACGCGACCGCTCCCAGCGATGCGATCGACAACAGCGCGCGGTGCGCCATGGTCAGCAGCTCGCGCCCCCGTCTGCGCCGCGCTTCAGGCCACGCGCTCGGCCGGGCCTCGTGCAGGTACTCGATCGCGAACGACTCGTGATCGAAGGTGAACCCGAGCTTCGCGGGGATGAGCGCGAGCCAGTGGCCCGGGTGGCGTCTGATCTGGTCGACCCCGTAGTGGAACCAGCACCGGTCCTGCTGCACCTGGCCGGTCACCTCGCGGCAACCGTCGCTCGCGCGGAGCGTCTCGAAGCGCCCGGTTGCGCGCGGAAACGCGCCGATCGCGAGGTTCCACCCGGCGTTGGTGCTCACCAGCGCGCAGCCGTCCATTCGCGCGCAGTTGCGGGCTGTCCAGGGAGCGACTGCCGCGAGCGCGGTCGCGCAGGCGAGCGCCGCGATCGCCAAACGAAATCCGCGGCCGAGCGGAAGCAGGGCAGGCGGCGCGTGGCGCGGAACGAAGGCGAGAAACGGCACGCACAGCAACGCTTGCGGACGCACGAGCGCGGCGACGCCGAGCACGAGCGCACCCACGATCACCCCTCGAACCGGCCTGCCGCGATCGCGAACCGCGAGCCAGAAGCCGGCGAGCGTGAGGAGCACCGACAGCGGCTCGCTCATCACCAGCGCCGAGTAGACGATAAGGCCCGGATGCGCGGCCACCAGGAGGCCCGCAACGCGCGCGCGCCCCGACGAAAGGGCCTCGCGCGCGAGGAGCCAGGTTATCACTGCGAGCAGCGCTCCCACGGTGGCGTCGGCCGCCGCCGCGACCCGCAGATCGGCGCCAAAGACACGATAAAGGCCGCCCAGAAACGCGCTGTAGCCGACGGGATAGTGACACCAGGCGTGCCAGATCGACTGACCGCCAATGCTCACGTCGTCGGAGTAGCCGAGCCCCTGCGCGATTCGTCGTGCCCCGAAGTCGTAGTAGTGGCCATCCCAAACGGGCTCACCGGCCCAGCGCAGGGCGACCCACAGGCGCGGGGCGAGCGCGGCAAAGAAGAGCGCGAAGCCGAACGGGAGGTCGGAAGGTCGCCGCGCCATGCGCCTAGTCGGGCTCGATCGCGGCCAGCTCGCGCAGTCTGCGCATGTAGCTCCGCTGCACCTGCGCGGCGTCGAGCTTGAGGAACTTGGCGAGCTCGCTCACGAAGCCGCGCACATACACCAGCGCTGGCAGCGCCGCGTAGGCCTCCGCTTCGATGGCCACGAGATGACCCTTCGAGATCCGCGTAAACGCGGATATTTCGGGCAAATCGATGCCTTGCGACTCGCGGACGCGGCGCAGGAGCTCCCCGGTAAATTCGGTGTCGGGGCCAATTTCGCGGAGCAGCTCGCTCTGAAGCTGCAGCTGCTCGGCGGCGAGAGCGCCGCGCACCGGCCGCGCTGCCTGCTGCTGCACTTCGGCATCGGGAAACGTCGAGAGATCGTAGGCGCGCCGCCTCACGGGATCGAGCAGCGTGTCGTGGGCCTCGTCGGTTCGCGCGAGCTCGCCCCGGAGCTGCGCGTCGCTGAGAAGCGACGAGGTCGCGAGGCTCCCGGGGGCGTACACGTCGCGCTGGCGCTTGAACGCGCGGCGAATGTCTTCGTCGGTCGCGGACCGCGACACGCCGAGGACGTCGTAGAGCGAGGCCGCTCCGATGTTCATGGGAGGCGGAGGCAGCCCGCGGCTCTCTGGCGTCGTGAGCAAGGCAAGCACGCGGCGTGCGATGCGCTCGACGTTGCGCGCCGCTTTCGAAGTCGGGCTGTCGATGAGCAGCGGCCTGTTTCGCCGCACAGCGAGCCAGACTGTGTCGTCCTGCTCGATGTGCCCCAGCTCTTCGACCGGAATGCCGTAGTGACGCGCGGCGAGGGAGCTCATCCACGCGCCCATGTCGAGATCGCTGCGCACGCGCGTCTGATTGACGACGAGCGAGAGGTTCATGCCGCGCGCCTCGAGCCACGCCAGCTCGGCGAGCGAGCGGTCGAGCTTCGCGAGTGAGCGCATGAGGTCGATCGGCCCGGGCAGTGAGCCCAGCTCGCCAAGCGCTCGGCTGAGCAACGCGCTGCGAATTTTATCGCGGTGCACCGCGCGCCGCAATCGACGCAGAAACCACGCCCGCGCGAAGCGGTAGGTCTCTTCGATCGCCGGCGGCTCGGGGATGGTGACGGCGATGGCCATGTCGGCCGAGGCCATGACGTCGAGCGCAAACGCGGAGTGTCCCGGCCCGGCGTCGATGATGACGTATTCCACCGGGAGCGCGCGGAGCCGGGCGATCCAGCGTGCCTTGCGGCCTGTGCGGTGAAGCGTAGGAGCCTGAATCGACTCGTGCGCGGCCGGCAGCAGCGACAGTCCTGGCACGAGCGTGGGCACGAGCGACTCTTCGAGTCCGTGCGTGGCATCGCGATCGAGCACCGGCTCGCGCGAAGCTGCGCCGAGGCCGAACTGCGTGTGCAGGTTTCCGCCCGCAGCGTCGCCGTCCGCGAGCACCACCTTGCGGCCAAGCTGCGCGAAGTAGATCGCGAGGCTCGCGGCCACGAGGCTCTTTCCGACGCCGCCGCGCCCTCCGCCGATTGCAATTACGTGCCTCGCGCTGAGGAGCGCAGCGCTGGCCGTCGTGTCGTTGCTCAAGGAGGTCGGACACTATCGCGGTCGCGTGGCCCGTGCAAAGCGCGGCATCGCCTCGGCGTGCTTCGCCGGACGTGGACCTCGCCGCGGACGTGGACTAGTCTGCAGCCCGGTCATGTCGTTCGGCAAAGCATGGATTCTGGTGGCACTCGGCCTGGCGTCGGGCGGCTCTACGTGTCGTGGTCAATCGATCAGCGGCGATCCCCCCAAAGACGGAACGCCCGCCGTTGACGTCAACCTCGCCGAGGTCGACACCAGCTCGCTGACCCCTCGCGAAAAAAAGGAGTGGTCGAGTTACGTCTCGTCGCTTCTCGCGCCGTGCGCCGACACGCCGGTGCCGATCGCCCAGTGCGTCCGCGAAAAGCGCGCGTGCGGCAAGTGCCTGCCCGCCGCGAAGATGATCCTCAAAGGCGTGCGCGACGGCGCCACGCGCGAAATGGTGGAGCAGAGCTTCCACAACCGCTTTGACGCCGACCGCATTAAAGACGTTCGCCTCGAAGACTCGCCCTCACGCGGGCCCTCGGGCGCGCCCGTCGTGGTCGTCGAGTTTGCCGACTTCGAGTGCCCGCACTGCCAGATGACGGCGCCGCTGCTCGACAAGCTGGTCGAGAGCCACAAAGACTCGGTCCGCTTCGTCTACAAGTTCATGCCGCTGCAGGGGCACACCCACGCCGAGCCCGCAGCGCGCGCGGCGATCGCGGCGGGTATGCAGGGCAAACTCTGGGAGATGCACCACAAGCTGTTCGTCAGCGCCGAGCACCTCGATCAGAGCGACCTCGAGGGCTACGCCCGCGAGCTTGGCCTCGACGTGGTGAAGTTTCGCGCGGACATGCAGAGCCAGGCGGCGACCGACAGGCTCGCGGCCGACCGCAAACTCGCGGACGAGCTCAAGGTGGCCGGAACGCCGACGATCTACATCAACGGGCGCCTCTACGAGCGCGTGCAGTCTTTTGAGGAGTGGGTCGATCTCGAGCTTCAGATGATGGGCGTCAAGGCGTCTGAGCCTGCATCCGCGGCCGACGCCGGCAAGCCGCTGCTCCCCGACGCCGGAAAGAAGTAGCATGCGCCCGGCGACCGACGCGTGCGGGTGCTTCCCGACGGGCCGGCACTATCCGGGGATCGCGCACCTGCTCAAGACGGTGGTCGTTGGGCTCGTTCCCGGCATCTCCCAGGAGGCGCCGTGGCGCGACCTCGAGATCGCGCTGCTCGACGTCGAGACCACGGGCCGTGACGCGTCGACCGACCGCGTCGTCGAGCTCGGCATCGCCGTGGGCAAGGCCGGCGAGATCGTTGCAAGATACAACTGGTTGATCAACCCGGGCGTGCCCATCCCCGATGGCGCCCGCGCGGTGCATGGAATCTCCGACGAAGACGTCAAGGACGCGCCGTCGTTTGCATCGGTCGCGCACGAAATCGCCAAGGCGCTCGAAGGTCGCGTGCCCGGCGCCTACAACGCGGGCTTCGACAAGGGCTTTGTTACGGCTGAGTTCGCGCGCCTCGGACAGCCTGCGCTTTCGAGCGCGGTGGTGGCACTCCGGCGCGACGTCGAGTGGATCGACCCGCTCGTTTGGGCGCGCGAGATTCAGAAGAGTGAGCGCTCGCGAACCTTGGGCGACGTTGCCGAAAGGCTAGGGATTTCCCTCGAAAAAGCCCATCGGGCGAGCGAGGACGCGGAAGCCGCCCTGCGCGTTTTGTGGGCGCTGGCCGAGGGCGATCGCGTGCCCGCAGCCTATGGTGCCGCGGTGTCGGAGCAGCGCCGCCTCGGGCTCGCGCAGGCCGATGCGCGTCGCCGCTGGCAGCGCTGAGGCGTCCGCGTTCGGGAAGCTGCACGGCGCCTCTCGCCATTTTCGCCCGCACGCTCTAAAACCGTGACGCGCTGCGTGGAGTCCGGGCTACCATGCCAAGCCGCGCTGCCGTGCGATGAAGGCATCGTTCGTCCGTCCATCGGAGGCTACCTTGAGCGACAAAGCGGAGATTAGAGTCAGTGAGACAGTGAAGCTCGAAGTGCCGGTCGTGGTCGGCAGCGAGGGCGAGACTGCAATCGATATCGCGCAGCTTCGCGCGAAGACCGGATACGTGACGCTCGACCCGGCGTTCATGAACACCGCCTCTACCAAGAGCGCGATCACGTTCATCGACGGCGACAAGGGCATCTTGCGCTACCGGGGCATTCCGATCGAGCAGCTCGCCGAAAAGTCGACCTTCGTCGAGACGAGCTACCTCCTCATCTACGGGCACCTGCCCAACGAGGCCGAGCTCGCGCGCTTCTCCGACTTGCTCACGCGTCACTCGCTCATTCACGAGGACATGAAGCGCTTCTTTGAGGGCTTCCCGTCGACCGCGCATCCGATGGCGGTGCTGTCGTCGATGGTGCTGGCGCTGTCGTCGTTTTACCCCGACGCGATCGACGTCAACAATCACAACCAGATCGACATGACCATCGCGCGCATGCTCGCGAAGGTGCGCACGATCGCCGCGTTTGCCTACAAGAAGTCGATCGGCCAGCCGTTCGTTTACCCGAAAAACGACCTCAAATACTGCGCGAACTTCCTGAACATGATGTTCAGCGTTCCCGCCGAAGGCTACGACGTCGACCCCGAGATGGAGAAGGTCATGAACCTTCTTCTCATCCTCCACGCCGATCACGAGCAGAACTGCTCGACCTCGACGGTTCGCATCGTCGGCAGCTCGCGCGCGAACCTCTTCGCGTCGATTTCGGCCGGCATTTGCGCGCTCTGGGGCCCCCTGCACGGCGGCGCCAACCAGGAAGTTCTCGAGATGCTGCAGGCCATCAACAACGATGGCGGCGACGTGAAGAAGTACGTCGCGATGGCGAAGGACAAGAACTCCACCTTCCGGCTCATGGGCTTCGGCCACCGCGTCTACAAGAACTTCGACCCGCGCGCGAAGATCATCAAGGTCGCCGCCGACAAGGTGCTCGATAAACTGGGCGTGAGCGATCCCCTGCTCGACATCGCCAAGGGCCTCGAAGAAGCGGCGCTCACCGATCCGTATTTCATCGAGCGCAAGCTGTACCCGAACGTCGATTTCTACTCGGGCATCATCTATCGCGCGATGGGCTTCCCCACCGACATGTTCACGGTGCTCTTCGCCCTCGGGCGTCTGCCCGGCTGGATCGCGCACTGGAAAGAGATGATGGAAGATCCTTCCACCAAAATCGGCCGTCCGCGTCAGATCTACACGGGCGCGACCGAGACGAACTACACGCCTCTCGATCAGCGCAAGTAGTCCGCGACCTTCAGCGACGCAGGAGCCGGCCCTCGAAAGAGCGCCGGCTTCTGTCATTTCGGCTCAGCGCTTGCTCGCCCAGGCAGCGTACTGCGCGCCAAGAGGCAACCACGACAGGCTCGGCTCGAGCCCGCGAAGGGCGGCGAGCGGCCGCGGAAAGAACACGATATAATCAAGCGAGGCGGGGCCGAGACCGGCTCCTTCGAGCAGCCCGCGCGTCTCGCTTGGCGGCAGGAGCACGGCGTTTTCGTCGAAGGCGCAATCGCGAACGACCTTGCGGGTGACGGGGTTGTGGGGGTTGTGCTCGAACACCACGAGCTTGCCGCCCGGCGCGAGCACTCGGGCGACCTTCGCGAGCAGCGGAGCGCGGTCGGCAGGCGGCACGTGGTGGAGCACGTTGGCGACGACCACCGCGCCAAAGTGCCCTTGCGGAATGGCGTCGAGGTCCGCGTAGAACGTGGCCTCCGGTGCGCGCTGCCGCGCGAGCGCCACGCTGTCGAGCGAGGGATCGTAGCCGGCGACATCGGCGAACGGGCCGACGAGCAGCCGCGTGAGGTTGCCGATGCCGCAGCCGAAATCGAGCAGCGGCGTGCGCTGCCGACCCAGCAGCCGCTCAAGAAAGCGCTGCTTGTAGACTGCAAAGTACTCCGGGCCCTCGCCGCTGATGGCCACGTTCTGCTTGTGCAGCTCGTCGTAGCTTCCGGCGTATTGATCGAACTCGGCCTTGGTCTGCGGGTCGAAACTCTCGGCCATAGCGCCCTCCTCAGGCCTTTTTGAAGCTGGCTTCCATGAGCGCGCCGAGCTGGCTCGCGCGGTTGGTCGCGGCCTCTACCGCGTCGATCAGCGTCTTGCGAAGCGCTCCCGATTCGAGGGTGTGCAGGCCCGCGATCGCGGTGCCGCCGGGGCTCGTGACCATGTCTTTCAACCGCCCGGGATGCTCGCCCGTTTCGAGCTGCAACTTGGCCGATCCGAACACCGTTTGCGCCGCGAGCAGCAGCGCCGTGTCGCGGTGCAGTCCGACCTTCACGCCGCCGTCGGCGAGCGCCTCGATCATGAGCATCACGTACGCGGGGCCGCTGCCTGACAGGCCGGTGACCGCGTCGAGCTGCGCTTCTTCGAGCGTGACGACGCGGCCTACGGCTTCGAACAGCGCGCGCGCCGTCGCGAGATCGTCGTCCGTGGCGTGCGTTCCGGGCGCGATCGCCGTGGCGCCTGCCTGCACGATCGCCGGGGTGTTCGGCATGGTGCGAACGACATGCGCGCCCTCGGGCAACACGGCCTCGAGGATCGACAGCGGCACGCCGGCGGCGACCGACACGATGACCTGATCGCCCCGAATATCGCCGCTGATGGCGCCGAGCACCTTCACGACGACTTGAGGCTTGACCGACACGACGAGCACGTCGACCTCACGCACGAGCGCGTGGTTGTCGAGCGTGGTGCGCACGCCGTGCAGCTGCTCGAGCTGGTCGAGGCGCTCGCGCTTGACGTCGCTCACCCAGATGGCGCCGGGGGCCACCGCGCCCGAAGCGAGCAGTCCCTTGATGAGGGCGCCAGCCATGTTGCCGCCGCCCAAAAACCCGATTTTCTTGCCGATCACTCCGCTTGCAGTAGCGCCGCTTCGCCCGCGCGTCGAGACTTCAGCAAGGCAGGCGCAAACGCGGCTGGTCCGCTTCGTCGTAAGCGCAGACCACGCAGTCGTCGTCCGAGTCGTCTTCCCACACGAGGCAGGTAAAATCAGTCACGTCGCCGAGCGCGATCATCGGGTGGTGCCACACGCCCGGGTGATAGGTGATCGCTTGCGCGCCTGTCGCGACGAACGCCGCGAGGGTGGCGAGATCGGGGGAGTCGCCGCCGCGAGCCACCACGACGAGATACCGCGACGCGTTCATGGGCACGAACAGCTGCGTCGACGCCGGGTGTTTTTCGAGCAGCGTCAGCGGCATCGGCCACACGGTTCGCGGCGCGCAACGAAAGATGCCGAGGTTCGCGCGCGCCCTGCCCGGACGCGCGTCGATCAGCTCCGCGAGACGCGGAAAGCGCAGCGCTGTGCCCTGATTTCCCGGCAATCCCGGCTCGCCGTGACGGCGCGCCATGATCACGTCGCCGTAAGGAGCGTAGGCGTCGGCGGTCAGCGGGTGCGCGGTGAGCTCTTGCACGGGGCTACGGTGCCCGACGTGCAGGGCCGTGTCGAGCGCTCACGGGTATTACGTGCAGCATGCATGCTTTTGGCGTCAGGCGCCGTAGAACTGCGCGATCGCCGCGGCCACTGTCTCGACGTCGGCGGACTCCATGCGGTCGTAGAGCGGCAGGCGAAGCAGTCGCGCGCTGTCGGCCGTGGTGACGCGATCGTCGCCCGAGAACCGACCGACGCGCACCCCGGCCGGAGCCGAGTGCAGCGGCACGTAGTGAAACGCGGCGCCGATGTCGCGGGCCTTGAGCGCCCCCGAGAGCGCCACCTGCTCGGCGCGGCTTCTGGTCTTCACGTAGAAAATGTGACCGTTGTGGGTCGCCTCGGGCGTGGTGCGCGGAAGCTCGATATGGCCGGCGCGCTCGAGCGGAGCGAGCGCCGCTTGGTACTGCTCCCAGCTCGCCACGCGGCGGGCGTTCACCTCGGGGCTCGCCTCGAGCTGCGCGCTCAGGTACGCCGCGGGCAGCTCTCCGAGCAGCAGCGATGAGCCGACCTCCTGCCATGCGTACCGGTCGACTTCGCCGCGCAGAAACCGCGCGCGATCCGTGCCCTTTTCGCGCAGGATCTCGGCCCGATCGACCATCGCCGGATCGCCAATCAGCAGCGCTCCGCCCTCGCCGCACTGGATGTTTTTGGTGGAGTGAAAGCTCAGAGCGCCGAGGGCGCCGAGGCTGCCGAGCGGTCGCTCGCGGTAGGTGCTTCCGAGCGCCTGCGCGGCGTCTTCGACGATTGTGACGTTTGCCGCCGACGCGAGCGAGATCAGCGCGCCCATGTCGCACGCGTTGCCTGCATAATGCACGGGAACGATCGCGCGCGTGCGCTTCGTGATGGCAGCAGCAGCAGCGGCGACGTCCATGTTCATCGTGCCGGCGAGCACGTCGACGAACACGATCGTCGCGCCGTGGAGCGCGAAGGCGCTCGCAGTGCTGCTGAACGTGAAGCTCGGCACGATGACCTCGTCGCCGGGGCCGATGCCCAGCAGCATGGCCGACAGCTCGAGCGCGTGGGTGCACGACGGCACGAGCAGCGCGCGCGCGCACCCTGTCGCCGACTCGAGCCACGCTTCGCAGCGCCTGCCGAACGCTCCCGCACCCGAGAGGCTGCCTGCGGCCATCGCCGCGGCCACGCGCTCAGGCTCGAGGCCGGTCAGGGTCGGGCGAAACAGTGGAATCATGGGTAGTCCCAAATATAGCGCGAGGCGTCCGGGCCGGCGTTCATCAGCAAATCAACGATGCTGACCGCATGCTCGAAGGGCGGATGAAGCTGAGCATACTCGGGATAGGCGTAGCGCTTGTAGACCAGATCGATGTTCGCCTCCCGGAACCGCTCTTCTGTGATGTAGCCCCGCGCAGAGGGGCCTGAGACGTAACGCGTGGCCCCCACCTGGCCGAGCAGATCGAGCAGCCGGTCTTCCCGCGATCCGCCGAGCGCAAAGCGCGACGAGCACGAGAACTCGGCCGGTAACCCGAGCACGTCGCGCGCGACGTGAATGATCATCTTCTGGTTGAGCTCCGAGAGCGTCGCGGGCCGCTCACGCAGCAAAAACCGCTCGAGCCAGCCGAGGTGCGCGCCAGCGAACGGGGCCCGCGCGTAGGCCTGCCCAAGCGTGCGCAGGTGCTTGGCCGCCCATGCGCCGTCCTCGGGCAACCGCACGTCGCACACGCGGCGACCCAGGCTCTGGCCGACCGGCACCGTCAGCCACTGGGGCCCCTGCGCAGTCTTGATGCGGTTGCGGTTGCGCCAATCGTTTTTCGTAAACTGCACGTCGTCGTAGAACACGAACAAATCGACGTCGCGAATGATGTCGAAGTAGCCCTTCCAGGGCAGGTAGTTCGACTGAAGCACGGCGACCGTGCGCGCCGGCCGCGTCACGAAAAGACGCTCCCGGCCTTCACGAACGCCCCCTCGGGCACCTGCCGGCGGTCCACGATCACGGCGCCGGCCCCGATGAATGTGTGGGGTCCTACCTGTGAGATTCCACATACAATCGCGCGGGGAGACAGAAACACGTTGTGGCCGAGCGAGCTGTGATGGCTGAGCGTGGCTCCCGGCCAGAGCACGCACGCTTCGCCCACGCTGGCTGCCACGCTGACGACCGCGGCTTCCATGATGACCGAGCCGGCCCCCACGCGCGCGAGCGGTGAAACGATAGCGCGCGGGTGCACGAGCGCCGGGAGCGCATAGCCGAGGGCGACGAGCTGCTGCTGAATGCGCCAGCGCGCCTGAAGGTGCCCGTAGCCGATGGCCAGCACGAAGCCCACGTCGCTCGGCGAAAACCGCGCGCGCGCTTGCTCGAACGTGCCCACGACGTGCGGCGCGGATCGAAAGTCGTCGACGAAGCCCGCGATCTCGTGTCCCGACGCGCGCGCCTGGTCCGCGAGCACCTCGGCGAACTCGTGCGATCCGTAGACGAGCAGCTTCATGAACTACCGCGTCGCGACAAAGCCGATATACTTGTACAGTGCACGCGAAAGGGGCTGCGAAGCGGCGAGCATGAAGCCGATTTGTTCAAGAACGACGGCCCGCGTTCGGTCGTCGAGCGACGGATCGTGCGCGATCCGAGCTTGCCCGATGTGCCAGTAGTACTTCACCTCGACATGACGAAATCCGGCTGATTTCAGCTGCGCTACCAGATCGTCCTCGGAGAATCCGCCGCGCAGGCTCTTGCCGTACTCGGCCAGATTGAAGGTGTCGGGCGCGACCCCGAATTTGGCCTCGAGCTGTTCGTCCATCGACAGCACGCTGTCGACCTCGCGCTTGAGGATCGGGTGCAAATCGTCTCTGTCGCCGAGCGCGTTCGCGGCCTCCCAGAAGTGCGCGTTCGGGTCGAGATCGGCGTAGTAGACGCCGCCTTCACGCAGGGCGCGCGCGGCGGTGCGCAGCGACGGGCCGATGTCTTTGAGGTGGTGCAAAAATGCGTAGCTGGTGACGAGGTCGTACGCGCCTTCGGCGACTGAAACGGTGGCCGTGTCAGACTCGAAGAGCCGAATGGACGCGGGGCCCGACAGGTCGATTTGCGAGAGCATCGCGGGCGTGATGTCGACGCCGTCGATATGCGTAACGAGGTCGCGCGCGATGTCGACCATGAAGCCGGCGCCGCACCCGAGGTCGAGCATGCGCTTGCCCTTGGTTCGCCTCGTGAGCTCCTGCATGACCGAGCGGACGTGCGCGATGTTCTCGGGTCTGTAGTGCGGCTCGTGCGCTTTGTACGTGGCCGCGAGCTGACTGTGGAGGTCGACATTGGCCCGCAACACAGCCTCATACGAGGCGCCTGCGAGGGCGCTACTCGGCGCGCTGGCGGTAGGTTCGCTGTTCAGGCGGTGCATAGTATTCCTCGTAGGACGCTGGCGGTTGTGCGTGAAAGCCGAGCTTCTGGAGCGCTCGCGAAGGGATGCCGGAGATGTCGATCTTCGCGGCGGTCATGGCCCGTGGCAGGTCGATGCGCTGCTTCATGAAGGAGCGGCACATGTTGATCGTAAGCGCGTGGCGCCACGATTCGCTGTCGTTGCGGCCGCCAGCGTGCCATGTGCGCGCGTGAAAAAACATGACCGAACCCGCGGGCGCGATGAGCCGCTCGGCGCTGCCGTAAAATTCGGACTCGGCCGGGGCGTCGGCGCGTTCGAACGACGCGGGCAAAAACCAGGTCGCGCCGTTTTGGGCGGTGAAGTCATCGAGCAAAATGGTGGCGCCGACGTTGCTCACCCAGCCGGGCACGAGCCGGGGGCAGTCGATGTGGATGCGCGAGGCGTAGTTGCTGCCCGACGGAGGCATCGACGACGACTGGTAGGCGTACGCGATGCATCCCTCGCCGAGGATCCATTCGAACGGTGCGAGGAGTCGCTCGTTGGTCAGAAGCTCGAGGAACGCGCCTCCGTGGAGCGCGCACGACAGCACCATCGCGTAGTCTGGATGGTTCCGGCGTCCGAGGGCGCGGGCTTCGCTGTCGATCGCGACGGCGAGCTCTGCGCGCGCGCGTGCGACGAAGTCTGCGCTCAGCACATCGGGCACGACCACAACCCCGCGCTGCGCGAACGCGCGAACAAACGCGTCGCGCGGAGCTTCGTCGGCTGGCGGATTGAGTGCGCTCTGCACGCATCGACGCTATGCACTGGGCGCGCCACACTGCGAAGCGCTGCACTGCAGGGGGCCGCGCGCAATGCTGCGCCAACGCGTTGACGGTGGGCTGAGCGCGCCTTGACGCCGGCATTGGCGCACGCGCCCATCATCGCTGGCGGACAAGTAGTGGCACGGACTCTGCTTCGCGGCTGCGACATGCACAAGCGCGTCGTGGTCATCTTGAGCGGGGAAGTCGCGTGGCAGGCGCTGCGCGACACGCTGCGTCGCCTCCGTGACGAAGGATACGAGGATCATACGCTGTGCGCCCCGCCCACCACTGGGTTGGACCTCCTACCTGCTGCGCTCGAGCGCGCCGACAAGGAGCTCGGCCCGTGTGCCGGGCGCGTTGTGGTGCTGACGCACCGCCGCGACTGGGCGTTGGCCTGGGCGCGTGCCTATCCCGAGCTCGT
>CANJCO010000037.1 GCA_947473045.1 Myxococcales bacterium | reverse complement strand
TCGGCTGCCCGGCTTGGTGCACCACACCGACCGGGGCAGCCCCTACGCCAGCGACGACTACCGCAAGGCGGTCACCAGGCACGGCATGGTGCAGAGCATGAGCCGCAAGGGAGATTGCTGGGACAATGCCGTCGCCGAGAGCTTCTTCGCCACGCTGCGCGCCGAGCTCGTCGAGCACGAGCGGTACGCCACGAGACGCGCCGCCGAGCAGTCCATCGGCGAGTTCATCGAGCGGTTCTACAACGTCGAGCGGCTTCACTCGCACCTCGATTACGTCAGCCCGGTCGAGTTCGAATTGAAGACACAAGCAGCCGCGGTTGCGGCATAGTCAGACTGTCCACGGCGCCGGGGGAACTTCACGGCGATGCTGGGGTCGCCGAACTCGACGTCGAAATTCTGCCGGAATCGCAAGCTAGCTAACGATCTCTGTGCCTTAGCGCTACGCGCCGCGGCTCCTGGCCCGGCCGGCCCAGGGCCGTCATCCCGGCCAGCACGCCCAAATCGCACAACTTTGTCCGCTTCCGAACCGACTTGGCAATCATGTCGCGAAACAAAGTGCTTTCCGTGGGTCGCTACGAACTTGTCGAACGCATCGGACGCGGCGCATCGGGCGACGTGTGGCGCGCCATCGATCATGGCTTCGGGCTCATGCGCGACGTATGCATCAAAAGACTCGCTCCGGGCCTCGACGCAGAGCACGTGCATGAGTTGCGCGCAGAAGCCGCCCTCCTCGCCCGCGTTCGCCACGCGAACGTCGTCTCGCTCCTGGGGATCACCGAGGACTCGAGCGGGCGCCCGGCTCTGGTCCTCGAGTTGATCCGCGGCTGCGACTTGCGACGCTTCTTCCCGCCGCGCGCCTCGAGACGCGCCGTCGGACCGGTGCTCCCTGACCGCGTCGCGGTCCACGTGGTCTGCGGCGTCCTGCGCGCCCTGGCCGCCGTGCAGGGCGCCATCCCGGGCCTCGTGCATCGCGACATCAGCCCGCACAACGTTCTCGTTTCAAACGAAGGCGAAGTAAAGCTAACCGATTTCGGCATTGCCCTGGCGCCGATACGCCAGCGCCTCACCGCTCCGCTCTATGTAAAGGGCAAGCTCGGCTACATGGCGCCCGAGCAGGCCAGCGGCGATCCGCTCGACGCGCGCACGGACCTGTTCGCAGCCGGTGTCGTTCTGTACGAGCTCCTCTGCGGCTGTAGACCGTGGGGCGAAGCGTCAGGCATGCCCGAACTAGAGCGCATCCAGCAAGGCCGCTGCACGCCCATCGAGAGCATCCGGTCGATCGATCGTGACCTCGCCGCCATCATCGCCAAATTGCTTAGCAACTCACCGAACAACAGGCCAAAATCCGCCGAAGAGGCTCTGCGCGCGCTCGCGCCATTTGGCGCCGGAGATCTCGGATCTTTGCATCTTGCACACATATCGCGCACCATGGAACACAAGGTCGCACGTATCCGCGAACGCGAGGCTGATCCAGCCCCGCGAAGCTCACGGGACTATCCTCCCCGAATCGCTTAAGGCGCGCGCGCCTTCGCCGGATCGATACGCGGATCGATGTGACATATTTTGTCACACCACAACGCCACGTGGCGAAGAACACTTCCATGCGCGCGTCTCGCAAACAAAACGAGGCGCATGGATTGACGTTCATCTTTTGAGTAGAATACATTCGCAATCGCTCACGGTGGCGAGGCGGAACCTCGGCGCTCGTGAGCACGGTGTACTGCGAAGTACATCGGAGGCTCGGAAAGCCCCAGCGGTCGGGGGGCAGAGGGACTGGCTGCGATGACGACCGAAGGCTTTTCCGAAGACGAACTCGCGCGTATCGAGCGCGAACACAAGGAAGGTCTGACGTCTGAGCAGATCGTCTCCGTGCTCGCACGCAAGAGCGTTCGTTTCACGGAGTCGACGCTTCGCAAATACGTGCAACTCGGCCTGCTCCCGACGAGTCGTCGGGTCGGCATGAAGGGTAAGCACCGCGGCTCGCAGGGAATGTACCCTGTCACGATTGTGCGCAGAATTCAGCGGCTTCGGGTGCTGATGGTGCAATTTACGATCGAAGAGATTCAGCAGCAGTTTCTCTTTGTTCGCGGAGACATCGAAGAACTCGAACGCGCCCTCGAGCGCGTTTTTTCTCAGTTTGGCGGTGCGGGCAAGGCGGGCAGGGCGACTGACGGCTCCGCCAAGTTCGTCACGAAGGAACTTTCGGAAGCGAGGATGCTCGCGGCCGAACTCGTTGGCAGGCTTACGAACATCGAGTCTCGGCTCACGATGCAGGCTCGCCTGCAGCGCGAAGCCGTCTAACAGCGTCTCATCGGGCGCTGCGGCCGGTTCGCAGTGCTTCGTTTGAAGCGAGTTCGCGACAGCGGCGAGATGGAGTGAATGTAGCGGCGTGTAGGTCCATCGGGCCTGGACGCAGCAAGTGGACAGCTTTTGCCGACGCGCGCGCCAAAACGCGGCGACGGCGGCCCATTGCGAGAGGCGCGCAAGGGGCAGGCAGCACGGCGGAAACGAAGCGAGCGACACGGGAGGTTCGGGATGAGCACCAAGGACACGGTGATGATTGAAGGGGAATTGGCGCAAGCCGACGAAGGACAGGTTCGCGAAGGCGAGCCCCGCACGGAGGGCGCGCTTGCGCTGGCGATCGACCACGACGCCGCCGACGAATCGGTAACGCGAGAGCAACGCCGTTCGCGTCGCAAGCGGGCGGTGCGCGCAAAAACCATCAGCGTGAAGCGGATGACGAAGCGCGAACTCGAGATGGGGCGCATGCTCTACCCCGACGTCGACGACATCGCGAAGCCGAAAAATCGAGCGGATTGTCAGGGCGGTGAGCGTCCTTGTCCGTTTGTTTCGTGCAAACACCATCTCTATCTTGATGTCTCGGCGCGGACCGGGGCTATCAAGCTCAACTTCCCGGACCTCGAAGTCTGGGAAATGAACGAAACTTGCGCGCTCGATGTCGCCGATCGTGGAGGCACGACCCTCGAAGAGGTCGGCGCCATCATGAATCTGACGCGCGAGCGAATTCGTCAGGTTGAAGTCAAAGGGCTGGCCAAGCTCGAGGCGCTCGGCGACACGTGCGCCCTGCGCGACTTTGTCGACGAAGGGCCTGTCGGAAAGCGCCGACTGCCGGTCCTCAAACGCGAAGTTGTAGAAGAAGTCGATGACGACGACGACGACGTTGACGAACTCGAGGTCGACGAGGCGGACGCGCCTGCCGACTTGTGATCGTGCGGCGCGCGAAGCGCTCTCGCGTGCTCGTGCCGGAGCCACTTCACCGAACGCACCATTTCGTTTGAATAGATTCTCCTAAATCGTTTCGACGAGGAGACGGGGCCCAGGGGCTCCGTCTCTTCTGCGTTTTGTCCTCGAGTCTCGGCGAGCGTTGACCTTCGGGCGAGGCGCGGCTACCTCCCCGCGCATGAAAAGGACTGCGCTCCTCTCCGTCTCCGACAAGACCGGCATCATCGAGTTCGCGCGCGGCCTCACCAGCTTGGGCTTCTCATTGCTCTCGAGCGGAGGCACGGCGAAGGCGCTCGCCGCGGAGGGCATCCCGGTCGAGACGATCGAGGCCTACACGGGATCGCCCGAGGTCATGGGCGGGCGCGTCAAAACGCTTCATCCGCGCGTTCACGGGGGCATCCTCATGCGCGGCGACGTCGACCAGCCGGATCTTGAGCGGCTCGGGGGTGCCCGAATCGAACTCGTGGTCGTCAACCTGTACCCGTTCGAGCAGACCGTCGCCGATCCGGCGAGTACGCACGAGGACATCGTCGAGAACATCGACATTGGCGGCCCCTCGATGGTCCGATCAGCGGCCAAAAATCATGCGCGCGTCGGGGTCGTGTGCGATCCGGCAGACTACGCGCGCGTGCTCGCCGAGGTTCGAGCCTCAGGAAGCATTGCAGCGCAGACGCGCGCCGAACTGGCGGCCAAGGCGTTCGCTCACACGGCGGCCTACGACGCAGCCATCAGCGGATACCTGTCGTCTCGCTCCGCCGACGGCTCGCGCAGTGCGTTTCCGCAATACCTGACATTGCCCTTCGAACGCGCCTACGGGCTTCGCTACGGCGAAAACCCGCACCAGGGCGGGGCGTTCTACGTGGAGCGAAACGCGCCGGCCGGCTCGCTAGCGCGCGCGGAGAGTTTGGGGGCGGGAGGTAAGGAGCTTTCCTTCAACAATCTCGTGGATGCAGAGGCCGCACTTGATGCTGTGCGGGAGCTGGATCGCGCCGGCGCTGTTGTCGTCAAGCACACCAACCCGTGCGGCGTCGCTGTCGCGGAGGAGCTCGCGACGGCCTATCGGCAAGCTCGCGAAGCCGATGCGCTGAGCGCATTCGGGGGCATCGTTGCGCTCAACCGCGAGGTCGACGAGGCGACGGCACGGCTGCTCGCGGAGACGTTTCTCGAGTGCGTAATTGCTCCGCGATTCAGCGCAGTTGCGCTCGAAGTTCTGAGAACGAAGAAGAACCTTCGCATCCTCGCGACCGGCGAGTGGCTCGGCGCGGCTCACCTGGCCCTGCAGTTCAAGCGCGTGGGCGGAGGGCTGGTCGCGCAGGCGAGGGATGCTTCGGGACCGGGCGAAGTGCTCGCCGCGAAGGTCGTTTCCAGGCGTCAGCCCACCGAGAAAGAACTGCGCGAGCTCGAGCTGGCTTGGCGCGTATGCAAGCACGTGAAGTCGAACGCCATCGTGCTGGCGACCAGCGAGGCTGACGTCGTTCGCACGACCGGCGTCGGCGCGGGCCAGATGTCGCGCGTGATATCAGTGCAAATCGCATGTGAAAAGGCGGGTGATGCGGCGCGGGGGAGCGTGCTTGCTTCCGACGCGTTCTTCCCGTTCGCCGACGGTGTCGAGGCCGCCGCCGCGCGCGGTATCACGGCGATCGCGCAACCGGGAGGCAGCGTGAAAGACAGCGACGTCATTTCCGCGGCCGACGCGCACGGGATCGCCATGGTGATGACCGGCGTTCGGCACTTCCGGCACTGACCGCGCGCACGAAATTTGGCCCGCGCGGCCCCCGTGTGGCAACGGTCGTCGGATGTCGGCAATGCGCGGTTCGTGCAGCGTGTGTGGTAGCGGCTTCGATGTTCAATTTCGCTATCAGATGGAAGAAAAGAGCGGAGCGTTTTCGTTCTACTGCTCCCAAAAGTGCCACGCGGACTCGCTAAAAGGCGCGACCGAAGGTGGCGCTGTGTGCGACGCGTGCAACGCGAGCTTCAAGGTCGAGCGTGTGGCGCAGGTGCTGTCGCTGCGCGGGGCGCGTAAGTACGCCTGCGGAGACGCCTGCAGGGCGCAGCTCCTGGCAGAGGCCAACGGAGCGCGACTCGGGCAACTTTCGGCTCCTGCCGCAGCTGTGGCGCCTGTCACACCTGTGGCTCCTGTCGCGAGCGATTCCCCTCCCGCCGGGCTGCATTCCGCGACGGCGACTCCCAGCACGAGCCCCGCGCGCGAGACGAGGCGCATTGCAGTCTTCAACCACAAAGGTGGTACCGGCAAGACGACCACCTCGGTACAGCTCGCCGCAGCGCTCGCCGCTCGCGGTCTGCGCGTACTGCTCGTAGACACCGACTCCCAAGGCAACGTCGGGGTGTCGCTCAACGTCAAGACCGAGCGATCGCTCTACCACGTGCTCGTTATGGGGCTGAACCCGAAGGACGCGGTCGTCAACGTTCGCCCCAACCTCGACGTCATCGCGTCGAACGAAACGCTCGCGGCAGCAGAGCTCTACCTCGCAGGTCGGCAGAATCGCGATCGCGTCCTGAGAGAGCGCCTCTCGCGCGTCGCCGGTGACTACGACGCGATGATCCTCGACTGCTCACCGTCGCTGTCGCTCATGAACCAAAACGCGCTTGTTGCGTCCGACGGAATTATCGTTCCGGTCGCCTGCGACTTCCTCTCGCTGGTCGGCGTTCGCCAGGTGATCAAGACCGTGAAGAACGTCAATCAGCTGCTGCACCATCCCGTGCAGATTACCGGTGTGCTGCCGACGTTCTACGACGCGCGCGCGCGCATTTGTCACGACTCGCTGAACACACTGCGCGAGCATTTCGGCGAGCGTTGTTACGAGCCCATTCGGATGGCCACGAAAATCAAGGAAGCGCCGGCGCAGGGCAAGACGATCTTTGAGCACGCACCCGATTCGACTGCGGCTCAGGATTACGCGCGCGTGGCTGCGCGACTTCTCGGAGACACACCCGCCGAGTGCGCCGACGCGCCGCTCGCCGCGAACGGATGAGGGAGACAGAGTGATGAGCGAACGAAACGATCTCGGCACTGCGCGGGTGCTCGACAAAGATGAAGTCGACGGCGTCCTGAGCGGAAGTTTTTACACGCGCGCGCTCGACCTGGAGCCCGCGCCCAAGCGCGCGGCGGTCGAAAAACCGGCGCACTACAAGGTCATCTGCATCTCGATGTACAACAAGGACCTCGGCCGTCTCGACTCGTTGGTCGACGAGCTCAAGGCGCGAGGGCTGACCAAAGCCAATCGCAGCGCGCTCATCCGGGTCGCGCTCGAGCAGCTCGATCTCGATAAAGTTCCCAAAGGGATGTAATCGCCGCGCGAGCGTTGCGGCTGAGGTAGCATTCACCGAATGCCCTCAAGCGTTCGTCGTCGTCGCCTCCTCGCCCACGGCGCCATCGCGCTCTCCGCCGCGACGCTCGCTGGCGACGCGCTCGCGGGGGGCGGCCCGATGAACGTGGTCGTCGTCTACAACGGTGATGTTCCCGAAGCCGCGACGGTGGCGCATCACTACGAGCAGGCGCGGGCGCTTCCGGCGGGGCATCTTTGCGCGCTGCCGGGTCTCAAGCAGGCCGACACGACGATCGACGCGGCAACGTTCGCGTCGAAGGTACAGACACCGGTCGACGCATGCCTCTCGGCCCTGCCGCATCCGGAGTTGGTGGACTACCTCGTGCTCGTGCGAGGACTGCCGTATGTGGTCAATTTGCCGAGCTACTCCGTCAGCCTGCAGGCCGCGCTGCAAGTGCGGCACGCCAAGGCCGTTGGCAACGGACCCGAAATCGCGGGAGCCGGCCAGCCGGGCGGCACCACGCCGACGGTTGCAAATCCGCTGTTTCCTCCTTCTTTTCAGGGATTTCCAGCGGATTTTGCGCTCGATAACCCATTTAAGGCCTGGTACGAAAACGCGACGCTTGTGTCGCGCGCGAAGCAGCAGCCGCGTGCGTTTCACGCGGCGAGCGCTCCCGCGAAAGCCGGTACGTACGAGGCCGCGGGAGGCAATATCTCCTGGGCGCCTGACGCCTACGACTGGTCAGGCAACAACCTCGCGATCGTCTCTTCTCTCGACGGCTTCGACTTTAAAGACGCCGCGGCGCTGGTCGACCGCGGCGTGGCGAGCGATGGCACGATGCCAAAGGCGGAGCTGCTCTGCATGCATGGCGAGGACGATGCTCGCGGCGCCCGCGATCCGGAGTGCGAGTTGGTCACGCGCCTGCTGGCGGGCGCGGGGCTGAACGCTGCGTTCGTCAGTCCATTCAACGGAGCGCTCGCGGGGCACACCGTCGCGGCTTATTTCACCGGCTCTGCAGACACCGTCAAAGGCGCGATCGCCGGCAATACCTTCGCCCCCGGCGCGATTACCTGCAACCTCACCTCCTACGGAGCAGTCCCTTCGAATTTCTTCTGCGATGCAACAGGCACGAAGTGTCCGGAAAACGAGACGCAGACATCTGTGGCGCGCTTTGTTCGTGCCGGCGCCACCGGCGCTCACGGAACCGTGGCCGAGCCGCTGAACGCTGTGTTTCCGAGCGCAGGCGCGCTGCTTTATTACACGTTCGGTTACTCGCTCGGTGAGAGCTACTTCTTCAGTCAGCGCTTTCTCTACTGGCAGAATCTCTATCTGGGCGATCCCCTCGCAACACCGTATGCAATCCGGCCCGCAGTCACTGTCGGAGATGCAGGCGGCATGCACGCGCGAAATCGGGAGATCGTGATTACCGCGGCGCATCCGGCCGGTATCGTTTCAATTGATCTTTTCAATCGAGGAAAGCGCGTCGCGAGCGGTATGGGCGACCGCCTGACTTACGCGCCGACGGGCGCAGTCGGTGAGTCTCTCGACCTGCTCGCCGTCGCTGTCGCCGTGGACGCACCTGTGACGCGCGCCGGTTGGAAGAATCCAAGCCAGCAGCCGCACGCCGAGGTGCAGGGATGGACTTCGACGAAGGTCACACTTGCCGCTGACGCCGCCGACTCCGAGCCTACAGCCGGGCTCGACGCGGGAGTGACGGCCGCCCCGGCTGCCAATGGCGACGGGGGATGCGGTTGCGTGATCGCGGCGGCCCCCAATGGCTCAGCGACAGCGGGCGGCGCGGCGGCGCTGTCAGGGCTGCTCGCGCTCGTCCGACGGCGTCAACGACGCCCAGAATCGGGCGAGATCGTCGGGTAGGGGCGCTACGACGTCGAGGCGCGCGCCTTCGATGAGCGGGTGGGGAAGCGCGATACGTGCCGCGTGCAAGGCGTGCCGCGGCAACTCGAGCAGCGACAGGTCGGCGGGGGTGAGCTGACCGTCGACGCCTTTTGCGAAGAGTCCGTCGTCTTTGCCATACAGCTTGTCGCCCACGATGTGCGCGCCGAGCGATGCGAGGTGCACGCGGATCTGGTGCTGACGGCCGGTCTCCAGATCGCAGCGAACGCGGGCGTAGAGCTCTCCGCTCCGCCCGCGCGCCGTCGCCTCGAGATGAAACACCGTTGAAGACGCAAGCGCATCCGGCGTCTGTCCGACCCGCATCTTGACTCGGGTCGAGTGCGTCGGGTCGAGCTCGAGGCTTCGTTCGAGGCGAAGCGGCAGCCCGGCGCGCAGCCCCTCGGGGATGCCGTGCGTGATGGCGAGGTAGGTCTTTGCGACCCCGTCGCGTCGCTCGAAGAGCCGCTTGATGGCGCGGTCGCACGCGCTCGACTTCGAGACTACGAGCGCTCCGCTCGTCTCGCGGTCGAGCCTGTGGCCGAGGGAGAGAAATGGCGCCTCGGGGCGGTCGCGCTCGAGCACTTTGATGAGCGTGTTCTTGTGATAACGCGCGGACGGATGAACAGGCAGGTTTGCCGGCTTGTTGACGACGAAGAGGTGATCGTCCTCGTGGAGAATCGGCACGTCCGTCGGGACGGGGTCTTCGTCCCAGGGGGCTCGCCAGAGCATGATCTTTTGCTCTGCCTTGACCCGGCTTCCAGGGCGCAACCGCCGGCCGTCTTCGGTGAACGCGCTGACGCGTAGAATGTATTGTGCGCGGGTGCGGCTCGTCCGCTTCAGTTGCCCATGCAGAAATACGTCCACCCTTTGCCCCGCCACCTCGGGCGGGACGCGGAACACGCTGAGCACCGAGCCCTCTTCAACGCCCTCGGGACGCTCGAAGTAGTCTTTTCTTCCGCGAAGACGAGTCAATGGGTACGACGTCCTAGCATCGCTTTGTGACGCACCGCAAACGCGCTAGAAACCGCGCCCAATGGACATTCTCTTCGCGACCTCCGAACTCGCTCCTTTCGTGAAAGTCGGCGGGCTCGCTGACGTCGCCGCTGCGCTCCCCAAGGCGCTGCGCGCACTGGGGCACAAGGTCACGATCGTGCTGCCGCGCTACGCTGCGCTTGAATCCGCGGGGCTGATGTTCGCGCGTCGCCTGTCGCCGCTCAAGTTCTCGCTGGGGGATCGCAGCGTTGAGGCGACGCTGTACGACGGTCGCTTGTCGGCGCAGGTCGACCTCATCCTCGTCGACATCCCCGGTCTGTACGATCGCGCGGGCGTCTACGGCGAGCGCGGCGAGGATTACGCCGACAACGCGCTGCGGTTTGCTTCTTTTTCGAGGGCAGTCGCCGAGATCGCCAAGACCGCCGCAGAGCAGGGCGCGCCCTACGCCGTGGTGCACGCCAACGATTGGCCGACCGCGCTGGTCACTACGTTTGTGCGCATGCTGCGCGTCGACGCGCCCGCGCTCGACGCCACGCGGACGCTGCTTTCGCTCCACAACGTGGCCCATCAGGGCGTCTTTCCAAAAGAGATGCTCCCGACGCTTGGGCTTGGCTGGGGGGCGTTCAACCCCGAAGGCATCGAGTTTTACGGCAAGTGCAACGTGCTCAAGCAGGGCATTTTATCTGCGGATGCGCTCACCACGGTGAGCCCGACGTACGCACGCGAACTGCAGACCGAAGCATCAGGACACGGACTTCACGGTGTGCTCGCGGCACGCAAGGGAGTGCTCACCGGCATCGCGAACGGCGTTGATTATTCGGTCTGGAACCCGGCCGTCGACCCGGCGATCGCGGCGCGCTTCGACGCCGAAGACGCCGCCAACAAGCATCGCTGCAAGGGCGCGCTTCAGCGCGAGCTCGGGTTGCCGCTCGAGCCCCATGAGCCGCTGATCGTGAGCGTCGGTCGCCTCGTGCACCAGAAGGGAACCGATCTCGTCGCAGAGATCCTGCCGGCGTTGATGCGCGGCAGCAGCGCTCAGGTCGCGATCGCGGGCGACGGTGACGAGGCGCTCGCGACGGCGCTGACTTCCGCGGTCGAAAAGTGCCACGGGAGGGCTGTCTTCGTGCGCGCGGCGGAAGAGTCGGTCGTGCATCGCATGTTCGCGGCCGCCGATCTCGTGCTCGTACCGAGCCGCTACGAGCCGTGCGGGCTCGTGCAGATGTATGCGCAGCGTTATGGCGCTCCGCCCGTTGTTCGCGCCACGGGGGGGCTGATCGACAGCGTTGTCGATTGCGACAGCGCGCTTGAGACCGGGACGGGATTTACGTTCGCAGAAGACTCCGCCGAGGCGCTGCTCGGCGCCACGCTTCGCGGCATTTCTGCGACGACGACCCCTGCTTGGAGCAAGCTCGTTCGCCGCGTCATGAAGCTCGACCGAAGCTGGGACGGACCCGCGCGCCGCTACGAGCAGGTGTTGAAGTCGCTCATCGCCCGTTGAGCGCGAATCAGAGCGTGCTGCCGCTCGCGTCGGCTGCGCGCAGCGCTCGCGCCAGCCACGACGCGCGCATCGCAACTGTCGCCAACGCGACGAGCTGGTGGAGGCAGGCGAGGGCGACCAGCGTCGATCCCGGCCGGCCGCCCAGCCTCGTGCTGGCGATCGCGCCGAGTGCGATCAACGAAAGGCCTGCGAGTGAGCGCCACGCCCACGCCCAGACGAGCGCAGCGGGGCGTGCGCGGAAGGCTGTAACGCCAACAGCCAGCGCCTGCGCGACGCCCTTGCGGAAGCGCACCAGCGCGGCGCGCGCGAGGTCGTGCACCACGCCGACGATCGCCGCGAGGCACGCGATGATGGCGAAAATCGCGACGAGCGTTTGCTCGCCCCGGACCTCGCCAAAATGTCCTGTGAGCCAATCATGGCTCCACTCCGAGATTCCGTACGCGAGCGCGCCGCACGCGGCCTCGGCGAGCGTCGCGAGGCCAAGCAGGCCGAGCGCAGGCCAGGCGCACTCTGCGACGATCGCTACCAGCTGGCGCGCCCGCGGAGCGCGTCCCTCGGGCGTCGCATGCGCGATCGCGGCGATCGCAGCGACGAGCGGTAGCACCCCAAATGCGATCCCCACCGCGGTGACGGCAGCGAACAGTGCCGTCAGCGCGCCGCGCGTGGCGGTCTCCCGGGAGAGCCACTCGAGCATCGCGTAGCCGCCGTCCGCGAACAAGGCTGCGTCACCCGAGGGATGCGCGCCGTACGCCGTGCCGATCGCCCTCGCCGCAGGCCAGGCAACGGACAACGAAAGCGCAGCTTTGAAGCCCCACAGCCACAAAATCGCCCTCGGGCGCCTGCGCGCGCGCATCGCGTCGTTGCTCAGCAGCAGCAGCTTCGAGTCGCCCCGGCCGGTAACGATGTCGCTCATGGAACCAACGCGCCCAGCGCCAGCTCCGCCCAGTAGCTCGCGCGTTCGAAGGTTCGCGCGGTGCTGCCCCGCGGAGCGCCGGCGGCCGCGGCTGCGTTGTTGCTCGTGTCGCCGTCGAGGAGAATCTTGCGCTCCGGATCGACCACCGCGTACGCGAGGGGCGATGAGCCGGCGTACGGAACGCGCACCGAGACCTCGTGGCCGCTGAGCACGGTTCGCGAGATCGTTCCGTCCTGCGCGACCAGATTCACGTCGACCGGGAGCTCGAGCGCACCCTTGCGCGTGATCAGCGCCCATCCCTCATAGCTGCTCGGGGTTGTGCTTCGAGCGACAGACTCGCGCTTGCCGCTTGCGTCAAAGAGGCCCGCAGCGCTCTGCAGCGGATTCGACGACACGCTCGTGACTTCGTAGTCGATCGTCGCCTTGTCAAAGAGGGCGCCCCGCGCTGCTTCGGCCGCGCCGGCGCCGAGCACCTCGCCAACGGCCGCGAGGAGGTCGGCGGGTTCGGGATGCTCGAAGCGCGCGCGCCGCGCGTAACGTCCCAGCGCCTGTTTCAGCGGCCCGTCGCCGTAGACGCGACGAAGCGTCTCGAAGATCGTCGCCGTGCGCGAATAGACGAGGCGGCCGTACTGAGCGCCCGTCGCGAACGCGTAGGCGGGCTGTGCCACCCGCGCGCTCGACGCATAGCGCTCGGCTCCGACGGCCTGGAGCGCGGTATCGCTGACCGAAATTCCCGGTAACTTCACCAGCGAGGACTCTCCCAGCCAGGCGCGCAGCGCATCCTGCTCAGCGAAGCTGTTCATGCCCTCGTCGAGGAACGGCCATTCGACCTCGTTAGAGGCCAAAAGGCCGTAAAAATACTGGTGACCGAACTCGTGAATCGTCACCAGCTCGGTTCCAAGTATTCCGGGAGGCCCATACCAAGCGCCACCTGTGGTGATCAGCGTGGGGTATTCCATGCCGCCCGCCTCCCCGGCCGATTCGGGAGGGTGCATGAGCGTGAGCACCTCGTACGGATACTTCCCATAGGTCTTGCCGAAGTAGGGGAGGGCGAATCGAATCGTGGCAAGCTCGCGCTCGGCCTCGGCTTCGAAGTGCGGCGGGTAGAGGATGGCGACCCGCACGCCGTCGATCGTCTCCTCACGCTTTGAAAAGTCGGACCACGCCGTCCACGCGAAATCGTGCACGTCGGCCTGCACGTGACGTTCGACGACTTCGGAGCCCTCATCGCGCCGCTCCACCACAGGGCCCGTCGCGCCGAGGATGACGCCTTTGGGCACGCGCAGAGTGACGTCGTACGTGCCGAAATCGGCATAAAATTCGGCCAAATGGTGAAATGGAAAGTGCGCCCAGTTGCCGGCTGGCTCCAGCCGCGCGATCTTGGGAAACCACTGCGCGACCATGTGGAACGAGCCGTCGTACCCGGTGCGCTCGACGACGCTCGGCAGCTTGTCATCCCATACGACGCTCATGCTCAGGCTCTCGCCGGGCGCGACGGGCCGGGGTAGCGGCACGCGAACGTCAGTCTCGTCATCGTCGCCGGGGCGCCGAAGTTCGGCGGTTGCCCAAAGGTCCACGGTGCGCTCGCCGTCGCGCCATTCGAGCTTGCGCACGTCGATCGATCCCCAGTCGCGCACGGGCTGCCCGCCGCGAAATCCGCCGACCGGCTCGCGCAAGAAGACGCTCTTTTCGTTCTTGAACGCGTTCAAATACAGGTGAAACCACAGCTCGCGCGCGGGGACCGACGACGTGTTCGTCCACCGAATGGTGCCCTCGCCGTGCACCGTGTGCGCGCCTGGATCGAGGGTTGCCGTGAGCGCGTAGTCGACCACGTTCGCGGCGTGCGCAGGGAGCCCGGCGTCGGTGTCGTACCTGGTGCTCGTGTCGCCCGCGGCGCCGGCGCTGCTGCTGCTTGGCGCCGAGGCAAGTAGCAGGAGCAGGGCGAGACTTGTGTGCGAACGGCGCATGGGCGCGTCGAGCCTACCTCAAAAGAGTCGAAGCTGCGGCGTCGGGCGCTCGAACGTGCTGGCGCCTCGCGCCTCCGCCGCTCCGCTGCTCTCTGCGCTCAGGCCGAGTCGCGCAGCCGTGGTCTCGAACAAGCGCGCGATCATGTCTGCGTAGGGGCCGGCTCCACGGCCACGGCTGCCAAAGCTTGCATCATACAATTTTCCGCCGTGCGCCTCACGCAAGCGCGCGAGCACTTTTTCGGCGCGCGCGGGAATCGTCGACCGCAGACGCTCCTCGAACACCGCTTTGACGGAGCCCGGCAAGCGCAGCATCGCGTAGTGCGCGCGCGTGGCTCCAGCCCCGGCCGCAGCCTCGAGCACGCGGGGTATATCTTCGTCGGAGAGCCCCGGAATAACCGGCGCCACGTTCACGCCGACGGCGACGCCGGCCTGGGCGAGGCGCTCGATGATTTTGATGCGTCGCGCCGGCGTGGTTACGAAAGGCTCGAGCGCGCGCGCGTTGGCCTCATCGAGCAGCGGCACGCTGATCGATACTCCGACGCTCGCCTTGCGGCCGAGCTCGACGAGCAGCTCGAGGTCGCGCTCGATGAGTGGCGACTTGGTGATGACGTGCGCCGGATTTTTGTATTCGAGGCATACCTCGAGGCACTGCCGCGTGAGGTGGTAGGTGGCCTCCAGCGGCTGGTAACAGTCGGTGACGCCGCTGAAGACCACGACCTCGCCCTTCCACGAGCGCTTTTGAAACGCCTCGCGAAGCAGCGAAGGCGCGTCGCGCTTGATCACGATCTTGCGGTCGAAATCGCTGCCCGCGCCAAACGACAGGTACTCGTGGCTCGGCCGCGCGTAGCAGTACGCGCACGCGTGCATGCAGCCGCGGTAGGGGTTTGCCGACCACGTGAACGGCACATCGGGGCTGTCGTTCTTCGACAGCAGCGAGCGGGACGCGTCTTCGTAGATTTCGAGGGTTTGGCTTGGCGTTTCAGCGTCGTCGTAGCTGACGCGCGTCGACGCCCAGGGATTGGCCGGATTCGCGATGGGAAGTGAGCGCACGTACGCAACTGTACATGCGTTCAGTTGTCGCGATCAACTAACCCGGTCAGTTGACGGTCGAGAGGTCCTTGCTTGCAGTGGCGGGCGCTTCGCCGCTCTCGTAACGAAACGTGAGCTTGCCGTCCGCCGCGCCCACGCTTGCTTTGCCGCCGTGCTCGAGCGCGCCGAACAGCAGCTCGTCACCGAGCGCACGCTTGATCTCGTCATCGATGACCCGAGAGAGGGGCCGCGCGCCGAAGTCGGGGTCGTAGCCCTTGTCGGCGAGATAGGCGAGGGCGTCTTCTGAAAACGAGATGTCGACCTTCTTGTCGGCGAGTTGCGCCGCCAGCTCGCGGACGAATTTGTCGACGATGCTGCGCATGGTCTCGCGACCGAGCGAGTTGAACGCGATGCGCGCGTCGAGACGGTTTCGAAACTCGGGCGAAAACATGCGCTTGAACTCGCGATCGGCGTCGCCAAAGTTGCGGCCGCCTTCGAAGCCGACCGCGCGTCGCGCGAGATCGCGCGCGCCGACGTTGCTCGTCATCAGGAGCACCACGTGCCTAAAGTCGCTGGATTTGCCGTTGTTGTCGGTCAGTTTTCCGTGGTCCATCACCTGGAGCAGGATGTTGAAAACGTCGGGGTGGGCCTTCTCCATTTCGTCGAGCAGAAGCACCGCGTGAGGCGTCTTGCTGATGGCGTCGGTGAGCAGGCCGCCCTGATCGAAGCCGACGTATCCGGGAGGCGCGCCGATGAGTCGCGACACCGTGTGGCGCTCCATGTACTCGCTCATGTCGAAGCGGTGAAACGCCACGCCGAGCGTGCGCGCGAGCTGTTTGGCGACTTCCGTCTTGCCGACGCCGGTGGGGCCGGTGAGCAGGAAGCACCCGATCGGCTTGTCGCCGCTGCGGAGTCCGGCGCGCGAAAGCTTGATGGCGCCGACGAGTCTTTCGATCGCCTCGGCCTGCCCGAACACCACATTCTTGAGCTCGCTCTCGAGCGACTTGAGGCGGTCCTTGTCGCTGCCCTTCACCTCCCGCGGCGGAATTTGCGCCATGCGGGACAGCACGGTCTCGATGTCGCCCACGGTGACCGTCATCTCTCCGGCCGCGAGCTTGACCGCGGCGCCAGCCTCGTCGAGCAGGTCGATCGCCTTGTCGGGGAGCTTGCGGTCGTTCAGGTATTTCGCCGCCAGCAAGGCCGCCGACGCGATCGCGTCATCGGTGTATTTCACCCCGTGAAATGCCTCATATTTTGGCTTCAGACCGATGAGAATCAGGCGCGTCTCATCGACCGTGGGCTCGAGCACTTCGACGCGCTGAAAGCGGCGGCAGAGCGCGCGATCTTTTTCGATGTGCGAACGGAACTCTTCGAACGTGGTCGACCCGACGCACCGCAGCCGGCCGGACGCGAGCGCAGGCTTGAGGAGATTCGACGCGTCCATCGAACCGCCGCTCGTCGATCCAGCGCCGACGATCGTGTGAATCTCGTCGATGAACAAAATTGCGTTGTCGAGCTTTTGAAGCGAACGCATGACGCCCTTAAGGCGCTCTTCGAAGTCGCCGCGGTAGCGCGTGCCGGCGAGCAGCGCTCCCATGTCGAGCGAGTAGACCTGAGCGCCCTCAAGCGCCCTGGGCACGCGGCCTTCGTGCACCGCAAGCGCGAGTCCGTCCACGATCGCGGTCTTGCCGACGCCGCTGTCGCCAACCAGCATCGGGTTGTTCTTTTTTCGCCTCGCCAGGATCTGGACGATGCGCGCGATCTCTTTTGTGCGCCCGACGAGCGGGTCGATGCGGCCCTGCTCGGCCTCCTTGTTCAGGTGAACGCAGTAGGCCTCGAGGGGGTCCTTCTGCTGCGCGTCGCCCTGCGCGTCGGTCTTGCGCGGATCGCCAGTGACGGCGCTCTCGTCTTCGAGCTTCGACGCCCCGTGCGAAACGAAGCTCACCACGTCGAGGCGCGTGACGCCGGCCTGCTCGAGCAGACTCACCGCGAACGAGTCGTGTTCAGCGAAGATCGCGACGATGACGTTGTGGCCCTTCACCTCGTCTTTTCCGCTTGATTGCACGTGTGAGGCAGCGCGTCGAATGGCCCGCTGCACGCCTCGCGACGGAGCCGGAGAAGGCTCGTCGCCGTCTTCGGGAACGGCGTCCTGCTGGTCGAGGTAGTCCTCGAGGCCCTTTTTTATAATTTTCACGTCACCGCCGGCGTGCCGAATCACGTTCGCGGTTTCGTCGTCGAACAGCAGCGCGTACAGCAGGTGCTCGACGCTGACGAACTCGTGACGTCGCCTCGCGGCCTCGTTTGCGGCGAGTGACAGGGCAATTTCGACTTCGGGACTGATGCGCATGATCGGGGTTGGCTCCGTGGCAGACGAGGGCGGGCGCGGTTGTGGCTGCGCGAGGTCAATGTGGCGACGGATGCTTCGTGTCGCAACCCCGTCGCTGCAGCGTGCTCATTCGGGCTCGGGTTCGGCGGTGACGAGCAGCGGCATGCCGTGGTCGCGGGCGAAGTCCATCACTTGTGCCGCCTTGGTCTCGGCGACGTCGCGCGAATAGACGCCAGCGATGCCGCGACCTTTCTTGTGCACGGTAAGCATCACGTACATCGCCTCGGTCTCGGTCTTGTGAAAAAACTGCCGCAGCACGAGGATCACGAACTCCATGGTCGTGTAATCGTCGTTGTGAAACACGACTTGAAAACGCCGCGGTGAGGCTGTTTTTGGCTTGAAATCAATGACGGTGCCCGTGTCGCCGTCGCCCTGCTTCGGGGCGCTCGCGCGGGGCGGAAGCTGCGTGGACGCGCTGAGCGCAGAAGCTGTCGCGTGATGAATCAAGGTGTCCTTCGGCGCGCGCGCAAAATCGGCGCATCGCCAACCTTGCGCAGTCGGGGGCCAAGTTGCAAGGGGGCAGGCGGTCGCCGCTCGCGCGCGGGGGGCGCGCCTTGTGCGTGCGGGACTTCGGTCCTACGGTTCGCGCTGGAGCTTGTGATGGAAGCGTCGCTCGATCTCGTGCGCGTGCTACTCGGCCTCTCCGACGCGTCGCTGCGCGTAGCGTGGGCGCGCGACGCGTTCCGCACGACGGATGCGGCGGAGCTCGCGCTTCGACTCGAAGACGTCGCGATGCGCGCAGAACAGGGCGAGGGGCGCTCCCGGGAGGCGCTTGTCGCGATCGTCGACGCCCTGTCAGCGCCCGAAATGGCGTCATTTTCGCAGCGATTGCGCGAGGAGGCCGCGGGCGGGCCGCTGCTCGCGCTCGACCGGTTGATGCGTCAGGCCCCGAAGGCAGCACGGCTTCACGAGGCGAGCGAGGGACGGCGCGCCAACAAGGCGCCCGACAAGCCCCCCGACTATGGCTTTGGCCGACCGCTCACGCTCGGCGAGCGCAAGAGTCTGGCGCGCAAGCACGACCGCGGCTTGCTGGCCCGGCTGCTGGCCGATCCGCACCCCGACGTCATCCGGGGCCTGCTGGCCAATCCAAGGCTCACCGAGGACGACCTCGTGGCGCTCGTTGCGCGCCGGCCAGCGCGACCGGAAATTCTTGCCGAGGTTGCCCGCGCGCCGCGGTGGGCACATCGGCCACGGGTGCGGCTCGCCCTCGTCCTCAACCCTGCTACGCCGTTCGAACTTGCAGTGCTTCTGGCGAGCTTGCTCATGCGCCAGGACCTGCGCCTCGTGACTGAATCGACCCAGCTCTCTCCGGCCCTTCGCGCTGCGTGCAACGAGCACCTCGTGCGACGCCATCCGCGCAAGGACGACGGCGACCACACGCTGCAGTGACCGCTCAGCCCTCTTCGTCTTCGATTTCCCACCGCTGCATCGCCGCAGCGAAAATCGCGGTGCCGCAGCGCCCGCAGAGCGGCACGGCCTCGAAGCGTACGTCCCTGCCGCGAGCCTGCATGTACTCGCCCGCGCCCGCAAGCCCGTAGCCCTCGTCGTCGTCACGCACTTCTTCGGCGCACGCATCGCAGCGGCGGGCCGGATCCTCCTCGTACAGAACCTCGAGACCGCCGCACTCGAACGTGTCGGGGGCGTCAGCCGCTACGCGTGGGTCGTCAGCGGTCGCTTCGACCTCTTCCGCGCGGGCGTCTATCTGCTGCGATCGCTGCATGGGCTTATACGTACATAGCGCACGCGGGGACACGGCGCGAGGATGGCGCCGTGAACGGCGAGCGAGCGCCTCGAAGTCTTGCGGCCGGCGGGAATGAAGACAAGCGGGCGGTGATGCCTGCCCCGCTCGTCTCTGCCTGCTGCGAGGCCTCGTTACCGTCTGCGGCGATTGCTTACTTGCAGAGCAACTTGGTAATCGTTCCCGCGACGTTGGCGGTCTCGCTGTAGTTCAGCACATACAGGTATCCGCTGTCGTAGGCGAGCCCGGCGGGAATCAGGTTTCCGCTTGGCAAATACACCGACTTGTCGGTCTCGATGAGCGAGCCGGTGAGCGGGTCGATCTTGAAGAGGCTGGCGGGGCAGTTGGGCGTGCTGTCTTTGCAGTAGCCGAGCGCCCAAAGTGCGCTGCCGTCCCACGCAAGGTCGCCGATACCCTGCGAAATGCTGGTGCTGAGCGTCGCCGTAATCGTGTCGACGCTCGCGAGGTTCGACACCCGAATCTGGGTTACGCCCGTCCAGTCGTAGGTGTTGTTAACGATATTTCCACGATACAGGGCGCCGTTGTTGCCGATCGCAACCGGATATCCGCCGTAGGCCGCCGTGTCGGTGCTGTTCTGGGTCGGCGCTCCGCCCCCTTTGGCGACTTTGAAGAAGTCGGGGCAGCCGTTGTTGCAAGTGTAGTCTGAAATATAGAAGTTGTTCGCGTCTGCGGCGATCGCCGTCATGTAGTTGAAGCTGTTTTGACCGCTCGTGGTGAGCGCCACCTTCGAACCGACGGTGCCGTTCGTGTTCACGCGCCAGAGGTTGGTCGGGCCCTGGAGGGCGAGCACGAACTGCGCGAGCGACGGATCGTACGTCATCCCCTGCGGGTGGAAGTTGGACTGGATGCCGGACATCTGCACATCCAGCGTGATGGTCGACACGACGCTCGGCGACGTGCAGCCCGACGACACCGACACGGCGGTGCAAATGCCGCCTGTGCAGACGGGCGTCTTGCCGCTGCAAATGACGCCGCACGCGCCGCAGTTGAGGTTGTCGCTCTTGGGATTGGCGCAGTACACGGCGCCGCCGTCGGGGCTGCACGTGAGCTCACTCGGCTGGCAGCTGACGGTGCACACGCCGCCTGAGCAGATGCTGCCCGCGCCGCACGTGATGCCGCAGCCGCCGCAGTTGGCGCCGTCGGTTTGAATCTGCGCGCAGTAGGGGTAGGCGAGCGGGGCCGAAGCGTCGCTCATCGAGCCCGCGTCGCTTGGGTCAGGGCCCGTGCACAGCTTCAGCCCCTGCTGGCACGACAACCCGCATTTGCCCGCGGAGCACACCTGACCGGCAGCGCACGCCGTGCCGCAGGCGCCGCAGTTGGCCCGGTCGGTCTGCGCGTCGACGCATGCGCCGCCGCAGACCGTCTCGGTCGCGCCGCACGTGCTCGCGCACTTGCCTGCCGAGCACACTTGCGCTGCGGGGCACTTGGTGCCGCAAACTCCGCAATTTTCCGGGTCAATCGCGAGGATCGTGCACGACTGTCCGCACGCGACAGTGCCTCCGACGCAGGTCGTCGCGCACTTGCCCGCCGCGCAGACTTCGCCCGTCTTGCAGCTTGTGCCGCAGGCGCCGCAGTTTGACGGATCCTTGGTAAAATCCGCGCAACTGTCGCCGCAAAGCGACTGCGTGCCCGGGCACGAGACGCCTGGCGCGATCGAATAGGTAGGGCTGTTCGCGCAGCCAACGGCAGTGGCCGCTGCGACCGCGGACGCGACGCTGACGACAATGGCAACGCGCGTGGCGAGTTGTCGCCTGGACGACCTGGAACGATTGAGTTGCATGGCGTTTCCTAAGTTTGGATGAACCGCAACATTACAGCCCCGCGAGCGCGCCATTGCAAGGGTCGGCGCGCTCAGGCGGATTGCAGAGCGCCATAAATCCGCAGTAATGTATGCTCCGTGAGCGAATTTCCCAATCGGCCGCAACCCCCGCGACTCGGCGATTTCGAGCGCCCGTCCCGCCGTCAGGCGCTTCAGCGCGCCGGGGCGGCGACCGTCGTTCTCGCCGGCGCAGCGGGAGCCGGTTACCTCGCGCGCGACCGCGGTGGCTTCGGCGTCGCAGCGGGCCAGGGCGCGCGGCAAGTGCGCGACTACCAGCTGACCGAAGGTCGCTCGAACCCCGAGCGCGCCGAGCTCGCGATCGCCCGCGGAAAGCGCGACGAGGCCGGCAAGGCGCCGAGCGCCGAATCGCTCGTTCGCGCAGCGATCGACGCAATGGGCGGAATGGGGGCGTTTGTGAGTCGCGGTGACGTCGTCGTGGTCAAGCCGAACATCGGCTGGGATCGCATGCCCATTCACGCGGCGAACACCAACCCGGATGTCGTCGGCGCTGTCGTCAAGCTCGCGTACGACGCCGGGGCCAAGCGCGTTGTTGTCGCCGACGGCTCCTGCAACGATCCGAACCGGTGTTTTCAGCGCTCCGGCATATGGAAAAAGGCCTACGAATTCGGCGCCGACGTTGTGCTCCCTGCGGAGCACCGCTACCGGACGATGCGCCTTCAGGGCGACGTGCTCGACGAGTGGCCGGTCTTCACCACCCTCGTTGAAGCCGACAAAGTCATCAACGTGCCGGTGGCCAAGCACCACAACCTGGCGAAGTTCACCGCGGCCATGAAAAATTGGTATGGCGTGCTCGGCGGACGGCGCAATCGGCTTCATCAGAATATCGACACGTCGATCGCCGATCTCGCGACGTTCATGCGCCCCACGCTCACCGTGATCGACGCCGTGCGGGTGCTCATGCGAAACGGCCCTCAGGGCGGAAACATCGACGACACGCGCGAGCTGCACACCATCGTCGCTTCGGTCGACCAGGTGGCGGCCGACGCCTACGCCTCGACGCTCATCGGCCAGCATCGCGACAACCTGCCCTACTTGAAGATCGCCCACGAACGCGGCATCGGCACGATGTTCTGGGAGAAGCTGCGCGTGAAAGAGGTTTGATGCACGCGCCTCATCCGCACCACGGCGCCCGCCACGCCGGCGTCAGCCTCGATCCCGGCGCGCTCGCAGGGGGACCCGACGTTCACGCCACGGTCGAGCCGATCCCGTGGAAAACCGGCCGAGTTGGTGCGGTCGACGCGATCGACCGCGATACCTCGTGGACTCCCGAGCCTGTGGTGCGGCCGCCTCCGCCGCCGAAGAAGTCGGGTTGCGGATCAGGTTCATGCGGTTGCAAGACCGCCGCCGCGGGCTCCGCGTCAGCTGGAGTAGCGGCAGCCGCGCCCGCCGCGTCGCCGGTAGCCAGCGGCGCTCCGGCCAAGCCGAAGAAGGTCGACCCGCGATTGCCCGGATCCGGCATTCCGGCCCGCATGAGCATTCGCACCCTGGTTTGGGTGCGGCGCTTTTCGCAAGTTTTCTTCTTTGCCTTGTTTTGCTACTTCGTATTCCAAACCGGATTCCGCGGGTCCTTCGCGGCGCAGTCCGATACTCCGGTGCGACTGCCCTACCCGGTAGAGGCTTATCTGCTCGCCGACCCGTTCGTCGGCGCGATGACGGCGCTGTCGACCCACACGGTCTACCGCGGGCTTTTGTGGAGCGTGGGCCTGCTGGCGCTCACCCTCATTTTTGGCCGGGTGTTTTGCGGCTGGATTTGCCCCTTCGGGACACTCCACCACTTCTTCGGATGGATCCTGCCGTCGCGTAAGGGCAGGGGCGCGTCGCGTGTAGAGGCCAACAAGACGCACGCCTATCAGCGCGTGAAATACTATTTGATGTACGCGTTTCTGCTCGCCTCGCTCGGCGGCAGCGCGATCGGCGGAATGTTCGATCCGATCTGCATCGCGGTTCGTTCGATCGGCCTCGGCGTCGTGCCCGCCGCGCAGTATCTGTCGGGTCGCACCGTCTCGGCGATCGACACGAACGTCTCGTCACGCGCCGTGCAGGGCGCGGCGGACCACGCGCAAGACTACCTCTCTCATACCGTTTGGCAGAGCAAGCAGTTTTATTTTCACCAGACCTGGCTGATTCTGTTTCTGCTGGTCGCGGTCTTATTTGCCAATCGTTTTATCCCGCGCTTCTGGTGCCGCGTTCTGTGCCCGCTCGGATCGTTTCTCGGCGTCTTCGCCCGATTCGCTCTGTTCGGCATGGAAAAAGACCATGCAAAATGCACCGATTGCAACCTGTGTCTCGTCAACTGTCAGGGCGCAGACAGCCCGCAAGGCGGCGTCAAGTGGCGGCAGGACGAGTGCCACATGTGCATGAACTGCGAGACTTCGTGCCCTGAGGACGTGATCAAGTTTCGCTTCCTGCCGAACCGGAAGAGCGCGATCACGACGCCGGATCTCGACCGTCGCACGTCGCTCGCCGTGGCCGGCGCGGGAGCGCTGTTTCTGCCGCTCGCGCGCGTGGCCGACTCTCTCGACGTCAACTACCACGCGAAGGTCATTCGGCCCCCGGGCGCCGTTGAGGAGCGTGCGTTTCTCGAGCGCTGCATTCGCTGCGCGGAGTGCATGAAGGTGTGCCCCAACAACGCGCTTCATCCCGCGTTCTTCGAGTCGGGCATCGAGGGCATGTGGACGCCCATCCTGATCGCGCGCATCGGCTACTGCGAGCATTCGTGTGTGCTCTGCGGTCAGGTTTGTCCGACCGGCGCGATTCAAAAGATTTCCGAAAAAGAAAAGCTCGGCATCGGGCAACCGCCGATCAAGATCGGCACTGCGTTCTACGATCACGGCAGGTGCCTGCCGTGGAGCATGGGCACGCCGTGCATCGTGTGCGAAGAGTTCTGCCCGACGTCTCCGAAGGCCATCTGGGTCGAAGAGAGCGACGACAAAGTGCGCGAAAAGCAGCCCGGTCCGAACGGCGAATCGCCTGCGTACAAAACGGTGCACCTGCAGAAGCCGCACGTCGACCCGTCGCTCTGTATTGGCTGCGGGGCGTGCGAAAAGGTCTGCCCGGTGCAGGATCAGCCCGCCGTGTACATCACGAGCGTGGGTGAGACGCGCTCGAAGACCAACGTCATTCTGCTCGAGAACACCAGCTACAACCAGAAGAGCTAGGCGCGCCGCGCTCGCACCTGCGCACGCTCGCGTGCTAGCACAGGGCGCATGAACGACCGCTTCTTGCGCGCCTGCCGGCGTGAGCCCGTCGACGCGACCCCCGTGTGGATGATGCGCCAGGCCGGCCGCTACATGCCTGAGTACCGCGCGCTGCGGGCGAAGCACTCGATGCTCGACTTGTGCAAAAATCCCAACCTCGCGTGCGAGGTGACGATGCAGCCTCTCGTGCATGGCGTCGACGCAGCTATTTTGTTCGCTGATATTCTGCTGCCGCTCGAGCCGATGGGCGCGCCCTTCGAGTTCGCCAAAGGCGAGGGTCCGGTCGTTCACAAGCCGGTGACTTGCCGCGCAGACGTCGATGCGCTCCGCGTGATCGAGCCGGAAGACGGACTGCAGTACGTGCTCGACGCGATCAAGACGATTAAGCGCGAGCTCACTGGAAAATTGCCGCTCATCGGCTTCGCCGGCGCGCCGTTTACCTTGGCGAGCTACCTCATCGAGGGCGGCAAGAGCGCGCACTTCGTCAAGACCAAGCGCCTGATGTATTCGGAGCCCGAAACCTGGCACCTGCTCATGAGCAAGCTCAGCGAAGTGGTGCGGCGCTACTTGCGGGCGCAGGTGACCGCGGGCGCTGATTGCCTCCAACTCTTCGATTCGTGGGTTGGGCAATTGTCACCGGAAGATTATCGCGACTACGTGCAGCCTCACGTGGCTCATATTCTCAAAGACGTAATGACGCTCGGTGTGCCCGTCATTCACTTCGGCACGGGGACCTACTCGCTCCTCGAGTTGCAGCGCGATGCGGGAGGGCACGTGATCGGGCTCGACTGGCGCACGCCGCTGGCCGAGGGCTGGCGCCGCGTCGGCTACGACCGCGCGGTGCAGGGAAACATGGACCCGACGGTGCTTTTTGCGCCGATCGCCGTCGCGAAGCAGCACGTCGACCGCGTGCTCACGGCAGCCGAGGGGCGCGCGGGGCACATCTTCAACCTCGGTCACGGCATCTTACCCGAGACCCCGGTCGATACCGTGAAGGCCGTGATCGACTACGTGCACGAAGCCAGCGCGCGCCGCACCTGACGCGGCATCGAAGAAGCCATGAGCAAGCAGGCGGTTATTCTCGCTACCCACGGCACCGTTGAAGATCTCGATGATCTCGCCGGATTTGTGACCAACATTCGGCGGGGCCACGCGCCTCCGCCCGAGCTCGTGCGCGAGCTTCGGCATCGCTACGAGGCCATTGGCGGCCAATCTCCGCTGAACGAAATTACGCGCAGCGTCGCGCGGAAGCTCGAGGCGCGTCTCGGCGTGGCGGTGCACATGGCGTCTCGGCTCTGGAAGCCGCTCGTTTCCGACGTGATCGGCGATCTCGGCGCAGCCCGCCTCGTCGTCGTCCCGATGGCGCAGCACTCGTCGCCGATCTACGTCGAAGCCGTCGCGAAGGCTGCGCAGGCGCTGTCGCCGTCGCCCGAGGTCGTCGGCGTCGGCAACTGGGGGCAGACGCCCGCCCTGCTCGACGCGTTCGAGCGGCGCGTTCGAGCATTGGCCGCGACCCTGTCTGCGGCCGAGCGCGAAGCGAGCGTGCTGCTGCTGTCGGCGCATTCGCTCCCCAAGGCGATCGTCGACGCGGGCGACCCGTACGCGCGCGAGGCGCAGGCCGCGGCCGAGGCGATCGCGCACCGCGTGCGGGACGTCTTTTCGCATCACGAGATCGCCTATCAAAGTCAGGGCATGAGCCCGGGCCCCGGCGGTCGACCGATGGCGTGGCTGGGGCCCGATTTGCCCGAGACCCTCGACGCGATCGCAGCAGCGGGCCTCCGGCGGGTCGTCTTCGCGCCGATTGGCTTCCTCGCCGATCACGTCGAGATTTTGTACGATCTCGATATTGAGGCGAAGCGGTGGGCGTCGGATCGTGGCCTTTCGTTTGCGCGGGTAGCGTCGCTCAACGATGATGACGATTTCGTCGAGGTGCTCGCTACGCTGGCGCGCCCGCTGCTCGCATGACGCGCCCCCGAGTTGTGGTGATTGGCGGGGGCATCACCGGGCTCGCCTGCGCGTACCGGCTCCGCGATGCGGCCGAAGTCACCGTGCTCGAATCCTCGCCGCGTGTCGGCGGCAATCTCGTTACGGTGGCGCGGGACGGCTTCATCCTCGACGGCGGGCCCGATTCGTGGGTGGCGGCCAAGCCCCATGCTTCGGCCCTCTGCAACGCGCTGGGCCTCGGCGACGAGCTCATCGGCACCCGACCCGAAACCAGACGCGTGTATGTTGCATATAACGGCGCGCTTTTTCCGCTACCCGAAGGGCTCGTGCTCGGCATTCCGACGCGCTTCGGGCCAATGGTCTCGACGCGCCTGTTTTCGCCCCTCGCGAAGCTGCGCATGGGGCTCGAGCCGATGGTGGCGGTCAAGCTCGGCGATGACGACGAGTCGGTGTGGGATTTCATCGTTCGACGCCTGGGCGTGGCCGCAGCGGAGCGGCTCGCGGGGCCGCTGCTGGGCGGCATTTTCGCAGGCGACCCGAAGGCGCTCAGCGTGCGCGCGGCCTTTCCGCAGCTCGTCGAGATGGAGCGCAAATACGGCTCGCTCATCCTGGCGATGCGGGCGAGTCGCAAGGCTGCTGCGGCTTCGGGCGGCAAGAGCGCGTTTGTTACGCTCCGCGGCGGCATTGCAACGCTTCCCGAGGCGCTCGCGCAGGCGCTCGGCGACCGCATCAAAACCCGCTCGCCAGTCGCTGCGGTCGAGCTGGACGGCGGGTGGAAGGTTCGCCTCACCTCCGGCGAGCGGATCGCTGCCGATCATGTTGTGCTCGCCGCGCCGCAGCGCTCGCTGCCCGGGTTGGTTCGCGGCCTCGACGAAGAACTGGCGCGCCTCGTGGAAGGCATTCGCATCGGATCGAGCGCGACCGCGTTCGTTGCCTACCGTCGCGAGCAGGTCGCCCATGCGCTCGACGCCGTCGGCTTCATCGTGCCGCGCGCAGAAAACACGCGGGTGATTGCGGCCACGTGGGTGTCGTCCAAGTGGCCCCATCGCGCGCCCGAAGGCAGCGTGCTCCTGCGCGCGTTTTTTGGCGGCATCGGCAACGAAGGCGTACTTCAGTCGAGCGACGACGCGCTCGTCTCCGCGGCGCGCGAGGAGCTCCCTGGGTTCATGGGGCCGATCCACGGAGACCCGCTATTTTCGCAGGTCTTCCGCTGGACGAAGGCGAGCCCGCAGCCCGAGGTCGGCCACCTCGCGCGCATGCGCGAAATCCACGCCCGAATCGCCGCGCACCCCGGGCTGCATCTTGCCGGCAACGGCTACGACGGTAGCGGGATCCCCGATTGCATCAAGCAGGGTGAGGCGGTCGCCGGCCGCATCGCAGCGGGCGGCTAGCGCTCAGAACTCGGCCGGATCCGTGTAGGTTCCCATTACTTCGCGCAGCACGTCGCAGATCTCCTGCTGCGTGCAGTAGGCCTTCGCCGCTTCGATGATCGGGGGCATGAGGTTCTGCTTCGAGCCCGCGGCGTGACGCACCCCGAGCAGGCACGCTGCGACCTTCTCGGCGTCGCGCGAGGCTTTGACCTTCGCGAGATTGTCGACCTGCGTGCGCTGCACCTCTTCGTCGATGCGAAGCAGGGGAATGTTCGGTCCGGCGTCGGCGCTCGCGTACTTGTTCTGCCCGACCATGACGCGCTCGCCCGCCTCGAGCTGACGCTGAAATTTGTAGGCGCTCGCGGCGATTTCGCGCTGCGGATAGCCCTTTTCGATCGCCGCCACGATCCCGCCCATTTCGTCGATGCGGCGGATCATGTCGGCCGCTTCGTTTTCCATCCGCGTCGTCAGCTCCTCGACGAAGTAGCTGCCTCCCAGCGGATCGATGGTCGATGCCACGCCGCTTTCTTCAGCGATGATCTGCTGTGTGCGAAGGGCAATGGTCACCGACTCTTCGGTGGGCAGCGCGTAGGTCTCGTCGAGCGAATTCGTGTGCAGCGACTGCGTGCCCCCGAGCACGGCAGCCAGCGCCTGAAGCGCGACGCGAACGACGTTGTTGTACGGCTGCTGCGCGGTGAGCGATACGCCGGCGGTCTGCGCGTGGGTGCGCAGCTTCATGCTCTCCGCCTTCTTCGCGCCGAAGCGCTCTTTCATGATGCGAGCCCACAGCCTGCGCGCGGCGCGGAACTTGGCGATCTCCTCGAAGAAGTCGTTGTGCACGTCGAAAAAGAAAGAAAGCCGCGGCGCGAAGTCGTCGACGTCGAGGCCGCGCTCGACTCCGCTCTCGACGTAACCGATGCCGTCGGCGAGCGTGAGCGCGAGCTCCTGACCGGCGGTCGCGCCTGCTTCGCGAATGTGATAGCCGCTGATCGACACCGTGTTCCAGCGCGGCACCTCACGCGCGCAGAACTCGATCATGTCGGTCACGATGCGCATCGCGGGGCGGGGTGGCACAAGCCAGGCGTGCTGCGCGATGAACTCCTTAAGGCAGTCGTTTTGAACGGTGCCGCCGATTTTGTCGCGCGGGATGCCGCGCACGTCGGCGAGCGCGATGTAGAACGCGAGCAGCACGATCGCCGGCCCGTTGATGGTCATCGAGGTGGTGACCTGATCGAGGGGGATGTCCTTGAAGAGCACCTCCATGTCGCGGAGCGTGTCGACGGCGACTCCGCACATTCCGACCTCGCCGAGGGAGCGCGGAGAGTCGGAGTCGTATCCCATCAGCGTCGGGAAATCGAAGGCCGTCGACAGCCCGGTTTGGCCCTGCGCGAGAAGATACTTGAAGCGTTCGTTGGTCTGCTCGGGCGTGCCGAACCCCGCGAACATGCGCATCGTCCACAGGCGGCTTCGATACATCGTGGGCTGCACGCCGCGCGTGTACGGATACTCGCCGGGGAGCCCGAGATCTTTGGTGTAGTCTACACGTACGTCAGCCGGCGTCAGCACGTCGGAGACCTCGAGATCGCTCCAGGTGGTGAACGGCTCGCGGCGCGCTGGCATTTTCGCGAGCGACTTGGCGACCTGAGTCGCGCGCCAGACCTGCTTCGCCTCGCGTAACGCAGCGAGGTCGCCGGGCATGTCGCCGACGACCTCGTCGTGAGATCCGTTGGTGGAGGATGAGCGGGGGAGGGCGACGTCCTGGGCCATGAGGCGGACTCTAGCGCCGTTCGCCTCCGGCGGTCAGTCCTTCGCTTCGGTCGTCTTCGCGGCGCCAGCCCCGGCCTTGCTGCGCAGAAACATCATCAGCCCGTACGCAAGCGCGAGGCCCACGATTCCCACCACGATCATGCCGAGTTTGGCCTTGATCGCGTGCTTGAGCGCTTCGGGATTGCTCGCCTCGATCATCTCCTTGGTGATGACCTCTTTGCCGTACAGCGACAGGATGGTGCACCAGATGCCGGCGCCGATTGTGGTCGCGGCGCTGAACCGGGCGAACGGCATCGAGAGAATGCCGGCGGGAATCGACACGAGGTGGCGCACGACCGGGAGCAGGCGCGCGAAGAACACTCCGCCGGCGCCGAATCGCTCGACCCAGGCTTGCGCCTGCGCGATTTTTTCGGGCTTCAAGAAGACGTACTTGCCGAACCGCTGGATGATCGGCAAGCCGAGCCATTTGCTGACCCAGTAGCTGACCGCGGAGCCGAAGTAGCTGCCGGCGGTACCGGCGAGGATGACGCCGCCGAGGTTCATTTGACCCTGCGCCGCCAGATAGGCCGCGGGCGGCATCACAATCTCGCTCGGGACGGGCACGATCGAGCTCTCGAGCGCCATCAGCAGAAACACGCCGAGGTAGCCCCAGTCCTTGACCCAGCCGAACCAAATCTCCAGCAAATGTTGCATGGGGAGGCTGCTTATCGCTGATGGGCGTCGCGGTCCACCATTCCACGCACGGACAGCCTCGGCGGGCCGGAAAGGGGGGTCGCGCTGCCTCTGCTGCACGCTGCGGCGCGCAGACGCGGTCTAGTCGTCGCTCTTCGGGGGCTTGGTCGCGTCGGCGGCGTCGAGCGAACGCTCGGCAGGCGCTTCGCCGAGCTTGGCGAGCTCGCGCAGCTCTTTTGAAAGATGCAGCCCGGGGACAGTTGCGGCCTCACCGAACTCAGCGAGCGCGTTCAAGACGTTGAGCGCTGGCGCAGTGGGCTCCTCGAAGTCGTCGCCGTCTCGTCCGCCCAGGCCGAGGCCGAGTGCGCGGTTGAGCATTCCGGCGCTCGTCGGCGCGGGCGGAATCTCCGTCTTGCTGGTTTGCAGCGTCATGCTCGGGGTCTCGTCCTCGATGCGCACGACGATGGCGGTGATGTTGTCCTCGCCGCCGTGGGCGTTGGCGCGCTCGATGAGGGTTCGGCAGGCCTCGCCGATATCGGCCGAGGAATTGACGATTTTTTCGAGCTCGTCGTCCTCGATCATCCCAGACAAGCCGTCGGAGCAGAGCACGAACACGTCGCCCAGGAAGGCCTCGTCGTGCTGCAGGTCGACCATGACCTGGTCCTGCATTCCGAGCGCGCGGGTGATGACGTTGCGGGGCAGTTCGCGGCGCTGCTCCTCGGTCAGGTCGGGCATCGCGAGCACGTAATCGTTGAACAGCGAGTGGTCGCGGGTGAGCAACTTGAGCTTGCCGTCGCGCACGCGGTAGCAGCGCGAATCGCCGACGTGGCCGACGTACATGCGGCCCTTGCTGCGGCTGAACATCGCCCCAACCACGGTGGTGCCCATGCCGTGCAGATCGCGCGAGCGCGTGCTGCGCTCGAAGATCTGTCGGTTGGCGACGCGGATGCCGGTCATCAGGCGATTTTCCTCTTCGGACAACGTCGTGTCGAAGTGGAAGGGCCACGTGACGTCGTCGCTCGCGGTCGAGCGAAAGAAGTCGCTGATGGTCTCGGTCGCGAGGCGCGACGCGACGTCGCCGGCGCGATGTCCGCCCATGCCATCGGCGACCACGAAGAGGTCGAACTCATCGAGGACCACGAAGGAGTCTTCGTTATGTTCGCGCTGGAGCCCGACATCTGTCAGGCCCGCTGCAACGGCTCGCATCAACGAAGTTGCTCCTTGCAAGTACAGAGAAAGTGCATTCACAGGGCTTCCATCGAGGCGCCTGAAGCGTTCCCCCACGTTTTCACTCCCGCGCGGGAGTGTCAAGCGGTGCACAGGCGTTCGCGCGCCGTGGCTCAGACCTCGAGGATGTCTTTCTCTTTGTGCGCGACCATGCCGTCGACCTGCTTCGTACTGTCGGCGACGGTCTCTTCGGCCTTCTTCTTGGCGCGATCGACCTCGTCTTTGCTCGCGTCGCCGTCGGAGTCGATCTGGGACAGCATGTCGAGCGCATCGTGGCGCGCCTTGCGAATGGTGACCTTGCACTCTTCGCCGTATTTTTTGGCGATCTTCACGAACTCACGGCGACGCTCTTCGGTGAGCGGCGGGAGGGGAATTCGCAGGATGTCGCTGTCGGGCTGCGGGTTGAGGCCGAGGTCGGCCTCGCGAATCGCCTTCTCAACAGCCTTCAGTGCCGATCGATCCCACGGCTTGACCGTGAGCATGCGCGCCTCGGCTACGTTGATGTGCGCCATCTGCGAGAGCGGCGTCAATGTTCCGTAGTAGTCGACCCTGATGCCGTCGAGCAGGCTGGCGTTTGCTCGCCCGGCACGCAGCTTCGCGAGGTCGCGCCTGAGGATGTCGTGGGCCTTGCCGATCGCAGACACCAGCTCATTTTGTACGTCGCCTAGCATCGCTGTTCTCCGTGGACCGCGCGGCGACACCGGAGGCGCCGGCGGAGAATGATGAGCGCACCTTACCCCGCGGGCCCGGGTCGTCAAAGCCTGAGACGCGTTCGCGTGTGGCGGCGCCGCGTTTTCGTCGGGGTGCGCGAGCGCCGAGCGGCTATCGTTGGTGCGTGCGCGCGCTCGTCCTTCCGGTTTTTTTGTTGTTCGTCGCCTCGTGCGGAAGCTGCGGGGAACATGACGCGGCCCAGGCGCCGCCCCCTCCCGCGGCAGAGGCGCCGATCGCTGCGCCCCCCGGCGTTCTGGCGGAGATCGCCCTCGCCGCCCCGGATGCGAACTGGAAGCGCGCGCAGGCCATGGTCGGCGGCGTGGCCGCGTTGGCGCCCGCGACTTTCGGCGGCGTGATGGCGATGGCGCTCGGCGCGGATGCATCGCTGGGAGAGCAGATCGACGGCGCGGCGACGGCTCGCGCGATGGTCGTCGGCGACGCCGCGAGCGCGCGCCTGGTTTGGGCCGTACATCTCAAGAGCGGAGCGAAAGCCCGCAAGGCGCTCGTCGACGGCGACGCCGCAAAGTGGAGCGCGAGCGGCGAAGTCGCCTCGATCGATGTGGTCGTCGGCGCGGGAACTCCCGGCAAGGGCGAGTGGGTGCTCGGGCTGACGCACGGGGAGTTTCTGGTCGCGGCAAAATCACGGGGCGACCTCGAAGCATTTGGTCCTTATGCGTATCGCACGCTGCCCACGCTCGCGCCCCCCGCGCAGGCTGCGTCGGTCACCGTGAGCCACGCCGCGCTCGCGGGGCCCGTCGCCGCGTGGCTCGAAGCTCAGGTGGCGACTTCCAAGGCATCGCTCCTTTCGATGGACGAGGCGCTTCGCACGTCGCACGGCGGCCGATCGCCCGATTTCGGCGAGCCGCGCGTGATCGTCGGCGCGCTTGGGCAATGGGCGTCATCGCTCGTGGCGGTGACGGGTGATCTCGATCATGTAGCGGCGTCGCTCGATCTTGCGCCAGGCGGCGTTGCGCTCGACGTGCGGATGACACCTGCGCCCGTCGCCGGCCCGTCGCGGGCTTATTTCGCTTCGCTTCGACCGGGGGACGCATCTGCGCTCCTCGACGCAGCAGACGGCGCAGTCGTCACCGCGATGCTTCGATCCGACGCGACCGCGCGCTCGCAGAACGCGGCGGATCTTGCTGACACCATCATCCAGATGAGCGACGGCCGGCTGGCCCCTGGCGACGCGAAGAGCCTGACCGCCGGCCTTGGTGCGTTCGCGAAGGAGCGAGGCGATTTCGTGGTGGCCGCAGTCGGCGCCGCCGCGCCACGCGGGCTGCTCGTCACGACGCGCGTTGCGAGCGACGTTGCCGGTTGTCGCGCACTCGGACAAGTCGTCGACGCGTGCACGCGTCCGCCTCTTTACGGACTCATCGAAGGAGCCCTCGACGCGCAGAGCCTCAAGAGCGCGTCCGTCGACTTCGACGGTGTGGGCAAGGGCCGCCTCGTAACCGTTAAGCGTAGCGCTTCGCCGCGGTCGCTGCTCGGCCCCGAAATCGGTCTTGGATTCGCCGCGAAAGACGGACTGCTTGCGGTCGCGATCGGCCCCGATCCAGCGGCCTTGATGAAATCTGCTGCGCATGCCGAGCACACGTTCGGAGCGGACGCGAAGGTTGCCGAAGCGGTTCATGCGCTCGCGGCCGATGCGAGCTTTGCTGCCGTGATCGTGCCGGGCGCGCTCTCGGCGGCACCTCGATCCGACGCGGTCGTGGTCGGGGCCGGACGGCGCGGAGACGAGGCGTTCTTCTCGGCGTCAGCGTCCGCGGGCGCGGTGCGCCAGCTCGCATCGATGCTGATCCGCGGGCTGTAATCGTGGACTTGAGCTACCTCCTCCTCCCGATTTTCCAGCGCGCGCTCTTCGCGGGCACCGTGGTGGCCGCGCTCCTCGCGCTGCTGGGCGTGCTCGTGACCGCGCGCGGGCTCGCGTCGCTGGGCGACGGCCTTTCGCACGCGGCGTTCGGCGGAATCGCGCTCGGCATGTATCTCGGCCTCACCTCGCCGCTGCTCGTCGCGATTCCGTTCACGGCGCTCGCGGCGGTCGCCATCGGAGCGCTGCGCCGGCGCGGCGGACTTCGAAGTGATGTGGCGATGGCGACGATTTTCGCGGTGAGCTTCGCGATCGGCGTCGTGCTCCTTCGAAAAGCGCATCGCACGCAGGGCACGTTCGATCCTGAGTCGCTGCTGTTCGGCAATATTCTTCTCGTCGGAGAGGACGACCTTCGCCTCGTGCTTGGCATCGCAGCGGTCACGTTCGTGCTGATCGCCCTGACTTGGTCTCGGGTGGCGTACGCGACCTTCGACGAAGAGCTCGCCCGCCTGTCGGGGGTGCCTGTCGGATGGCTCGAGAGCGCACTGCTTGCGCTTCTCGCTGCCGTGGTTGTCGCCGCGATTCGGCTTGCGGGAGTGGTGCTCGTGAGCGCGTTTCTCGTGATTCCGGCGGCGACCGGGCGCATGCTGGGGCGTTCGCTCGGCGGCGTCGTCGCCTCCGCGATGGCGGCCGGCATCGTGGGCGTGGTGCTGGGGTTTCTCGGCGCGCACGCGCTCGGCTGGCCCGAGGGCGCGGCGATCGTCCTGACCCTCGCCACACAGCTGCTCCTCGCCGCCGGCATCAGGCGCCTCGCGCGCTGATATCGCGAGGCGAGCCTGTGTTTCACGCGCAATAGGCGCTACGATTGCCGAGCTGCAAGCAGCTTCGAGGGTTCAACATGGGCGCGCGCATCAAAAGTGGATGGTTCGGTTTGTTCGTTGTTTTTGCGGCGGCGTTCGCGGTGATGGCCGCATGCGGTCGCACTGGCCTAAACCCGTACGATCTGACCGGCGACGGAGGCGTAGACGTTGACGCTTCGGGCTGTAACGCCCAGACCTGCCCGACCGGGTGTTGCGACGCTGCGGGCGCCTGCCAGGCAGGTGGCGATCTGCGCGCCTGCGGCGGCGGCGGTCACGCGTGCCTCGATTGCGTCGCGGGGGGATTCGAGTCCTGCAACGCCGAGCTCCGCGCGTGCTTTACGCCCCAAACGACCTGCAACGCGGCCACGTGCGCCAACGGCTGCTGCTCGGCCAACGGCGGCGCGACCGGCTGCGTGTCAGGTTTGAGCGACCTGGCGTGCGGTTCGGGCGGCCAGCTGTGCTCGTCATGCAGCCCCGGCTCCTGCTCGGCCGACTTGCGTCAGTGCGTTGCGCCTCCTCCGCCCCCGCCGCCCCCGCCGTTCTGCGACGCCACCAACTGCAAGGGCTGCTGCTCGGGCGGAACCTGTTTCCCCGGCAACTCCGATTCAGCGTGCGGAGTCGGCGGCGGAGCCTGCGGAGTGTGCGCGAACGTGGCGCCCTGCAACGGCGCCGGTCAGTGTGAGGCGACCTCGGTGCTCTGCAATTCGAGCAACTGCAAGGGGTGCTGCGCCGGTGACGTCTGCGTCGGCGGCAGCGTCGACAGCCAGTGCGGCATCGGCGGCGCGAAATGTCAGGACTGCACTGCGAGCGCGCTGTCTTGCAAGGCGAATCAGTGCGTCAAGCCGTCGGTCACGTGCAACAGCCAGAACTGCCCGGGCTGCTGCGATGTCAACAACGCCTGCTTCGCGGGCTTCGTCGATACGCGGTGCGGTTCGAGCGGCGCGGCGTGCGCGGACTGCACCGCGTCAAGCAGCCTCTGCGACACCGGCGCCACCCCGCGGACGTGCACCAACGTGCAGACCAAGTGCCCGGGCGCCTACGGATCGTGCGGCGGTGGCGTCACCACGCCGTCGCCTTCGGTGGCCAAAGCGGCGTGCGCATCAGCCGATCTCGCTGACGCCCAAAATGCGTGCAAGGGCGGCTTCGCCACCGCAGCCTGCCAGAATTTCTTTTCGACGATCGCGGGCGTCAATCCCTCGTGCTCCAAGTGTCTGTCGCCGTTCGACTACGATTTCACGGCCGTTACCGGCATTTTTAATTGCGTGTCGCCGTTCGTGAGCTCGACGTGCAATCACAACACGGGCTGCGTCGGCGACTGCGTGGCGCAGAGTTGCGGCGGTTGCTCGCAGCAGAACAAAGCGTCTTGCGAGACGCAGGTGCGAGGGCAGGGAGGTCAGTGCCTTTCGTACTTGCAGTCTGCGGGCGTGTGCGTCGGGCAGGCGCTGTTCAACAACAAGGCAGCCCAGTTTTGCAGTCCGCAAAGCTACGCCGGCAACTATGGCAACTGGCTCGCCGGCGTCGGCGCGCACTACTGCGGGCCCTGAGCCCGTTCGAATGACGGAGTCTTCGTGACCGTCGCACTTGTCACAGGCTTGCCCGCGTTTCGTGCGAAGCGCGTGTGCGAGTCGCTTCTCGTCGACGCCGACACGTCTGTTCGAGCGGTGGTGAGTCCCAAGTATATGCAGGATGCACGCAATCTCGTCGATGCGATGCCCGCGGGCGCGCGGGAGCGGGTCGAGCTGCTCGAGGGCGATACTTCGTCGATCGATCTCGGCCTGTCGGGACACGAGCTGGCGCGCCTTGGCGACGACGTCGAGGTCATCCACCACGCCGCGCAGGTGACCTACCTCAACGCCGATCGCGCCGTCGCCGCACAGGCCAACGTGGCGGGGACGCGCGAGGTGCTCGAGGTGGCCGCGCTCTGCAGGCGGCTGCGATGCGTCGTCGTGCATTCGCAGACGAGCGTCTCTGGAGCGTTCGAGGGCGTCTTTCGTGAGGCCGATCTCGACGTCGGCCAAACGCACCGCAACGCAGTCGAGGAGACCCTCGCGCGGGCGGAGCATATGGCGCGAGCCGCCATGGCAAGCCTGCCAGTCGCCGTCGTGCGCGCGAGCGTTATCGTCGGCGATTCGCACACCGGCGAGATCGATCGCTTCGACGGGCCCTATCACCTGATGCTGCTCATGCTGACGTCTCCCGCTGATTTCGCCGTGCCGCTGCCGGGGCGCGGAGACCTCGCGCTGAACCTCGTGCCGGTCGATTTCGTGGCGAACGCAGCGGTGGCGATCGGTCGCGATCCGCGCGCGCCGGGCAGGACGTTCCACCTCGTCGATTCGGCAGCGTTGCCCGCGCGGCGCGTGTTCGAGCTGTTCGCCAATGCTGCAGGGCGCCGCTCGCCCCGGGGCTCCGTGCCCGCTTCACTGGCGTCCGCGCTGCTTCGCGCGCCGGGCCTCGAGCGCTTTGCGGCAAGTCCGCGCTCGCTCATCGATTCGCTGGTGACATCGATTCGCTACGACACCCGCAACGCAGATCTTGTGCTCGGTCCGCTCGGCCTGCGCTGCCCGCCGTTTGCGAGCTACGTCGACACGCTCGCGGCCTACGTTCAAACGCGCCTGCGTGAGCGCCGCCGGGTGAGCGACTCGCCGCCCGCAGCGGGCGCGACATGACGACCAAGAAGGCCGTAGCGCCGGCGATCGGCGAGGGAATGGTCATTCGCAAGTTGCTGATCAGCGCGCGGGACGTCGTCTTCGCGAAGGGCATCGTTGAGGCGCTTGAAGGCGTCGCGCAGGTCTTCGCCGAGGGCGGCGGAGACCTGATTTTAGCAGCTCCGTGCGATCGCGAGGCGGAGCTCGACTCGCTCGCCGAAGACCTCGCGCGCGAACTCGGCGGCGTGCTCGAAGCGAAAGTCGGAGTTCCGCGTTAGCTAAGCCGTCGCGACGGCTCGCGGCCTGAGCGCGGACCACGCGGAAGCCGCGGCGATCGCGACGACGACCGCGAGCATCGGGACGCTTGTGACGAGATCTCCCCGCGCGGCGCGAAGGTCGACAAGGCCGCCGCGCACGAGCGGTCCGGCGAGCATCGCGAAGGCTGTGTTGGCGCCCCACGCCATCCACACGCCGCGATCGCGAAGCCAAAGTCCGCCGAGCGCGACAGCCGACGCGCCCGCGAAGATCAGCTCGGGCGCGCTCGCGTCAGGCGTCCCGAAGCGTGCGGCGACGCCCGCGGCCGCAACGAGCAGAAGACCCGCCGCGCTCGCGTACTTGCCAAGGCTCGCGCGCAGCGGCTCGATGAGGCGCAGAGGCAGTCCGCGCAGCAGCAGCTCGTCGCGGGCGGCCGTAGCGGCAGCGACGAGCGTGCCGAGCAGCAGCGGCGAAAGCGACGGCGGAGCGTTGTCCCGTGTCAGGGTGCGCGTAGCCAGACCGATCGCAATCCCGGCAGCAGCCACGGTCGCTCCGTAACGCGCGCCCTTCATTGCGCGCGCCGCGATCTGGCGCGTGGTCGCGATCGGCGCGTGGGGGTCTGACCACGCCACGCCGAGCTTGCCGAGTCCGGCTTCGGCGAGCACAAACTGCGCTCCGAGTGCCCCCGTCGCGTTGTGCTCCAGCAAGCGCGCGATCAGCTGAACGCCACCGTAAATCGCGAGACCGAACAGGCCTACGCGAGCGATGTCCCTGGCGGCGGCTTTGCCCGGAACACTCACAGCTCGCCGGCCAGCGCGCGGCCGTCCGCAAGCAGCCCGGGCAGACCGCCTGTGTGCACGAACAGCACGCGCGCCCCTTTGGCGATGTCGCCCCGTCGCACTGCCGCCGCGAGCCCGAACAGGGCTTTTCCTGTGTAAACAGGATCGGTGATGAGGCCGCTCGCTTTGGCGACGCGCGCGAGAAATTGCCGCTGATCGGCGCTCATCACGGCGTAGGCGGGGCCTTTGGCGTTGTCGTCGACCGTGAGCGCCGCGGGCGCTCCCAAGGTTGCGTCGTGCGCCGCTGCCTCGCGCGTGATGCGGGCGATGATCGGGTCGAAATAGGCGCGGTCGTCGCAGACCGCGAACGTGCGCACCGCGCGCGCAACGCCGAACGTGCCCGCGCCCAAGGCGATTCCGGCCGCGGTCCCGCCCGACCCGGTTGCGTGGACGATCACATCGAACGCCTTGCCGCCTCCGAGCCCGAGGTCGAGCTGCTCGCGGACTTCGCGCATCGCCTCCACGTATCCCAGCGCGCCGAGTCCGTTCGACCCGCCTTCGGGCACGACGTAGGCCCGCTTGCCGACGTCGCGCAAATCGGCAGCGACCTTTTCCATGCAAGCGTTTCGCTCGTCGTACTGCCTGGGGGTGATGAGGCGCACGTGAGCGCCGACCGCGCGCGCGAGCAGGACGTTTCCGGTGACGGGCAACAGGGCGGACGGGGCGTCGACGTCGGGCCCTGGCAGGCCGCTCGGCGGGGCATCTGCGACGCGAAGCAGCAGCGTGCAGCCGAGGCCGAGCTGCGCGCTCACGATCGCCGTGGCGCGCGCGTGGTTCGACTGCAGGCCGCCGCACGTGACGATGTGGGCGGCGCCGTGATCGAGGGCCTGCGCCATCAAAAACTCGAGCTTGCGCAGCTTGTTTCCGGCCTCTGCGCCGCCGGTCGAGTCGTCGCGCTTGATCCACAGGTCGACGCCGATGAGCTCGTCGAGCGCCGCGCGCTTGACGATCGGCGTGGGCGCGTGCAGCAGATTCAGACGCCGCGGACTCATGAAAAGCTCAGCAGCCGCGCGTTTCCTTCGACGGTGTCGCCGGTCTTCACGAACACCTCGGCCACGACGCCAGGCCCCTTCGCGCGAAGCTCGTTTTCCATCTTCATGGCCTCAACCACCACCAGCGGATCGCCCTGCTCCACTGCGGCGCCAGCGGCGACGAACACCTTGACGATGCGCCCCGGCATAGGGCTCTTGAGCAGCTTCGCCGAGGCTCCGCGATCGCCCTTCGAAGCGGCCGCGGCGGCGCGCTGACGTTCACTCTCGACGCGCACGTACGAGCGGTGACCGCTCGCGATCGCGCCAATGTCCGGCGGCGTGCCCTCGGTCGTGAGGTCGATCATGTGGCCGTCGATGCGGATGCTCAGCGCCTTTCCGACGGCGAGCACATCGACCTCGACCCGGCGGCCGTCGAGCTTCACTTCGAGGTCGCCGCTGGGAAGCTGGGTGACGTCGACTTCGCGCGGGGGAGCGCTCTCTTGAAGCGAAACGAAGTATTTCATAGCTGATTTCCAACGGTACTCCAGCAGGTCGTGCGACGGCAATTGTCGAAGCGCGCGCGCGTTGCGCTACAATCAAAGCAGCATGGTGATGCTCATTTTGATGGCCGCGGGAATTTTCGTCGCGATGGGCTTGCAGCGCTACACGCTGCGCAAAGCCCGCCGTCGCGATCCGACGGGCATCCGCTGGCGCGGCATTCAGTGGCAGCAACCGACCGATGATGACGATCCGGCCGACGACGCATGAGCCGCGTGCTTCAGCTCACTTGAAGAAATCGCAAGCCTCGGTGGCGAGGCACGCGTGGCTCTTCGGATGCGACAGGAAATACACGTCCTGACCGCCGCTCGCGAAGAACCGGCCGACCACGTGATCGTAATACAGTGCGTCGTCCCAGGCCTTGCACGGGTTTGACGTGACCCACACATGCTGGCCGAGCGGGTTGACGTAGGCGTTGACCAGGCTGACCACGGGACCTTCGGCGCCGGAGAATCCGCCGTCGTTCGAAAAAGGGGCGCCCGCAAGTCTCGGCTTCCACGAAGCCGACAACGACGCCGCGTCCCTGGCGCGCAGCCGCGCGAGTCGCGCGAGCCGGAGCGGCACCGGAGGGTGGACCGCATCGTAGCGATCGTTGCCTTCTGCGAGCCAGTCGATATCAGCGACCGTGTCGGCGCAGATCGTGGGGTTGGTCGCCGGAGGCGCCGAGCAGGCGGCGCTCGCTACATAGTTCGCCGCGCACGTGGCACCTGCCGGTGTGCGCGCGAGCCTGAAATTTCCTTCGATCGCGAAGTTGTCGATCATGACGTCGTTCGGGGTGCGGCCTCCGAGCGCGTCGTAGAGCGCGGAGGGCGTTGCGTAGTCCGCGAACTCGGGCATGTCGGTGAGGGCGCGGGGCGGCAGAAACGGCAAGGCGCCCATCGCGCGCGCGAACACGGCTCCCGCGCCCACAACGACGAACGCGTCTCCCGACGTATTGGCATCCATGAACGCCTTGGGCCCCGCGGGAGCGCCGCCGTAGCCCGTGCTGTCGCGCAGCATGAAAAGTGGCGCGAAATTCACGGGATCGGCGCCGTCGAGAGCGGACTGGGTGAGCGCGAACAGCTTACGAAGCTCAGGTGTCTGGCGACGCAGTCCGAGTCCCTCTTGAACCGCGAACAGCGCCGATCCGACCGGAATGAGCAGATCGCGGAACTGAGCGCATCCCGCTTCGCCTTCGCACACGACGTCGGCGTCCGCGACGGGCCTCGGCCTTGGCCTGGGCTGCTCGAACGTGCGGACCGATCGCCCCGCCCGTGCCCCGAGGGCGAGCGCGCACGACTCGTAGGAGGTTACTGCATCCGCCCCGTCATAGAGTTGCACGTCCAGTCGATCTCCCACATTCGACGGAATGGGGACACGGAACCGGCCCTCGCTCGAGGTGCGCGCGCACCGCACTTCGCGGGTGGTCAGGTTCGTGAGCACGACGGTCATGTTTCCGGTCAGCTCGGCCTCGGGCAGACAGGCGAGCTCGACCTCGGCCGAACGAATCAGGTCGTTGACCACCATTCGTACGGAGCGCTGTCCTGCGGCGCAGTTGGTCTCCTTGCCGTCGGCGGAGGGAGGACGCGCGCTCGCGGGGACAGCCACGACGAGGGGCGTCAGCAGCTGTTCCACGACCGAATCGACGACGCCGTAAGAGCGCGCGGCGACGTCGGTGAGTCCGCCCGCTCCGCTGATCGACGCGCCGGCGAGCACCTCGGGGTCGAGCGCGCTGTGGATCTGCGCGACGATGCCCCCGTACGAGTCGCCCGCGCTAAAAATGCGGGCCTTTGGCCCCCCAACGTCGGGAGTTCCGTCGCCGTCAAAATCGCCCTCTGCGTTCGCCACGCCGTCACCGTCAGTGTCGAGCGAACCGGTTCGGCCGTCGAAGCTGCGCACCACGCGGGTGGCCTGCATGGCGTCGAGCACCGTTTGTCGGATGTTGTCGCGCGAGTGAAAAATATGGGATGTCCACAACAGGCCTCCCGGGTCGGGGGTGCCGTCGTGGTTGATGTCGCGCGCGCGCCCGGTCGTGAGCGCCTTCGCGACGGGGACAAGGCACGCGCCTTCGAGCACGCCCTGCAGCAAGGTCTCGGTTCCCCGGCCGATGTACAGCCCGTGGCCGGGCGCGTCGAAGCCGAAGGTCGCCATCCCCTGGCGCGCGAAGTATCCCGCGCGAATCATGATTTCGATGTCGCTCTGCGCCGTGCCGTGCGACCACACGACGGTGTCGAACGGCTGTTTTGCCGCAGCACTCGCCTTGGGTACCGCCAAAATGAAGTGGCTGGTGTCGGTGCCGAAGCGCCCTTCGCCGGTCTTGTAGTTGAGCGCGAAGCGGGCGTCCGGATCTTCGTGATCGGGATCTCCCATCAGGTAACTGACCGGGAAGGTGCCAATGACAAAGTGGTCGACGTACGTCAGCGACTGCTTCACGGCGTCGACTTCAGGCTGGCTCACGCCAAAGCCCGACAGGGCTTGAACGAGCAGCTCGAGCGACGGCGCGAGCTGGTCATACTGCACGACGTAGGGACGCGCGGCGGCAGCCTTGCATTTGGGGTTGGCCTGCCAGTTGGGTGGGTCGTCCACGACGTCGCGTGCGAGCCCCGCCAGGCGGAACGGCGTGGTCGTCGTCGGGTAGCGGCTCGCCATCGCCGAAAACGGGCCAACCCCGTGAAGCCCGTCGCGGAGCAGGCGTAGATCCTCGGCTACGGGGGCGGTCGTGAACGACCACGCGAACGCGACGTGATCGAGCCCTGATCCAGCCACATCGCCGTAGTAATTGCGGCGCGAAGCGTCAGCGAAGATGGTCGCCAGACGCGCGACAGGGGTGCGCTGGGCCGGATGGTGAATGAACGGAAAAGGCGAGCGCGCGGGCGATCCGGAGGCCGACCGCAGTCGGTCGGTGATCACGACGGCGTACTCGGTCTTCTCGTCCATCGGCAAGAGGGGCCGCATGACGAGCGTGTCGGTCTCGCGCTCGTACCACGTCATCAAATCGTCGACGCCTGCGATGGCGCCGGGTCGTCTCGAGGGCAGCGTGTTGGGATGGTCGAGCACGCCGTCGAAGTCGGTGTCGAGCGAGGGCCGGTACGCCGAAGCGCCGAGGCCGGCGCCCTCTTCCGCGCTCTCGAACAGAATGTTGTGCTCGGCCGAGCGTGGATCGTTTTCGTAGTATTTGTCGAGATCGCGTGCGGTCGCAGGAAAGTTCCCGTCGCCCATGTCGAGCATCACGGGCAGTCCGGTCGTCAGGTTCACGACGTAGACGGGATCGTCGGTCATGTCGTGATCGTCGTGCTGCATGCGCGCGCGCACCGCCTCCAGATCGATCGCGGCCTGCGTCTCGGGGGTCTGCGCGTCGCGCGAAAAGCGCACCGAGATGGGAGCAAAGGTCCCCCAGCCTTCGAGCTCAGCAAACCCCTCGCGCGCGCTGCGCTCCAGGTGCGTTGGCGCGACGAGCGACACATTGATGCGGCGTCCGGTGCGGCTGGTCGGATCGGCGAACGTCGCGATGTCGTTCGGGGTGGGGATCTCGGGTAGCGGTCGCCTCGCGACGTCGAACACGATCGTCGGCCCGTCACCGGCCGGGGTCGGGCGCAGGCCTGCCGGCGCGGTTTGGGAGCTGCAGGCAGGCACCACGGCGGCCGCCGCGGCGAGGGCCAACGTCGCGGGGGAAAAAAGGCGTCGCATGGCCGCCATTGTGCGCGCGGCGCGACCCTTGAGGGAAGCCCGCCTACAAAAAATGCGTCAGCTCAGCCGCGCATCTTCACTTCAAGAAATCGCACGAGAAGTTGGCGAGGCATTCGTGCGTCGAGGGATGCGACAGGTAGTACGGGTCTTTGGCGCCGCTCGAGAAGAAGCGGGCGATCATGAGATCTCCATAAGTTCCATGGTCCCAGATGCGACAAACATCCGGGGTATCCCAGGTGTGCTGTCCGGTGGGAATGATGTAGACATTGACCAGTCCCAAGGTTCGCGCGCTCGCGTCCCAGGCGGTTGCGTCTGCGCTGAACGGCACGCCCTTGAGTCGAGGCGCCCACACCTGTTCGAGCGTGGCGGCGCCGGCGTGCAGCTCCGCGTTCCTCGCGATGCGCATCGGGGCGGCGGGGTGCTGCGCCTCGAAGGGCTGCTTGCCCTCGCTGAGCCAGTCGACGTCGTAGAGCGCCTGCGCACACGACCGGGGGTCGAGCGTCGGCGAGCTGGCGCACAGGCTCGGGTCAATGTCGGGGTTGTAGTTCGACTTGCACCCCGGCCCGGCCGGGAAGCGTTCGAGTCTGGCGATGCCCTCGAGTGAGGCCCCGTCGATATAGACTTGGTTCGGCGTGCGTCCGCCATAGGCCTCGTAGAGCGCGGCCGGCGTCACGTAGTCGCGGTACTCGGGGTAGAGATCATACGCGGCGGGCGGGAAGAACGGGATGACTCCCGCGGCGCGCGCGAACGCAAAGCCGGTGGCGGTGGGCACGAACGCGTCTCCCACCGTGTTGATCGCGAGCAGTCCGCGCGGCTTCGTCGGATTTCCGTCGGGATCGGGGAGCGGGCGCAGCGAATAGTAGGGCGCGAAGCTGATCGGATCTCCCGGATCGACGACTCCCTGCCCGAGATTCCAAAAGCGGCGAAATTTGGGGGTCTGGCGGGAGTATCCCATACCGGTCTGCACCGACACGAGCGGAGAGCCTACGGGGTAGAAATCGCTCGTCCACTGCGCGCAGCCGGCCGGGGCATCACACGCGTTGTCGCTGCCGGTGCGCTTGACGGGATCGTAGGGCAGGGGAGCGATGGGGTTCGAGGCCTTCTGCTCGAACGTGCGAATGTCCCGCCCGGCGATCGCCTCGGGCCGAACGTTGCAGGCCTTGTACGTGTCGATCATGTCCGCGCCCTTGTAGAGCTGCACGTCCATGCGATCGCCTTTGCTGGCGGCGACTGCGAGCCGGAAACGGCCACCCGCGAGCGTGCGCGTACAGGACCTCTCTCCCGTCGTCATGTTGGTCGCGACCACGGTCATGCCGAGGGCGTCTTCGTCGGCGTTGAGGCACGCCAGCTCGACCTCGGGCACGTCGTCGCCGTCTTCGGTGAGCATGCGCACGCTCATCTGCGCCTGGGTGCAGTTGGTGCGCAAAACGGTGACCCCGCCTTCAACTTTCGACGGTCGGTCGGTTGCGGGGATGGCCACGATGAGCGGTGTCATCAGCTGCGCGAGCGACTCGGTCACCCCGTAGCTGCGGGAGCCGATGTCGGCGAGGCCGCCTCCGCCGGACATGGGAGCGGTGCCGTCGATCTGATGATCGATGCCTCCTTGAATTTCGCTCATGATGCCGCCAAGCGACTCTCCCGACGCGTAGATTCCCACGCCGGGCCCGCCGACGTCGGGCACCCCGTTGCCGTCAAAATCGCCCGCGAGGTCTTCTTTGCCGTCGGCGTTGTAGTCCTGGCCGCTCATCGTCCTGCCGTCGAACGTGCGCAAGATGCGTGTAAGCTGCATCTCGTCGAGCGTGCCCTGCCGCACGTTGTCGCGCACGTTGGCGATGTGCATCGTCCACCACCACCAGCCCGGAAGCTGCGAACCCATGCCGTTGCGGTCCTTCGCACGGGTCGTGAGAATCGCGTCGGCCCAGGGCAAAAGGCAGTCACCGCTGAGCTCCGCCGTGGCCGGAATGCGCAGTGAAGGAACGTCAGGAAGCCCCTGCTGCGGCATGTTCACGCCCACGCTCGCGAGGCCCGCTCGGGCGAACGCGCCGCCGTAGTCTTCGACCTCGGGCATGTTGCCGCCCACGCCGTGCCCCCAGAGCGTGATGGGGAAGGGCTGCTTGTGCGCGGCCGTCTCCTTCGGCACGACGATCCAGATGCTCACCGTGTCGCTGTTCACCGTGCCTTCGCCCGTCGAGAAGTTGAGGTGGAAGCGCGCGTCCGGATCGTTCGCGTTCGGATCGCCCTGTAAATAGGGCGATTCGAACTTCGCGACTGTGAGGTGATCGATGTACGCCTGATCGCGAACGAGGCCTGCGACGTCACCCGAGTCGTAGCCGAACGCGTCCTTGAAGAGCTTTTGAAAGCTCAGCGACACGTCCGGATCGTTCACGTAAACGGCGTACGGATGCTTGGCGCGCTCGGCGCATTTTCCCGCAGGAGGCGACTGATCCCATCCGGGTGGGAGGTCCTTCTCAGGAAGGTTGCCGGCGGCTCGCAGGGCCGTCAGCCTGGCCGGAAACTGGGAGGCGAAGCGCCCAAACGGACCCTTGCCGTAGAGGCCGTCGCGCAGAAGAATCATGTCCTCGATGGTGGGCTGCGTGGTGTAGCTCCACGAAAACGCCACGTGCGAGAGCCCCGTGCCGGCGAGGTCGCCAAAGTACGCTTTCGACTTCGCAGACGTGTCTCCGAGCACCGCGGCGAGGCGCGAAATGGCGGCGCGCTGCGACGGGTGGTGAATCGCCGGAAACGGCGATTTGATCGGGTTGCCGTCGCTGCCCTTGAGCCGGTCGGTCAGCACGACGGCATATTCGGTTTTCTCGTCGAGCGGCAAGATCGGCCGCATGATGAGCGAGTCGGTCTCCCGCTCGTACCAGTTCATCAGGTTGTCGATGCCGGGAAACCGGGCGGCAGGGCCGAGCGTGTTGGGGTGGTCGAGCACGCCGTCGAAGTCGGTGTCGAGCTCGGGTCGGTAGTCGGCCTGGGTCAGGCCTGCGCCTTCTTCGCGGTCTTCGAACCAAAGGTTGTTCGAGGCGACGTGCGGGTCGCTGGGCCAGTACTTGTCGGGATCGCGAACCGCGACCGGGAAGTTCCCATTTCCCATGTCGAGAACCATGGGCACGCCGGTCGTGAGATTCACCAGATAGACCGGATCGTCATCGAACTTGTAACCGTCGCCTTGCATCCTGGCGCGCACGTTGTCGAGGTCGAGCGCTGCCGCCGCCGAGTCGCCGCCTTCCGGCTTGTCGAACTGAACCCAGATTGGCTCGAAGGTGCCCCAGCCCTCCATTTCGGAGAACGCCTGCCGCGCGTTGCGCTCGAATTCGCTGGGCGCGACGAGGCTGGCGTTGATTCGCCGGCCTGTTCGGCTCGTCGGATCGGCGAAGGTCGCGAGGTCGTTGGGCACCGGAATTTCGGGCAGCGGTCTCGCCGAGAGGTCGAAATGAACCTTCGCGCCGGGCCCTTCGGGGGTCGCCCGGAGACCGCCCGGGAGTCGCTGCGCGCTGCACCCCTGCGAGGTCGCGGCGCCGATGGCGAACGTGCAAAGTGTGATGGAGAGCTTCTTCATCGCCGTTCCTCAGTACTGCAGACCGACGCGTCCGGCGGTGAGCCAGGGCGCCTTCATGGTGTGTCCCGATGCGTCCGCGAGCGCTCCGCCGGGGAAGAGAATGCCGGCCTGCGCGCCCAGCTGCAGCGTGAGTCCGCGGTCGAGCTTCATGCGATATTCCGCGCCGCCGTCGAGCTCGATCCCGAGATCGTGTCGCCGCGCGTCGCCTCCGAGATAGTTGACGTAGGCGCCTTGCGTCGCGACGCGGTACGGGTCGACGTTGTCGGCGGTCGTCTGCGCGATCACCGCGCCGGCCTTGAGGTCGAGCGTCGGCAGAGGGCGCATGATGATGGTCGGATAAATGTATTGTGCACCGAATACGCCGCCGTTCGAGGGCAGCAGGTTCACCCCTGGCGTCGGGCGATTTCCGTTCGCGAGGAGCGGATCCTGGGCTGCCGTCGAGGCGCGGGCCGTCTGCCAGCGAAGCACCTCGTCGAAGAGCACGAGGCCCACTTTGTGGTTTGGATCGAACGTGAAACGGTGGGTGGTGTCGGCGTAGGGATCTGCGTCTCCCGAGGCGTAGCCCAGCTCAATGTTCGCGACGAAGCTGCCCCAAGTGCCGGCTTGCGCGTCGGGTCGGTCGATGGGAGATCGGCTCAGCGTGCACTTTGAGCAATGCGCTTCGCGGACAACCCCCAGCGACACCGCGCCGCCGTATTGGGAGATGTGGGAGTCGGCGCCCGCTGCGGCCTGGTCGGGGGAGCGCAGCATGTTGGTCGAGCCCGCGACCACCGCGACTTCGGCGGCCCCGAAGATGAACGTCGATGGCGAGCCGGGCACTGGCCGCGCGAATTTTCCGGCGACGTCGACAATCCCGACGTTCAGGTTGTCGGTGTACGGGTTGAAGTCGTAGCCCGACTGTTTTGACGTCGACTGGCTCCGCAGTACGCTGAAAATGCCGAGCTGATCGTAGCCTTTTTCGTAATACGCCGCGAGCACGCCCTGCCACGCGATGTCGCCGCGCGACAGCCGCGCCTGCCAGTCGCGGTACACGAGATCGCCGGCGACGGCGATGGTAAATGGGCTGTGCTCACCCCCCGGCTTGGTGCCAAACAGGATGCGCTCGGCCATCGCGCCTCCGCGATAATCGCCGAAAAGCGAGGGGTGATCGCCGTCGTTCGCGAGCAGTCCCATGCCCCAGTGGTTGGGCTGCTGGCCCACGCGCAGCAAGCCGTACGGCGTGCGCCAGTCGAGGTAGAGCCAGCGAAGGGCGGCGTAGTTGCCGGCGTTGCCGCCGTTGTCGCGCGGGTATGCATCGGCGGACACGTCGTGCGCGGTGTCGCCGAACACGTAGCCCTGCATCAGGTCGATCTGCGCGGTCACCGCGAGCTTGTCGCCGATGAGCAGCTTCGGCGTGACGCGCACCCACGAGGTCACGAAGGCGTTTTGGCCGATGGAGTCGGCGTAGGCGCCGGGGTGCTTGTCGAGGGTGGACGCCGCGACGTCGAGCGGGAAGCTGCGCTCGACCTGCCCGCGGAGCTGAGCCTCGCCGTGTGCTGCAAAGCGCACCTCGTCGGGGTCGGGCTTCGGGAGCGGTGCGCGCCCGGAGTCGAGCACGAGCGCACCGATGTTGTCGGGCACCAGCTCGTCTTCGGCGTGTGCGGGGGCGGTGATTGCGACGACAGCGGCCGCGATGGGGAATGTGTGTTTAAGGCGCATATCGCAGAGCTGCGAACATAGTACAGGCCGCCGTCCGCCGCGCGGCTCTCTTCGCCCTCGTGACCGCGAAGCGGGCGAAGCGGGTTTCGCAAATCACGATAGGCCGCTAACAGGCCGTTGAAGAACGGCCTGCTAGCCTTTCATCTCGGGGAGGTATGCACCTCCCCGCCCCGAAAAACGCGGTTTTTCGGGGTCCCCACCCCACGCAATTGGCTTCGCCAATTACTATCAGGGTGTTTTTCAACACCCTGC
>CANJCO010000036.1 GCA_947473045.1 Myxococcales bacterium | reverse complement strand
TGGTTCTGGCGCCCTGGACGGCGTCGGGGCGGCGCCGGGCAAAGGCTTCTTCATCGCGCCGACGCTCGTGGTGAGCGAGTCGCCGGACGTGACGGACTTCGCGCACAACCACGAAGTTTTCGGCCCCGTCGCCACCGTCATGGCCTACGACGGGAGCGCCGCGAGCGCGGTCGCCCTCGTGAGCGGGGGCGGCGGCGGCCTCGTTACGAGCGTCTACTCCGACGACAAGGACTTCGTGCGGAACGTTGTGCTCGGAATCGCCCCGTTTCACGGCCGGGTGACCATCGGGTCAGAGAAGATCGCCGCGCAGGCCATGGCTCCCGGCATGGTCCTCCCGGCCCTGATCCACGGCGGGCCTGGTCGCGCCGGCGGCGGCGAGGAGCTCGGTGGCCGACGGGGACTTGCATTCTACATGCAACGCGTGGCCCTTCAAGGCGACCGAGCCCTCCTGGAGGCCATTGTCGGCAAGCGCCCCGTGTGAATTCGACCTCGAAGGCCGGGCGAAATCGACTTTTCCTACCCTCGCCCGGTCTCGATCGCCTTCTCGACGGCCAGCTTCGGCTGAATCGCGCCCCAGCCCTGCCTGTCGAACTCGATATTCGGTACCCGCTTCGCCGTCTGCACAAGTATGCGCTTCACCTGGGCCGGCTTCAGGGCCGGATTCGCTTCCAGCATCTGAGCAACGACGCTCGTGACAATGGGAGCCGCGAAGCTGGTGCCATCGACCATCTTGTAGTGGTCGTGAATCACCTTTTCGTCGCGGAGCGCCGCCGCGATGACCTGTCGCATCAGGTACGGCGGCTGGTGTTTGGCCATGTCGAGCGCCGGAAAGAGGCCCGGGTGCTCGTCGACGAGGCGACGCAAGTCCTCGTCGGCAGCCTTCTCGAATTTGCGCAGTAGCATCGCCTCTCTGTGGGTCGGCGTCTCGGGCAGGATCGGGGCGGGAATCCAGTCGGCGAGCGTAATGATCTCTGGCTTCTGGATACCGTCGATGGTCGGACCGTAGCTGCTGCGGTAGGCCGAAAGTCGCCCGAGGTGCGGGTTCCCCTCGTCGTCGAGTCCCCCGACGCTGATGACCGCGGGAACACTGGCCGGCGGCACGACGTAGCCCGGCTTGAAGCCAGAATTGCCTACCGCGGCGACAACGACGATGCCGGCGCGAACGCACGCCTCGGCAAACCTGCTCATTGGGTCATCGAGGTAGCTCGCCTCGTAGTCGCCGCCGCAGGAAATATTGAGGACGCGAATGTCGTAGCGCGCGCGGTTAACGAGCACCCACTCGATCGCCCTCGCGATGTCGTCGTGGTGCACCCGGGAGAGGGTGCCCGCCCGCACGAGCACGAGGCCGAGGTCCGGCGCCAGGGACTTAAAGCGCCCGCCGCTCAGCGATCCGTTCCCGGCTGCAACGACCGTCGACATCATGCCGTGCCAGGAAGAAGCGTCGGCGACGCCCACAAGTTCCGTGCCTCCCGTGTTGGCAATCACATCGTGGAAGGCGTGAATGCGTGAATGCGGCGTCATCAGGTCGGGATGGGCGAAGAACCCGGAGTCGATGAAGGCAGCGGTGACCCCGCGGCCCGTAAAGCGCGCGTCTGCATGCAAGCGCTCCGACAGCGGCAACGGCTCGCGCTCGCGGCCCCCGCGGGATGACAACGGCGTCGGTATGACAGAGCTCTTTCCCTCGGATTTTCGCGGCATTGGGCGAACACCATGTCAAAATAGTCCCAAGTTTGCTAACCTTTATCATCGCCATGCAGCATCCCTCGCGCTTGAAAGTTTGCCTCGTCGACATGAACAACGGCGTCGCCAACCAAGCGACCCGGTGCTTCCGTCGCCTCGTCGACGGTTTTTCGAAGCGCGTTCGGGAGGCGAACCCTTCGCTCGACGTCGTATTCAAGCACGTACAACCTCGAAATCTCGGCGAGCTGCCCGACGCCGACACCGACTTGCTGCTCTCGTCAGGCGGTCCTGGCGCCCCGACCGACGGCTACGAAGACCCTTGGTCCACGGGGTACCGCGCCTTCCTCGACCGCGTCACCGAGGCGAATTTGAAGGACCGTTTCACGTCCCCAAAAGCGCTTCTGATTTGCCACTCGTTCGAGCTCGGCGTGCTCCACTACGGCGTCGCGCAGATGGCCCGACGCGAGACGAAAAAATTTGGGCTGATGCCGGCCTACATGACGGCCGACGGAGAGGCGACCGACTACCTTCGTCCCTTTGGGTACCGGCTGTTTAGCTGGGAACACCGCGATTGGCAGGCGGTTGACCTCGACTCCCAGCGCCTCGCGGACATCGGAGGGGCCGTACTCGCGACCGAGACGCATGAGTCTCACGGGGCGCACAAGGGCGACGCCGCACTCGCGATTCGCTTCACCGCGGGCGTCGACGGCACGCAGTTCCATCCAGAGGCCGACAAGCCCGGAGTCATGGCGTGGGTCGAAAAGCCGGAGAGTCAAAATGCGCTCAGGCTGGCTTACGGAGACGCGCTGCTTGATCGAATGGTGAAGAGCCTCGGCAACCCCGACCGGCTCGCCAAAACCTTCGCGCTGCTCGTCCCGGGATGGCTGACCTACCGATTCAACGAATTGGCGGGAGGCCGCGGCTGGAACGAGCTCGGGCCTCCGATGATGGGCATGCAGGATTTCGACGTCGCCGTCTGAGCGTCGCGCACCGCCAAACGATTGTGAAACGCCGCGCGCGAATCCGGCGTTCCTAAGATTGTAGGGCGCATGGTAGGCTCCGCGCCTATGACGGAACGAATCGGCCTCATCGTCGGCATGGAAAACACCTTCCCTGGCGCGTTCATCGCCAAGGTTAACGAGACGCCCGGCTTTCACGCCGACCTCATCAAAATTGGCGCGGTAAAAGAGCGCCTCGACATGAACTACAGTGTCATTGTCGATCGCCTCAGCCACGAGGTCCCTTTCTACCGATTCTTCCTCAAGAACGCCGCGCTCGCAGGCGCCTACGTCATCAATGATCCGTTTTGGTGGTCGAGTGACGACAAGTTCTTCGGATATTCGCTCGCCGCGAAAATCGGGGTCGCCGTTCCGCGCACCGTGCTCCTGCCCCAGCGCTCTTATATGAAGGGAATCGACCCCAGCCGCAGTCTGCGCAACCTGGAGTTCCCGCTCGATTGGGAGGCGATCGCCGAATACGTCGGGTTTCCCGCGTTTCTTAAGCCGGCCGATGGCGGCGGCTGGAAAAACGTAACGAAGGTCGAGAACATGGCCGAGCTCATGGCTGCGTACAACGCGAGTCACGAGCTCGTGATGACGTTGCAGGAAGGGATCGAATTCGACCAGTACATTCGATGCATCTGCATCGGCAAGGAATTCATCTATCCGATTCAGTACGATCCCAAGCGACGCTGTTATGTAGAAAACGACGGCGCCTTCATGCCGAAAGCCTTGGAAAATCAGGTCCTTGACGGGGCCTATGCGCTCAATCACGCATTGGGCTATGACATGAACTCCGTGGAATTCGCGTGTCGCGATGGCGTCCCGTACGCGATCGATTTCACCAATCCAGCGCCCGACTTCGACGTGAATTCAATTCTGCCGAAGCACTTCAACATCGTAGTCGACCAGATGGCGAAACACGTAATCACGTGCGCCCGTGAGGGACGAAAACACGAACCGCACTACGGTTATCGGCGATATTTGGCTCAGGAAGCCAGCGAGCGCCCCAAGCGCGCCTGAAGGCTCAAGCCCGGGTGACCGGTTAACTGTTCGTCATTCGAGCATCGGATCACCCGGGTAATGAAGCATAGCGCGGTCTCCGAAATGACGCGCAAGGCTGCGAATGCAGCTATTGAGTTCGTCGACTGCGATGTACCTGTCCGGGACCAGCTCATAGCCTGCGCTTTCGTAAAAGCCCTCGTAGGCGTTATCAAGGTAGCCGGCAGCGCTAACGCAGTACTGCGTGCGGCGTAGTCGGCGGAGCCCCTCCTCGGTCAGGCGAACTTCGAGAGTGCGCCTGTCCGACAGGCTCCGTGTCCGCCTGACGAGGCCAAGCGATTCGAGACGCGCGAGCATCCGGGAGATCGTCGCGCGCGCGACGCCCAGTTTCGCCCGGATGGCAGACTGCGTGCGATGTTGGCCACTGGGCGAATGGGCAGCGTAAAGCAGATCGAAGCGGGCGGGCGTGAGGCCGAAATGGCGCGCAAGTTGGCGGCCGGTGGCCAGAGTCGCGTAATAGGCGCGCTTCGCGCTGAAGGACAGGAAGTGCATGGGGCGCGTCCATGCACCGGACGTGCCGACGGCGCGAGGGCGCGGGGAGTGGTTGGGAAGAGAGTGGGTCCGCGCGGAAAGCCCCCCGATTTAGTCGTGATCGCAAGCTAGCTAACGACCGACGGCGCCGGTTACTCGCGCCGCGTGGCGGTCGGGGGACCCCAACCACCCGGCCCGGCCACATCCCGGACGGCCCCCGGCCACCCCGACCTGTCGCCCGCCGCGCCCGCAGATCTCGCGCCGCGCACAATTGCGACCTCGCGCACTTGCCGAGTCTGATAGTAACTTGTCGCTATGTTGGACGGTCAGTTCACCCTAGGCGTCGAAGAAGAATATCAAATCGTCGACCCTGAAACGCGCGAGCTGAAGAGCTACATCTCGCGCCTCCTGGAAGATGGGAAAAGCGTGCTTCGCGAGCGCGTTCGTATGGAGATGCACCAGTCGGTGGTCGAAGTCGGAACGAACGTGTGCCGCAACGTGGCCGAAGTAAAAAGCGAACTCATCGAGATGCGAGGCGAACTCGACCGCCTCTCGCGGCAGGGCGGGCTGCGCATCGTGGCGGCGTCGACCCATCCGTTCAGCGACTGGAAGACGCAGGAAATCAGCCCGAATCAACGATATTACACGATCATCGAGGACTTGCAGGACGTCGCCCGCGCGAACCTGATCTTCGGTTTGCACGTGCACGTCGGCATTAAAGACAAAGAAGTCGCGATCGCCCTGCAAAATCAGATTCGGTATTTTCTTCCGCACCTGCTTTCGCTCACGACCAGTTCGCCCTTCTGGCTCGGGCGCCGCGGCGGACTCATGAGCATGCGGTCGCAGATCTTCAAGCGCTTCCCGCGAACCGGAATTCCCGACGAATTCAAGAGCTACGAGGCCTTCCAGAGCTTCGTCAAGCTGCTGGTGGAGACCGGCTGCATCGATGACGGCAAGAAGATCTGGTGGGACGTGCGAGCGCACCACATCTACGACACCGTCGAGATTCGAATCTGCGACATGCCCACCTCGATGGACCAAACGATCACGATCGTCGCGCTCATTCAGGCGCTGATGGCGCAGCTGTACTTGATGTATCGCCGCAACACGCAGTGGCGCTCGTATCCGCGCAGCCTTATCGAGGAGAACAAGTGGCGCGCCGTTCGCTTTGGAAGCGACGCAAAGCTCATCGACTTCGGCCGACGGGAGGAGCGCCCGTTCGCCGACCTCATCGTCGAGCTCGTCGAGTTCGTCGGTGAGGCCGCCGAAATTCTGGGTACGCGCGACATCGTCCGCAAGGCGATCGACATCGCCCGCGAGGGGACGAGCGCGCACCGCCAAATCGAAGTCTACGAGCGAACCAAAGATCCGAAGGCGGTCGTCGATTGGCTCATCGCAGAGACGATGCGCGGAATCTGAACGAACCGGGGGCCCCTACACGCGGGGCCCCTGACGGGCGAAGCAGCCCCGCGGCTTACTGTCCGGCGAGCCAGAGGCCGACGCTGCCGCCGGTCCACTCGGTCTCGGCCGCCTTGTTCTGGTCTACGCCGAGCATCTTTCCGCGAGACAGCCGTACGAGAGGTAGAAGCGGAACGAGCGGTTCGCCCTCGCCGCCTCGCATGAGCATGACACGCACCTCAGCTTTGACTGCGTTGTGCGCGCCAAGCACTTCGCCAGGCTCCGTACCGGGCATTCGAATGGCCCACGCGTACTCGATCTTGCGCTGCAGCAGGTATTTGTCCCGGAGCTCGACCGGCACCGCATCGCATGCCTCGCGCGTCACGTCCACGATGACGCCCGAGCCTGCGAAGGAGAACAGCGGCTTGAGTACGTAGTTGTCCAGATCGGTCGGTAGCTCGCGAAACTCCGAGAGGTAGCGAGCCTGCGGCACCGTGGGGTGGTCGACGTGCGGGAGAGAGAATTTCGACCACACCCAGTACCAGTTGGGGTGCGAACACCAGGAGACGTCGAGCTCCTCGTTCCACGAAAATGGAACGGACACCCCCTTCTGCTCGAGCTCGTCGAAAACGAGGCGGTTGTAGATTCGCGCGATGGGCACACGCTTTCCCGCAACACGACGGAAGAGCCGGCGCCCCTCCTTCTCGATTTCCGTGACGCAGACGGCATCGACGCCAAACAGCCGCTTGGTAGCGAGAAAGTCTGGCAGCGTCTTTTGGGAGAGTGGCTGATAGTCGACGAGAACCACCTCGGCAGGGTCGTTGTCGCCGACGATGCAGCGACGCATCAACTCGACCGCCTTCGCCCGGTCCTCCGAGAAGAAACAGGTGAGCTCTCCGCCCATCCCGGGCACGTCGCGCAGGACATCGGCCCACGCGTCCGCCTCGATGGTTTCGAGCGCGTAGAGCGACGGAAACGCCTGCAGCTCGACGACGCGGCCCTCGAATTGACCGTCCGCAGTCTGCACGATCGCGAAATCTACCTGCACGCAATCAGGCAGACTCGTCATGCCCGGCACGTTGTAATGCGCCGGTATCGCGCGGCGCAGGGCGGCGAGCGTCGCGGGCGCAGAGAGCTGCTCAACGATTTGCAGAGCCGAATCGCCCAGATGATCAACAAGGCTCCGCGGAAAAAACAGCGGAGTCTCGGCGAGCCGGAACGGGAAACCGCCGAGCTTCGAGGTCAGCGAATCGCGATACCGATGAAAGAGCGCGTCGGAGTAGTGCCTGTTGAAGGGATCACGGAGGGGCGCAAACATCAGCGAGAACTCCGCAAAAGCTCATCCCAGCGATTTCGCACAGGAGATTGGGTATTGGCCGCGTCGATAACAAGTTCGGCCATTCGCCGCACGACCCACTCGAAGTGAGCCTCGCCGAGCGACGAGACATCGAAGTCGGGCGCCGAATTCATGTAATCGATCGCGTAGGGGATGCCGTCACGCACGGCGAACTCGACCGTATTCATGTCGTAGCCGAGCGCCTGCGTGATTCGAAGCGCGTCATCGAGCACGCGCTGCTCAAGCTCGGGGGTCATCGCCGGCATTGTCTCGTGAGCGCGTTTGTAGCGATCGAGATGCGTAAGCCTGGGATCCCACAGGGCCGGACGCACGTCGCGCTGCCCGATGACGATGCACCGGATGTATTGCGTCCAGACAATTTCCTCCTGCACGATCATCGTCTGCGCGCCGCTGGCGTCGTAGGCGACCATGAGCGCGCGCATGTCCTTCGCGCGAGAAACGTCCTTCCAGCCGCCTCCCCAATGCGGCTTGATGAACATGGGGAAGCCGAGATCGGCCGCCAGCTCATTCCAGTCGACGTAGCGAAGATTGCGCAGCGAGCCGGCGGTGGTGTCGGGGCCGTACGACTTTTGCGGCAGGAGCCGGGTCTTTGGCACCGCGATGCCGAGCCGCGCAGCAAGCCCCGCGTTGAAGAACTTGTCGTCGACGATGCGCCAGAAAGGATTGTTGATGACTCGGGCGCCGTAGAGCGCCGCGAGCTTCAAGTAGGGCTGAAAACAGACGACGTCGTGCGATATGCGGTCGACCAGCACATCATACGGGGAGGGTTCGAGAGCGCTCGGCGCAGACATTTCGGCAAGCTCGACGGTCACCCCGGCGTCGCGTGCGTGAACCTCGGCGATAAGCGCTTCGGGAAACGAGCGCTCGCGACCGACGAAGAGCCCAACGCGCAGCGGCGCACCGCCGCGCTTGAGCCCCACTACCATCCGAGCTTCTCCGAGATGTAAAAGTCGAGCATGCGATGCCAGGTCGGCCAATCATGACGCATGTCATGGCCCCAGAGGTCGAGGTTGTTCCAGATGCCTTTGGCCCAAAGTGCTGAAGAAAATCGCCGCGACGCGTTCGGCGCCTCGTAGGCGCCCTGCCCGCTCACGATATGAATCTGGGTGTGGTTTTTGATGATATCGAGCACTCCGGGATCCGAGATGTTCGGTATGTAACTCATCGGATTGTTGAAATAGATATCGTCGCTCATCAGCCCCTGCGTGTAGCTGGGAATCAAATCGTAGAAGCCGCTCATAGCGACGAGCGTGTCGAACACATCCGGGCGGCGGAAGAAGAGATTCGCCGCGTGAAAGGCCCCGAAGCTGGCACCCGTAATTCCAATGCGCGCGTTCGCATCGCCGACGCATCGGCGGATATGGGGCACAACTTCCTGTTCGACGTAAGCCGAATAACCGGCCTGGCGGCGCGCGGCGACCGGCACCGGCACCTTGTCATTCATCCATGCGTCGGCGTTAACGCTGTTGATCGAGAAAACGGTGACTCGCCCCGCGAAGATGTGGTGCTGAATCGACCGAATGAGCAGAAAGCGCTCGCAGTCATAGAGGTCGCTCTGGGCGGTGGGCAGCAGCAGCAGCGGGTGCCCCGAGGTGCCGTACTGGACGATCGGCATCTGCTTGCCGGTGCGGTGGCTGTACCAGCCGAAATCATTGCGAGGAAGATTGGGGTCGACGTGATCCATTGACCCGACACGATAGCGGCCCTTTGATGCGTTTGTCAGCGATCGCGTCGGCGTCTTCGTTTCAAACGATGCCGATTTTCCGAGCGGGCCGTTCGCAGGCGTAAACGTCTGCCGAAGCTGCGGGCAGCGAACTTGTGCTGCGAAGCGCGCGAGCCGGCCGCTGCGACACGGCAAACCGCAGATACAACACCGGCACGCTCGCCTTTTCAGGCGGCGCGCCGGCGGGCGGTGTTTCGTGGAGCCGAGGGGGATCGAACCCCTGACCTCATCCATGCCATGGATGCGCTCTCCCAGCTGAGCTACGGCCCCGAGCGAGTGGCGTCGTTTATCGCGACTTTCGATCCATGTCCAGTGCTTCTCGACAAGTGATGCGCACGCCGACTGAGCGGTTGCCTGCGCCCGGCAGCCGCAGCAGCATCGAAGGCCCTATGAACCGCCACGTTGTCGTCGTTGGAGGGGGCCCCGGCGGCCTCGCGACCGCCATTTTGCTCGCTGGAATGGGTCTAAAAACCACGCTCATCGAGGCCAAGGCGACGCCGGGCGGGCGCATGGGGCGCATCGTCGAGGACGGGTACGCGTTCGACACGGGGCCGACAATTCTTCAGCTGCCTCACGTGCTAGCGCAGATATTTTCGCGCGCCGGGCTGCGCATCGAAGACTACGTGACTCTTGAGCCGGTCGATCCCAACACCCGCATTCACTTTTGGGACGGCTCCCACCTCGACACGTTTTCTGATCCGCACCGCAACCGCGACGAGTGGGCCAGGCTCGTGCCGAACGGCGCGGATCGGTTCGATCGGTTTTTTGAGGAGCACACGGAGAAATACGCGATTGCCTACGACCGGTTCATCGCCCACGACGCGCACAGCTTGCCGTCGTACTTCAACCCGCTGCGGCTGCTTCCGGCGGCGAAGTTCATGCCTTGGGAGTCGCTGTACAGGTCGCTGATGCGATCGCTTGGCGATGAGCGCCTCGTCTACGCGATGAGCTATCCGTCGAAGTATCTCGGGTTGCATCCGACGACTTGCTCGAGCGTATTTTCGGTCATTCCGTTTCTCGAGCTCGCCTTTGGCGTCTGGCACCCAAAGGGCGGATTTCGCGCGCTCGCCGACGGCATGCTCCGGGCGTTCGAGGCGCTCGGAGGGGTCGTGCGCATGGAAAGCGAAGTTCGCGAAATCGTCGTGGCGGGGGGGGCGACGACCGGCGTCAAACTCGCGACCGGCGAGTTTATCGCCGCGGGCCATGTCGTGGTGAACGCGGACCTGGCGCTAGCGAAGCGGGCGCTGATCGCCCCTGAACACCGCCCCCACGCGACCGACACCGCGCTCGAATCGCACGCGTACTCGTGTTCGACGTTCATGCTGTACCTGGGACTCGATAAGGTCTACCGCGACGTCCCGCACCACGCGATCTACCTCTCGGACGGCGCACGCAGAACCGATCGCGACGCGCTCAAGGACGCCGCGCTCGATGAGCAGGACGCGCCGTTTTACGTGTGCAATCCCACGGTCTCCGATCCCGGAAACGCGCCGGAGGGACACTCCGCGCTCTACGTGCTCGTGCCGTGCCCAAACACGGGCGTCGCGGTTGATTGGCAGGCGAAGGCCAAGTCGTTTGCTTCACACATCAAGGGGCGTCTCGCCAAGGTCGGAATCCACGACGTCGAGCGCCACATTCGCTTCGAGCGCAGCTACACCGCCGAGACGTGGCGCGACGACTTTCGCGTCTTTCGAGGCGCCGTGTTCAACCTCTCGCACACGTGGATGCAGCTCGGCCCGATGAGGCCGAAGTCGCGCGATGAGGACATTGAAAATCTGCACTGGGTGGGGGGCGGCACGCATCCCGGCAGCGGGCTTCTGACGATCTTCGAGAGCGCCAACATCGCGGCGACCGACATTGCAGCTCGCTTCGGCAAGCCGCTCGCGCCCTCGCGCGCGCCGAGCGTCGACGAAGCGTTTCCGCGCCCGGCGCTCCGTTCAGCGAACCCCGATGCCCAACCGCTTGAGCATTTTCTGCAGCCCGAAGCGTGACAGTCCGAGCAGCTCGGCCGCCTTCGTCTGATTGCCGCGCGTGTTTTCGAGCGCCGAAATGAGCAGCTCGCGCTCGAGCGTGTCAACACGACTCTTGAGATCGAAGCCCGACTCACGCGCCGCAACAGGGCCTCCGCGCTGGACTTCCGGCGACAAGTCCGCGGCCTCGAGCAGCGTTTCGGAGCTCATGAGCACAAGCGCCCTGCGGATCTCGTTCTCGAGCTGTCGCACATTTCCGGGCCACGGAAACGCACACAGCCTGTCCATCGCCGCCCGGGAGAGCCTGAGCTTGCGACCGCCAGCGTGCTTGGCCAAGAAGTGTTGCACGACGAGCGCGATGTCCCCTGGCCGTTCACGGAGCGGCGGGACGCGGAGCGTGACGACGTTGAGTCGGTAATACAGGTCTTCGCGGAAGGTCTTGTCGGCCACCATCGCCTCGAGATCGCGATGCGTCGCGGCGATGACCCGGAGGTCGACTTTGCGCGTCCGCTCGCTGCCGACAGGCCTCACCTCACCGTCCTGCAAGACGCGCAGAAGCTTGGTCTGCATCGACAGCGGCATCTCGCCAATCTCGTCGAGAAACATCGTGCCCCCGTCGGCGACCTCAAACAAGCCGGCCTTCGACTGCGAGGCGCCCGTGAACGCTCCCTTCACGTGTCCAAACAGGATCGATTCGAGGAGCGACTCGGGCACGGCGCCGCAGTTTTCGCTGACGAACGCCCGCCGCGAACGCGGGCCGTTTTCGTGCATCGCCCGAGCGATGAGCTCCTTGCCCGTGCCGCTTTCGCCGAGCACGAGCACCGGAACGTCGCTAGCGGTCACCCGATCGACGACCTTGAGCAGCGCGCGCATCGGCTCGCTGCGGCCGGCGATGGCCTCGTATCGAAAACGGGTCTCGCCCTCGCCGCGGGCGTGGGACAGCTCGAGCCGGGTCACGTCGAGCTCCGCGTCGCGTGCCGCGAGCGCTTCTGCGAGTTGGAGCCTCGCGCGCTCCGCCCGACGCGCCGCTCTGCGCAGGAGCACCTGATCGCGAGCGTCCGCGATCGCCATGGCGGCCTGCCCTGCCAGCAGTCGGACCCACGCACGCTCCCGCTCTCCGAACGCGCCCGCGCGTGCGCGATCGTCAAGGTAGGCAACGCCGAGCGCCTCTCCTCGCGCGATGAGCGGCACCGCGAGCACGCTGCGCAGCCGCAGCGCGTGCACCGATGCGTGCACGTCACCGAGCGCCGAGAGTGCGTCGGCTGCGACGACCATCTCGCCCGTTTGCATCGCGCGCTGAGCGAGCGTCATCGAAAGTGCGAGCTGATCACCTTTCAGGTCCTGCTTCGCCAGATTGCGCGCAGCCCGCGGAACGAGCTTGCCGCCGTGGGCACGCAGCAGCAGCAGACCTCGCTCGACGCCCGTCCAGAGCACGAGCGCGTCGAGCACCTGCGCGAGCAGCGACTTCAGGCTGTCGCGCGTCGACAGCGAGCGCACGATGACCTCGAGCTGGGCGATTTGTATAGCGTCGAAGGACGAAGCCTCGCGCGATCCGGCGTCATCCTGTGCGTGCGCCCACGCAACGTCACGCATCGATACGGCGAACTCGACAGGCGTCGTTTGCGCGAGGCGAGATGCGGCCTCGCGTCGGGCCGATTCGAGGCGGCGCGCGACATCTCCGCGCCCCAGTAACACCGCGAGCCGAGCGCCGGCATCGAGCGCAGGACCGCGCGACGCAAGCGGTCCGGGCTGCAGCGCTGCGCCGACAACGCCGTCGAGCACGCGCTCGGCATGGGCAACCGATCCGTCGGCTGCGAGCATTCGCGCCCGGGCTCCCCACCAGTCGCAGCGCACTTGGTGGGGGAGGCTCTCCGCGAGAGCGTCGATCTCGGTCACGGCGTCGGCCTCGACCGACTCGGGCGCCCACACGAGCGCCCTCGCCGCAGCGCGCACGCGGTCGTCAATTCCGCCGCGCTGCAGCTCATCGCGCGCGAGGATGGTCTCGGCGCGGGCGACTGGATCGCCGGGCGCACGCGCTTCGACGATCGCCCAGCGCGCGTACGCCCGTGACTGCGCGTCGCGCCCGGACCGCGCGATCGCTTCACGCGCAGCGAGCTCCGCCTCGTGTGCCGCCCCTACGGTCGACAACGTCGCCGCGCGCTGCAGCCACGCGCGCGAACTCTCGGCCTTTTTGCCCAGGCGCTCGAACAGCAACATGGCTCGCGTCGCGGTCGAAAGCGCGCGGCTGATCTCCCCGCAATCCGCTGCGGCGGCCGACTCTCCGACCAAAGCGGTCGCTTCTTCCGCGCAGGCACCGGCGCGGCGTGCGAGGTCGACCGCGCGCCCGAACGACTCCGCGCTCGCGATCGACCGCCCGGCAGCGTGCTCCAACAGACCCTGCACAAGCCAAAGGCGCGCCACGGGCATCTCGTCGGCGGCCACCGCGCGGCCGAGAGCCGCAGCCTTCACGCCAGCGTCGAACGCCCCTGCACGCAGCGCGAGCAGCGCACGAACCTCGCACGCGCCGGCGTCCGCGGCGTCGCCGAGGGCCTCTTCCGCCCCGCGCGCGTCGCCGACATCCCAACGCAGGCGAGCCAGCGTGGCGCGCGCGAGCTCCACCTGCTTCTCCGACCGGATGGCCGACTCGGCGAGGGCGATCGCCACCTCCCGTTCGCCTCGACGCCGCGCGACCTCGGCCCGCAAGGCGTCGAGCGAGGGGTCGGCGCCGGAAAGCGCGAGCCAGGCGCGTCCGGTTTCACCCGCGCGGAGCAACGCAGAAACCAGCTCGACGACGACGGATTGCGGCGCTTTTCCCGCGGCCGTGAGGTCTTCTGCCGCCGCGATCGCGCGATCGTCGGGGCGCGCTCGAACCAGCTCGCGTACCATCCACACAGCGCGATCCGCTTCGGCTGGCGGCTCAGCGAGCGGCGAAGGCGCCGCCTTCAAGAGATCGTCCAGGGTCCAGCCGGCAGCGTCCCGCGCACGCGCGAGCTCGACAAGGCGCGCCGCGAGGCTCGACTCACCGCCCAGCTCGGCGACCGGCCACGCGGCAGCTGCAGGGCCGACGAGCGAAACCAGCCATCGAGACTGCGTCAGAGCGTCGCTTGGAGCAATGACGCCGGCTTCACGCGGGACGTGGATGGTCGCGCGCATCGCGAGCGCGTCGGTCATCCAGCCGCGGCAGGGCTCGGCGACTTCGTCGGCCAACCGCGCGCCGGCCAGCAGCTCGGTGGCGCGCGCGCACAGGTAGGATCGCCGCAGGGCATGTTCGCGCTCCTGCGCACGGTCGGCCGGATCGAACGGCAGCTGCAGATACCTCGCAGCGCGCTCGGCGATCCACGCGGCCGACGGTCGTCCGCCCGGCGCGCGCGACAGCATCGCGCCGATCCAGGCCGGTAGTTCGCCCGGGCCAGCGGAGGCCCCGCGCGCAGCTGACGCAGCGTCGATCTCGCCGGAAACGCCCGGCGCGATCAGCTCAGCGAGAAGCACGCCCAACGCGAATACATCGCTCGCAGGGCTCGCCTCGCCCGCCGCCACCAGCTCGGGCGCTGCGTAGCGGTACGTGCCCCCCTTCGCAACCGAGCCGCTGCTGATCGCGAGTCCCAGGTCGATGAGGGTCGCACCTCGCGCCTCGGCGGCGTCGCGATCCGGAGCGCGGGCATGAACAAGCACGTTTTGCGGCTTCACGTCGCCGTGCCACACGCCGAGCCCATGGAGCTCGGCGAGCCCCCGACCGACCGCGTGGGCGACGATGGCCGCGTCACGCAACCGCGTGGCCTCGCTGCGCGAGCGTCGAACGTCGAGGGGCTCGCCCTCGGTCCAGGTCGTGACCAAAAACGACGCGCCGTCCGGAGTCTGCCCCGCGTCGAGCAACCTCGGCCCCCACCTGCGGTCGAGCAGCGCGAGCAGTTCACGCTCAGCTTGCTGCGCGCTGGCGACGGGGGCATGTCGAAACAGCTTCAGGGCCCCAACCGCGCCCGTGCGCGCGTGCCGTGCGCGAAACACGACCGCTGTCGCGCCGCTTCCGACGGCGGCTTCAATCGACCACTCACCCGTCAACTCGGGTGGCATTTCAATTGAAGACCCCATGAAACGAGTCTCGCCGCTCTTCGAGCGCCCCGTCAACTCGATTGGCGCGGGCCATCGGACGCCGGGGCGATGACGCTAGAACTTGATGCCGTTTTGTGCGCGGTGCTTCCACCACGAATACGTCAGCAACGCGGCGGGCACTGCTGCGATGGCTGCGATGACCGGCGCGCCCACGACACCGAGCGCGATCGCGCCCGCCGTGGCGGCGCCCGCAGCCATGCCCTTTCGCTGCGACGCCGCCAGAACTTCCGACCTCGATTGGCTCATGACGCAAATGCTACCACCGCAGCCCGATGAAACCAGCCGCTGTCCGCGTTGCGCGGGCGCGGCAGGATGGCTACTTACGTTGCATGCGTATGCTGCTCCTGATGCTCGCGTGCGCGGCGTGCGGTTCGCTCGAGCGGGCCGCGGCGCGCGATCCGATGAAGTGCGAGCGCGACCCGTCCTGCGCTGGAAAATCGGGAAAGTCGAAAGACTGCGCCACGCAGTGCGCCGACAACATCGACTGCATGGAGCGCTGCGAGGCGGTTCGCGGCGCGCGCCAGTGACGGCTACGGGGAGGGCACCGTCACGGAGAATCGAGCGCCGCCAAGCTCACTTTCACCGACCGCGATCGAGCCGCCGTGAGCTTCGGCGATGCCGCGAGCGATCGCGAGGCCGAGCCCCGATCCTCCCGCAGCGCGGCCGCGATTGCCTTGTGCGTAGCGATCAAAAATCGAAGTGCGTTCGAGCGTAGGCACGCCCGGGCCGCTGTCGCTTACCTCAAACTTCACGGCACCCGCCTCGCTCGAGACGCGGACCCGCACCCGGCCCGACCTCGGCGTAAACTTCAGGGCGTTCGCTACCAGATTGTCGATCGCCTGGCGCAGCTTCACTGCGTCGGCGAACACGGGTCGGTCGAGCTCACCGTCGAACGCGAGGGCGATTTTCCGGCGCGTGGCGATCGGGGAAAATACCGTGATGGTCGGGGCGAGCACGAGGCGAACCGTGGTCGCGCGCGGCTCCACCGTGAACAGGCCCGCTTCGAGCCTGCTCGCGACGAGGACGCCGTCGACGAGGCGCGCCATGTCGGAGCAGAGCGCGCGCAGCGTTGCCACCGCCGAAGTTTTCTCTTCAGACGATAGGTCTTCCGACTGCAGCACTTCGGCGAGGAGGCCGAGTGAGCTCAATGGGTGCCTTAAATCGTGCACGAGCATCGCGATGTGATCACGGCGCTGCGTCTCAATAATTCTCTTCAAACGAAATGTATCGAGTGCTGCGCGCACGCGGGCCACGAGCTCCCTTCCCTCGATCGGCTTGGTGAGGTACGCGTCCGCGCCCTCGCGCAATCCAGCCTCGATCGCGATCGGATCACGCCGCGCTGCGGTCAGCATCAACACCGCGGGACCGCCCCCGCGCCGCGCGCGAAGCCGCCTGAGAACCTCGACGCCGTCCATTCCCGGCATCGATACATCGAGCAGGACGAGCTCCGGCTCGCGCTCGTCGACGCGGAGCAGCGCCTCTGACCCGCTCGCGGCGGTGCGCACCCGGTGACCATCATCTGAGAGCAGCGCTTCGTACAGGGCGACCGTATCGGCGAAGTCGTCGACGACCAGCACGTCGCCGCCACCGAGCGCGGAATCAGGGGGCCTTGAGCCGCTCACGCGCGAACCTGCGGATCGACGCGTGACGGCGCCGCCAGCCGCGGCAGCACAAGGGTGAACGTGGACCCCTTCCCTTCCGTCGAGGTGACCTCCACGTCTCCGCCGAGCGCGAGCGCGAGCCGCCTCGAGAGCGCGAGTCCGATACCCGTCCCCGGAAAGCGGCGCCCGTCACCGGCGTCGAGCTGCTGGAAATCCTTGAAGAGGTCTTTCATCGAGCGCACCGAGATGCCGATGCCGGTGTCGGTGACCTGAAAGCGCGTCTCGGTATCCGCGTGGCGCACGGTGAGAAGCACATCGCCCCTGTCGGTGAACTTGATGGCGTTCGATAGCAAATTCATCAGGATTTGCCGCAATCGCTGGCTGTCGGTGACCACTTCGAGGCTCACAGGCGCGTCGACTGCGAGCTTGAGATCTTTGCCACGTCGGAGGCTGTCAACCTCAGCGACGCACGCGCGCGCGAGCTCCGCCGCGTCGATCGACTCGAGGCGCAAATCGACCCGACCGCTCTCGACTTTCGCGAGGTCGAGCACGTCGTTGATCATGGTCAGCAAATGCTCTCCGTTACGCTTCACCCGCTCGAGCGACTCGCGGGCCCGCGCGCTCAGCTGCTCCCGGGGGGACGTAAGAAGCAGGTCCGCGAAGCCGATGATCGCGTTGAGCGGCGTGCGCAGCTCGTGGCTCATCGACGCCAGGAATTCGGTCTTTACGCGGTTTGCGCGGGCGAGCGTCTCGCCCTGCTCGGCGAGAATCACGCTCTTTTCCGCGAGTCGGGCGTGGGTCCACGCGTTGTGCAACGCGAGGGCAAGCTGGCGAGCGGCGTCTTTGACCAGCTCGCGGCGATCGGACTCGATCGGCGCCGTGCGGGCGAGCACCAGGGCACCAGCCTGATCGGCGCCTACAGCGATCGGCTGAGCGAGCAACCACGCGAGCCGAGCCCTTCCAAGACCGAGACCCAGTTCGGGCGGCATCGCGCCAAGCGCTGCGCCCTCGAGCATCGTGGGCTCGCCGGCGAGCATCGTCGCGCGGGGCAGCCCTTCGGCATCGAACAGCGCGTGATCGAGCACCCGATGATCGGCCGCGAGAGCCCGCACCGGGACGAGGCGCTGGGCGCCGTCGAGCAGGAACGCGACGCCGACTTGCGCATCGGCGAGGCGCAGCAGCTCGCGCAGTCCGGCCGACGTCAGCGCCTCGACGTCGAGCGTCTTCAGTTCACCCACAAAATCGGCGTAGGCGCGCGCGGCCGCGTCTCGGGCGGCGAGCTCGGTGTTGGCAACGCGCAGCTCGGCGAGCGCGGATTCGCGATCCGAAAGCGTGCGCCGCAGTGACGCGTCTTTGTCCTGCAAGAGCGCAGCGGTCTTCACGAGGCTGCGTCCGACCGCGCCAAGCTCATCGCGCCGTTCGGGCAACGCAGGCAGCGGGTCGAGATTGCCGGTGGCCAGCAACGCCGCTTCGAGGTGGGTCGCGGCGCCCGCGAGATCGCGCGCGATCCACACGCCGCTGCCGAGCGCGATCACGATCGCGAGAACCAGCATACCGGAGGTCTCGCGCCGCGACTGCGTCGCCGACTCGAACGCGGCTTCTTCCCGCGCGCGCGCGTCGTTTATCGCCGCTGCGCGCAACTCGGACAGAACCTGACGCATTTGGTCGGTCTTGATCTTGCCCGCATTCGTCATCTCCGGGTCGATGCGTTCGCCCCGCTCCTTCGCGTGGATCTGCGGCTCACTGACCCCCCCGATCCACTCGTGCACGAGGCGACCGAACGACGCGACGCGCTCGTCTTCCACGCCATTTTCGGCCGTGGCGTGAGCCTCGCTGAGGACGCTCTCGAGTTCGCGGCGCGCGTCATCGTAGGGCACCAGAAAAGAGCGGTCGCCCGTGAGAAGGAAGCCGCGCTTGCCGGTCTCGAGATCCGCCGTGACGCGCAGCAGCACCTCGGCATCGTCTGCGAGCTTCAGGTCATGAGCGACGAGCCGCTCGAACTGCTTCTCGAGATGCTCGTGCAAGGAGGCCGCGCGCTGCAGCCCGAAGCCGAGCACCGCCACGACGAGGAGCGAGGAGAGCAAAATGCGCCAGAAAAGGGCGCTTGAGAGGAGCTTCACGGCCCGGCGAGCATCGCACAGGGCGACAGCACCCAAGCGCGCTTTGTTCGTGGGCCGTCTCGGTGATCAGGTTCTGCCAACCCAGGCGCCGATGCAGGCGAGGCCAAACGCGATGGGCGCCAGGGCGAGGGCGAGCACCACAGCGACCGGACCCACCATGCCGAGGGCGCCGAGCACGACCACAATCGCGAGGCCCGCCGAGGCCGCCGGCTCGAGCAGCGACGGAATACCCGAGGCCCGGGCGATGAGAAATCCAGACAGCGGAAAGGCCGCGAGCACCCCGGCACCGAGCAGCGCCAGAGGCGCGGTCGTCGCGACATCGTGCTCATCGACGATCGAAAAATCGACGCCGCCAAAATGGCCGAGCGCTACCGACGCGCACGCCCCGAGCACCATCGCGCCGGCCGTCACGAGCGTGCCGATCGCGATCCACCGAAGCATGATCGGACGGCCGCTCGCGCCCATCGCGTCCCGCACACGACGAATGCTCGGAGGTCCGGAGAGCACGTCGATCGACGCGAGCGACATGCGCGTCAAAGTCGACCGCTCCTGCCCCCGTCGCAGCAAATCGCGCGCGAGAAAAAAGCTCACCGCGCTCATCGCCGCCAGCACCGCCGCGGCCACCACGAGCGCGCCGGCAGGCCGGCCGTAAACGAGGTGAACATAGAGCCCGTGCGCGAGCAGCGCCCCGATGAAGAGCAGCGGAAAGCCGCTGCCGGGCTCCTTCGTCTGGCGCGCGCGTCCGAGCGCATATCCCCACAAACATGCGAAAAACAGGTGAGCGGGCACCGAGAGCAGCGCGCGCGCGATGCCGACCGCGCCGTCGGGATGAAGCCGCAAAAGAAAGCCGTTCTCGACCGACGCGAAGCCCAGCGCGGCAGCCCCGGCGTAAACGACGCCATCGTACGGTTCATCGAAGTGCCGAGACCGAAACGCGGGCCAGCACGCAGCCACCTTCACGAGCTCACGGAGCGGAGCGACGAACGCGAACAGAAACAGCAGCGCCGGTCCCTCGCCCGACGCACGCGCCTCGATCGTCATGCCCGTGAGACGCGCGACGTGCACCTCGAGGGCGAGGGCGAAGAGTCCCCCGAACGCGCCGAGGGCGAAGGTGGTCGACACGAGCCAAAGGGGCTCGCGCTCGCGGTCGGTAACCCGGACGAGCAACGCCGCTGCGACTGTGGGCAGCAGCGCGAGCGACAGCCACCGCAGCGTATCGAGCACGCGCGTCAGCCTAGTCGCGCAAGCGCCGGTGATCCACCAACCTGGCGCAGGGGAGGCTGGGGCTGGTTAGAAGTGCAGGCCTGCGTGAACCGACGCGCCCGCGCCGAACCCCGCAGCGGAGCCGCTCGACTGGTAGAGCGGATTGCTGACGATCTGCGGATCGACAGCGGTGACGCCCGCCGGAAGCGCGAGAGGCGGTCGCTTGAGGAAGATAGCCTCCGCGCCGGCCTCGGCCCCGAGGGAGAAGTACTTGAACAGGTAGTAATCGATGCCGAGCGCGAGGCCAACGTTGCCGCCGTGAACCGAGATGCTCGCGGGGGTGTCCTGCTTCGCAACCGCCGCCACACCGTCGCCGAACGATCCGACAAAATCGTAGCCGCCGTGAATCGCGATGTATGGATCCCACATGCCGGCCGGTATGTGCAGCCCGACGACGGCGTCGAGCTGGCCGAGGTCGTAGGCGCTGAACATGTTGTAGCGAAAGCGGGCGCCAAGCGTAAGCACGAGCAAGCGCACGCCGACACCGGCGCCGAGCATCGAGCCGGTCTGATCGGTGCGGGTGAGCCCGAGCGACGTGTCGCTGAACGAAGTCAGGCTCATGTAAGAAAGGCCCGCCTCGGCGTTGCCGTAGACGAACTCGAGACCTCGTCCGCTGTCCTCTTTTTCCGCCTCGTCGAGCTGACGCACGGTCGGCGACGCGGACGGCTGCGGCGCGTACGGCGCCCCCACCGCGCCCGGACTAATCGGCGGCGGCGGAGCGAGCGCCTGCGCGCGCGCGCCCGTTGCGAGCAGCAGCACGACGCACGCGCTGGACGCGATGGCGGCGCGCTTCACGAAGCCGCCTCGCTGTGCTCGTCACTGTCGGGCGAGTCCTGAGTCGGAACGCGGTACGCCTCGCCCAGCCACTTCCCGAGATCGATCAGCTTGCAGCGCGATCCGCAGAACGGATGGTCGGCGTTGTCGGTGCGCGGGAGCGCAGAGCCTTTGCAGATAGGGCAAGCGGTCATCGCATGCATCTTAGCACCTCGCGGAGAGAGCGGCGCGGAGGCGCAAGGTCGCCGCGCATCTTCTGACGTTTGTGGTGCGCGGATCGCGCCCCGCGTTCAACGTCGGACCGCACGCTGCGGTGCGCGCACCGGCAGCGCGCCGATCAGTTCGCGACGGTGTCGCAGCCGAAGAGAACCTCGACGCTGCCCTTCTTGTTGAGGCCCACGAGCGTCTGCGCCTGCGCGCACGAAGCGGGACACAGAATCACCTTCGTCGGATTGATATCCTGATCGTAGTACCAGCCGCCCGTCGGCCCGCACGCCGTCGCGTCGGAGACCTTGCCGATCAGGGTCTGCGTCATGCCGTCATCGAGCGTCACGTTGACCTTGTGCGGATCGATCGCCCCCTGAGAGGCAGGCTGCGGAATGTCGATCGTGCACGAGATCTTCGAGGTCGCGAGCACCGCCGTCTCCACGTCGTTCCAAAACGTCGACCACGCGGCAGCCCCGTCGCAAATCTTCGCGCGCGGGCCGCCCGTCTTGGTCACGAGCGCCGTGTAATTGGAGCCGGAGCTCGGCGGCTTGCTGTTGTTCGGGTAGGTGCACAGCAGGCCCGGATCGTTTTGCGAGCCCCACCCGTAAATTCCGCCGAACACGTAGTTGTCGAAGAGCCCCTTCCACGACGGATCGGAAATTCCCGCGGGCAGCATGAGCCCCGGATTGCCCGGATTCGTGCCGCCCGGGAACTTCTCGAAATCGCCCGACGACAGGCGCGAGTTGTCGTCGGTCACGACGATAATGGTCTTGGTCGCGGTCGGCCGCAGCTCCTGAAGCCACGGCTTCGATCCACGCGGGTCGGTCTGCAGGTAGCCCTTGGTCTGGGCGAGCGTGCCAAGGAACTGCTCGAGCGGCTGCGTGCTGTAAATGTCCGTCTCGACGCCGACGAAGTTCGGACCGTCACCGCAGTTCGCGTCGCCCGAAAGCGGCTGCGGAACGCACACGGGATACCGCGTCTTGCCGCTGACTTGAATGGGGCTCTGCGTACTGCGGAGCGACAGCATGATGACTTTGTAATCGAGCCCCTTGCCACCGACCGTCGTCGCGAACGCGTTGATGCCCTGCGACAGCTCCGCCACCGCCGGCGCCATGCTCACCGAGTTGTCGACGACCCAGATGATATCGACGGGCAGCGGTGCGGTCTTGGCAGGCGCCTTGGCCGCCGCGCACGCGGCGTCCGGATTGAAGCTGGCGTCGCTCGCCCCGGCGTCGAGAAAGGTGACCGGAGCGGCGTCGGCCACGATCGCCGCGTCGGGCCCCGCGTCAGACTCAAACGCAGCCCGCTCCGACGAGCACCCCACCGCAGCGAGAGTCAAACCGCAGGCAATACGACGAAGCATAACCCCCAGCATACCAAAGCGGCCTGCGCGCCGCCGAAACATCGGCGAGGCGCGAGTTCAGGTCACTCTGCGGCCGCGGCGGCGACCTCGGTCACTTCCACCCCGAAGCAGCTTCTCTCGAGGATTTCTGCCACGTCGAGCTGCTGAATCTTCTCTTCGAGCGACTGGCTCTTCAGGCCGTCGGTCAGCATCGTCATGCAGAACGGGCAGCCGCTCGCCACGGTCGTCGCGCCCGTGTCGACGAGCTGCAGGGTGCGCTTGACGTTCACGCGATTTTGGTTTTGCTCTTCCATCCACATCTGCGCGCCGCCGGCGCCGCAGCACAGGCCGCGCTGCTTGTTCCAGTACTCCGCCTCTACGAGCTCGACGCCGGGAATGCGGCGGAGGATCTCACGCGGCGACTCGTAGACTCCGTTGTAACGGCCGAGATAACAGCTGTCGTGATAGACGACTTTTCCCGGCGCAGCGTGCTTCGGATCGAGCTTTTTCTCCGACAAAAGGCCCATCAAAAAATCAGTATGATGAACCACTTCGAGCTTGCAGCCGAAGTCGGGATATTCGTTCTTGAGCGTATTGAAGCAGTGCGGACAGGCGGTGACGACCTGACGCATTCCGCCCTGCTCGGCGTAGCCGTTGAGCGTGGCCGCGTTGCCCTCGGCGAGCATCGCGAAGAGCAGCTCGTTGCCGGCGCGCCTCGCGGGGTCGCCGGTGCACGACTCCTCCTTGGCGAGGATCGCGAAATCAACGCCGGCCTGCGTGAGAAGCCGCGCCGTGGCGCGCGCGATCTTCTTCGCGCGATCGTCGTAGCTGGCCGCGCAGCCGACCCAGTAGAGCACCTGCGCCGTCGGGTGCTCCGCGAACGTCTTGATGCCCAGACCGTCGCTCCAGGCGGCGCGATCCATGCGCGAGAGATTCCACGGGTTGCCGTTGGTTTCCATGGCCTGAAACGGCTTCTGCAGCTGATGCGGAAACTCGTTTCGCACCATCATCAGGTTTCGACGAATGTCGACGATCTTGTCGACGTAGGAGATCATCACGGGGCACTGCTCTTCGCATGCGCGGCACGTGGTGCACGCCCAGAGCACGTCGGGATGAATCAGGTCGGGCGAGACATTGATCGCCGCGAGCTTTGCGTCGGGCTGCCCTTGCCGCGGGGCGGAACGCGCTTCGTGGCCCGCGACGAGCTCGTGCTCACGATTGTAGAGGTGGTCGCGAAGATCGAGGGTGAGGAGCTTCGGCGAAAGGAGCTTGCCTGTGCGGTGCGCGGGACAGTTTTCCGAGCACCGACCACACTCGGTGCAAGTGTAAAAGTCGAGGATCGCCTTCCACGAAAAATGCTCGATACGCGCCACGCCAAACGGCGCCTCGAACGGATCGGCCATCTCGCTGATGGCCCCGAGCTTCTCCATGAGCTGCTCGGCGTTGGCCGCCATCGGCTTGAGACGGCCGGGATGGCTCAGGTCCTTGAAGAACACGTTCGGGATGCCCGTGATCACGTGAAAGTGCTTCGAATAGGGCAGCAGATTCAGAAACACGAGCACGAGCGACGAATGCGTCCAAAAGCCCGCCGTCGCGATCGCCACGAGGGCTGCCGGACCGAGGCCGCGAAAAAAGACAGCGAACAGCGAACCCGACGGGTTCGGGTAGGGCGCCCACTCCGCCACATGCAATCCCTCGCCGAGCGGAGCCACGATGGCGCGAATCGCGTCGCACTGCGCGGCCGTCGCGATCGACGCGGCTCCGGCGCTGCAGAACTCGGCCTTGCGCGCGGCGAGCACGAGCATCGCGCCGTCGTACGACATGTCCGAGATCATCATCGTCATGATGATCAGCAGGATGAACACGGCCTCGGCGCTCTTGGTCGTGCGCTTGATCGGGCGAAGAACGCGGTAGTAGAAAAACACTGCCGCGCCGCCCACGACCAGCATGGCGACGGAGTCTTTCGCGAACTCGTACACTCCGCCGATCACGGTCGAAGGCGCGAGCACCCAGAGGTTGAAGCCCGCCGAGAGGCCGCGCCCCCACAAGATGAGCGTGCGCATCAGCAGCACGATAAAGCCCGCAAAAATCAGCTTATGGGCGATACCAGCGGGCTGGTAGTAGTCCATTTTCTCCTGCGCGAACGCGTAGCGCCAGGTGAGCAGCAGGCGCTCTTTGAGCTGACCGAAGCGATCTTCCGGCGCCCCGGTGAGCAGCAGGCGCAAGCGCCTCTGCGCCGACCAGCCAAATAGAAGGAAAGCGCCGAGGACGAGGGACAGCATTACGGTCGGACCCATGAGATGCCGCGTTTTATAGGGCCGCGGCCGCGCGCGTCAAAGCCAAAGGCTCCGACCCCGCCCAACTACAGGGTGAATACGAAGGTCTTCACGTCGCCGCGGCGCTCGAGCTCGAGATCGGCGCCGTAGCTCTTCGACAGCACCCGACCGCCGAATCGCACGCGGACGGGCAGACTCGCCCCGTGCGTGTCGCCCAGCTCGACCGATACCGTGTATTTTCCCCGTATCACGTCCGCGCCCTCGACGAAGGCGTTCTCGACGTTCTGCCCGCCGCAGCCCTCGCGGGGGCAGTCCCTGTCGATGCGAGGGCTTCCCACCGCGCCAGCGCCGGGGCCCTGCACGCGCAGGTTCACGTCTGCCGGACTGTCGCCCCACGCGATCGTGAACTGCAGGGCTCCGGTCGTGAGCCCGCAGCCCTCGTCGATCACGCCGTTGCAGTTGTCGTCGATGGCGTTGAAGCACAGCTCCGGGCCCGACGGCGTGCACGCGGCCACGAGCGCGACGCCAGCCGGGGAGTCGACGGCAACCGGAGCCGCAGGCGCCCCGATCGCCGATGGTTGCACTCTACATCCAAACGCGAGCCCCAGCGAAAGCGCCGCGAGCGCCCGGGTGCTCACGGCTTCGCGGTGCCAGCCTTGTCGCTCGCTGCGTCGGGGATCTTCTGCTCGACCATCTTGGGGTTCATGACCTCGAAGAACGCCTTGCGCGCGAGCTCACCGACGTCGCCCGGCTCGTTGCGAAGGGCCATCAGGGAGCCCTTTTCGCGCATGAACTTGAGAATCGCCACAGCGTCGGTGCGCTTCTTCGCGTCGGCGCCTTTGGCGTCGCGGAGCAGGCCAGTGCGGAACTGAACGAGGGTCATCGAGTGGGGACCGTTGTTGAACTCGATGCCCTGCACGGCGCGCTGCAGGATCATGCGCGGCCAGTCCTGAAGCGCGTCGTTGACCTTCACGTAGCGGCACGACTCGGCGTTGATGATCCAGCGCGCGATGTCGCCGCTCTGGTAGTTGCGGTCGCTCCAGTAGCCGAACGATCGGTTGTAGATGTCCTTCAGCTCTTCCATCGCCTCGGGGCCGCTGCCGTTGTAGCGGGCGAGCCCCTGCTGAACGGTGTCGGGATCCGCACCGATGAGCAGCGCGAGCATCGCGTCGGCGCGCAGCTGGTCGTCCTTGAGCATGTCCATCAACTTCGCCTTGACGGCGCCGTCCACGCCGCCGAAGCCGATCGCGCGCGCGGCCTGATGGCGCACCTGCGTGTCGGCCTGCGCCGTGATGAGATCGACGAGGCTGGCAGCAGCGGCGGGCACCGGCCGGTGAATCATCGTCTCGAGCAGGCACCCGCGCACCAGCTGACTCTTCGGATCAGGCTTGTTGTAGTCGTGAACCTTCTTCGCGACCTCTTTCATGTTGTCGTCGGTCGCGACCCAGGAGAGCGCAAAGCAGCCCTGATAGCGGCCCTGCTCGTTGTCCATGGGGTCTTCGATGTACTTCATGAGCAGCGGGAACGCCTTGGGATCACCCCATTCGGCGAAGCCGTCGCTCGCGCCGACGCCGAGGCCGCGCACCGTCATGCCCAGGATCGCCAGCCCGCCCTGCTGGAGCGACTCCATGGTGACATCGACCTTGGGGGGCCGACGCGTCAGCTGCTTGGTGAGAATCGACCACCCCTCGGGATCGTGGGACCATCCCACATATCGCAGCGCGCTCTGGGCAGTCGCGAAGCTGTCGGGCATGGGAGGCTGCTGCCCCTCCTTCGGCAGCGGATCGGTCGGATCCGCCCACTTGCGCAGCTTGGGAGCGGCCTTGGGCGAGTTGACCACCGCGAGGAAGCGCATCGCGTTGGCGTGCGGTTGCGGGTGCTCGAGCGCCCACGCAAGCACGGCGTCCTCGGCCTGCGCGCGGATCACGTCGCGCTTGTCGGGGTGCAAAATCGCGAGATCGGCGATCATGCGCGCGGCTACGACGCGCTCGTTGTCGTCGAGGCGAAGTCGCGCAAAGAGGTCGTCCTCTTTGTCGCTGTAGAGCTTCATCGGATCCTGCTGCAGGCGCCACGCGAGATAGGGCACCGCGCGCGCGTCGCCGATCTCGGCGAGGCGGAGCGCAGCCTCGGTCTTCCAGTGCGGGTGCGGGTTGGATTCGATGTACTTTACAAGCGTGTCGGCCGACCGCGGGTCCTGCAGCTCCTTCATCATGTCGAAGAGCTGCTTGATCTGGAACGCTTCGTGGCCCTTCTGAATGCTCTTGAGCGCGAGCACGAGCCCGTTACCGCCGACGCCGTCACGGAGCGCCTCGAGGAAGCGCTGACGGGAGTCTTTGTTCGCCTTGTCGAGGGCCTGAAGCAGCGGGGAAATCGCCTTCTCGTTGGCGATGCGCCCGAGGCCCACGGCTGCTTCGCGCGCGACCTCGACGCTCTTGTCGACGACGAGCTTGATGAGCACGTCGGTCCATTTGTCATCGGCGGTGCGCGACAGAATGGTCGCCGTCAGCTGGCGCACGCTCTCGCTCTCGTCGCCCGCGTAGCTGGCGAGTTTGTCGAGGGGCACCATGCCCGCGAGAACGTCGGGGTCGAACGCAGGCGATCCGTCGAGCTTCTGGATGCTGCCGAGGTGCCCGGTGCGGTATTCAGCGAGCACCGCGTCGAACGCGCTCGCCTCCTTGAGCACTGCGAGGGCCCAGGTGATCTGCGGCTTGTCGGTGCTGTCGGCCTCTTTGAGCACTTCGAGCAGGCGCGGCTTTGCGGCGTCGGCCTTCGGTGAGCCGTAGTCGTAGAGTGCAGTGGCGGCCTGACCGCGCACGCGGTGATCGCTCGATCCGAGGCCTTTTTCGATGATGAGCTTGAGCCCCTCTTCGTCGCGCGCCCACGCCAGGTTCGCGAACGCGTCTTGTTGAAGCGAAGGCACGTCGTCGCGCCTGGCCCACGCGCGCCACTTCGGCAGCTGCTCGGCCTTGGGCAACATGTAGATATTTTTGCGCTCCTGCACCACGCCGTCGACGGTCACCTTTTCGCCTTCGCTCTTGGCGGCCATGATGCCGAGTCCGACCGCGCCGATGACAACCGCGAGGCCGAGCACGATGATGATCGGCTTGGTCGACCCCTTCTTGAAGTTGCCCTCGTTCGGGTCGAAGCCGCCGCCGCCGGGCGCGCCGGGCGCGAAGGGCGCGCCGCCGGCGCCGGGCGCGTTTCCGTCGCCGGGCGAGTAGTTCGCGGCGTGGCGCTCGATGAGCGAGGGGGGCAGTTGGGGGCGCGTGGGCAAAGCGTGCGGCTCGGGCCTGAGGGTCGGCATGGCGCGCACGTTATCCCAAAGCGGCCCTGAATTGAGCTACGACGTTCGCCGGAATCAGGATGCGGACCATCGTCGTCGTCGCGGGTGTAATTTTCGAGCGTGACCGTGTGCTCGTCACGCAGCGACGGGCGGGCGCGCACCTCGCCGGCGCGTGGGAATTTCCTGGCGGAAAGCTCGAAGAAGGCGAAGACCCTACCGTCGCCCTGGCCCGCGAGCTGCGCGAAGAGCTCGGCGTCGAGGTCACGGTCAAGGGCATCGTCGAGGTGGCGTTCCATCGCTACGAGGACGCGGGCAAGGCCGTGCTTTTGCTATTTTATGAAGCGTGCATATTACAGACATCGCCCCCGCCGCGCGCGATCGAGGTCGCGGATTTTGCGTGGTGGACGTCGGCCGAGCTCGACCCTGCCCTCTTCCCGGCCGCCGACGTCGGCGTGCTCGAAAAGGTCCGCGCGCGCCTCGGTCAAAGCTTGATCGCCAGCACGTAGCCGGCCGGCGTGCTGCCGCCGAGGTTGCTTTTGTAGGCCATCGCGCCGTCGATGCGGGCCGCTCCCTGCCACAGCCCGCCCACGCGAGCTGCGCCCCCGGCCGCAAAGGCCACCGAGGTCACCTGAGATGACTCCATCACGCCGCTGGCCGGAAAGCCGTACGACCAGGTCACCGCCCCGGCGGGCGTGAGTTTGGCGCAGAACGCGGCGCCGAGATGTCCGGCAGCGAGGGGGTTCTGAATCGCCGAACCGAACGCGGCGGCGTCGGTCGAAAAGTGCGCGCCGCCGACGAGCGCGTTTCCCTGCCCGTCCACTGCGATCGCTGCGGCAAATTCAAAGGGCAACGGAGCGTGATCGCTTCCGCCGGCGAGCTTGGCCCAGCTCGTGGCGCGGGTGCTTGCGTCGAGCGCTGCGACGTACGCGTCGGTCGGCCCCGCTGTTGTGATCGGCGCAGAAAGCCCGAGATCGCCGGCCGTTGTCACCGATCCGGTCGCGAACAGGTGCCCGACACCGTCTGCGCCGATGGCTCGCGCATCAATCGGAGCGCCGCCTCCGACGAGGCGACTCCACGCGAGCTTGCCCGAGGCAGCGCTCATGCGCCCCAGCACGCCGTTCGAAAAAAGGCCTATTTTTGAAGCCGAAAGCGAGCCGAGCGCGTCGGCTACCGTGGCTCCGTAGACCGTCGCCGAGACGAGCACGTCGCCGCTTGAATCGGCCGCGAGATTGCCGATCGCGTCGAGCGCGCCCGCGGTTCCGATCCGGTTGGCCCACAGCGCCTTGCCGGTCGCAGGGTCGACTGCGAGCACGGCGACGTCGGCGCGCAACGCGACTTGATCGAGATTTTGGAGCGATCCGCCCGGGTATTCGAACGCCTTGCCGTCGAAGTCGCAGCCGAACGCGACCACCTTGGTCGTGGCCGCGGCGGCGCGGCAGGCGAAGCGAACGCCGCTGCCCGCGCTCGCGAGGGGGATCGCCCACAGCACGGAGCCGTCGCTGCCCTTGAGCTTCGCGGCGAACCCGCCGTACTGGGCGCCGACGGGCGCGGAGATGGTCAGGCCGCCGAGGTTGAACGCGTAGCCCTGAGAGGACTCGTAGCGGCCCGTGACATAGACGTCTCCGGCCAGATCGACCGCGATCGCGGCTCCTTCATCGGCGTTGGCTCCGCCTATCGCCACGGCCCACGCAGGCGCCCCCGAAGCGTCGAGCTTCACGACGAACGCGTCGGACGAAAACTCATCGGCGCTGGAGGCGATGTGACCGGCACCAAAATCGACGAGCGCGCCCGTAAACTCGCCGACTGCGAAGGTGGCGCCAGCGGCGTCGGTCGCCACGCCGCGAACCGAATCGACGCGCGAAGGATGCCACAGCCAGCCAACATTCGGCGTTGGCAAGCCCGCATCGGCCGCGGCGCTGTCGGGCTTCGAGGCATCGGCGGCGTCCACACCGACGTCAGCGTCGACCGGAACGGACGCGTCGGGCGCCTCGGCATCGGGCTGCCCCAGAATCGTCGACTTTGCCGGGGCTGCCGGGTCGGAGCACGCGAAAAGGGCGGCGGCGGCGAGAGCGACGAAAGCGACTCTGGTTTCGATTCCCATCGGGGCCGAGCGTAGCCGAGGCCGGGGCCTGTCGCTACGCCGCGCGTGCACCGCGGAGCGATCGCGGCCATGATGCGCGCCTTGGAGACGACGCCCGCACTCATCGCAGCCGCAGAGGTCGCGCTCGAAGCCACCTTCGGCCTGCGCGAGCTGCGACCATGGCAGCGCGACGCCATTTCGGCGCTGCTCGAAGGCTCGCGGCGCGTGCTGGTCGTCGCGCCCACCGGCGGCGGAAAGTCGCTCACCTACCAGCTTCCCGCCACGGTGCTCCCGGGCACGACGCTCGTGCTTTCACCGCTCGTCGCGCTCATGGAAGACCAGGTGCGCAGCCTGCACGCGCGCGGCATCGCGGCGACGTTCATCGCGTCGACCCTCCCCGTCGAAGAGCGGCGCGCCCGCGAGGAGGCGCTCGCCCGCGGCGAATACAAGCTCGTTTACGCGGCACCCGAGCGGCTCGCCTACGGCGGCTTCGCGCAGCTGCTCAAGCGGCTCAAGCCGTCGCTCGTGGCCATCGACGAAGCGCACTGCATCGCGCAGTGGGGACACGATTTTCGCCCCGATTATCTGCGCATCGGACCGCTCCTCGAAGAGCTCGCCCCCGATCGCGTGCTCGCGTGCACGGCCACGGCGACCCCTGAAGTGCGCCGCGAAATTATCGAGCGACTCGGCTTTGTCGACCGCCCGCACGACGAAATTCTCAGAGGGTTCGCGCGACCCAACCTGCACCTCTCCGCGCGCTGGGTCGATGGGCCAAAGGCCGCGCGCAAGGAAATCGAAGAGCAGCTGGAGCGGGCGCTCGTGAACAAGCGCGAGGCCGCGGGCGCGGCGATCATTTATGCCGCCACCCGCAAGAACACCGAAGAGCTCGCGCAGGACCTGAAATCGAAGGGCTGGCGCGCGCTCGGCTACCACGCCGGCATGCCCGCCGACACGCGCACGAAGGTGTCGAGCGCGTTTGCGCGCAAGAAAGTCGACGTCATCGTGGCGACCAACGCGTTCGGCATGGGCATCGACCGCGACGACGTGCGCCTCGTGGTGCACGCGCAGCCGCCGTCGTCGATCGAAGCGTATTATCAGGAGGTCGGACGCGCGGGACGCGACGGCGACGAGGCCCACGGGCTGCTTCTGTGCTCGGGCGCCGACATCTCGCTGCGCAGGCGCCTCGTCGAGATGAGCAGCGGCGACACGCCTCCGACGAAAGACCAAATCGAGCGAAATTGGCGCCTCTTTCGGGAGCTTCTCACCTACCTCGACGCTTGCACCTGCCGGCACGACTTCGTGCTGCGCTACTTCGGTGACGAGCGCGAAGTGCTCGGAGGTTGCGGCCACTGCGACGTCTGCGAGTCGGTCGACGACGCTCCCGACGAGGACGCGACGCTCATCGTAAAAAAAGCGCTTTCGGGCGTTGCTCGCGCCCACCAGCGCGCCGGACTCGCCGCGATCGTCAGCATGCTCGTCGGCAAGGACGACGAGCGCACGCGCCGCTTCGGGTTCACCGAGCTGACCACGTTCGGCCTGTTTTCGAGCGAGCGCCCCGAGTGGGTCACGGCGCTGCTTCGCGCGCTGATCGCCGCGGGCTGGGTCGACCTCACGGCCACGGAGCATCCCGTGCCGCTCGTGACCCGCGCCGGCTGGGACGTGCTCAAGAGTCAGGAGAGCATTCGCCTGCGGCTGCCTCCGCGCACCGAGCGCAAGCGCAAGAGCGCAGCGAAAGCGAGCGCAGCCGCCCTGCCCGACGGCGATCCGCTCGTCGACCGCCTGCGCGCCCATCGCGCCGAAGTCGCGAAGAAGAAGCGCGTGCCGGCCTACGTGATCGCCCACGACCGCACGCTCGTCGAGCTCGCCGCACGCAAGCCCGCGACCCTCGGCGAGCTCGCGGGCATTCACGGGCTCGGTCCGAGCCGCATCGAGAACTACGGCGAAGGGTTTCTTAGCGTCATCGCCGGAGCGTGATGGCCCCGAAGTGCTAGCGTGCGGGCCCGTGAAAACCCTCCGCCGCGCCCTGTTCGCGTCCTCCTTGCCCGCGCTCGCCGCTCTCGCCTGCGCAGGAGCCCCCCAAGCGCCGGCCACGGCGACCACGCCGCCGCCTCCCGCGCAGTCGGCGCAGTCTCCTGCGCGGCAGCCGCCGTCGGGCCTCACCCTGGCGCAGACCGGCATCGTCCCCGACTGGATGGACGGCGCGGTCGATCCTTGCCAGGACTTCTTCGCGTACGCGTGCGGGGGCTTCGTAAAAAATACGCCGATTCCTTCAGATAAACCGCACTGGGGCACGACCGAGGCCATCGAAAAGCAGAACGAGGAATTTCTGCGGGCCACGCTCGAAACAGCGGCCAGCGCGAAGGGCGCGAGCCCGCGCGACCAGAAGCTCGGCGACTATTACGCCGCGTGCATGGACGAAGAAGGCATCGAGAAAGCTGGCGTCGCGCCAATAGCTCCGCTGATGCAAAAAATCGCCGCCGTGAAAGATTTCGCGAGCCTCGCAGACGCCGTCGCGACGCTCCACGACGCGGGCGTGTTTGTGCTCTTCGATGTGGGCGCCCAGCAAGACTTCAAGGACGCCACCCAGATGATCGCGGGGCTCGACCAGAGCGGAATCGGCCTGCCGGATCGCGACTACTATCTGAAGGACGACGGCAACCTCAAGGAGGTACGTGCATTCTACACGGAGCACGTGGGACGCATGCTGGCGCTCGCGCTCTCACCCGCGGGTTCGTGGCCGGACGGCAAGGTCGCGCTCGCCCTCTCGCCGCAAGTCACGGCCGCCGCTGCCCAGGTGCTCCGCATCGAGACTGCGCTCGCGAAGCTCCAGCAGGCGAAGGTCACGCGACGCGATCCCTACAAGATCTACCACCGCGTCGATCGCGCGGGGCTGCCGAAGGTCGCGCCCACCTTTCCTTGGAACACGTACTTCGCGCAGATCGGACAGCCCGACGTGCAGGCCATCTCGATCAACGACGAGGGCTATTTCCGGGGCGTCGACGCCATGATGCACGCCGAGAAGCCTGCCGCCTGGCGCGCGTACCTGACCTGGCACCTCGCGCGCACCAAGGCCCCGCTGCTCACCCGCGCGATGGTGGCCGAAGGCTTTTCCATGCGGCAGAAGCTGTCGGGGCAAAAGGAGCTCGAGCCGCGCTGGAAGCGCTGCGTGCGCGGCGTCGACGGCGCGCTCGGCGAGCTGCTCGCGCAGCCGTTCGTCGAGGCGAAGTTCGCTGGCGACTCGAAGGCGCGCGCGAGCGAGCTTGTCGCGCAAATTCAGGGAGCCATGCGACGCGACCTGAGCGGCCTTCCGTGGATGGACGCCGAGACGCGCGGCAAGGCGCTCGAGAAGCTGATGAAAATGGGCTCGAAGGTGGGCTATCCCGACCGCTACCGCACCTACGACTTCAGCGTTTCGCGCACCGCCTATGCAGGCAACGCCATGAGCGCGAGCCGCTTCGACCGCCGCAGGCGCCTCGCGAAGATCGGCAAGCCCGTCGACCGCGGCGACTGGGAGATGACCCCGCCCACGGTAAACGCCTATTACGACCCGTCGCTGAACGAGATTGTGCTGCCCGCGGGCGAGCTGCTGCCCCCGTTTTTCTCGCGTGATTTCTACGCGCCGGTCAACATCGGCGACGAGGGCGCCAACACGATCGGACACGAGATCACCCACGGCTTCGACGACGAAGGCAGCCAGTTCGACGGCGATGGAAACCTGCGCGACTGGTGGAACGAGCAGACCAAGAGCCGCTTCGTCGCCGCGACGAAATGCGTCGTCGATCAATACAGCGCCTATGAGGCCGTCCCCGGCGTGAAGCTCAACGGCGAGCTGACAGCGGGCGAGAACATCGCCGACATCGGCGGCGTAAAGCTCGGCTACGAGGCGCTCGTGGCCTGGAAGCAGGCGCACCCCGAGGCCCACCGCGAAGTGCAGGGCTTCTCCGACGAAAAGCTGCTCTTTTTGGCCTACGCGCAAGGCTGGTGCTCGAAGGAGACGCCGGAATTTCTCGAAATGCTCGCGCGCACCAACCCGCACGCGCCGCCTCGCTTTCGCGTCAACGGCCCGATGGCCGACACCCCCGCCTTCGCCGCCGCGTTTTCGTGCAAGGCCGGCAGCGCGATGAACAGCGGGCACGTTTGCGCGGTCTGGTGACGCCGTAGCGGGCCCCGCCGCCATCGCCGCTGCGCGAAGCGCATCGAGGCGCAGGGTCTCCCGCGGCAGCCGCGAACGGAGCGACGCATTGACAGGCCGGGGTTTGTAGGCGAAACCCTCGGCCGCCGTGGCTGCCAGCTATTTCGACGTCGACGGAACGCTCGTTCGCACGAACCTCGTGCATCCGACGCTGTTCTATTTGGTCAACCAGCACAATCCGCTCGCGAGCGCTGCGAAGCTGCTGCAAACGGCTGTGCGATCGCCGCAGCTGCTGCTGGCCGAGCTGCGCGACCGCCGCACGTTCAACGAGCTGCTGTTTTCGGCCTACGCCGGCACTTCGCACGATCGCCTGCACCTGCTCGCCGACGAGTGCTTCGACACGATCATCAAACCCGCGCTTTTTCCGAATGCTCGCGCGCTGGTGCGACGCTGCCGCGACGAGGGGCAGGAAGTTGTGCTCGTGAGCGGCGCGCTCGATTTTCTGATGGACCGCCTCGCCGCCTACCTCGGAGCCACGGGCGTGATCGCCAACCGCCTCGAGGTCAAAGACGGCTACGCCACCGGCCGCCTGTTGCGACCGGTCGTCGCAGGGCCCGAGAAGGCTCGACTCATTCGCCAGCACGCGCGCGACGGCGGCCACGATCTCGACGACTGCTTCGCCTACTCCGACAGCTACTCCGACGTGCCGATGCTCAGCGTCGTGGGTCACCCCGCGGCGGTGAACCCTGACACGCGCCTCGCGATGCTCGCAAAGGCCTACGGCTGGCCCGTCCTCACGCTCGAACGCACCTGAGTAACAACATGACTCACCCCCTCGTCGTCACGCTCGACAAGAAGAGCGCACCCCGCACTTTGTTCTACGGCGATCGCCTCATGGAGGTCGATCTGCCGGTGGGGACGCGCGTCATCTACCCGCGCCCGCCGATGGCCGCGCTCAAAGACGTCGACGCCGCGATCCGTTACGCGATCAACCACCCGCACAACTCCGATCCGCTGCACGCCAAGCTGCGTCCGGGCATGAAGGTCGTCATCGCCATTGACGACATCTCGCTGCCGCTGCCGCCGATGAAGCGACCCGACATTCGCGAGCGCGTGCTGACCATCGTGCTCCAGCAGCTCGCCGACCACGGCGTCGACGACGTAACGATGATCATCGCTACGAGCGTGCACCGCCGCATGACGAGCGACGAGATTCGCTGGATCGTGGGCGACCGCATTCACGGCGCCTACTACCCCGACCGCCTCTACAACCACGACGCCGAAGACCCCGACGGCATGAAGTACGTCGGCACGACCGAGCTGGGCGAAGAGGTCGAGCTCAACAAGAAGGCCGTCGAGAGCGATCTGCTCATTTATGTGAACCTCAACCTGGTTCCCATGGATGGCGGTCACAAATCGGTGTCTGTGGGGCTGTGCGGCTACCGCAGCCTCAAGGCGCACCACAACCCCCGCGTGATGCGCAACTGCCACTCCTATATGGACCCAAAGTCGAGCGAGCTGAACTCCAGCGTCGAGCGCATGGGCAAGATCACCAACAAGAACCTCAACGTGTTTACGATCGAGACCACGGTGAACAACCGCATGTTCGATCGTCCACTCGAGTTCCTCGCGAAGAACGAAGACGACCTCACGGCGACCGAGCGCTTTGGGCTCAAGGCGCTGACCGCGACCCTGGCGCGCACGCCGCAGGCCGCACGGCAGGCCATATTTTCGCGCGTTCCGTCACCCTATGGCGTGACGGGGGTCTTCGCCGGCGAGACCGAGGCCGTGCACGCGCAGACGCTGAAGAAGTCGTACGAGCAGTACCTCGTTCCCGTGAAGGGTCAGTGCGACATCATGGTCGCCGGCATTCCCTACATTTCGCCCTACAACGTGAACTCGTTTCTGAACCCCCTGCTCGTGCAGGTGCTGGCGCAGGGCTACATTTTCAACTGCTACCGTGGGCAGCCGCTCGTGAAGAAGGGTGGGACCATGATCATCACCCATCCCATGACCGACATGTTCGACAAGAACCACCACGCCCCCTACATCGAGTTCGTGCACAACCTGCTGCCCGAGACCCGCGACGCGATGGAGCTCCACAAGCGCTTCGAGGCGAAGTTCGCGTCGAACCCCGCTTACATCCAGATGTACCGAACCGGGCACGCCTACCACCCGGCGCACCCCTTCTTCATGTGGTACTGGGGCGAAGCCGGCCGGCAGTGGCTCGGGCGCGTCATCGTCGTTGGCGCCGACAACGAGTACATGCCCAAGCTGTTCGGCTACGAGACGGCCAAGACCATGACGCAGGCGCTCGACATGGCGCGCGAAACCGCGCCCGCGTCGCCTGACATCACGTGCTTCCACTTCTCGCCGATCATGATGGCCGACGTCACAGTCTGATCGCGATTCGCTTCATTTTGGCCCAGTGACACGCGCACGGGGCGATTTGCCTCGATCTCCGCTAGACTGCGCGGATGCGACTTTTGCTTGGCTCCGGGCTCGCGGTGGTTCCTGCACTCGCGCTGGTATGGGCGGGGTGCGGGAGCGACGATCTCATTCTCCCCACGCCCTTTGACGCCGGCGTACGCGCCGACCGTATCGCTCCCCCCGAAGCCTCGGACGACGGCGGAGGCGGAGGCGGAAGCGATGGCGGGATCGACGCGCCCGCGGGCGACGCGAGCGTGATCGTCGGCGCGAAGGATCGCATCCTGCTTTCGGGGACGATCGTCACCCCCGATCAGATCATTGTCGGCCAGGTGCTCGTAGAGAAAGACAAGATCACCTGCGTGGCCCCGGGCGCCGGTTGCGCGGGCGAGCCTGGCGCGAGCGGCGCGACGATCGTCGAGACGGGCGGGGTGATTTCGCCCGGATTGATCGACACCCACAACCACATATTGTTCGACGTCTTCGACGACTCCGACTGGCTGCCGCTGATGCCCTATCAGGACCACGACCAGTGGCCGAATGAAGCACGCTATCAGGCCATGCTCGACGTCAAGCAGTGCCTCGCGAACGACTCGCAGGGCAAGCCGACATGGTGCGCGAACACGCCTTACGGCAACGCACAAGGAAGCCTGCGCTGCGAGCTCGACAAATGGGGCGAGCTAAAAGGCCTGATCGCGGGCACTACCAGCATCGTCGGCCTCCCCGGCACGAGCGCTGCCTGCTTCGGCTCGCTCGCGCGATCGGTCGACGTCTCCCAAAACGGACTCGGGAGCGACAAAGTCCAGACGAGCGCGATCTTCCCGCCGTCGAACGCCACCGGCGTGTGCGCCAATTTCGCGAGCAAGACCACCGACGCGTTTCTCGTGCACTGCGGAGAGGGGCTCGACGCGAAGGCGCTCGCAGAGTTCACCACGCTCGGCTCAGGCTCGACGCCGCCGGGCTGCCTGTATGCGCCGCAGACCACCATCACGCACGGGGCCGCATTTACGCCGGCGGAGTTCGCGAAGATGGGCGCGGCCGGCATGAAGCTCACGTGGTCGCCGAAGTCGAACGTCGCCCTCTATGGCAAGACCGCCGACCTGCCTGCTGCGCTCGACGCCGGCGTGCTCGTCGCGATCGCGCCCGACTGGTCGATGGGCGGCAGCCAAAACCTGCTCGACGAGCTGCGCTTCGCCGACGACTGGGACAACAAGAATTTCGGCAACCGCCTCACGACGCAGGACCTCGTGACGATGGCCACGAAGAACGCCGCGAAGGTGCTCGCGCTGGGCGGCGTCATCGGCACCATCGAAAAGGGCGCAATGGCCGACCTCACAGTGTTCACCGGCAACGTCGGCGCGCCCTACGACGCGATCGTCGCCGCGACGCCGAAGCAGGTGCGCCTCGTCATGATCGGCGGCGTGGCGCTCTACGGCGACCTCGAGCTCGCGGCGATCGCGCCCGCGGCCCCGGGGTGCGAGACGCTCGACATCTGCCAGTCGCAGAAATTTCTTTGCGTCGCCACCACCGACAAGACCAACAAGCTCGACCAGACTTACAGCGCGATCAAGGGCGCGCTCGACAAGGCGATGACTGACGTCGACACGCAGACCCCGAACGACGGCTGGAACTTCGCGCCGCTCGCGCCGCTCGTGAAGTGCAACTGACCGCGGCCATTTTCGGCGCGCCGGGCGCTTCGCAGTCCTGAGGTCGGGAGGACTGAAATCGGCTGAAACACGCCGCGCAGTTGCTGTAACGTGCGAGCGCATGAAGCGCCTCGCCTCTCTGTTCGCCGCTGCCGCTCTGCTCGTCGCCGCCTGCAAGCCCACGCCGGGCACGTCCTGCTCCGGCCACGCGAAGGGCTGTGAGACCCCGACGTCGCGGCTCGCCTGCTCCGGCGGCGTGTACACGCTCGAGACGTGCAAGGGCCCCGCGGGCTGCGCAGAAGCGAACGGCGCCACGACCTGCGACAGCACGCGCGCCGACGTGGGCGATCCGTGCGTCGCCGAGAACACAGGGGCGTGCAGCGTCGATGGCAAGGCCAAGCTGCTGTGTCAAAACGGCAAGCTCGCGTTCGTCACGCGGTGCGCGGGCGAAGGCTGCGTCGTCGACGATCGCGGCGAAGCTCACTGCGAAAACCCGTTCGCAAAAGAAGGCGACGTTTGCATCAAGGGGTCGGCCTGCACCGAGGACGGCACCGCCGAGCTCGCGTGTACCGCGGGGAAAATGGTGCCGTTTCATCCATGCCGCGGGCGCAAGCAGTGCATTTCGATCAAGACCAGCCCCAACTGCGATCGCTCGGTGGGCATGGTGGGCGAGCCTTGCGACGCGAACGACCCCGAGCTCGCCGTGGCCTGCGATCCGAAGGGCGACATCATCCTCGTCTGTAAGGGCGGCAAGCTCGTCCCCGGCCCCACCTGCAAGGGCAAGTTCAAGTGCGACGTCAACAGCTACGGCCGCGACGGCCGAAGCCACTACCAGGCCGGGTGCGACCAGTCGCTCGCCGAGCTCGGTGACGCCTGCCTCAAAGAGGGCGGCCTCGCGTGCAGCGGCGACCTCAAGAGCCGACTGACCTGCACGGCCGGCGTGTTCGCCCTCGACAAAGCCTGCAAAAAGGGCTGTGAGCTCGCCGCCGCCGACGGGACCAAGTTCGACTGCAAGTGACCGCAGCCGGGGCGCCCACCCGGCGAGCCCGCCGCGTAAATCGCTCTACATTGACAGGCCTCCGCGCCCCAGCCAAAAGGGTCGTGCCATGTCGACCGCCACGCCCTCGCCTGCCGCCCTCGTGAACCGCCCCACCAGCGCGCCCGCGCCGCGCGAGGGCCTCGATGTGGAGCGCATCTTCGACGGCACGCGCCTCGTGCTGCTCGGCGGCACCGGCTTCCTGGGCAAGGTGTTTCTCGCGATGCTCCTCGAGCGCTTCCCGAACATCGGGCAGGTGTTTTTGATGGTGCGCGCCGGCAAGGGCAAGACCAGCGACGAGCGCTTCTGGAGCGACATCGCGACGAGCGACGCGCTGCGCTCCCTGCGCGAGAGCCACGGCGGCGGCGACGCATTTGCCGCATTTTTGCGCACGAAGGTGACGCCGATCAACGGCGACGTCGGTCGCGAGAACTGCGGCGTCGACGGGGCGTTGATCGACCAACTGAAAGGCACGGTCGACGCGCTCGTCAACGTCGCCGGCGTCGTCGACTTCAATCCCCCCCTCGACGAGGCGCTCGACGCGAACGCGTTCGGCTCGCAAAATCTCGTGTCGCTTGCGCGCGCGCTCGGCGACGTGCCGCTGTTTCACACGAGCACGTGCTACGTCGCGGGGCTGCGAAAAGGCCCGATCCTCGAGGTCGATCCGTTCACGTATCCATTCCCCCGCTGCGAAGAGCTCGGGCGCGACCTGTGGTCTCCGGAGCGCGAAATCGCCGACTGCCTCGATCTCATCGCGCAGGCGCGCCACCGCTGTGACGATGCCTTTCGTCAGAGCGAGTTTCTCGAAAAAGCCCGCAAGAACCTGCTGTCTCGCGGCGAGCCGACCGAGGGGAAGGCGCTCGATGACGAGCTCGCGAAGGTGCGACGACGCTGGGTGAGTGACAAGCTCATCGAGGCGGGCTCAGAGCGCGCGACGCACTGGGGATGGCCCAACACGTACACTTACACCAAGAGCATCGGCGAGCAGATCATCGCGCGCAGCGGGCTGAAATTCACCATCGCGCGCCCGGCCTGTTGTGAGACGACCGACGCGTATCCGTATCGCGGTTGGAACGAAGGCATCTCCACCACGGTGCCCTTCATCTACCTGGTGCTCAAAGGCGCCCCCCAGCTGCCGGGCAACGAGTCAACGCTCGACCTCATCCCCACCGACATGGTCGCGGTCGGCATGATCCTCGCGCTCGCGGAGCTGCTCGAGGGAGACGCAAAGCCTGTCTATCAGCTGGGTTCGAGCGATTTGAACCCGTGTACGACCTATCGCCTCGGCGAGCTGATGGGGCTCTACAAGCGCAAGTCGTTTCAGAAGCGCGGCGGCAATCCGCTGCTGAATTACGTGCAAGCGCACATCGAGCCTTCGATCGTTTCGATCGAGACGATCGACCGCATCGGCGCGCCCGCGATGGCGAAAGCCACGCGCTCCCTCGCGAAGATGCTCAAGGCGGCCCCCGGGGCCGTGGGCGGCATCGCGCGACCCGCGGCGAGCGCGCTCGAAGGGTTTTCGGCGGGCCAAAAGAAGATCGGCGAGCTGCTCCACCTCTTCGCGCCGTTTTCGACGTGGCCGCACGGGCCGTTTTCCTGTGCCAACACGCGCGCGGCCTACGCCCGCCTCGACGACGCGTGGAAGGTCAAGCTGCGCTGGGCCCCGGATGAGCTCGATTGGGCCGACTGGTTTTACGGCGTTCACATGCCGGCGGTCGAGAAGCTGATCGTTCCCGAAATGGACGCGCGCATGAAGCGCGAGAAGAAGGCGCTCGCGGCGCATGAGACGCTGGTGCACCTCGTCGACCAGATGGCCGAGCGCCACGAACACAGGGTCGCGCTGTCGTTCATCCACGAAGACAACGGCGAGACCGTGGGCATGACCCGCGTCACCTTCGCCGACGTTCGCGACCGGGCGCGCGCCGTCGCAGCGCGCCTCGCGGAGATGGGCGTCAAAAAGGGAGACCGCGTCGCCATCGCCGGGAAGAACCATCCCGACTGGCCCGTCGCGTTTTTCGGCGTACTGAGGGCCGGCGCGACCGCCGTACCCGTCGATCCCGAAATCGAGGCCGGGCCGTTCGCCAACGTGCTCGCTGAGAGCGGCGCGTCGATCGTGATCGCCGACGCGCACGTCGAGGCCAAATCGGGCGCCGCGATACGTGCACAATACCCGCGTTATACTTTCGTCGATCTGCACGCGATCGCGGCCGCCGGCGAAGGGCTCGGCGCTCCCGACGTCGAGGTGTTCGACGACGACATCGCCAGCCTGATCTACACGAGCGGCACCACCGGGAAGCCGAAGGGCGTGCGGCTCACGCACAAGAATTTCGCCTCGCTCATCGCGGCGCTCGCACCGATTTTTCCGCTGGGTGATCGCGACCGCGTGCTCAGCGTACTGCCGCTGCACCACACCTTCGAGTTCACCTGCGGGCTGCTGCTGCCCTTCTCTCGCGGAGCGCGCGTAGTCTACCTCGGCGAGATCAACGCAGACCGCCTCAACCTCGGCATGGAGCTCGCGCGTCCGACCGCGATGGTCGGCGTGCCCGCGCTGTGGCAGCTCATCGAACGGCGCGTTCGCTCGAAGCTCGAAGCGCGCGGCCCCGTGGTCGCCGCCGCCTTCGACTTCGCGACGGAGGCCAACCGAAAGCTCGCGGGCGCCCTCGGCGTCGATGCCGGCAAGCTCCTCTTCGCGCCGGTGCACGACGCGCTCGGCGGGAGCCTGCGCACCATCATTTCAGGCGGCGCCGCGCTCCCCCGAGAGACGCAGGAGTTCTTCGCGGGCCTCGGCCTTCAGCTGACCGAAGGCTACGGGCTCACCGAGGCCGCGCCCGTGCTCACGGTCGCGTCGCCCTCGGCGCGCAGCAAGCCCGGCAACGTCGGCAAGCCGGTGCCCGGCGTGCAGATCAAAATCGACGCGCCCGACGACAGCGGCGTCGGTGAAGTGCTGGCCAAGGGCCCCAACGTGATGGCGGGCTACACCGACGATGACGCCACGAGCGCGGTCATGGCCGACGGCGGCTGGCTGCGCACGGGCGACCTCGGCAAGCTCGACAAATCAGGGCGCCTGTCGATCGTCGGACGCATCAAAGATGTGATCGTCACGTCGACGGGCGAAAACGTGTATCCCGACGACATCGAGCGCGCGCTCGGCGAAATCGAGGGCGTCTCCGAGCTGGCCATCGTGGGAGTCGAAGCGCCGCGCGGTGGTGAGCGCGTCGCCTGCCTCGCCGTTCCTGCGGGCACCCCTTCGCGCGACTCGCTGCCGCCGCCGTCCTCGCTCGGCGACGCGGTGGTCGATGCCCGCGCAGAGCGCAACGAGCGCGCGATGGCTGCCCTTCGTCAGGCGTTCGCGCGCCTGCCCTACCACCAGCAGCCGTCGATCGTTCACTTGTATGATGCACCTTTGCCCCGGACCGCCACGCGGAAGGTGAAGCGCAACGAGGTGACCGACACCTTGCGACGGCTGATCGCCGCCACGACTACGACCAGCGAGGGCGACGCCGCGCACGCGAGCGCCGTACGAACCGCGATCGCCGCGGTGAGCGGGCGTCCCGCGCTCGAGCTCACCGGAGCCGCGACCCTCGCGGGCGATCTCGGGTTCGACTCGCTGATGCTGACTGAGCTGCTCGAAGCGCTCGAATCCAAGTCGCGCACGATCGATCCGCAGCAGCTTCAGGCATGCCGCACCGTCGATGACGTCGAGGCGTTGTTCGGGGCGGCGCGTGGACGCGAGGCGAAGTCGGAGCGGCGCGCCGCGCACATCGAAGGCCGCGAGGCGAAGAACGTGGTGCTCCCCGAGCCGGTACAGGACGCAGCGAAGGGCGTCATCGGAAGGCTGCAGGACGTATTTTACGGGCAGGTCATGAAGCCGCGCGTCAGCGGGCGCGCGTTCATCCCCCACAACCGCCCTACCATCGTGATCGCCAACCACACGAGCCACCTCGACATGGGCTTCGTGCGTCACGCGCTCGGAGACTACGGCCGCGACATCGTCTCGCTCGCCGCGCAGGACTACTTCTTCGATCAAGGCATCAAGCGCGCGTTCTTCGAAAACTTCACCAATCTGCGCGCGATCGATCGCAAGGGCGGCGTTCGGCAAAGTCTGCGGCAGGCCGGCGAGGTCATCGGCAGCGGCCGCACGGTGCTCATTTTCCCCGAAGGCACGCGCACGCCGACGGGAGAGCTTCAGGACTTCAAGCCGCTCGTCGGGCACCTGGCGCTGACCCACGGCGTCGACCTGCTGCCGATCTACCTGGGCGGCACCTACGAGGCGATGCCGAAGGGCGCGACCGTGCCGCTCAAGCGCGAGATCACCGCCCGAATCGGCCTGCCGCTCGCGATCGACGATCTGCGACGGCTCACGCACGGCAAGACGCTCGCCGATGCGTCCCGAGAGGTTTCGCGTCTGGCGCGGCTCGCCATCGTCTCCCTCAAAGAAGGCGGCCTCCTCGACCTCCGCACGGTGACCGACGGCGAGAGGGCGGCCCCGAAAAAGGAGCACCCGATGGTGACGCTCTTTCAGGAGCTGGAGGGCAAATTCAAGCCGGGCGCCGTCGACCGCGCGGTGTCGTTTTACTTCACGCTCGGCAGCGACGAGCTGTCGAAGTGGACGGTTAAGGTCTCCCCCACCAGCTGTGAGATCAAGCTCGGCAAGCCCGAGGGAGGCTCCGCCGATTGCGTGCTCAAGACCTCAGCCGACCTGTTCACCCGCATCGTCCGCGAATCGTACGTGCCAGGGGTCGCAGAGTTTCTGAGCGGCGCGGTCAAGAGCAACGACGTCTCGCTCCTCGAGACGTTCCAAAAGGCCTTTCAACTCAACTGACGCAGCGCCTGCCCGCGCCGCATGAAGGAACCGATCGTGAGCCGAATCCTTGTTACCGGAGCCACCGGATTTTTAGGCTCCCACGTGGTCGCGAACCTGCTTTCGCATGGCCACGAGGTCGTCGCGATGAGTCGCAGAGGCGGGGCCGCGCCCAGGGGCGCCGTGGTGAAACAGGGCGATATTCTCGACGCAGCCGCAGTAGCCGAAGCGGCCTCGGGGTGCAGCGTGGTGCTTCACTGCGCGGGCAAGGTCTCGCGTGATCCGAGCGACGCCGAGGCCCTCGACCGCGTGCACCGCGCTGGCACGATGTCGGTGCTCGCCGCGTGCAAAGCGGCAGGCGTCACGCGTGCAATCGTGGCGTCGACGAGCGGCACCGTGGCCGTGTCGGCCGATCCGGATCACATCGCGGTCGAGACCGACGAGACGCCGATCGGCCTGATAAACAAGTGGCCCTACTACCGCAGCAAGCTCTTCGCCGAGCAGGCAGCGCTGGGCGCGAGCACAAGCGAGTTCGCGGTCGTGTCGGTCAACCCGAGCCTGCTGCTCGGACCGGGCGATCGGGAGGGCTCGTCGACGGGCGACGTGCGTCAGCTGCTCGAAGAAAAGATCCCCGCGGTGCCGCCCGGCGGCGTGGCCTTCGTCGACGCGCGCGATGCCGCGGAGGCCATGCGCCTCGCGATCGACAAGGGGCGCCCAGGCGAGCGCTACCTCGTGAGCGCGTGCAACGTCACCATGCGCGAATTCTTCGCCCGCATCGCGCGCGTGGGCGGGGTGAAGGCTCCCCTGCTTCCGATGCCGCGGGCCCCCGAATTCGCGCGCGCAGGCGCCTCGATCCTTCAGCGCGCGATGCGCAAAATCGGCCTCGAATTGCCAGTCGATCCCGTGAGCATCGAGCTCGCGCAGTACTACTGGTACTGCGACTGCGCGAAGGCCGAGGCCGATCTCGGCTGGCTGCCGCGCGACCCGATGACGACCCTTCAAGACACGGTCGACGATCTGCGCGCGCGGGGCGTGATCTGGCCTTCTGCCCGATGAAGCCGCTCTTCATCGTGAACCCGGCCTCCGGCGGAGGTCGCACCAAGCGCACGTTCCCGGAGCTTCGCGCCACGGCCGAGCGCGTCCTCGGCCCGGTAGATGCAGAATACACCAAACATCCCGGGCACGCGGTAGCGCTCGCCGAGGCTGCTGCGCGCGATGGTCGCGAGCTCATCGTCGCAGTGGGCGGAGACGGAACGCTCTCCGACTGCGTCGATGGAGTCATGCGGTCCGAGGCCGGCGGCCACGTCGAGCTCGGCCTCATCGGTCAGGGGACTGGCGGCGACTTTCGCAAGACGCTCGGCATCGAGCACCGCCTCGACCGCTACCTCGAAGCGCTTACGAGCGGCCGCAAGCGCACCATCGACGTGGGCCGCGCACAGCTCACCGGTCACGATGGCGCCCCCCGCACCCGACACTTCGTGAACATCCTGTCGGCGGGGCTGGGCGGGCTCGTCGACCAGTACGTGGCCACCGGCTCGCGTCTGCTCGGCGGCACGGCTGCCTACTACGTGGCCTCGGTTCGAGCGCTGCTGCGTTCGAAGATCACCAAGGTGCGCTGCACAGTCACCAGCGACGGCGTCACCACGGTGCGCGAGGTCGAGGCGCTGATGATTGCAGTCTGCAACGGCGAGTACTTCGGCTCGGGCATGCACGTCGCGCCGATGGCGAAGCCCGACGACGGCCGCTTCGACGTTGTCACGATGAGCGCCGAGAACAAGCTCGCGTTCCTCGTCAACTCGCAGCGGATCTACGACGGCTCGCACCTGGCAGGCCCGCATACGACCCATTTTTCGTGCGAAAAGATCGAGCTCGAGCTGCTCGACGACGAGGCGCGATCGCTCTTTCTTCTGGATGTAGACGGCGAGCCTCTGGGCGCCCTGCCCGTGTCAATCGAGCTCGTGCCGCGCGCCATCACCCTGCGCGCGTAGCCAACGTCGGCGCCGCCGCCGAAGCGAACGCCTCGGTGCACGTCAGCGTTACGCGAAGGGGCTCCAGTGTGCGCTGCGTCTTGCTCGTGCTCTTTGCAGTTTAGGCGCCTTCTCATCGCGCGGCCGCCGCAGCCGGCGACGCGATCGGCGCCGCACTCTGCGCCTGCGATTTTCAGGGCGCGGGCGCGGGCGCAACCTCGACCGTAACGCCGCTGAACCCGGCATTTCCGGTGAGCGCGTCGATGAACTGCTCATCGGTGAGATCGTTGACGCTGACCCCCGCGCGCGACGACGCGACGGACTGCTGCGCGCCCTGCCGGTGGTGCCCCCAACCGTGAGGCAGACTCACGACGCCGCGGCCCATTTCGTCTGACACCTCGGCGACGACCGTCACGACGCCCGTGCGGGATCGGACGTTGACGGCGCCGCCGCTGGCGATGCCTCGCGCGCGCGCGTCTTCGGGATGCATGAGCAGCACGCACGCCGCCCGCCCCTTGACGAGCCGCGCGCTGTTGTGGAGCCACGAGTTGTTGCTGCGAAGATGGCGTCGGCCGATGAGCACGAGCGCTCCAGGCGCGAGCGGCGGCGCGAGGAGGCGCTGCTTCAATCGCGGAAGATCGCCGAGAAACAGGCGCGGCGCGATCTGAATGCGGCGATCGGCTCCGAGGAGCTTCGGCAGCCTCGGCTCGAGGGGGCCCAGGTCTTCGCCATGCGGAGACGCCCTGAGCTTCGCGAGCGACAGTTTGTGAGGCCCCGCGCGCAGGAGGCCGTCGAGCATCCGGCGCGCACCGAGCGCCTGAACGGCGCGCACGCTCGCGAAGGTCGCCCAGCCGCGCAGGCCACGCGCTGCGCGTGACGCGAGGCGCGCCGCGAGCTCGGTGGCGATGTCGAAGTCATCGCGTGCCTCGCCTCGCTTCGCGAAGATTGCAGGCGCATACCGCGCCGCGTTTCGAACCGAGAGGGCGTAAAATACAAGGTCGTAGTGATCGCGCTCGAGGCCAAAAGACGGTGGCAAAATCAAGTTGGCGTGGCGCGTCGTCTCGTTGATGTACACGTCGACCGAGACCATGAACTCAAGGCTTGCGAGCGCGCGCTCGACGGCCGGACCGTTGGGTGAGCTCAAGGCGGGATTACCGGCCATGGTGATGAGCGCCCTGATTTGGCCGTCGCCGGGGGCCTCGATTTCCTCGGCGAGCGCGGCCACGGGCAGCTCGCCACCGAACTCGGGCAGCCCGCGAACGCGTGAACGGTAGCGTGCAAAGCTGCCGCGCCTTCCGAGCGCGCTCGCGAGCCCGATGAGGTCGGCGGCGGGCGTCGGAAACATGTTGCCGCCAGCGCGATCAAGGTTTCCGGTCACGACATCGATCGCGAGGGTCAGCCAGGCGGTCAGCCCTCCGAACTCCTGCGTGCACGCGCCCATCCGCGAGTAGCAAGCCGCGCCGCCCGCGGCAGCCAGCTCACGCGCGAGCCTGCGCGTGACGTCCGCGGCGATGCCGGTGACCGGAGCGACCGACTCCGGAGAAAAGTCCGCAGCGGCAGCCTCGAGGGCGCCGAGCCCGTCGACGAGGGGCGCGAGCCTGCCCGGCCGCGCGAGCCCTTCGGCGAATATCGTGTATAATACAGCAAGCAAAAATAACGCGTCGGTGCCGGGCTGAATGAAGTGATGCTCATCGGCGATCGCCGCCGTCTCGGTGCGACGCGGATCGATGACGATGACCTTTCCGCCACGCGCGCGCACTGCCTCGAGGCGCTTCTTCACGCCCGGCGCGGTCATGATCGAGCCGTTCGACACGACGGGGTTGGCGCCGACGATGAGCATGAACTGCGTCCGGTCGATATCGGGCACCGGCAGCAGCAGCTGATGCCCGAGCACTTCGAGCGAGGCGAGCATGTGCGGGAGCTGGTCGGCCGACGTCGCCGAGAAGTTGTTGCGCGTGCCGAGCGCCTGCCGCAGCGTGATCGATCCGAGCAGCGCGCCGTATGAATGCGCGAGCGGATTGCCCACGTAGGTGGCGATGGCGTGGCGCCCGTGGGCCTCGCGGATTTTGGAGAGGCGATCGGTCGCCTCGCCCAGCGCGTCGCGCCAGCTCACGCGCGAAAAGCCGCCTCCGCGCGTGCGCCGCATCGGGTACGTCACCCGATCAGGGTCGATCCGTACGTCGTCGATGGCGGCGGCTTTGGGGCAAATATGGCCGCGGCTGAACGGATCGCGCGCGTCGCCCACCACGCGTAACAACCGGTCGCCGTCGACCTTGAGCTCGAGCCCGCACACCGCCTCGCAGAGCATGCAGGTCGCGGTCTTCGTGGTGCTCATCGCTTCGCCTGCGACGCGTCGAACAAGGATCGCAGAGCGGCCGTGCCAGGCGACATTTCGTTGCGGGCGATGGCCCAGACAGCACGGGAAACGGCCGCGTTGAGCCCCGCTGCGATGCCGTGAGCGGCGGCTCGCTGCGTGATCTCGCCATTGAGAAAATCGACCGCAGGGGGACGACCGCGCTCGATGGCGGCGAGCATCGAGCTGCGCATGCGCCGGTAGCGAATGCCCACGCCCAAAAGCAGCGCGTGCTTCGCGGCGAGGCTGGGCGAAGCGGAGCCGCGCGCCTCGTGTTCCCCGAGCGCGAGCCAGTCGAGGTCGAGACCCGAGACGCGCTCGAGCGCGACCCCCTCGGCACGGGCGACCCGGGCGGCCTCGGTCATCACCTCGAGCGCGAGGCGCCGCACGAACGCGTGCCGCATGAGCGCACCCACCCGATCGCCGCCGATCGTCCCGAGACTGCTAATCGCCGCGTTGATCGCGAGCTTGCTCCACCGACGACCGGCGAGGTTCGACGTGAGCTCCACGGGGGCGACCGCTGCGAGCGCGCGGGCGACCGGCTCGAGCGACGGCTGCGAAGCGGCGCTCATCGAGCCGAGCGCGAAGCCGCCCCGCGCAGTGCGATCGTAGACGCCGGGCTCAGGCATCGCCGCCCCCCAGGTGACCACCGCGCCGAGCGTTCGGTGCGCACCGACGACCCTCGCGACACGCGCCTCGCAGAGCCCATTTTGCAGGCAGATCATGACACCGCCTTCGGCGAGAGCGCGAGAGGCCATCGCCGCGGCCTCTTCTACTTGCGGAGGTTGCGTGCATAATACAACTACATCGAACGGGCCCTCGGGCGGCGCGGTGGTGATGCGTCCGCGCACGGCTCTCGAGCGCTCTGCGCCGCGCAGACGAAAGCCGTTTTGTCGCACTGCCTCGGCGATGGCGCCGTTGGTCGTGAACGCGAGCACGTCGCGGCCCGCCTCGTGCAGACCCGCGGCGACGATCCCGCCGATGCCTCCCGCGCCCATGACGAGGAACTTCATCTGCCGAGCGATACCGCACTTGACCGCGCGCGCCCACGAAAGCCCGCTTGACCGGCGGGGCCGCCTCGCGACAAGCTGCGCGCCGAAATGCGCCGCACCCTATTTGTAGCCGCCGCCCTGCTCCCGATGCTCCTCGCCTGCAAAGAGCAGCCAAAGCAGGAGGCGACCAAGGCTCCCGCGGCGCCTGAGCCGATCCCGAGCGACATCGTCTACAACTCCTTCTTCGCATCGCCGAGCGGCGCGGCCGACCTCAAGGTCGCGTTCGACGGCGGCGCAGGCGACGGCGGCAGCGCAGGCGCCGGGGCTGCCGACGGCGGCGAGCCGCGCGAGGGGCCCGAGGCGGCGCCCGGCAAGATTCAAGTGACGGAGCCAGGCGCCGAGCCGCGCGCCAAATTGCAGTATGCCTTCGCCCTCGGCAGGGCCGCGACGGTCACCTCGACCATCACGCTCTCGGTGTCGGCCCCCGGTCAGCCCGGCGCGGGCGATCAACCGCCCATCACCTTTACCTATGTCATCACGCCAAAGGCCCGGACTCCCGAGGGCAAGACGCATTTCGACATCAAGATTTCCAAGGTCGACGTGGCGCTGCCCCCCACGGTGCCTCAGGCCGCGCAGCAAAAAGCGATGCTCGAAAAGTCGATGGTCGGCGTCGAGGCGGGGTTCGATGCGTCTTCGTCGGGAGAGGTCGGCGAGGTCAAGCTCGCGAGCGACAAGGTCCCGCGCATGGCGCAGCAAATCCTGCCGCTCGTCGTGCAGTCGTTCGAGTTTCTCATCGCCCCGTTGCCGGGCTCGCCTGTGGGCATCGGCGCGAAGTGGGCCAGCGCTTCGGGCGATCCGCAGACCGGCGTGAAGCTCGTCACGAGCTACACGCTCCTCGCGCAGACTGCGACCACCGCGCAAGTGAGAGCCGAGACTTCCCTCAGCAGCCCCCGCCGCGCGGTCGACGACGAGCAGCTCCCGCCCGGCGCCATGCTCGAAGAAAAAGGCACCGGAAGCTACGTGGTCGATCTGCGTCTCGACGGCGTGGCCTCCAGGGCCGAGGGTTCGATGTCGAACAGCAAGACCATCACGGTGCCCAAGCAGGGCTCGCAGTCGATGGTCATCAAGCAGTCCCAAAAGCTCGAGAGCAGGTAGCGACGGTTCGCTGCACAAAACCAAGAAGCCGGACCTCCTGGGAGATCCGGCTTCTTCGTTTCAACCGAACAGCGGTTCTAGCAGGCCGTTGAAGAACGGCCTGCTAGCCTTTCATCTCGGGGAGGTATGCACCTCCCCGCCCCGAAAAACGCGGTTTTTCGGGGTCCCCACCCCACGCAATTGGCTTCGCCAATTACTATCAGGGTGTTTTTCAACACCCTGCT
>CANJCO010000035.1 GCA_947473045.1 Myxococcales bacterium | reverse complement strand
GCAGGGTGTTGAAAAACACCCTGCTAGGAATTGGCGAAGTCAATTGCGTGGGGTGGGGACCCCGAAAAACCGCGTTTTTCGGGGCGGGGAGGTGCATACCTCCCCGAGATGAAAGGATAGCAGGCCGTTCTTCAACGGCCTGCTAGCAGGCCGCTGGCTTCATTCGGGTAGCGCGAGCGGATCGCGCAGCAGGGCGCCTGTGAATCGCGTGCGCAAATAGAAGCCCCGCGGCGTGGTCGCGACGAGCTGCTGGTCGGGGCCGAGGGCGAGTGTGCGCGCGCGGCCGTCGGCGGCCTTGGGACGCAGCTGCAGCCAGCGTCCCATGTGCGCGGTGACGCCCTCGATGCCTCCGATCGCGATCGTGCCGAGCAGCTCTTCGAAGTCGGCGCGGAGCACCGCCTGCTGATCGGCCGACGGCGACCACAACACGGCGTGTCCCACGGTCTTGTCTCCCGAAGCGTCATGCACGATGGGAATCCACAGCACGCGCGCGAGCTTTGCGCGCACCCAGGACGACTCCCACTCGGCGCGGTCGGCATCGGAGAGCTGCACGGCGCAGACGAACGTCGACTCGCGCGGCCGGCCTTCGGGCGTTACCGGCACCGTCTTGAGCTCCACGCCGAGCTGTGGAAAATCGAGCGTGGCGCCGCGCTCAGGCGACGCGCCGAGCGCCCGCTCGAGGGCCTCGCCGACCTTCCCTTTCGTGCGCAGGGGCGCGCCGCGAATGGCGGCGAACTGCGAGACGCGGAGCCCCGCGAGGGCCCGCGCTCGCGCGAGGAGCTCGTCGATCGATTCAGGCGGCGGCGGCATCCGCTCTTCGTAGCATCCGGCGGGGTCGCGCGGCCCGACTGTGACAAGCCTGTGCCGGCAGCGCGCGACGGCGCGAGCCGCAGACGCCTCTGCTATCGTGGCTTGAACATGAGGCGCACCTTCGTCGCTCTGATCCTCTCCGCGCTGACTGCCGCGCTCACGGCGCTGGCCGCCGCGGCGCCACAGGCGGGGTCCTGGGCCCCCTCCGACGCAGGGTTGCAGATTACACGTACCCCGCCGGATCCTCCGCCGCTCACGGAGCGGCGCCAGTGGGTGTTTGACCTTCGCTGGGATCGCGGCGAGGTCTTCCTCGTCGGCACGCACGGGCTCGAGCTCAGCGCGCCGCAGACCACGCCGCGCGCGATGGGACGCTTCGCGCTCGAGCTGTATGAGGGGCCGACGCTCATCGAGCGGGTGCGCTTCGACTTCCCGCTGCTGGGGGCGCCCGACGTCGACAGCGGAAGCGATCCGCTCGCCGCAAAGCTCAAGACACGCATCGGCGTCGTCTTCCCCGCCACGCCGCGCGGGACAGGACTGCAGCTGTGGGATCGCGCCACCGGTCAGCGCTGGGCCCTCCCATGGCCGCCCCCCCAACCCGCCGGGGACGCCTCGGCCGACGCGACTGCTGAAGGAGGCTGAAACACAATGCGCAAGCACACCCTGATCCCGAGCGCGCTGGTTGCCGTTATCGCTGCGTGCGGCTCCACCCCCGACGCTCCCGCGCCGCTCGGCGCGCCCGAGGATTTCTACGACAAGAACAACGCATCGTGCGTGCTCGAATGCGGCACCGACTGCGCCGACGTGAAGACCCCGTGGATTTGTCCGTCGCTCGGCCCCTGGACCGCGATCCCGCATGCTGCCGCGTGCGGGGACTTCAACGGCGCCTCATATCCCGTGGTGGTTCAGGGGCGATGCCATGCGACCGAGCCTTCGGGCAGCGCGCTCGCGAAAGCCCAGATCGTCGCGCGCCCCATCGTACTTCCCGACGGCCGCCGCCTCGATCCGGCCGGGCGCGAGCTCCTGTTCCAAAGCGACGGCGGGTTTCCGTCGTCGATGCTCCGCATACCCGGCACGCGCTTCATCGTGGTCAGCGACTACGGCTACGAGATGCACTCGCTGCGCGTCATCGACACCGCCCTGCTCGAAAGCGGCGGCAAGGCCGAGGTGGCGCGCATCACGTACCCGCCGCCCGCCTCACTCGACTACGGCCTCGCCTACGTGCCCGCCACCAAGCTCCTGTACGCATCGAGCGGATCGCACGAGAGCTCTATTTTTGCCTACGATTTCGACGCGTCCACGGGCGCGCTCAGCAAGCGCGGCGACAAGACAATCAAGCTCCCGTCGGGCTCGTTTCCGAGCGGACTCGACGCGTCACCCGACGGCAAGACGCTGGTGGTCGCACAGGCCGCGAGCAGCAGCGTGCTGGTCGTCAGCGTCGACGCTGCGAATTACGGCGCTGTCACGGCCACCCTGGACGCGGGCTCGAAAGATGTATTTTCCCTGCATTTCGATCCTGCGGACCCGACCGGCAGCACTCTCTACGCGACGTGCTGGACCGGTCAGGTCCTGAGCAGTGACGCCTCGAAGATGCGCCTCGTGCGCCTCGACCTGAACACGAAATCAGTCTCGGCGCTGGCCGTAGGGCAGCAACCCGAGGAGGTGGCCTTCATCGACGACCGCTGGATGGTCGTCGCGAACGCCCTCGGAGACACGCTGTCGCTCATCGATCGCCCCGCGAACAAGGTCGCCGCCGAAATCGCCGCGACCCCGATGCACGGCCCGAGTCCGACCACCCTCGCCTACGACGCGGCGAGCAAGCGGCTTTATGTCACGCTCGCGCAGCAAAACGCGGTGGGCGTATTTTCGGTAGACACCACCACGCCGGCGATTACGCCGATCGGCGCGTTTCCAACGGCGTGGTGGCCCACGGCGATCAGCGTCGATCCGGCGGACGGGACCGTGTTCGTGCTGTCGGGTCGCGGTCACGGAATCGGCAGCGACGACAAGCAGTACCCCGTGAGCGTCGCCGACGAGGCCAAGCGCATGGCCGGCAGCATCGCCGCCGTACCCATGATGGACGCCGCCGCCCTCGCCGCGGCCACGAAGGTGGTCGACGCCCAAAACAACGTCGCGGGCATGACTGGGTACTCCACAGTCGAGTGCGCCGGCGGCCCTTATGACTTCCCGATCTCCCAGAAGCCCGAGGACGGACCGAGCCAGCAGATCAAGCACGTGTTCTTCATCGTTCGCGAAAACAAGACGTTCGACGGAATCATGGGCGGGCAGCCCGGCGTCGACGGCAAGGCCGATCTGGTGCTCGCCCCGGGCAACATGGACGCGATCTGGCCGAACGCCTTCGCGATCGCGAGCCAGTTCTCTCAGATGGACAACTATTACATCAACGCGGAGCAGTCGATTCAGGGCCACGCGTGGACCGTGTTCGGCCGCACGACCGACTACGCCGAGCGCCGCTGGGTCAACATCTGGGGACGCGGAGAATGGGGCGCCACGAGCTCGCCCGGCGTCGGGGGCGACACGACACCTGCCGAGGGCAACATTTTCGAGTTCCTGTCGCGCAGCAAGGTCTCGCTCGACAACCAGGGTGAGTTCATCGGCGGCCTCGCCATACGCGACGCCCAGTGGCCCGGCGGCTCGACATCAGGAGCCCAGCCCGACACCGTCGGCGCCTGCTATCAAGCCTGGCGGCTGCGCGTGATGTGCGACCCCAAACAGTTTACCTATTCGTGGCTCGTCAACGACCACACCTTCGGCTTCGAAGCCGGGCGCCCGAATCCAGCGGTGATGATCGCCACCAACGACGAGGCGACGGGCATGTATGTCGACGCCCTGTCGCACTCCCCGTTCTGGAAAGACAGCCTCATCATCGTAGTCGAGGACGACCCTTCACAGGGCGGCGATCACGTGGACGTTCACCGCACGATCGCACTGTTTGCGTCTCCGTGGATCAAGCGCCGCTACGTCTCGCACGCGCACTACGATCTCGCGAGCGTGCACAAGCTCATCAGCGACATCTACGGCCTTCCGTACCGCAACACAGTGCTCGCAAACGCGCCACTGCCGCTCGACATCTTCACCTCGACGCCGGACTACGCCCCCTTCGACTACGTTCCGCGCAAGTACACCGACGCCTCGTGCAACCCCGGCGGCACGAGCGGCGCGAAGGCCGCCGAGGGGTGGGATTTTTCGAGCCCTGACAACCAGCCCGGACTCTCTGCGCAGGTTTGGCAGGCCCTCCACGCGCTGCCGGCTGCGCCCCGATAGTTTGGCATTCGCCGGCGCGGCGTGAGACGCTGCGCGTTTCCGACAACGATTTTCTCACAACTGGGGAGGTCCTACGTGGCCGACACCGACGACAGCTACGCTCCGAACGAAGAGGCCGACAAGGCCGCCAGCCCGAAGCCCGTCAGCAAGGACTTCCGCGCGGCGGTGTCGTCACAGGTGGACGACCTCATGGCGGCGGTGAAGCGGCTCGAGGGCTTCGCGGCCACCGAGGCGAAGCGCGTGTCGACCCGGCTCGAGCCCGTCGAGGCCAAGGCCCGCGAAAACATTTGGACGACGGTGCTGATGGCGCTCGGACTCGGCGTCATCCTCGGACTGCTGATGGGCGGGACGCGCCGTCGTGACTGAGGAGTCGCCCGCCAAACGCGACGACGAACCAAAGGAATCTGCCAGCATGCTGCTTCGGCTGTATCGAGCGTTTGAGCTGCTCTTGAAGGCTCACCTGAGCACAGCGAAACGGGAGGCGACCGACGACTTCGTGCGGGTGCTCACCGGCCTCGCGATGACGGCGCTCGCGTTCGTCTTCATGGTGTTTGCGCTGATGCTCGCCCACGCGGGCGCCATCTTCGCGTTCGAGCATTTTTTCAGCCGCGGCTACGGCGTCGCGATCGGCGCCGTCGGCGGCACCGACTTCGCCATCGGCGCGACGCTTCTTCTGATCGCACGCGCGAAGATTTCTGCCCCGGTGCTCGTGGAGACGCGCGCGACCCTCACGAAGGTCGCGAAGGTCTTCGTCCCCTGACAGCCCGCGCGGCTCAGTTCGGGTTTGGCGGAGGAGGCGGAGGCGGCGGAGGCGGAGGCGGCGGAGGAGAGGGCGGAGGCGGGTTGCTCGACACAATCTGCTCGGTCCACTGCCCGATGTGGTTGGAGGTCTTGAAATCCTGAAACGGCAGGAAAAACCCAGGATAGCTGCCGTCGTTGCCCGCGAGCACCTGGGCCGGATCAATGGCGAACATCCACAACTTCTGCGCGCCCGCAGTGCCGCGCAGACCGGGCAGGCGACGCGAGGCTACCGTAAACCAGTAGAGCGAGCCGGAGCCCTGTTTGCTCTTGAACGGCGCGCTGCGCGGGAAGGTATCTCCCAGGTTGGTGTTGTTGTTGTCGGCAACGCCCGGGCCCGCAGCCTTCGCGAGCAGCACGCGGGGGGCGGCCACTGTGGGCTTCACGGCCCACGTCTTTGCGCTCGGATCGGCGTCGCCGTCGCAGTCGCCGCTGGTGTTGACGCCGCCAGGGCAGGTCGACTCCGAGAAGAGGAAGAACGACGAATCGGGAACGAAGCTGGGGTTGTAGCGATTGTAGCCCGGGGCAATATCGACGATCGCCTGCGGAGCGCTCCACGCGCTCCCGTTCCACTGGATGATGTCGACGCCGCAGTTGAGCGGGCGCTGGGAGGTCTGGTGAATGCCTACGTGCGTCATCGCGATGGTGTTGCCGTCGGGCGCCCAGTCCGGGTGGTCGGGCTCGAACGTCAGCGTCATGCTCTCCGCGGGAATGCGCGCGCCGGTCGTGCCGTCGTTCATCCACAGCGTAAAGCGCTCGGTGAGGTTGCCGGTGTCACCGAAAATCGACGCGAATCGATCGCCCTTCGGATTGAAAGATGCAAACTGCACGCGATTGGTGCTGTCGCCGGCCTTGGCCAAAAAGGTGGGATCGGTGCGCGCGGGAAGCGGCGGGTTGGTCGGCTTCGACAGGTCGTTTGCGAACACCTGCTGCCCGCCGTATTGCCCATTGAGCGAGCCGACGAGCTTCTTGCCGTCGCGCGAGATCGCGTGGCACCCGACGCACTGGCCCCCCGGCAATCCATAGTCACCGGGCGCCATAAACACGGTCGGCGCGAGCTGCGCGCTGCCAAAGTCGAAGTTCATGATGCGGGTGCCCGACGACGTGTTCCAGTAATAGAGGCCGCCCTTCACGTCGCTCTCGGCGAAGGTCACCAGGAACCCGGCAGACTCCCCGAACGAGGCGCCGCCGTCGTCGGTTCCGCGAATTTTGAGGGTGACCGGGCCGGCGCCGCGATTCGACTCGGCGACGTAGGCGTAGCCGGTGTCGTCGAGTTCAAAGCCGCAGCCCGACGGCAGGCTCGCGCCGCATCGCGAGTAGTAGCGAATGACTCCGAGTTTGCTCGTAAACGAGATCTCATACAGCGTGGTTGCGTTGTTGCCCGGCTGCCAGTGAACTTCGAGGCGGTGAAGGTTGGGAGGTACCATCACTCCATCGTTGGGATAGACGAGCTTTGGCGCCCGCGCAGGATCGGTCGGACCACCGAACAGCGAGGCGGGGTTGTTCGGAAGGGCGGGGCTGCCGTTCGGTGAGGCGAGCTCCGCCTGAAGCTGCACAGTGAGCGAGGTCGTCAGCGTGGAGAGCGTCCCGTCGGAGTTCGCAGCCTGGGCCTGCACCGTGAGCTGGCCACCGCGCGGGCTGGACGCGTTGGTCGTGAACGTGCTGTCGCCGTTCGCGGGAAACCCACCTACCAGGTAGTTGTCGGGAACATAAAATACAGACCGCGAAGTGATGTCGACCTCGGGCCCCTGCCCGTTGATGACCGCCCAGACTTTGTAAGGCTGCGTGGCCTGCATGGGCGGCGACAGGGTGATGGTCGCGTCGGCCGGGTCGATGCGCGCCGACGTGATGTTCGCAGTCGGAATCACGGCGCCCGCGTCTGCGAGCTGCGCGTCAAAATCGCCCGGCGGCGGGCTGGCTGCGTCGACCTCGCCGCCGCCGCTGTCTGCGCCGACGGTGCCCCCGGGCTCAGCGCCGCACGCGACGACGATCGATACGCCCAAAGCACCCAGAAGAACGCGGTTCATATATGCGAACTATACTGCAAACGAGCGAGTCGGGGCGCACATGCGCTACCATCGCAGGCCATGCGCCGAGCCCTTATTTCCGTTGCGATCGCAGCGTTTTCTGCTTGCAGCTACACAAGCCCCGACGACGTGACGCCCGCGCCGCCGCCCGAAGCGTGCGCCGATTTTTCAACGCCAGACGGCTACGTGACGTCGCTCAAGTGCGACGCGGTGCGCTCCTGCGCGTTCCGGTGCTCGTGCTCGGAGCCGGAGCGTCAGTGGGAGTGCCCTGCGATGCGACCGTGGGCCGCGATGGAGCACGCGCCGGCGTGCGGGAATTACGACGGAGCCGCGCTGCCCGTGGCCGCGACGGGCAAGTGCGTCGCCAGCGCTCCGACGGGCGTCGCCGCGAAGCGCCTCGGCCCGGACCCTGCGCTTCCAGGGCGCTTTTATATTCCCGACGGTCACTTCGTTCAGCCGGCGGGTCACGATCAGGTTCTCCACGGCGAGGGCATTCTGAGCGCCTTCGTGAGCGACGTGCTGCTCGTGCCCGGCACACGCTTCGCGGTCGCCCTCGACGCGGGCGTTCGCGACAACGCGCTGTATTCGGTCGATCTCGACGCGGTAGCCGCCGACAAGCCTGGCCTCATTTCTTCGCTGAAGGCCGCGGGCCAGCTCGACGTCGGGCTCGCATTCGTCGCGCCGAACCGCGTGCTCGCCTCCGGCGGCGCCGACGGAAAAGTTTACAGCTATGCGATCGACCTCGCGTCGGGAGTCCTCGCGCGCGATCCCGCCGGCGATCTTTCGCTCGGTAAATCTGCGACCGGACGCAACGCCTGGTACGCCGGCGGACTGGCCACGAGCGCGGACGGCAAGACCCTCGTTGTGGCGTCGTCCACCGCGGAAGGGCAGGCGCGCGTCATCGACCTGACCAGCAAGGTGCAGACCGCGATTGACCTGCAGGGCTCGCTCGAGATTTTCGGCGTAACGCGCGATCCGTATGATCCGGGCGGCGCGGGTTACTGGATCGCCTCGCTCGACGGACGCGCGCTGCTTCGCGTCGACGCCAGCTCGGCGGCGATCACCAGCAGGCTCCCGACCGGCAGCAACCCCGAAGGCCTCGCGTTTCTCGGCGGCAAGCACCTCGCCGCTGTTTTCAGCGGGGATGACGCGATCGGGCTTTACGATCTCCCGACGAACAAGCCGGTCCAGACCCTCGCGGTCGGCAGCGGCGCCTCGGGCGCGCAGCCGGGCACCATGAGCTACGACGACACGCTCAAACGACTGTACGTCACGCTGTCGGGCGAAAACGCGATTGGGGTGTACGCCTATGACGCGGAGGCCGCAGCGCCACTGTCACCGCTCGGCAAGATCCCTACCTCCTGGTTTCCGACCGCGGTGCGGGTGCGGCCCGACGGCAGCCTCGTGGTCGTCACGGCGAAAGGCCACAGCAGCGGGCCGACCCTCACAGAAAATGTCCCGGAGACGATGTTCGGCACGATCGCCGTCATCGCCCCCCCGCAGCCGGGCGACCTCGCTGCCATGACCGCGACGGTTGAGGCATCGAGGCGGTCGACCGCCGCGGAGGGATTTCCACAAGTCTCATGCGGCGGCGGGGCCGACGACTTCCCGGTTCCGGCCACGAACACGGGCGCGCCTTCGAGCCGCATCGAGCACGTCGTGTATGTCATTCGCGAGAACAAGACCTTCGATTCGGTCTTCGGCGATCTGCCCGGCGTCGACGGCGACCCGGCCCTCGTGATGTCTCCCGGCAAGATGGACGACTACTGGAGAAACGCGCGCGCGATCGCCCGCACCTTCACCAACTTCGACAACTACGCGATCAGCGCCGAGCAGTCGCTGCAGGGCCATGTGTGGACGAGCTTTGGGCGGTCGACCGACTACATCGAGCGCACCTGGAGCTCGGCATGGGGACGCGGCGTTCGCACGCCCAAAGCGGGGCTCGATCGCACGTTCGGTTCCCCAGTCGAGGGAGGGCTCTTTCTGTGGGCCGAGCGCAACCATGTCTCCTATGATGACATGGGAGAAATCATCGGCGCCGGCAACCAGGGCTTCGACTTGAGATACCCTGGCATCGTGTACAGCCAGACTGTGCCCGACCAGGAAAAAGCCTGCTATCTCGCCGCGCGCGCCAGGGCGTTGTGTGATCTCAAGGCCATATCCTATGTGATCATGCCCAACGATCACACCTTGGGCAACGCGCCCGGCGCTCCGACCTCCGAGCTGATGATCTCGATGAACGACGTGGCCACCGGGCTGCTGCTCGACGCGCTGTCACACTCGCCCGCGTGGCCCACGACGCTGCTCATCGTGACCGAGGACGACCCTCAAGACGGCTATGATCACGTCGACGGGCACAGAACGCCGCTCTTCATGGCGTCGCCGTGGGTCAAGCGCGGCTACGTGAGTCACTCGCGCATCGACAGCGCGGCCATTCACAAGCTCTTCGCGCATCTGTTTGCGAAGCCTTACAACAACGCTCGGGCCGCCGAGGCCGCGGTGCCGTTCGACGCCTTCACGAGCACGCCCGATTTCACTCCGTATACGTACGCGCCGCTGACCACGAAGGTGAGCTGCAACGCCGCGTCGTCGAAGTCGTACGCGCCGCCCAACGCTGACCCGGGCGCGCTCTACGACGTGCCGGATCAAGCGCCGTGGCTGCGCCGCGAGGTCGGCGAGCACATGCGCACCCTCGGAACGGCGCCGCGCTGACCCAAGGACATTTGGCAGCGGATCGGGCCCGGCTCTAGTACGATCTGCGGTCTCATGACGAACCTCGATCAGGGCCAATCGCCGCAACACTCGCTCGTAGGGCGATCGGTCGGCGGCAAATATCGAATCACGCGCGTTCTCGGCGAGGGCGGGATGGGCTGCGTCTACGAGGGCGAGCAGCGACTTGGCGACACGACCCGGAAGGTCGCCGTCAAGACGCTGCACGAGCACCTGTCGCACGATCCGAAGGTGCTCGCCCGGTTCGAGCGCGAGGTCGGCACGGTCGCCGCGCTCAAGCACCCCAACACCATCACGGTGTACGATTTCGGCACGACCGACGACGGTCAGCTCTACATCGTGATGGAGTTCGTGCAAGGCCGCACGGTGGCCGACGTACTCGAGAAAGAGGGGCCGCTCACTCCCGGTCGCGCGAAGAAAATTCTCGAGCAGGTGACCGGTTCGCTCGACGAAGCCCACGGGCTCGGCATCGTGCACCGCGACCTGAAGCCCGAGAACATTCTGCTCTGCGACTCGGCCGGCCAAAAAGACTGGGTGAAAGTGCTCGATTTCGGGATCGCCAAGCGCTCGGCTGCGGTCGACACCGAAGAGAGCAAGCTCACGCAGCAGGGCACGGTGCTCGGGACGCCCCCTTACATGAGCCCGGAGCAGTTCACCGGAAAGCCGATCGACCTGCGCAGCGATATCTATTCGCTCGGCGTCGTGGCGTTCGAAATGCTCACCGGGCGCCTGCCGTTCAGCGGCAACACAGCGTGGGAATGGGCGACGGCGCACATGACCGCGCAGCCGATGTCGCTCGACGCAACCCCCAATGGCGCGAACCTGCCGCCCGCGATGAAAGACGCGATCACCCGCGCGCTGATGAAAGACGCCGCGACCCGGTGGTCGACCGCCGGCGCGTTCTACGAGGCTTTCGCAGCCGCGGGGCCATCCACGGCGGTGCTGCCTGTCGCGGGCGCCGTCACCGATGCCGCCGGAGTGCACGCACGCACCGAGCTCGGCGCGCCCTCCGTCACGCCGTCGGCCGTAAGCGGCTACCGCTCGGCTCCGCCGGGCTACCCCACCACGGGGCCGTCGAGCTACGCCTACACGCCAAGCGCGTTTCCGCAGGCGGCCGCGCCGCAGCAAGCTCCCCAAAGCGCACGAAAGAGCGGCGGAAATGGCCTGATTTTGGCCGTCCTCGCGATCGGCGGGCTGTTTAGTGTGGGCGCGATTGTGGCTTATTTTGTCACGCAGTCCGGGCACGCTTCGACAGGTGCTGCGAGCAGCGCAACGGCGAGCGCCACGTCGCTCGTCATCGCAACGGCTACAGCCACAGCAACCGAGACCGCGAGCGCCGCCGATCCGGGCCCGGTCGCCCCGCTGAGCCCGACGAAGACGCCGCCGGTCTGGGTGGCTCCTACCGCAAAGCGCGACGCTGGCGCCGCTCCGACGGCCACCGCGACGGCCACCGCCACCGCGACGGCGACCACAACTGCGCCCGCGACGGCGACTGCGACCGCAACCGCACCACCCACGCCGCCGCCGCACCTGCCGCCGGCCTGCGCCGCCGCGAAGGTCATGCTCGCGAACGGCAGGGAGCGCGAGTTTCGTTCGCTGAAGGCAGCCTGCGAAGCTGCGGGAGGCCACCTGTGAACATCAAGCAGTGCATCGCCTGGGGCGTGTTGACCGCAAGCCTGAGCGCGCTCGGCGCGTGCAAGAAGAACGCGGACATGCTGCTGCCCGACGCGGCTCCTTCGGGAGCGGTCGGCACGGTCGCCGCGGCCGAGCCTTCGTCGCCGGCGCCGGCCGATTCGTCCGGGGACGTGGCGCCGCTCGCGCCTCTCGCGCCGCTCGCGCACACGCTGCCGCCGCCCGTCGCCGCTGCAAAGCCGGGCGTCGCTCCGCGTCCTGCAACCTCCGCCTCGGCGCCGCCCGCCACCACCGCGCTGCCCCCCGCCTGCGCAGCCGCGAAGGTGATGCTCGCCAACGGAAGACAGAAAGAGTTCGAGACGCTCAAGTCCGCGTGCCTCGCCAGCGGCGGGCACCTGTGAGCCGCGCGTGAATCGCGGGCCGGCCGAGGGCTTCGCAGCGACCGTGGCTACCGATGACCCGGCGGTGCTGAGCTCGCCCCCGGGCGCGACGCTGCCGCCGGAAAGGCTCGCGGGGAGGTACGAGATCCTCGCCCTCATCGGGGTCGGCGGGATGGGATCGGTGTATCGTGCACGCGATTGCGAGCTCGACGAAACGGTCGCGCTCAAGGTTCTCCGCCCCGAGCTGGCGCGCGATCCCTCGATGGTCGAGCGATTTCGTCGCGAAGTGAAGCTCGCGCGCAAGATCACCCATACGAGCGTGGCGCGCACCTTCGACCTCGGCGAGCACAACGGAGAGCGCTTTCTCACCATGGAGCTCATCGCCGGAGAGTCGCTCGCTGCGTTGCTCGCGCGGCAAGGCGCAATGCCCATCGACACCTTCATCGAGACGGTGACGACGATTTGCGCGGGCCTCACAGCAGCGCATGCAGCGGGCGTGGTGCACCGCGATCTCAAGCCCGACAACGTGCTCGTCACGCCAGCCGGGCGCGTGGTCATCACCGACTTCGGCATCGCCCGCGCCGTCGATCCGGGCGTCGCGCATCCCACGATGGGAGCGGCGGTCGGAACGCCCGCGTACATGTCTCCCGAACAGGTCGAGGCGCAGCCCGACGTCGACGCGCGGGCCGACATCTATGCGCTCGGCGCGATGATGTACGAAATGCTGACGGGGCAGCTTCCGTGGCAGGGCGAGTCGATTTTCGCGATCGCCGCGGCGCGGCTCGTGAAGCCGCCGCCGGATCCCCGCCCGGCCCGCACCGACCTGCCCGACGTGATCGCGCACCTCGTGATGCGTTGCATGGCGCGCGCGCCGCAAGATCGCCCGTCGTCGGCCGTTGAAGTCGCATCCTGCCTCGCCGGGGCGACGCTCTTGCCGCCCCTCGCCAACCCGCTACCGCTGGCGCCGCGCACGCCCGACGCGTCGGCACAGAGCAGCGCGAAGACCGTCGCCGTGCTGCCCTTCCGCAGCGCCGGGGCGGACGACTATCTCGTCGAGGGCCTCGTCGACGACATCATCGACACGCTGTCGATGACCGCCGGCCTTCGCGTGCGCCCGAGAAGCGCAGTAGCGCACTTGCAGGGCACGCAACGCGATGCACGCGACCTCGGGCGCGAGCTGAGCGTGCAAGTCGTCGTCGACGGATCGGTGCGCGTCGCAGGAGACGCCCTTCGGGTTTCGGCGCGGCTGCTCAGCGTCACCGACGGTTTTCAGCTCTGGGCCAAACGATGGGACGGCGCCCGCGCCGATGTGCTTCGTATCGCCGACGAAGCGGCCCGCGAGATCGCCACCGCGCTTACGGTAGCGGCCCAGCCAGAGCGGGTGCGGACCACCGATCCCGAGGCCATCGATTTATACCTGCGCGGTCGACACGAGTTCTTCAAATTTGCGCCCGACGCCGTCTCGAAATCGCGCGATCTGCTGCTGGCTGCGCGCGACCGCGCGCCGGACGACGCGCTCATCGCGACCGGCTATGCGCTCGCCGTCGCGCGAATGCTCGGGATGCCCGTGGCCTCGACGGCGACCCTCGACGAGGGGCGCACCGCTGCGCTGCGGGCGCAACAGCTCGCGCCGCTGGCCGCCGATCCGCTCGTGGCGCTCGCGTCCATCGCACTGCACGAGGGCGACCTCCAGCGGTGCGCAAACCTGATCGCCGAAGCCCTGCGTCGTTCGCCGCTGCACCCCGATGCCTGGGAGCGTGCGGCGCAGCTGCTCTCCGAGACCGGGCCGACGAGCGCGGCCCGAACGCGAATCGAACGAGCGCTGGCGCTCGAGCCACGCTTCGGCAACGTCGTGGCCCTGCGCGCGCGGCTCGACGCGTTCGATCGAAACTGGGAGGCGGTCGAACGCTGGACGACTGAAGCGCTGAACACAAAAGAACCACGCTCCGTGCAGTGGATCCTGCTCGTGCGCATGGCGGCCTGGCGAGACGACGCGCGCATGGCAGAGACGCTCATCCCCATCCTCGAGCAGAGCACCACGGTTCAAGCGCCGCTCGTGCTCTCGTTGTGCCGATCGATCCTTTCGCGGAACCTGACCGACGAGCAGCGATCCGCGTCCGAGCTTTTGCTCGCGCTGATACCCGGGACCAAGCGCGCCAAGTCCGCTTATCATCAGATCTCGGCCGAGGCTTTCGCGCTGGTGGTCGACCACGCCGCTGCGATCGCGTCGATCGAGCGCGCAGTCGAATCGGGCCTCTTCGATCTCGAATGGATGGACCGCTGCACCACGCTCGCGACGCTCCGCGAAGAGCCCGCATTTCAGGCCGCGCGCGCGACCGTTCTCGGGCGCGCGAACCACGTGCGCGCAGCGTTCGGAGAGCCGCCGGCCACCTGAATCAGGGAGCGACCTTGGCCACCAGCTGAAAGATGCCGAGGCACATCTCGTCGAGGGTCGTCTCGCCGAGCTTCACGTCGGCCGGCTGCTTGAGTCCCTGTTGCGAGAGCGCAAGCTGCACCTTCGAATTTTGCAGCGTGTTGTCGTAGGTGCACTTCAGCGTGACCTGATCGAACTGCCGCAGCGACGGCAGCGTCTCGATATCGGTGTCGTAGTGATAAACGCGTTGCCAGTTGAAGTCCCAGTTCGGAATGCCCAGCAGACACTCGTCTTGCGGCTCGGGATCGAGCGGCGTGAGTCGGTGCGCGGTAATCTCGACCTTCGTTCCGACCCAGTGCATGTGCCCGCCGATACCGTAAATGCGAAGCGTCGGCAGCGCGTTCTTGCCGTCGAGCGTGGGCGGCAGGGTCACCCGCTGCGTCACCGTCCGGTCTTTCGCCCCCGCCGGGATCACAAACGTCGAGAGCGCCTGCGGATCGCTCGAATCGTAGACGAACCCGTCGCCGTTCTTCTCGGTCTTGTCGAAGTTTCCGAGCAGCAAACTCACCAGCGCATATTCGGGAGTCGCAGGATTGAATCGCAGCTGCGCGCGGGTCAGGTCGGGCTTGTCCGAGGTGGCCGCGGCAACGGTATGCGGATGATAGTGCACCTGCATGACGAGCTGCGTTCCGGCGGTCAGCTTCGTGCCGACGTTGGGGGGGAACTCCTGCGCCTGCATGCCCGGCGCCCAGGCCATCAAGATACTTGTATCCTGCACGCCTATGCCGCCAAAGCACTCGTAGCCCCCGTCAGCGCCCAGCGTCTTCTTCGCGCTCTCGCCGGCCGGATCGGTGAACAAGATCACGTGGTGAACGATCTCGGCGTTGCCCGGAATGACGTTCGCACCGCTCACCCAAGTGTCCTGCGCGAGCTTCGGATCGAGCACGAAACAGCGGAACGCGTCGCTGCTGGTGGCGCTCACGGAGTAGGGTCCGGCGGGCTGAAGCTCCATCTGCACGCCGGGAAGGCCCGGGCGCGCGTCGACCGGCGGCGGCGCATCGGCGAGGTTGCCCTCGAGCGTGCCGGTCTTCGACCACGTGTCCAGCGTCGCGATCTGCGCCGTCGACAGCCGGGGATCGTGGGTCCAGCCAAATCGCGGCGCGCACGCCGCCGACTCGGTCGCGCCCCACGGCGGCATCTTCTTCGACGCCGTCGCCACCGCGAGCATCGGCGCCATCGGCTTCGCGTCGGCGAACGTCACGAGCGGAAACGGTGCGATCCCGCCCGCGACGTGGCAGCTCTGACAGTGCGCCTGCAAAATCGGCTCGACGTCCTTGTGAAACGTCACCGGCTGCGACTGCGTCGATGACGAGCACGCAGAGGCAAGCGCGAGAGTGACCGCCGACAGGCCGAGCGCCGTAACGAATTTCATGGCGGCAATCGTAGCGCGTCGGGCCGCGGATGGCGCGAGCTTCGCGATCAGCCCGGCTTCATACACTTGGCGAGCTCAGACAGCAGCGCCTCGCAGTGGGTGATCCCGTTACCCGCGGCGTCATCGAAGCGGCGCGACAGCCGCATGTCGGGAGTCAGCCGGTAGGCGCTCCGCGGCGCGCGCACGAGCTCGAGGATCTTGCGCGGATCGAGGGGCGTGTCGTCGCGCAGGTGGAGCGTGACGATGCGCGAGTTCGCCTCGCAGCCCAGCACGCGCAAGCGACGCAGCTCGGTCTTGAGCCCCATCAGCGCCACGAAGCGGCGCGCGTCCTCGGGAGGGGGACCAAAGCGGTTTTCCATCTCCTCGGCGATCTCGGCCACGTGCGCCTCGTCGATCGCGCTGGCGAGCCGCTTGTAGAGCGACAGCCGCACGCCCACGTCTCCGACGTATTCCTCGGGCAAAAGCGCGGCGACGTCGAACGAAAGCTCGGTGTCGACCTCGTGGACGATTTCCTGCCCGCGCAGCTCGGCGCCCGCCTCTTCGAGCATCTGGCAAAACAGCTCGAAGCCCACGCTCGCGACCGCGCCCGACTGCTCGGCGCCCAGCAAATCGCCGCCGCCGCGCAGCTCGAGATCGAGCGAGGCGATCTGAAAGCCGCTGCCCAGCTCGGTGTGGCGCTCGAGGGCCTCGATGCGCGCGCGCGCTTCGTCGGTCATCACGTCGAACGGCGGCACAATCAGATAGCAGTACGCGCGCTCCTTCGAGCGGCCGACGCGACCGCGCAACTGGTAGAGCTGCGCGAGCCCGAACAGGTCGGCGCGGTCGATGAGGATCGTGTTGGCGCGCGGAATGTCGAGCCCGCTCTCGACGATCGCGGTGGCGCAGAGCACGTCGTAGCGACCCTCGACGAAGTCGATCATCGTCTTTTCGAGCGCGCCGGTCTCGCCCTCCTTCGACGCCCGCGTCATCTGTCCGTGTCCCACGGCGATGCGCGCCTCGGGCACGAGCTCCTGCAGGCGCCTCGCCTTGTCGTAGAGCCCCTCGACGCGGTTGTAGACGTAAAATACCTGTCCGCCGCGCGACATCTCGCGCGTGACGGCGTCGCGCAGCACCTGGTCGTCCATGCGCGTGACGATCGTGCGCACCGCGCGGCGATCGCTGGGCGGGGTGGTGATGAGCGACAAGTCGCGCAGGCCGCCGACGGCCATTTGCAGCGTTCGCGGGATGGGCGTGGCGGTGAGGGTGAGCACGTCGACGTTGGTGCGCATCTGCTTGATGCGCTCCTTGTGCACGACGCCGAAGCGCTGCTCTTCGTCGACGATGAGCAGCCCCAGGTCTTTGAAGTGGATGTCCTTCGACAGCAGGCGGTGCGTGCCGATGACGATGTCGACCTTGCCCTCCTTGAGGGCGAGCATCGTCTCTTTTTGCTCTTTTTCGCCCTGAAAACGGCTCATCGCGCGAATGACGACCGGGTAGTCGCGCAGGCGCGCCTCGAACGTGCGGTAGTGCTGCTGCGCGAGCACCGTGGTCGGGCAGAGCAACGCAACCTGCTTGCCCGCGAGCGCGGCACGGAACGCCGCGCGCAGAGCGACTTCGGTCTTGCCGAAGCCGACGTCGCCGCACACGAGGCGATCCATCGGCCGCTCTTTCGACAGGTCGGAGTTGACGTCATCGATCGCGCGCGCCTGATCGATCGTCTCGTCGAAGGGAAAGGTCGCCTCGAACGCGCGGTACTCGTCGTCGAGACCGCCGATGGCGGGCCGCGTCTGTGCCTGACGCTCCGCGTACAGACGAAGCAGCTCGTCGGCCATCTTGCGCACGTCCTTGCGCGCGCGGGCCTTCGTCTTCGAAAACGTGGCGCCGCCGAGGCGATCGATCTTCGCCGCGGCGCTCTCGCCGCCAGAATATTTCTGAATCTGATTGAGCCTGTAGACAGGCAGGTAGAGCTTGTCGCCGCCCGAGTATTCGACGACGAGCAGGTCGACCACGAGCCCGGCCACGTCTTTGTGAACGAGGCCCTGATAGCGGCCGATTCCGTGCTCGACGTGCACGACCAGATCGCCGACCGAAAGGCTCCGCAGATCTTCGAGAAACGGGCGCGCCGCGCTCTTTTCGCTCTTCTCGCGCCGGTGCTTGCGCGCGCCGAACACCTCTTCTTCGGTGACGAGCGCGAAGCCTTCGGCCGGCAACACGACGCCGCGAGAGAGCGCGCCCACCACGATCTGCGCGACGTCGCGGTCTTCGTCGGATCGCGTCCATCGCGGGTCGAAGCGACCGAGGCGGGCGCGGCACTTGACGCCCTGATGGCGAAGCAGTCCCGCGAGGCGCTCTGCCTGCGTCTCAGCGCGGGCCGCCACGATGACCCGCAGGCCGTGCGACTGCCAGTGCGCGACGCGATGCACGAGCGGCGAGAGCGTTCCGGCCTTGCCCCTCGCCGCGCGGGACATCTTCACCGCACGCGACAGGTCTTCGTGATCGCGCGCCGCCACGTCGCACGCCGCCGACGGATCGGCGATCGTCTCGAACTGCGCGAACGCCGCTTCGGATGCGCCCATCGTCGTCGTGCGCGCGAGCACGACGTGGCGCGCAGACGCGATCACGTCGGCCACGCTCGCCTCGTCTGCGTAGAAGGCCTCAGGCGGAAAGCTGACCTCGCGCGGCCGCCCCGCGTGGTCGCGACTGGCCCGCTCGAGCTCCTCACGCAGCGTCACGGTGAGCGCGGGCGGATCGTCGAGCGCAAAGACTACTTCGCCTGATTCCACGTACGAGAGCAGACTGACGAGTTCTGTGTAGTATGCAGGCAAAAGCCCGTCGGCGCCGAAGAACGTGCGGCCCGAAGCGATGTCGTCGACGAGCGCGCGCGCCTTCATCGTCGGCAGGTCGATGGCGTCGGCCTGCTGAAGCACCCGCTGACGGGCGCGCGCGACGTTGTCTTGCGACAAGATGGCTTCGCGCGCGGGCGGCAGCGAAATCGAGGCGCGCGAGGCGTTCTTGAGCGTCTTTTGCTCGTAGGGATCGAACGACTGAATCGACAGCACCACGTCGCCGTAGAGCTCCACGCGAACGGGCTTGTCGAGGTTGGGCGGCCACACGTCGAACAGCGCGCCGCGCACCGCGAAGCTGCCCGGGTCTTCGACCACCGGCACGCGCAGGTAACCCGACTCGATGAGACGCGCGCCGAGGCGGTCCCGGTCGATCTCGGCCTCCGCGACGATCGCGTGCGTCTGCGCCTTCACCGCCGAGCGCGGGGGAACCTTGCGCGACAGACCGATCACCGGCACGACGAGCACGCGCCACGGTCGGCCCAACGCGAGGTGCGCGAGCGTCGCCATGCGCCCCATCGCAGCGCGCCGATCGGGATTGACGTCGGCGTAGGGAGACGTGTCGCTGGCCGCGAACACGAGCACGTCGCCTTCGCCCGTGTCCTCGGCGTCCTGGTCGCCCGACCGCAAAAAGAAGCCGATTTCGTCGGCGGCTCTGCGCGCCGAGTCGAGGTCGGCGGTCACCAGCACAACGCGGCGATCGGCCTGCTGCGCGATCGCGGAGACCACCACGGCCGCGGCGCATCCCCGAACGCCCGATACGTCGACGCGACGCTGCTCCAGCACGCGCGACGCGATCTCTTTCGGGGTGAACGCGCGCACGCCTTCCGGCGGCAGCACCGCCGGCATCACGTCCGCGGGCGCAGGTTCGTCGGGCGGCAAGCTCAACGTGCCGGCGCGCTCTTTCATGGTCGCAGTAAGTTCGCCCGACATTTTGCGCGTTTACCTACGTGACGCGGCGCTCCCGCGCAAGCACGCCGGCGCCCGCGCGAGGTGCCAAATTGACTTCAATCACCCATAAAATCGCAGATTTCGCGAGGGCTTACGAAGTGTGCTAACTGCACACACCTCCAAGGAGCCTGCGCCATGCCTCAGCTGTCCGACGTCCTCACCGCCCCTGAGAAGAAAGCCGCCGTCGTCGACGAGTGCCTCACCATCATCGACGCTGAAGTGAGCGACAAAAGCGGCCTGTCAGGGCTCGCGATCAAGGCCGGCTTCGGCGCCGTAAAAAGCGTCAAGCCCGGGTTCATCAAGCACGCGGTCGAAGATCTTCTCCCCGAGTTCGCGGTCGCCCTCGACCCGGTGTTTCAAGATGCGCTGGCGCAGTCGTCTCCGATCGGCGAGTTCTTCACCAAAAACAGCGGCCGGGTTGCCGACGCCCTCCTCGCCATCACCGACGGCAAGGCGCAGCGCTCGAGCAGCAGCGTCGTCAAGGGCACCTACGACAAGCTCCGCGGCAGCGCGAAGAAGAACGTCGAGTCGGCCGTGCCGCGCCTCGGCAAGCTGGTCGAGAAATACGCGAAGTAGCTACGAAGCGCTGGCGGCGCGCGCGATCTCGAGCAGCGAGGTCGCGAGCGCGTCGGTGACGCCCAGCAACTGAAGCTTGGCCGGATCGAACGAGACTGCGTCGTCGAACGAGGCGTCCACGACAAGGTCGGCCAGCATCACGAGGCGGAGCATCGGCGTTGACGGCGACGCGTCGTGGTGCGCTGCGCAAATGCGCGCGATCTCCTCAGGCAGCCCCCAGGCGCGCGCTACCTCGGCGCCGGCCGTCGTGTGATAGCGCCCCACGAGCTCGCGAACGAACTTGTCGGACGGGCGGTCGGGCATGCTGTCGAGCACGCGATAGACATGGGCCTCCCCCATGTCGTGGAGCAGACCGGCCAGATAGTCGTACTCGCTCTGCACGCCGATCTTCGCGCTGGCCGCGCGGCAGACGTGGGCGGCGCGCACGCTTCGGTCGAAGCTCTTCGCGACCGCCTCGCGGTAGCGCTGAAGGCCCGCGGCCTGGGCCTCGTACGACAGCTGAAAGAGCACGTCGCGCGCTCCGCCAAGTCCGAGCCTCACGACGGCGATGTGAATGCTCGAAACGGCAACGCCGCGCGAATACAAAGCGCTGTTGGCGATGGCCAGAAAGCGCGCCGCGATCGGCGGGCTCTTTTCGACGAGGCGCACGAGCTCGAGCATGTTCGCGTTCGGGTCGGAGGCCAGCCGCAGCGCAGCCGTCGCGACGTCGGGCAAAATCGGCAACGAAGTTCGACGCGCCTCGAGCCGCCGCAGAAACTCGCGCTCGATGGAGCTCGAAGCCTCGGACCTGGGCGAAAGTTCGAGGTCCGGCGGCGGCTGCGTCGTCGAGGGCGCGCGCATCGTGACCCGAACGCTGCCGGCCTGACCCGACACGTCCGGACGGGCAGAGGGCGGACGCACCGCCGGCATCGTCGGCCGCGCGAGCACCACGCAATTTCGACCCGCGCCCTTCGCTTCATACAGGGCCGCGTCGGCGCGACGCAGAAAGGAGTCGGAGCCGGCGTCGGGGGCCGCTGGATCGTAGATCGCGACGCCGATGGAAACCGTAACTTTGGCCGGATAATCGGGCCGATCGAAGCGCATCGAGGCGACGCGAATGCGGTGGCGCTCGCCTACCGCGGTGGCGACCATCTGGCCTGCCCGCGACAGGAGCACGACGAACTCTTCGCCGCCGTAGCGCGCGCACATGTCCTGTGGCCGCATGCCGTGACCGAGTCGCTCGGCGACGGCCTTGAGCACTTCGTCGCCGATGGCGTGTCCGAACGTGTCGTTGATGCTTTTAAAGTGATCGATATCGACAAACAAAACCGCAAACATGTCGCCGCGGCCCATGGCCCAGGCAACGGCCTCTTCAAGCGCGCGACGGTTGTTCAGACCCGTGAGGGCGTCGTGCGAAGCTTCGCGTCTAAAAGAGTCGCGTTCGGCTCTGATGCGCGTAAGGGCGTCAAGCATGCGCTTCGTGCGCAGCTGGACGCGGACGCGCGCCGAGAGTTCGATGACGCGAACCGGCGTGGTGACGTAGTCGTCGGCGCCTGAGAGCAACGCGCGTGCGATGCTCACCTCATCAGCATCTTCTCCGATGAGGATTACCGGCGTGTGACCCCCGAGTGCTCGCGCCCGGAGCTCGCCGCAGAGGCTCACTCCATCGATGCCTGAGCTCATCGCGAACAGCGCGAGGTCGGGCTCGAATGACTCGAACGTGTCGATGACGCCCTCGAGGGTGGAGAGGGAGCGAACCTCGTAGCCGTCGCCAAGCAGCGACGCACCGATGATCTCCCGCCTCTCGTGCGAGTCGTCTACCAGCAAAATCCGAGGGAGTGCCTCGGATATGGGCGCAACGCTCGCAAACGATTGCAAATGGTTACTCCGCGGCGGACGTGTACTGGTGATGCGTCGGGCTGGTCGTCAGGGCCATTGGTCCGTCGTCCGATTCGTCAGAGGCATCCACCTCGGAAATAGACGGCTCGTCGAGCGGACGCAAGCAGAGCGGCGCAGTGAGCATACGCGAATCGAGGTCGAGCAGCACCTGAACGCCCGTGCGTGTCGCCGCATTGACGATGATCGGTGCGAGAAGATTGACGGTCGCGCGGGCGCCGCCGTTGGCCGTCACGACGAGGAGCACCGCGCAATCGTCGATGTCCTCGGCGAGGCCGAGTTCATGCGTCGCGTTGGCGAACGCCTCGAAGGGAGCGTCGATCGCGGTCTCGTGGAGAGAGACGATCGGCAGAGCCATCGAGGGCGTGCGGGTCGACTGCAGCCACGCGATGCGGGCCTCGTCGCGGGGCCGAAGCAGCACGAAGGCCTGCTCGTTCGGAAAGCCAACGACGCCGCCCGGGAAGGTGATGACGTCGTCGTCGGGGGTCTCGATCGAACCGAAGCGGTCACTCTTTACGATCATGATGAACTCCTATTTTTCAGGCACAAATCTGGTTGAACTAGTCGCGGCCCATGAGCGTCGTCGCAGCCTTTCGATCGGCGTCGCTGAAGGCCTCGATGGCCTTTTCGCAAGCGTCGAACGAGCGGGTGGCGGTGACCATGTCGACCATCGCCGAGACGACTGAGACGTTCGCCATTTCAAGGGCGCTCGCCTCAAGGATCGGACTCGCTGTCACCTTCGGCGCGCCGCTGGCTGCATCGGCGCGCAGGAGCTGTGCGCCTTCTTTGGCGAGCGGCCCGGTGAAAGTGACGACACGAAGTCGACCCACGGACTGACCATTTGCACGTACGGTGCCATCGGCATCGATGCGGGCGTCGAGGCCCTTGGCGGTGATCGGGCGACCGTCGACGCCGAGCGCGAGGTCACCGCTGCGGGTGCGCAGCTTGCCGTCCTGGCCGACGTCGAACTGGCCGGCGCGCGTATAGCGTTCGCCGCCTGCGGTCTGAACCGCGAAATATCCGGGTCCGCGGATGGCGACGTCGAGCCCGCGCCCGGTTCCGCTAACGGCTCCCTGCGCGTCGTCGACGCCCGAACCGACGCGCGTGACGTAGCGCGGAGCCGCAGCACCGGCATTCGCACCGGCGAGCACCTGTTTGAACGAAATGCGATCGCCGCGGTAGCCGGCCGTCGAGGCGTTGGCGGCGTTGTTGGCCGCGACGTCGAGCAGGGCGAGCTGCGCATCGGCGCCGCTGGCAGCACTCCATATTCCGTGGCTCATGGCCTGCCCCCGTGGATGCGCGCACGCGCGGTGGATTTTTCTTCGACGAGCTCGACCGAGGCGCGAATACGGTGAATCGCCTCGCCGTGAAGCTGGCAAATGCGCGACTCCGTCACGCCCAAAACCTCGCCGATTTCGCGGAGGCTGCACTCTTCCTGATAATAAAGGCCGACGATGAGCTGAAGCCGCTCCGGAAGCTCCTCGATGGCCTCGGCGATGCGGCCCACGAGCTCACGACGCGACGCGATCACGTCGGGGCCCGACTCCGGCTCGCTGCGGGGAGCTGCGAGCTCGCTGAGGTCGAGCGTCACGCAGTCGGTCGACGCGATTTCGCCCATCAGGTTCTGGTACTGCGGGAGGGTCAGCCCGAGCTCGGCCGCGATCTCTTCTTCTTCAGGCGCGCGCCCGAGCCGGATCGTCACCGCTTTGACGGCCGCCGTCACCTGGCGTGACGCATTGCGCATGCGCCGCGACATCGGGTCGAGCGAGCGCAGGTAGTCGAGCATCGCGCCGCGCACGCGGTGCGACACGTACGCCTCGACTTCTTCTTCGGGCATCGTGACCGCGCAGCGCTTGAGCGCCTCGCTGAGCCCGACCCAACCGGCGCTGAGCATGTCATCGATGGTGATCGTCGCCGGCAGCCTGCGCACCACGCGCATCGCGATGCGTCGAACGAGTGGCGCGTACCGATCGTAGGTCGCGCGATCGCTGATGCGTCGCTCCGCTGCGTCTGTCGTAGTGGCACCCGGACGATCGCTGGACATGCTCATTGCTCCGGCAAGATAGCAGCAGCGAGATCGTTGGCGGTCGCCTGGCTAAGATCTTCCGGAACGCGTGGGCCGCTACTCAAGTAGGCGAGCGGCAGAGGGCCCCGCAACGCCGCATGGAGCGCCCCACCCGCCTGCGTGGTTTCGTCGAGCTTGGTGATGACGAGGGCGGTCGGCGGACAGGTCTCATAAACGGTGTCGAGCGCCTCGGCATCGCGCGCCCGAATTGACGCGGGAAGCACCAAAAGCACGTCGATCGCTCGATTTTCCACAGTCGACATGCACTCGGCCAGCAGGCTCATGGTTCCTACGTCGCTCGGCGCGCGGCTCGGTGTGTCGACCAGAATGATGTCGGCGGTGATGGACCGAACGGCGCGAGCGAAGTCGGTCGCGTCCGAGGCTACGTGCAGCGGCAGATCCATGAGCTCAGCGAAGCGGCTGACCTGCTCCACAGCGCCGACCCTGAACGTGTCGAGGGTGATGATCGCGACCGAGCGACCGAGGTCGTTGCTGGCGATCGCCGCGAGCTTGGCGAGCGTGGTGGTCTTGCCCGCGCCCGTCGGCCCGATGCAGGTGATCATGCGGGGGCCCTCCTGCTCGATCAGGCTCGGAATCGAGGTGAGCTGCGCGGCGATGCGATCACGCAGAAAGTCGCGGAGATCAGCGTCGGGACCGCGGGTGCGCGGCGCGCCGCTCGCGAGCTGGGTCGCGAGGGCGCCCTCGATACCTGCATAGTGCAACATTTGGAGCGCGCGGCTGGGAGCCTTGGCAGCCGCTGGCTTCGGCGTCCCGCGCAGCTCCTCGATCATCGCCCGCATCGCGCGGAGCTCTTCCATCGCGTCGTCGCTCTTCACCGCCATCGGAAGGCCGCGCGGCGAAGGCAGGCGCGGGGCCGACTCCGTCGCGACGCGCAGCTCGCGCCCCACGTCGCGGGAGAACGGCGTCGAGCGCAGGTCGCCGCCAGGCGCCGCGGTCACCTCCACGAAGGAGTGCGACAGCCCCCCGCTTCGACCGTTCGACACGTGCCGCGTCGATGCGATCACTGCGTTGGCGCCAAATGCTGCCTTTACGGCGGCAACCGCCTCAGAGACGTTTCGACCACGAAATGTTTCGAAGCTCATGTGATCTCCCACTCAGGCGGCTCGCGCCATATCGGCGGAAACGGTCTCGACAGGCTTGATCGACGTGGATGCGTCGATCTCGCGGAAGGAAAGGACAGAAAGGTCTCGCGCCTTGCGCTCAGCGAAGGCCCGAACGTAGCGGCGGAGGTCGGGGGCAGTGAGCAGCACCGGGGCGCGCCCGAGCTGCTTTTGCCGGCCCACTGCGGATTCGAGGCTCTGGCCGAGGCGGCGCATCACGTCGGGGTCGAGCGCGCCGCCCGTGCCCTGCGCGATTCCCTGCAGCGAGCGGCGGAACATGTCCTCGACCTGCGGGTCGAGCACGATGGCGTGCACGAGGCCTTCGCGGGTTCGGGCAGACGAGGTGAGCTGCCGCGCCAGCCTCTGGCGGACGACCTCGGTGAGCTGCTCGGTGTCCTTCGTCTGCGCGCCAATCTCGAGGAGCGCCTCGATGATCGTCCGGAGGTCGCGGATCGACACTCCTTCCTTGAGCAGATTGCGAAGCACCTTGAGCACATCGCTCATAGAGAGCAAGTTGGGTACCAAGTCATCGGTGAGCTTCGGGTTGGTCTTCGTGAAGACCTCGAACAAGTGCGCGAGCTCTGCCCTACCCAGGAGCTGATCGGCCGTTTGACGCACGATTTCGCCCATATGCGTGGCCATGATCGTGGCGTGGTCGACGACGGTGTAGCCGAGAGCCTCCGCGAGCTCGCGGTCGCGCGGCAGAATCCAGTAGGCCTCCATGCCGAAGACCGGGTCGGTCGTGCGGTCGGAGTCGAGGTCCGAGGCGGTGCCCGAGGCGTTCATCGCGAGCAGGTAGTTTCCGCGCAGGGTCGCCCGCGCGATTTCGGTGCCGAGCAGCACGAAGCGGTATTCGCCGGGCTCGAGCGCCAGGTTGTCGCGCACCCGAACCGGGGGGATGACCATGCCCATATCGAGCGCAAATTGCCTGCGCGTGGTGCCGATGCGGTCGAGCAGGGTGCCGCCAGCCGCCGTGTCGACGGCCGCGATCAGCTCGTAGCCGACCTCGAGCGCGAGGGTGTCGAGCGGCAGCGCCGCTTCGATTTCTTCGGCGTTGCCGCCGGCCTTGGCCGCAGGATCCGAAGCCCCGGCAGGACCGCCGCCACCGTCCGAGCCCGTCGACTTCGAGACGGCCTTCTTGCTGTACGCATAGTAGCCGAGCGAGCCGGCGAGCAGCAGGAACGGAAACGCCGGCATTCCGGGGACGAGCGCAAAAAGCGTCAGGATACCGGCGGTGAGACCGACGGCGCGCCGACTGCCCAGCATCTGCGTGGCGAGGGCGGAGCCGATGTCCTCGCCGGTCGCCGAGCGGGTGACCACGATGCCGGCCGCGGTCGAAACCAACAGCGCGGGCACCTGAGAAACGAGGGCGTCACCGACGCTCAGGATCGAAAACGTCTCGCCGGCCTGCGCGATGTCCATGCCGTGGACGACGCCGATGATCAGGCCGCCCACCAGGTTGATGCCGGTGATTAACAGTCCCGCGACCGCGTCTCCGTGCACGAACTTGCTCGCACCGTCCATCGCACCGAAAAAGTCGGCTTCGCGCTCCACCGACTTGCGGCGATCGCGGGCGACGTCGGAAGTAATCAGACCGGCGTTCAGATCGGCGTCGATCGCCATCTGCTTGCCGGGCATCGCGTCGAGCGTGAAGCGCGCGGCCACCTCGGCTACGCGCCCCGCGCCCTTCGTGATGACGACGAAGTTGATGATGACGAGAATCAGGAAGATGACGAGGCCGACGATGACGTTGCCGCCCACGACGAAGCGCCCGAACGTCTCGACGACCTTGCCCGCCGATCCGTTTCCGTCGGCTCCGTGCAGCAAAATCAGGCGCGTGGTGGCGACGTTGAGCGAGAGGCGAAGCAGGGTCGCGATCAGCACGACCGTCGGAAACGCGCTAAATTCGAGAGACTTTTCGATAAACAGCGCGATGAGAAACACGCCCACCCCGGCGGCGAGGCTCACGGCCAGCAGCAGGTCGAGGAGCACCGGCGGAATCGGTATGACGAGCAGCAACACGACCGTGAGGAGGCCCATCGGCACCACGAGAGACATGGCGGTCGACGGGGGCTTTTCGGTGCTGTCAGCGGTGGCCATCGGGGCTCGTCACTGCCAGCGACGTGCCATCGCGTTTTTTGGCCGCTTTTAAGTCAGGTAGGCGCGACCGACCTTGGTGCGGCGCGCAGTACCCGGCTTGGGAGCTTCGTCTTCATCGTCGTCCCGGCGACCCTTGGCGCCATCGGGGTGCCGCTCGCCCCGGCCCCAGCCGCCGGCACCGCTCGAGGTCGCTTCGTCGCCGCTGCGCGCGCTGGCGGTAGCGACAACCGTCTCGGATTTCTGCGCCTGATCGGGAGCCGCAGCGCGCGAAGCGCCGCGATCGAGCTCGAAGCCGCGCTGGGCAAGATCGCGCGCGAGGCCGCCAAAACCAGCCTCCAAACGCGTTCGAACGGCCGGGTCCGCGGTCACGAAGTGCACGGTCACCCGGTGGTCTTCGACCCGAATCGTGGCGCGAATCGACTCGGCCCCCTGCCCCACCTGGATCTCGGCGACCTTGTCGGTGCGCTCGACCTGGAGCTGCACCGCGTCGAGGACCCGCTGCGCACGCTCGGCCGGCGCGGCCGTGCGAGGGGCCTCCGGCGCGGCGGCTGCCTCCGTCGCGATTGTTCGCGGCGCGGTCGGAGCGACCGTTGCCACGGGCTCGTTGCGCGGGCGCTCGACGGGCTTCGGCTCGCTCTTTTCGCCCTCCGGCGTCAACGCCTTGACAGGCTGAGGTGACGCAGCGCTGACGCGCGCGCCCCGCTCACGCCCCGCCTCGGGAGCGGCGACCTGCGGTGACAGAGCGTTCTCGGGCTCCGCCGGCGCCGCGGCGTCAGCTCCCTCGGCGGGCGCAGTCGGCCCGGTTGCCGCAGGCTGCGACGAAATCGCGAGGAGCTCGGGGAGCGGGGTCGCAGCAGCAACGTCAGATACGCTTCGCGCGTCGGTCGGCGCCGTGTCGGCCAGCGCAGCCGCGACCGGGCCGCGCTTCGCAGACGCGTTCGCGCTCACTTGAGCCAATCGATCCGGCGATGGCGCATTCGTCCGGGGCGTCGTCGCGGCGGGCACCTCGCCGAGCAGAGCGGAGGACGGGCGACGGGCGTCGCGATCCGGCGGAGGCTGCGCGAAGACCTGCCCCTGGGGTTCGGCGCTGCGCGCGTCGGGCGCAGCGAGCAAATCGCGCAGCGTCACCGGCAATTCGGGACGAGCGATCCGATCGCGCGAAGGAGCGGGCAGCGCGAACTGCGCCAGCATCGCCGAGAGGTCGAAACGGTCGTCAGGATCCGGCCGCTCGGTGCGCGACCGGGAAGGAGACGCATCGGCGACGGCGTCGGCGACGGGAGCGTCGGGATCGGGGGCGCCTGCCGGCCGAGGCTGCCCCGCGTCGGGCACTGCGACGTTCGGCGCGACCGGAAGAGCTCCCGAATGACGCATTTTAGCAGCAACCGCGTGCGCGAGCACGTCTGCCGGCTCCGCAACGCCGGCGGCTGCGACGGACGGCATTTCGGCGAGCGTGGGTGCCACGACACGCTGCGACGCAGCCAACGCGGACGCGTCCGGCGCTGCCGCCCTCGCCGCTCTGGCAGCCGGCGCGAACGCAGACCTGACCGCCGGCTTTGCAGCAGGGTCTGTCGCGCGAGCAGGCGTCACGTGCGCCGCAGGAGCCGCCGCGGGAGGGCCCGGAGCGTCCTTCGGGCCTCGAGGCCATTCACCCGTGGTCCGAAGCGCTCCACCGCCGGCGGCGGGCACAGACTGCGACGCCCGATCGGGCGTCGAAGGCGCGGCGGCAGCGGACGCTGGCCCCACCAACGCTGCACCTGCCGCTGGAGGGGCACCAGGAGTGGCCGACTGCGAAGTCGCGGCCGAGGCGACCGGCGCAGAATCACCCGCAGCGCCGTCAGCGGCCGACGCGGCTTTTTCGGGCGCCGGGGTCGCGGGCAACGCGGCCTGCGGAGACCTCACCGGAGCATTGGGCGGCGGAATTTCCGGCAGAAACGTCGCGCTGGCGGGCGGCCAATTCGACTTGGACGTCATCGCTGGCCGCGCCGTCGCGGTCGTCGAAGGCGACGACGCGGGCAGGCTCGCCGACACGCTGGCGATCGCGCCTGTCGTCGCGCAACCGGCGTCCGTCAACGCTGGCGGCGCTGCGGTTGCTTTTGGCGCAGCGACGGGCGGAGCGTCGCCCGCAAGCGCCACAATCGTCGAGAAACTCGCCGCTCCGGAGGCCACCGCTTCGCTTCGGCCGTCCGGCGACGCCAACTCCTGCGGCCCGCTGAACAGCCCCGGAACGCTCGTCGCCGGCGGCACGCCAGGGCCCGCCGCGACGCCCGTGGCAGGCGCCATGAGGGCCGCCGGTGCGCCCGCGTCGAGCGAAGTGCTGGCGCCGCTCTTTCCTGACAGCGCCTCGGCGAACGCTCCGGCGAGACCGGCGTCGGGAGCCTCGATCCGCGTCGTCGCTGCGGCAGCTGTTTCGGGCACGATGCGCATCAGCAGCCCCTAGAGCAAACCCGGGGCCAAGCCGCCGGCGCCGGGCCGCGTCCGCAAAAACAAGGCGGATGTCGGCGGCCGTCAAGCCACCGACACCCGGGCGTCAGGCGCCAATCACGACGGGAAGCTCGCGGGCGTCACTTGGCGCAGGTCGAGCCGAGGCAGGCCGCAATCTCGCTGTCGCAAACCTTCTGGATGCACGCGACGTTGCCGCCGCACTGCGCGATGCCCTTGAAAGCAAGGCAGTTTACCGCTTGATCGAGGAAGAACTGGGTGTCGGCGCAGCCTTGAGCGACGCAGTTGGCTGCGCAAGAAAGGCTGACCGAAGGCGGGTTCGTCTTCAGGTCGATGCATCCGAGCGTGCAGGTGAACGCCGCGAAGCAGCTCTTCGTCTGGCAGGCGCCGCAGTCGGAGGGGCAGTTGCTGCAAGTCTCGAACTGCTCGCACTTGTTGTTGCCGCAGAACGAGCACACGCCGCAGTCGTGCTGGCACGAAGCGCAGGTCTCGGGAACCTTGCAAAGGCCGTCTCCGCAGCCGGCGCACTGGCCGCAGTCCTTCGGGCAGGTGAAGCAGTTTTCGCTCTTCGCGGCATCGCAAACGCCGTCGCCGCAGCTCTGGCAGGCGCCGCAGTCGGGCGAACACGTCAGGCAGGTCTCGCCGTCTTTGCAGAAGCCGTCGCCGCAGGTGCTGCATTTTCCGCAGTCTTGCGGGCACGACGAGCAGTTTTCGGTGCTGCCGCACTTGCCGTCGCCGCACCCTGCGCACAGTCCGCAATCGACCGAGCACGTCGAGCAAGTCTCGGCGTTGTCGCACGCGCCGTTGCCGCACAGATTCGGGATGAGCGCGCCATCGGGAAGATAGCCGCCGTCGGGATTGTACACTGCGTCGATGTCATCGAGCGACGCACGGGAGCCGCAGGCCGCCACGCATGCGCCCGTAGCCAGAGCAAGCGTGACCGTGCGGACGAGTCGACTGAACATCTCATGAGTATCGCGCGACCGCGCCTGCGAGGCAACTCCGACGCCACACCGAACGGCTCAGCCGCGACTAGAGAAACGCGGCCGCGCGCCCCTTGATTCGGTAAACGAACGCGAGCACCTCGGCGACCGCGGCGAACAGGTCCGCCGGAATGGCCTTGCCGATGCGTACCCGAGAGGCGAGCGCACGCGCGAGCGGCTTGTTTTCGAGGATCGGCACACCGGAAGAGCGCGCGAGGGTGCGGATATACAGGGCGATTTCGTCGTAGCCTTTGGCCACTACAATCGGGGCGCCATCTTTCGGACGGTAGCGAAGGGCAACCGAAACGTGCGTCGGATTGACGACCACCACGTCGGCCTGCGGCACGGCCTTCGAGATGCCTTTGCGGAGCATTTCGCGCGCCCGCTGTCGCATGCGGGCCTTGGTGCGGGGGTCGCCTTCGGACTGCTTGTGCTCGTCTTTGATCTCCTGGCGGCTCATCATGAGCTGCTTGCCGAGCTTCCAGCGATTGTAGATGTAGTCGCCTCCCGCGAGCACTCCGAGCGCGATGGTGCACTTGATGACGACGGTCGAAAACACCTCCCCCATCAGCTGCGTGGCCGACAGCAGGTTGCCGCGCGACAGCGAAATGACGCGCGGAAGCGCGTCGCGCGAGGCGGCGTACGCAACGTAGGCAACGGCGGACACCCGAGCGGCCGAAAACAGAATTTCCACGACCGCCTTCTGCGGCGCGAACATCTCGCCGAGTCGCGAAAAGCCCCCGATTCGCGAGGCCTTGGGCATGATGAGCGACATTTGCGGATGAAATCCGGCCTCGGCGAAACCAATGGCGGCGGCGGCGATCGCGGCGGCCAACGCAGGAGGCAGCGTCAGCGCGAGCAGCACGCCACCGAACTCGGTGAGCGGGCCACCCGCGCCCTCAGGCGTGACCCCGTATGGAGACGTAAAGCACCGAAGCGCGAACGTGTGGACGGCCGACGCGAACGTGCCGCCGAGGGTGAGCAGCACGAGCAGCACACCCGCCGACGCCGCCACGCCTCCGGCGTCTTTCCCGCGCGCGAATTGCCCTTCTTCTCGCGCGCGGCGTCGTTTTTCCGGTGTCGGTTGTTCGGTCTTCTCTGCGTCGGCCATGCCTCACGCTCCCTGAGCCGACCGAATGATGATCTCGATCCAGCCGCCAACGCGCCCGAGCTCGAAGAGCACCGCAGAGGCGTAGTCGTTGAGCGACGCGATGAGCACGAACGCGCCGAGCATCGCCGAGACTGCGAAGCCGACGCCGAAGATGCCCAGCTGCGGAGCCGCCCGCGAAATGAACGCGAGCGCGAGCTGCCCAAGCAGCAGAATCGACAGCAGCGGCAAGGCCAACCGCAGGCCGAACGCGATCGATTCGCCGGTCATGCTGACGAGATCAAGCGCGGTGGCTTGCGGCGCGACGACCATGCCCACCGGGATGGCGCGAAAGCTCGCGAGCAGCGAGCCGATCAGCACGCGGTGCACGCCGGCGATGACCGCGAGCAGCATCGCGAACATGCGAAGCATTCGCGCCAGCGCGCTCTCCTGCGACTGGGTTTTCGGGTCGAACAGGCTCGCCAGACCGAAGCCGATCATCGGGCCGAACGCCTCGCTCGCGATCTCAACCGAGGCAATCGCGAGCCTGAAGGTCATGCCCATCGCAACGCCCAGCAGCATCTCGCCGGGGGCCGCGATCACCACCCGCAGCCAGCTGTCGAACAGCGGCGGATGGCCCGCGGTCGTCGAGTGAACCACGAACGCCAGCAAAATGGCGAGGGCGGCCCGGGCCCGCACAGGGGCGTTCTGAATGGGGGTCGGAGCGACAATCAGGGCACCGACGATTCGCGTTGTCTCGAGCGCGAGCGCGGTGGCCTGATGGTCGAGCGGGCTCACGGCACGACCTGCCCGATCGATGCGATGCTGCGACGCGTGTATTCTACAAGCTGATCGAGGATCATCGGGCCGAACACGACGAGCGCGAGGGCCACGGCGGCGAGCTTGAACAAAAAGCTCAGCGTCGCCTCGTTCACCTGGGTGGCGGTCTGCAGCACGCCGACCGCGAGACCCGTGATGAGCGCCGCCATGAGCACCGGCGTGGCCACGGTGGCCGCAACAATGAGGGCGTTGCGCAGCAAGTCGAGCGCACCCTCGGTGGTCATCATCGGAAGCTCCGGAGCAGCGAACCGCACACCAGGTTCCATCCGTCGGCGAGCACGAACAACAGCAGCTTGAGCGGCAAGCTGATCGTCGTTGGCGACACGAACATCATGCCCATCGACATGAGCAGCGAGGCGACGGCGAGGTCGATGACGAGGAACGGCAGCAGCACCATCACGCCCATTTGAAAGGCGGTCGACAGCTCGCTGATGACGAACGCGGGGGCGGCGATGAACAGCGGCACGTCGTCCGGTTTGTTGGGCAGCGGCATGCCCGTGCTCGCGTAGAAGACCTCGAGATCGGCCTGACGCGTTTGGCGGAGCATGAAGGAGCGCAGCGGCGCGACCGACTGCTCGGCGGCCTGCACATCGGTGATCGTTCCCGCGATGTACGGGTCGAGCGCGCGCTTTTGGATTTCTGTGAAGACCGGCGCCATCGAAAAGCACGTGAGGAAAATCGACAGGCCGACGAGCACCTGCGTGGGCGGCGCCTGCTGCGTGCCGAGGCCCTGCCGCAGAAACGACAGCACCACCGAGATGCGCACGAACGACGTCGTGGTGAGAATGATGGCGGGCAGCAGCGACAGCAGCGTGAGGATCGCGAGGATCCGCAGCGGCTGCGAGGTGGTGTCCTGCCCCAGAAGCGAGGAGATGTCTTTCATTCGGGGCCTCGTGTGGCGCTCAAGGTCGGCGCCGACGCAGGCCCGCGGCCTGACCTTCGACGGCCGGCTTGCGGGGCGGCTCCGGCTCGCTTCGCGTGGGGTGATAGCCCACCGCCTCACGCGCGGATCGCGGAGGGGAGCGGCGTTCGAGCGTGTCGGTCGTTCGATCGGCGAGGGCGACCGCGGCGTTGCCGGCGGCAGAATCGACCGACGCGTCGGCGCGCGCAGGCGCTCTGTGCAGAAGGGCCTTGAGCGCGGACGCGAACGGCGCCGGCTCCTGGGCCTCGGCGGCAGCGTTACTGGGGGCGGACGCCGCGGCGTCGGGCTCGGCAGCCGCGGGCCTTCGGAACGTGGCGATGCGACGAATGCTCTGCGGCGTCACGCCGAGCAGCATGACCTCACCGAACACTTCGGCCACCACCAACTCGCCGTTTTGGCCAAGGCGCGCCGTCTCAAGCACACGCAGCGCAGGCGTTGCTCCGGGCCCTGCGCCGACGCCGCGACGCCGCTTGCGTGCGTAGACCGCGACGCCTCCGAGGCCGCCGAGCAGCAGCAGAGCTCCGAAGCCCCGCCAGATCGATCCGGTCGACGGAGGGGCCTGATACGGAGCAGGGCTCGGCGCAAGCCAGGCGGGAGCCGGCGGAGGCTGGGCCGAAGCCGCAGGCGGCCCGTCGGCCATGGCTGCGCCAGCAAGCGTCAGCAGCGCGCCTGCGAGCGACAACGCCCTGACGCTCTTCATTCGATGCCCCGCAGCCGCTGGCGCACCTCTTCGACCGTGAGCACTTCGGTCACGCGCACGCCGTAGTGATCGCCCACGACGACAGCCTCGCCGCGCGCGATCGGGCGATCGTTGACATAGATGTCGAGGGGCTCGTCGGAGGCTTTGTCGAGTTCGAGGACCGAGCCCGCGCCGAGCCGCAAAATATCGGCAATTCTGACGCGTTTTCGGCCGATTTCCACCGTGACTTCCACGGGCACGTCCATGACGAACGCAAGGCCTTCGGCGCTGCGGGCGGCGAGACCAGCGTCTGCTTCGGCGCTCTGGGCGTCTTCGCTGGGATTGTTCTTCTCGACCGCGTCTTCGTTCAAGGTGACCTCCGATGTGGCGCCATTCGCGCCTCCACAGGATAGCCTTTCATTCTCCGTGCCGGCCCTTGATTTCGACGGCGATCTGCCCACGCGACGTTACGGGCACCCCAACGAACTTTTCAATTCCCCCCACGCGCACGATCACAGGGTCGTCGGCAGGGGTCTTCAAACGAAGCACATCGCCTGGCTGAAGTGACAGCACGCGCCGCAGTCCGAGCACCACGCGGCCCAGCTCAGCGATCATCTCGAGCGGAACTTCGGGCATGACGTCGCCGATGCGCGGATCACCGGCTACGCCCTGCTCCGCCTGAAGCTGACGCGCCGCGGCCTCGACCGCCTCCGCGCCTGCCGCGATGGTGACGGTCGCCGACTCGATGGCGCCAACGATGTCGCACCTGCAGCGCAGCGCGCTCGGGTACGGCTCTCCGCGCGACGCAGGGCTGCGGCCCTTCTCAGCTGAAAACGGCACGCGAAGCTCTTCGGTGAGCGCGGCGGCGAGATCGCGCGCCAGCGAGCCGGCGATGCGCGAGACGAGCGCGCGCTGCGGTGACGTCAGCGAAGGGCCGAGCTCGGGGGGCTTGCCGCCGCTGCCGCCGAGCGCTCCCTCGAGCACGAGCCCGATGGCGCCCGCGTCGAGCGATACGGCTGCCCAGGAGGTCGCGTCCGAGCCGGCAACAAACGCGGTGTAAGAGAGCGCGCGTTCATCTCCGAACAGCGTCAGCGATTTCTTGACCGCCTCCACCTCGCTCGCGACGAGCTTCGATCGCGATCGCAGCAGAAACGGCATGCTGCGCCGCGCCCCGCGGGTGAAGGCGGCGGCGACGCGCTCGATCGCGATCACGGCGGCCTGAGAGTGCGTTTCGCGGCCCGTGAGATCGAGCCGGCGAACGTCTCCCCCTTCAGGCGGCGACTGGGTCATTGCACCACGAAGTCGGTAATAAGAATCTTCTTCACGAACTTTTTGCCCACGGCCTTGATGATGCGGTCGGAGAGCTCCTTGCGGATGGTCTCATAGCGCTTCGTCGAGACGACATCGGCCGGTGACAGGGTGCGCAGGTAGGTGAGCTGCGCGTCGCGCGCACGCGGAACGAAGCCCTTGAGCTCCTCTTCCGGCACCTTGACCTTGATCTCGAGGGCGACGCTGATCTTCAGGTGGTGAAACTCACCCTCGTCGTTGCGCACGTCGACGATCATGCTGTCGAGCGGCAGGGTGCTAAAAATGGGCGTCTCCGCCTCTTCTTCTTCGTCGGCCTCTTCGGCGTTGTGCTTGGGCTTCGGCTTTTCGGCAGCAGCCGGCTGCCCGATCAATTTCGGCGCGACGAGGGCGCCGCCGACCGAGCTGAGGACGGCCACGAGCAGGACGACCACCACAAGGATGATCGTCTTGCCCTTGCCGCCACCGGCAGCTTCGGCTTTTTCGTCCTTCTTCGCGTCTGCGGGCTTTTTGTCGTCGGCCATGATTCAGCTCTCTGCGCCTGCGTCAACGCTTCAGGTTCACGAGCTCTTGTAGCATCTCGTCGGCGGTCGTGATCGTCTTCGAGTTGGCCTGGAACGCGCGCTGGTGCGCGATGAGCTGCACGAACTGGTCGGCGAGGTCGACGTTCGACAGCTCGAGCGAGCCTGCGCTCACGGTGCCGCGACCGCCCGCGCCTGCGGTTCCCAGCGCAGCATCACCGCTCTCGGTGGTCGCGATCCACAGGTTCTGCCCGGCGCGACCGAGGCCTTCATTCGCTTGGAATTTTGCGACGCCGAGCGCGCCAACGGCGATTTTTTGACCGTTCGTATAGATGCCCGACAGCACGCCGTTCCCGTCGACCGACACGCCCGAAAGATCGCCGGAAGAGTAGCCGTCCTGCGACTGGCTCGAGATGTTCGACGTCGCGGCATACTGGGTCATGCCGTCGGTACCGGTTCCGCCCGAAGCGATCGAGGTGCCGAAATTGAGCGCCACGGCCTGGTTGGGCTTGGCGTTGTTGAAGCTCACCGCGATCGGCGTCGTGGTCGTAACCGTGTTGAGCGCGCCGGTGTTCGTGAACGCGAGGGTTCCGTTGCCGATCTCGCTGTTTTGACCGGGAACGCCGCCGTTGACCTCGGAGCCGGCCGCGAGCACGTGATAATCCCACGTGTTTGCGCCGGTCTTGCGAAAGTACACATCAACGTTGTGCGACTGACCAAGCGAGTCGTAGGTGGTCATCGAGCTTGAAAAGTTACTCGTCGCGGTGGGGTTCTGCGCGTCCCACGGGAGCACCGGAACGGTGGCGCCCGAGTCGATGTTGGCGACGAAATTCATCTTCGTCGACGCGTTCGGCGCCAGCGCCGACGTGGGCACTTTGAGCGATGACACGGCGCTCGCGAACTGGCCGTTGCCCAGCGACGCATAGCCCTGCGCCTGCATGCCACGGGCGTTGACGAGGAAGCCCGAGTTGTCGATTTTGAACTGGCCGTCACGGGTGTAAAAATTCCCGGTGATGCCCTGATCGCTGCCCTTCACGACGAAGAAGCCGTTGCCGCTGAGGGCGACGTCGGTCGACACTCCCGTGTTCGACAGGGCTCCCTGGTTGAAGATCTGCTGCGTGCCCGACATCTGCACGCCCGCGCCGGGGCCGAACCCGCCCGTGATCGAACGACCGAGCACGTCTTCGAAGAGCGCGCGCTGCGACTTGAAGCCGATCGTATTCGAGTTGGCGATGTTGTCGCCGACCACGCCGAGCGCTTCGCCCTCGGCCGTGATGCCGCTCACTCCCGTGTACATGGTGCGCAGAATCGACATGATCTTCTCCTTACTTCGCAGGTTGATTGAAACTGAGGGGCGCATCGACGCTGACGAGATTGCTCGCCGGCGCAGTGGTGCCATCGGCGAGGGTTAGCTTCGCGTAGCCCTCGTCGAACGAGACGCTCTTGAGGACGCCCGAGGTTTGTTGGGTGACTTGCACGCTGCCGCCGCCCGCCGCTTTGGCGTCGACGCTGACTTTGTAGACGCCGGCCGGCTGGGTCTGACCCGAGTCGTTTTTGCCGTCCCACGTGAACTTCACCGAGCCCGAAGGCTCGGCGCCGAGCTTGATGGTGCGGACGATGTTGCCCGCGCCGTCCTTGATCGTGACGTTGACGTCTGCGGCGGGCGCACCGAGCGTAAAGCGCACCGGCGATCCGGTGCCGTCGCCCGACAGGGTGGCCGTGTCTCCGTTGACGGTCACGGTCTTGCCGACGAGGGACGCGATCTCAGTGTTGGCGACGCCCTTCTGCTGCGCCGACATCGTGTCGAGACGCGTGTTGGTGCCGAGCTGCTGCTCGAGCGCCGAGTACTGCGCGAGCTGCGAGACGAAGGCCGTGTCGTCCATCGGCTTCATCGGATCCTGATGCTGGATCTGCGCGACGAGGAGCTTCAAAAAGGCATCTTTGCCGAGCGCCTGTCCGCCAGCGGCGGAGGCGAGCGCGCCGGAAGGATCGCTCACCGCTTGCGAGGTCCGATCGGTCGAGGAGACTGTCGTCATGCCACGCCCTTGAGCAAAGATGATGCCGCGCGCCAAAACGCCTAAAAACAAGCCCCGCCGCGCGATGAGTCAGCCGCGCGTCGGCCCAGCGTCACGCGCTTGGCGGTAGGCGTCGGCGCCCTGCCAGCTCGTCGGCGTCGCGCTGATCGACGCGCTGCTCGTCGCGCGCGTCCTCCTCGCGGGCGCGGCGCACGAGAACGTCGATCTGCTCGACCGCCGCTCGCGCAGCGGCCACCCTGGCGCGCGCTGCAGACAGCTCTGCCTCGGCGTCGCGGACCGCTTGCTCGGCAGCAGCGAGGCGGCTCGCAAGCTCCACGAGCCAGGCCTCTCGCGCCCGCCATTCGTCGATCGTGACGTCGGCGCGCTCCGCGAGCTTCTCAAGGCGCGCCTCGGCGAGGCGCCCGCGCGCGGCTTCGAGGGCCGCGCGAGCCGCGGCCACAGACGCGATCGCCTGAGCCGCGAGCCCCTGCTCCCGGTCAAGCGCCTCCTGACGCGCCCCCTTGACGCGCTCGTACCGCTTGACCTTGACGCTCACCCGGCGCCCTCAGCGACGCGGGCGGTCGCTGCGAGCATCGCGAGGGCCTGCTCCGGCAGGCAGCCGTCATCGACGCCCTGGCGCAGGAACGTGTCGATCGCAGGCGCGGCCCGCACGGCGGCATCGACCCGCGGATCGCTGCCCGCGACGTAGGCTCCGATATGAACGAGATCGGCCGCGTTCGCGTAGGTCGCCATCGAGTCGCGCACCAGCGCCGCGCTGCGCGCCTGCGGCGGCTGCATGAGTTGCGGCGCGAGGCGCGACACGCTCGCGAGCACGTCGATCGCAGGAAAGTGACCGCGATCGGCCAGTTTTCGCGAGAGCAGAATGTGCCCGTCGAGAATGCTTCGGGCCGCGTCGGCGATCGGATCGGTCATCTCGTCGCCCTCGACGAGAACCGTGTACAATGCAGTTATTGACCCCTCGCCTGCGCAATTTCCCGCACGCTCGAGCAGGCGCGGCAGCGCGGCAAAAACGCTCGGCGGGTAGCCCTTGGTCGCGGGAGGCTCGCCGGTCGCGAGCGCCGCTTCGCGCAGCGCCATCGCGTAGCGCGTGACCGAGTCCATGACGAGCAGCACGCGCTTGCCGCGATCGCGAAAATACTCGGCCATCGCGGTCGCCGTCTCGGCGCCGCGGGCGCGCACCAGCGGAGGCTGATCGCTGGTGGCGGCCACCACGATGCTGCGCGCGAGCCCGTCTTCGCCGAGCGACATGCGGACGAACTCGCCCAGCTCGCGCCCGCGCTCACCGACCAGCGCCACGACGTTGACGTCGGCCTCCGCGCGCCTGCAAATCATGCCTAAAAGCGTGCTTTTTCCCACGCCCGCGCCCGCGAAGATGCCAACGCGTTGCCCCTGCCCGAGCGTCAGCAGCGAGTCGATCGCGCGTACGTGCGTGTGGAACACGTGCTCGATGCCGCGACGCGACACCGCGGGCGGCGGCGACGCGTGAACGGGGTATCGCCCCGACGTTCGCGGCGGCTGGAGCTCGTCGAGCGGGCGTCCGAAAGAATCAACGATGCGACCGAGAAGCTCGTCGCCCACAGGCACCGCCGAGCCACGCGTCGACTTGACGACGCGGACGCCGGGCGCGACGCCCGCCACGGAGCCGAGCGGCGTGGCGAGCAGCCGACCCTTGCGAAACCCGATGACCTCGAGGTCGAGCGCATGCACCCGGGGATCCTCATGAAGCACAGCGAGCAATTCGCCGACGCCCGCGCGCAGACCGCCGACTTCGACGACGAGCCCGACGACGTCGGTGACCGTGCCTATCGCCGCGTCGAGCGGCGCCGACTTGATCTGTTCGAGCGCCTTGAGGATCGAGATCATGCGGTCACGCTCCCGCGTCGTCGTCGCCCGACAGCGCGCGCTCGGCGGCCGCCAGCCGGGCCGAAAGCGACTCGTCGACGCGACCGAGGCTCGTCTCGACGACGCAATCGCCAGCCTCGAGCTCAGCGTCGCGGATGACCTCGCATTTCGGGAGCTTCGTGCGGAGCGCGAGCGCGAGCGCCACGTCAGTGGCTTCGTCGGACATCGGCCCGAGGCGCACGGTCACGCCGTCGCGCTCGCCCAGCGCGACCACCCCCTCGACGACCAACCCTGCGATGAGCGTCGCGTCCGTGCGCAGCTCGCGCCCGACCACCCGCCGGGCGATCGCCATCGACAGCTCCGTCATCCGCTCCTGCTCGTGCGAAAGGATGCGCTCTTTCAAGTCGACGAGGTCGACGATGGCCTGCTCGAGCCGCGAGGTCGCCTCTTCGTAGCGTGCGCGCGCCAGCTCGTGATCGGCAGGCGCCACGCTGCGCGGTGCGACCGCGTTGGTCGGCCTGGCCGCAGGTTGACGGCTGAGCAGCGCGTCGGGCTCTTGCGAAGGAGAGAGCTTCGGCGGCTCGGGCGGCGCTTCGCGCTCGACCGACGGCGAACCGGCGACGTGCTTCGGCGCTCCCCCGAGCTGATGCCAGCCGACGTTGGCGACGCCCGCTTCGGTGCGAACGCGGCCAAATGCCGCGGGCTGAGGAGCGGCCGGTTTTCGGGGCCGCTCAAACCATGTCATCGCCGCCGCCTCCGAGCGAAATGACGCCCTCGGCCTCGAGCTTGAGCGCCGCCTCGACGATCTCGCGTTGGGCGGCCTCGACCTCGACCAGGCGCACGCTTCCGAGCGCCGAAAGATCGTCCCGGAGCAGCTCACCGGCGCGCGAAGACATGCTCGCGAAGATCTTGTTTTTGACCTCTTCGCTGGCCGTTTTCAGCGCGAGCACGAGCCGATCGCTCGGAACCTCCTTGAGGAGGTTTCGCAGCGCGCGCACGTCGATCTCCTTGAGATCTTCGAACGTGTACATCGCGCGACGGATCTCGTTGGCAACCTCGCCCTGCTGGCTGCTGACGCGCTCGAGCAGCTCGCCCGCGGCCGCCTTGCTGAGCTTGCGCACCATGGCCGCGGCGTGTGAGACGCCGTTGACGCTCACGGAGGCCTCGGCCTCAGACGTGGGCAATTCTGCTGCGATCGCGGAGGCGACGCCTTCGAGCAGGCCCGCGGGAACCTCGGTCAGCGAGCCGAGGCGGGAGAGCACTTCAGCCTGCTTTTCGGGCGGCAAGGCCTCGAGGATGCGCGCGGCGCGGCCCGGTTCGAGCTGCGAGAGCACGGCCGCGATCATCTGCGGAAGCTCGTTTTCGAGCACGCCGGCCAGCGCGATCGGGTCCGCGTGCGCGAGGCGGTCCATCGGCTTGATCGGCGCATCCATAAAGATGCCCTCGACGCGCCCTTCCCCGAGCGCGCGCCCCGCAAGTCTGCGGAGGTAGGAGACGCCGCCTCTCGGAACCGCGACGGCCTCCTGCGCACGATCGACGAACTCACGGTAGATGTCCTCGATGGCGCTGGCGGGCACGCCGCGCATCATCGCCGCAACTTCGCGCAGCTTGCGCAGCTCGGCGTCGTCGAGCTCGGCGACGATCGGCGAAGCCGTTCCCTCGTCGAGCGAGAGCAACATGAGAACGGCTTTTTCGGGTCCGGTGAGCGGCATGGCGAGGCGTCAACCCTTTGATGGGCTCTCAGCGCCCGCCGCGCGGGTGGCGGCGAGATCAGGCGAGCCCGGACCTGATGGAGCGAGAAGCGTGCCTGACCGGACACGCTCGTAGCAAGCGTACACGTTGAGACCGGTCGGACGCACGAAACCGGCGAGGGTCACGTTCGCGCGGCGCGCCAGCTCGACGGCCAGCGAGCTCGGCGCCGACACGCTCGCGACCACCGGGATGCCGGCGGCGATGGCCTTCTGCACGATCTCGAAGCTCGCGCGACCGCTGACCGCGAGAATGTGGTCGGCCAGCGGCAGCGCTCCGGCGAGCAGCCGCGAACCGATGACTTTGTCGACCGCGTTATGCCGACCGACATCTTCGAACGCCGCGACCAGCGTCCCGTCGAAGGTGCACAGCGCCGCGCAGTGCGTGCCTCCCGTCGCACCAAACACGGGCTGCACTTCGCCGAGGCGCGCAACCGCCATCGACACGGCGCAGAGCGTGACCTGAGCGGCCACCGGGAGCGCTCCGCAGCGGGCGAGCAGATCGTCAATCGAACGCCGCCCGCAGACGCCACACGCGGCGCTCGTGAGGGTGCCCCGGCGCGCGGGAGAATCGTGTACAACACACAACACCATCCCCGGAGCGGACGCCACGTCGATGGTGTTGCCGAGGCCGGGATCACCCAGGCGCCCGCAATGGGCGATTCCGCCCACATCGGCCGCCGACGCGATGATTCCCTCGGAGAGCAGCAGCCCCAGCACCAGCTCGCGGTCGTGGCCGGGAGTGCGCATCGTCACTGCGAACGGGTCGCCCGCGAGCCGCACCTCAAGCGGCTCTTCAACCGCGACCCGATCGGGCAACGCCGTGGTCTGCCCGCCCGCCACACGCACCACGGCAAATTCGCGCGATCGTTCCGCGCGCGCCGGGCCGTCGCCCGCAGCCGTGACTGCGGCGGCGGGTTCATCGGGCGGCCGTCCGATCGGTGCTTCGCTCATGATGCGCCTCGCGTGGTGCTCACCTCGACGTGAACCTGTTCACCTCGAGCCTACCGCGTGAGCTGCGCGCGCGCTCAGCGTCAACGCACAATCTGCGAGCGTCAACCCGCTGACGCATGCGGCCAGCGGGTTGCGCCCGGTGAACCCCCTCAGAACTGCGCCGGCACCGGGAGCGCCGTCGACGGTGCGTTCAGCCACTCCCTGAGAATCATCGCAGCCGTCGCCGGATCCTGCGAAGCGATGTCGAGCGCCCGCCCGCGTACCGACGCCGCAGTCTCCTTCGCCTCGGTCAGCAGCGCGGCCGCCATCGCCTCGTCGCCCACGGTCAGCGCGAGCGGATCGGCCACCGGCAGCACAAGCAGCTCAGCCTGCCGGGCAGCGCGGCGACGCAGCGCGAACACGATGCCGAGCAGCGCTACGACGCCGCCCGCGAGCGCGATATACTGCCAGGTCGGACGCTTCGCCGCGACGGCCGCGGTCGCTGCGCCAGCAGCCTCGGCGCCAGGCAGGGCGGCAAACGGAACGCTGTCGATTTGCAGCGAATCGCCGCGTTTTGCGTTGAACCCGACCGCCTCCCGGGCGAGCGCAGCGAGTTGATCGAGCTCCGCCTTGTCGCGGGCCGATACGCCGCCGCCAACGGGCTTGCCGTCGAGCAGCACCGCGACCGACAGGCGCGCGATGGTGCCGGCCGGCAACGTGGTCTTTTCGGCCACGCGGTCGACTTCCCAGTTGCGCGTGTAGCTGAGGCGCGACCCAACGCCGGGCTGCGGCTCGGGCGCAGGGGGCGTGGTTCCGCCATCGGCCGCGGCGGCGACGGGGGGCGGCAGGTTGCTCCCCGCGCCCGGAACGCCCGCGACCGAGAGGCCGTCCAACGCGGTGCGCTCGTCGTTCTTCTGCTCGCTCCGGAGAACGATTTTCGCCGGATCGTAGTGCTCCTCGGTGCGCTCGCGGGTCGAGCTGTCGAGGGCCACGTTGACGCGCACATCGACGTGCCCGGGGCCGACCACGCGCTCGATGAGCGTGCGCGCATGCTCCTCGAGATACGCGCCGACTTCACGCTCAACGTGCTCTTCGCTGTCGGAGCCGTGCCCGAGCCCGCCGCCCGCCACGCCGCCGCCAGCGCCACTACGCGGACGGTGGAGCGTCAACCCGTCGGCGCTGACGACCGACACGCGGTCCTCACTGAGTCCCGGCACCGCCGCGGCCACGAGGTGAACCACGCTGGCGACCTCGGCTTTGTCGAAATTCCGGCCGGATCGCAGCTTCACGACGATCGACGCCGTGGCTTCTTCCTTGTTCGCCACGAAGACGCTGTGCTCGGGCAAAACGAGGTGCACGCGAGCCGCCTGAACGCTGCCAATCGTGCTGATCGTGCGAGAAAGCTCGCCCTCGAGCGCGCGCCGGAGGTTGACGCGCTGCTCGAAATCGGTCGACCCGAGCCGGGCCTTGTCGAAGATTTCGAACCCGACGCCGCCGCCTCTCGGAAGGCCCGCACCCGCAAGATCGAGCCGCAATTCGTGAACGCGCTCCTCAGGCACCTCGATCGCCGTGCCGCCCGCCTCAACGCGATAGGGCACCTTCAGCTCCTTGAGCTTGGCGGCCACCGCGGCGGCGTCCTCGGTGGAGAGATCGGTGAACAGGTAGGCGTACGTCTCGTGCGAGCTGATCGCAGAAACTGCCAAAACAAGGCCGATTACCCCTAAAACCGAGCCGACCAGCGCGAGGCGCCGGGCCAGCGAGAGATTCATGAAGAAATCGCGCGCCTGCTGGAAAATAGCCTTGAGGTCCACGTCGGCTCCCGGTCATCGCTCCGCGCCGGCGACCCTCAGAAGTTCATTCTCCAGAGGTCGTTGAAGGCGTCGACGAGCTTGTTGCGCACGTTCGACACGAGCCGCAGCTCGATGTCCGCTTCCTTCATTGCGATCATCGTGCCGTGAATGTCATCGCTCCGTCCGGCGGCAAAAGCGTTCTGTGCGGCGTCGGCGTGCAGCGCGGCGTCGTTGGCCTGCTGGACCATGTTCGTGAGAATGTCGGCGAAGGCGACCCCGCCCGGCCCCTTCTCAATCGCCTGCGGAGCCTGAGAAAACTCGACCCTCGCGTGCGGCGCGAGGAGCGGTATCTGGCCTTCACCGATGGGCAGGGTCACTTGCCGATACCCAGGGCGGAGTGCGCCATGCCCTTGACCGTCTCGATAGACGTGACGCCCGCCTCGTAGGCGCGCGAAGCGGTGATCATGTTGACCATCTCTTCGACGACGTTGACGTTCGGGTACCGCACGTATCCGCTTCCGTCCGCGTCGGGGTGCCCGGGCTCGTAGACCATCTGCGGATCACGGGTGTCTTGCTGAATACGGGCGACCTTGACCATCGACGCCGCCTGCGCGCCCGTGGCGCCGCGAAGCGGAATCGCCTGAAAAACAGGGTCGATCCGGCGGTAAGGGCCGCCCTCGTCGGTGCGCGTGGTGCGCGCGTTCGCCAGGTTCGAGGCGATCGTGTTCATGCGCGTGCGCTCGGCTGAAAGGCCCGACGCGGCGACTTCGAATGCAGAGAAGGTTCCGAGCATGGTGGGGTCTCCCGTCTCAGACGCCGCGACCGTCGGCGGCGGCGTAGCTCAAATCGCTGAGTTCAGCGCTGACGATCGTGGAAATGACGTCGTAGCGAAGCTGGTTGGCGGCCACCTTGGCGGCCTCGCGGTCGAGGGACACCTTATTATTGTCGGCGCCGCCTCCCCCCGACGGGTCCTTGACGATCACGCCGGTGGTGACCTGCGACGCGCCGAGGGCAAAGTGCCCTTCCTGGGTCTTCGAGAGCGCGAGATTCAGGGCGCCGTCAAACGAAGCGCCGGTACGCGTCAATTCTTTGGCGACGTAGCCGGGGGTATCGACGTTCGATACGTTGCCAATCAGGACCGAGTGCCTCTCAAGGTGATAGTCCAACGCACCGCTTAGAGGAGCGACGGAAGCGAAGAGGTCCATGACACGTCCTTCAGCACAGGCCGTGCCGAACGCTGAAACCGCCGCCGGTGTCGCGATACACCCATGGTGTCCAACCGGACCCGCTCGTATCAAAACGAGAACAGCAGCGCAAATTGCGCGTCTTGCGCTCTATTCGGTAGTTCTTGGCGCCGAGGCGAGGTCAGAACTGACTTCATTCTCATTTTGATACGAATACGTCGGACCCCCACCGGGAGGCTTGGAGCGTTGGAGATCCGACGCTCGGGAGCCAATAACCCGACGCTGGCACTCCGCTTGCTCCATGTCTTCGTTGTCGCGTCGCAGAGAGCGCGACGGCGCCCGAGGTTGGGCGACCCGGCTCTTTGCGCGAACGTCGCCCACGCGACCGACTACCCCGGAGACACTTCATGCCCTCAAGCGACATCCTCGACAACGAGCTCCTCGAGACGAACAGCGACGGCGAGTCGTTCGACGCCCCGAGCGCGGTCATTCGCCGCGCCCCGCAGCTCTCGTCGACGCCCGACGTCGACCGACCGGTGAGCATGAAGAACGTCATCGGCAACGCGCCGGGCTTCGTCGAGCTCTACGCGATGGTCGATCGCGTCGCGCATTCGCAGTGCACGGTGCTCATCACCGGCGAGAGCGGCACCGGCAAGGAGCTCGTCGCGAAGGCCGTCCACGAGGCCAGCGGCCGCGCGAGCAAGCCGTTCGTCGCCGTCAACTGCGGGGCGATCCCCGAGGCGCTGCTCGAGAGCGAGCTCTTCGGACACGTCCGCGGCGCCTTCACCGGCGCGCATGCCACCAAGCTCGGCCGCGTGCAGATGGCGCAGGGCGGCACGCTCTTCCTCGACGAAATCGGCGAGCTCCCGCTGGCCCTGCAGGTCAAGCTCCTGCGCCTGCTGCAAGCCCACGATTTCTCGCCCGTCGGCGACACGCGCACGATAAAGGCCGACGTCCGCATCGTCGCCGCAACGAACATCGATCTCGAAGCGGCCGTCGCCGGCGGCAAGTTCCGCGAAGACCTCTTCTACCGCCTCAACGTCATCCACCTGACCATCCCTGCGCTGCGCGAGCGCGAGGGCGACGTGGAGCCGCTGGTCGAGCACTTTCTCAAGCTGGCGATGGATCGATGCTGCCGCGAGGGCGTGACCGTCTCGCCCGCCGCGATGCGCCTGCTCGAGAGCTGGCAGTGGCCCGGCAACGTCCGCGAGCTCGAAAACACCATCGAGCGCGCCGTAATTCTCTGCCGCGGCACAGAAATCGAGCCTGGGGACCTCCCCTCGCGCGTCCGCGGCCTCGGCACCGAAAAGCGCATGGGCTCGGCCCTCCCCGACGCCGGCGTCGATCTTCGCGATGCCGTCGAATCGTTCGAAAACGGGCTGATCCGTCAGGCGCTCGATCGCACCGGCTGGAACAAGAATCAGGCTGCGCGTCTGCTCGGACTCAACCGCACCACGCTCGTCGAGATGATCAAGCGCAAGCGCATCGCGACCAACGTCGCCTGATGACGTTCAGGGCTGATTTGCGCGGGGCACGCTCCGTGCAGTTCAGCTCTTCGTGATCACCCTCCATCGGCTCAACGGGCAAGTCGTCGCGATCAATCCCGACCTGGTCACCTGGATCGACATCACGCCTGACACCACGGTGTCGTTTCTCGGCGGGGATCGAATCATGGTGCGCGAGTCGCTGAGCGAAGTGATCGATCACGTGGTCGCGTACCGCGCGAGCATTCGCGTGCTGGCCGGTGCGTCCGATGCGTCTCCGCCGAGCGAAGGGGTGATCGATCAGGCGCGCGTGCTCCGTACCTCCGGCCATCCGCCGCAGGGTTATCGCGCGAATCGCACGCCGCCGCCCCCGCCCCCGTCGCCCTTCCAGCTGCCGGATGACGCGGAGATCGACCCGTCCGACTTGCCCCCGCGCGCCGGAGGTCTCTAGTTTGAGGCCTCGGCACGGCGCGTGAAAAGGCATCCGGGACGAAAAGGACGAAGATGGACAAGGCAACAGCGATCGGCGTAGGGCTCGCAGCAGCGGGAATCCTGGGCGGAAACGCCATTGAGGGCGGAAAGGTCTCGCAGATCCTCCAACCGACGGCGGCGATGATCGTGATCGGCGGAACGGTCGGCGCCACGCTCATTCAGTTTCCGCTCTCGACGGCGATCGGCGCCATCAAGGCCGTGAAGAGCGTGCTCTTCGAGCCCGCAAGCAACGGTCACAAGCTCATCGACGAAATCGTCGGATACGCCACGATCGCCCGCAAAGACGGCATCCTCGGGCTTGAGTCCGTGGCGCCCAAGGCCAGCGATCCGTTCCTGTCGCGGGCGCTGATGATGGCGATCGACGGCGCCGACTCGAACGCGATGCGCGACACGATGGAAGCGGCGATTCACCAGGTCGAAGAGGGCGGCGAGGACATCGCCAAGGTCTACGAGACGGCCGGAGGCTACGCGCCCACGATCGGCATCATCGGCGCCGTGCTCGGCCTGATTCAAGTCATGAGCAACCTCTCCGACATCGCCAAGGTCGGTGAGGGCATCGCGACCGCGTTCGTCGCGACCATCTACGGCGTGGGCTTCGCCAACATCATTTGCCTGCCGGTCGGCGGAAAGCTCAAGCTCCGCACCCGCGAGGCCGTCGCCACCAAGATTCTCATGCTCGAAGGCGCGCTCGCCATTCAACAGGGCATGAACCCGAAGCTCGTGCGCGAGCGGCTCTCGGCGCTCGTCCACGACGACGGCCACGGCGACAAGAAGGAGACGGCGGCGGCCTGACGCCCCCCTGTCAACACCATGGCGCGTAAGAAGAAACACCCGGAGCATGCCAACCACGAGCGATGGCTCGTGAGCTACGCCGACTTCATCACGCTCCTCTTCGCGTTCTTCGTCGTCATGTTCGCCGTCTCGCAAGTCGACAGCCAAAAGCTCGGGCGCCTGAGTGAGTCGTTCAAAGGCGCCATCGACTGGGAGCTGTTCGACAAGGGCAGCCGGGGCCTGCTGAGCGACGCCGTCCCAGGCAAGGAGACGCCCGAGTCCACGGAGAGCAAGGCGCGCGACAAGTTCGTCAAGGCGCGCGAGGCCATTCGCAAGGAAATCCTCGACAAAATCGCTAAAAACGGCGACCTCAGCGGCATCAAGGTGCTCGACGTTCACGGCGAGCTGGTGCTGCGACTTCCCGACACGACGCTGTTTGCTGTCGGGCAGGCCGAGCTTCAGGCGCCGGGACAGCGCATCCTCGAAGCGATCGCCCACGTGCTCGAAAAGCGCCGGGTTCGCGTGCGCGTAGAGGGACACACCGACGCGTCGCCGATCCACACCGCCCGCTTCCCTTCAAACTGGGACCTCGCGACCGCGCGCTCCACGGCGGTGATCACGTTTTGGGTCGACAAACTGCACTTCGACCCGCGGCGACTGGCCGCCGCAGGCTACGCCGAGTGGCACCCGATCGCGTCGAACGACACGCCTGACGGGCGCGCCCAGAACCGCCGGGTCGATATCATCATCGTGGCGGCCGATGCGGACGACCCTGAGATCAAGGCGAGCAGGGCGCTGACGAACGGCTCGCCGGACGGCGACGGCGGGCTCGAAGGCGACGCGGCCGCAGCGATGAATCAAGCTCCCGGCGACGCCGGTGCGCAAGACGCAAGCGCCGCCGCCACCGCCGGGAAGAAGAACGAACAACAGCCTACGAACGGCGATGGCGGACTCGCCGACGCCGGCAAGGAGCATCCATGAGGCGCACGCTTTCTGCCCTCGCCACCGCCGGCGCGCTCGTCGCTTGCTCGCGCGAGGCGGCCGCACAAAAGCTCATGCTGGGCGGATCGGCGGGCCTCGCGTCCGGCGTCGAGGGCGGAGATGCCGGCTCCGGAACCCAGTTCCGCCGGGCGCGCACGCGCCTCGAGTTCACCGTCGACGGCCGAAACGACGAAGACAAGCGCATCGGCCTCGAAGCCCGGGTTTTTGCTGAAATCGAGCCACACGCGTCGCTCGGCGGCGGGCTGCGCCTCATCTACTGGTTGTCGCCCTCGTTCGTGGCGGGCGCGGGCGCGCTCGTAGACATTTTTCCGCACTCGCTCGTGGGCGCCGACTTCGCGCTGCAAGTGCGCCTGCCCATCCCAGGCCAAACGCTGCGCTTGCTCATCGAGCCATCGTTTGCCGTGGTTCCGCTCGGCACTGACCTTCCCGACGACCGGCCCATCCTCTGGGGCCTGCTAAAAGTAGGCATTCATGCAGATCTCTAGATGGCTCCTCGCTGCCGGCTGGGCGATCGGGACCGGCCTCGCGCTCAGGGCAACCGCCTGCGTCGACAGCGCGGCGTGCCTGCGTGAGTCCGACTGCTCGAACAGCTACGTTTGCGTGCAGAATACATGCGTTCCGCCGTCACTCGACGCGAGCTCCGACGGCGCCGGCGCAGAGGCGTCGGCCGACGGATCCACCGACGCTGCCGACGCGCAGAGCGACGCGAGCGCCGATGGCGGCGACGCGAACGCCGACGCCGGCTCCGACGCGAATTCCGACGCGAGCTCCGACGCGGCAGGCGCAGACGCCGATCCTGGCGACGCGGGCCCGATTCTCGACGCGAGCGACGCGGGCTGAGCCTCTGGCACCGCTCGTGCAACGACGCGGGTAGAGGTCCAGCATGTTCCGTTCATTGCACATCGCCGCTACCGGTATGGCCGCGCAGGAGGCCGAGCTCGACTCGATCTCGAACAACCTCGCGAACGCGAACACCATCGGGTACAAAAAGTCGCGCGCCGACTTTCAGGACCTCGTCTACCAAACGATCCGCGGAGCCGGCACGCAGAACTCGACCACGACCGCAGCGCCCACGGGCCTGCAGGTCGGCAGCGGAGTTCGCATCGTCGCCACCACCCGCATGTTCCAGCAGGGCGCCCTGCAAACCACTGGAAATCCGCTCGATGTCGCCGTTGAAGGCAACGGCTTCTTCGTCGTGCAGCAGCCCGACGGAACCCCCGCGTACACCCGCGCCGGCAACCTCAAGACCGACGCACAGGGCCGCATCGTCACCGCCGAAGGCATGCAGCTCGAGCCGCCGATTGTAATCCCGGCCGATGCGACCAGTATCTCGATCGGCTCCGATGGCGTGGTGTCGGCGACGCTGAAAACGAGCACGACCGCTTCGCAGCTCGGGCAAATTCAGCTGGCGAACTTCGTCAACCCCGCGGGCCTGAGCGCCGGCGGTCACAACTTGATGCTCGCCAGCGGCGCCAGCGGCGAACCGCAAGTCGGCGCTCCGGGCTCCGACGGGCGCGGCACGCTGCTCCAGAACACACTCGAACACGCCAACGTCGAGGTCGTCGAAGAGATGATCGGCCTCATCGCCGCGCAGCGCGCCTACGACGTAAACACCAAAATCGTCACCGCTGCGGACGAGATGCTCCGCTCGGCGACGCAGATGAAGTGAAGGGGAAGCCGCGATGAGACTCCCTGTTTTTGCCGCGATCCTGCTCACGATGAGCGCGCTGCCCGCCTACGCGGACACGGCGCCACGGCTCGTCGATCACGCGCGCATCGCGCTCAAGGACGTCATCGCCGACGCCCCCGAATCCGACGCTTCGCTCGACGTGGGCGCTGCACCTCCGCCCGGAGGATCGGTCCTGCTCACGCCCGAAGCCCTCGCGTCCCGCCTCGGCGATCGCGCGTCGTTCGTGCGCCTGCCGACCGCGCCGGTGCGCATTACGTCGGCCTCCCGCGTTCTTACGGCCCGCCAGCTCGCGGAGCTCGTGCAGCCAGCCGTCGCGGGCGCCCTGCGACCCGGCGTCTCGCTCGTACGCGTCGACGCAACGGTAGGCGCCACGCTTTCGCCACGCACCGTCGTCAAGAGCGTGACGCTGCCGCGCCTGCACCAAAAGGGCACCCAGCGCGCCACCGCGATGGTCGAGCTGGCCCGCGACGGCGAGACGCAGCTGCGCATGCCCATC
>CANJCO010000034.1 GCA_947473045.1 Myxococcales bacterium | reverse complement strand
GCGAGCTCGCCAAAATGATCCGACGGGCCGAGCGACTGCAGCTCGAGCCCGCGCCGCTGCACGCGGGCCGTGCCTTCGAGAATGAAGAACGCGTACTGCCCGTCGCGGTCGCCCTCGCGCAGCACCATGGTGCCGGGCGTCACGGCCACCTGCACGAAGTTGCTGACGAGCTCGCGGCGAACGTCGTCGCCGAGCCGCGCGAGGATGCTGTTCTTCGCGAGGGTCAGCGCGTCTTCATCGACCGGATCGGGCTCCACACAGCAATGGTTAACCACGGGCCCGCAGGCGCGTTCAAATCAGTCGTCGCGGTTGCCGCGAGAGGCCTTCACGGTCGAGCGCCGCTTCTTCTCGCCGATGCGCCGCTCGACGCTGCCGCGCGTGGGTTTGGTCGCTCGCCTGCGCTTGGGGCGCACCAGCGCGAGCTCGATGACGCGACGCACTTTGTCGATCGCGTCCTGCAGATTCTGCCGCTGATCGCGCGTCTTTTGGCTCGATACGAGCATCCACCCGTCGGCATCGAGAAAACTTTGCGCGAGGGTGCGCAGGCGTCCGCCCGCGGCTTCGTCGAGGCCCGACACGCGCTGCAAGTCGACGCGCAGCTCGACCTTGCTCGACACCTTGTTCACGTTCTGCCCGCCCGGGCCGCTCGACCGGACTGCGCGCCACACGACGGCGTCCTCGGGCACGAACACGCTTGAGGAGATGACAATGCGTTCGCCCATGACGACGCAGCAGCTTAGCCCGCTCTGCGCTCGCGTGCGTCGCTCAAGCGCCGGCTGCGGGCGGGGCGCCTGATCATGGTAGCGCGGGTCGCCGCGAAAGCAGACGCACCACCGTCTCGCGCAGGCGGGTCAGCCAGCGCCGCAGACGCGACGGGCGCCTCGCGGTCACGAGGGGCATGCGAAGGCGCGCAGGGCCGACGTCGGTCGCGAAAAACGACAGCAGGTCGGCCGAAAAGCGCTCGGGCACCTCGAGGTGCGGAAAGTGACCGACGCCGGCGTACTCGGCGAACGAAGCGAAAGCGAGCCGATCGCGGGCGCGCGCCGCGTGCCCCACGGGAATGATCGGATCGCGATCGCCCCATAAAATGGCCATCGGAGGCAGCTCGTCGATTTCGTGGATGTGATCCCAGGTCTGCAGGCGTTGCCCGAAGACGTCGATGCAGCCGCGCACCGTGCGGTGAAACGCGCGGCCGGCGCCCGGCGCTGTGTTCATCCACGCGGCGCGATCGATCTCGGCGGCGTCGACGTTGCCCGCGGCGCGCATCATGACGCGGGTGCACGGGCCCATCAGCGGCTGCGCGAGCAGCAGGCCCAAATGCGGCGTCGCGGCGATGCGCAAACCGAGCCCGACTTCGCGCCCGAGGCCGCCCGCGGCTACCAGCACGAGACGGTCGATCCGGGCCCGCGCGCGCAGCGCCATCCATTGCGCGACGCCGCCGCCGTACGAGTGGCCCACGAGGCTCGCGCGGTCGATGCCCGCCGCGTCGAGCCAGGCCACGAGCGTATCGGCGTACCACTCGAGCGTGTACGGCGCGTCGGGGCGGCCCGAGAGGCCGTGACCCGGCAGATCGGGCATGACGACGCGGAAGCGCGTGGCCAGCGCGGGGGCGGCGAGGCGCCAGGTGCGGTGCGAGTCGGCGAGCCCGTGAAGCAGCACGATGGGCGGGCCCGACCCAAGCTCTGTCCACGCAATGGACGTGTCGCCGATCTTTGTGACCCGTGTCTCGCCAAGCATTTCCATCGGAGCCTCCTCGCCCTCGGGAGCGAGGTGCGTGACACCTTTGTGATACGTCGTGATACATTCGTTGGCAAGCGCTCCGGACGCCGAATTTTCCGGGCTGCGCGCATTCCGCCGCCCGCATTGACGCCCCGCGCCTGCGCTGGTGTGCTTGCATGAGGGTCACGAATTGTTCGGGGGCCGAAAGGGCGCTTCATGCTTCGTTCGAGACACGGCTTTTGGTTGCTCGCGGCGGGGCTCGTGGTCGCAGGCGCGGCCGCGTCACAGGGCTGCGGATCGAGCACGCCCTTCGGCGACGACGGCGGTGCAGGCGACGGCGGCGTCCTCGACGACGGCAACATATTTTCGACGCCCGACGCCAAGGGCGACGGCTCGGCCCCGCAGCCGCCCGTGTGCGACTCGTCGTGCACGTCTGCCGGAGGCGTATGCAAAAGCGGCGTGTGCACCATCGTCGACGTTCCGGGCAGCAAGATCGACGCGGCCACGCAGGCGCAGCTCGAAAAGGGCGGCTCGACCGACTCCCAGTTTGCGTGGTCGTATCCCTACGACAAAACCGTATTCCCCCGCGGACTCACCTCGCCCACAATGCAGTTTGCGGGCTCGAGCGCGACGGCGATCTATGTGCACATGACGAGCCCCACGCTCGACTACAAAGGCTTTTACCCGACTTCAGCCGGGCCGCTTCGCCTCGCGGTTTCGCCCGCGGCGTGGCTCGCGATCACCAACGCGGTGGGCGCCAAAGATGCGCTCAAGGTCGAGATCACCAAGGCGCTCGGCAACAACGCGGTTACCGGTCCGATCGCCGAAAGCTGGTCGGTCGCGCAGGGGAGCCTTCGCGGCACAATTTACTACGAGACTTACGACTCGCAGCTCGCGGGCGGCCTCGGCTCGGTCGGCATCATGAAGCTCCAGCCAGGCAGCGGCGCGCCCGTCGTCGTGAAATCGGGCTGCGGCAACGTGTGCCATACCGCGAGCGCCGACGGGTCGACCATGATCGCCTCGACTGCGTTTCCGGGCGGAAGCGCGAGCTACGATCTCAAGAGCAACGCCTCGGTCCTTCAGGCGCAGCCCGACAACTCGTTTACCTACGGCGGCATCTTCCCGAACGGGTCGATCTCGATGTCGTCGACGAACTACCGCACGTGGCTCGGCGCGCCGTCGCGTCTGTATGACGTGAAGACGGGCTCGCTGCTGGTCGCGACCGGGTGGGACAACACGATTCAAAAGGCAGGCACGCCTTCGTTCTCCCCCGACGGCAAGCGCCTCGCGTTCATTCACGAAGACAAAGACAACGGTCACACGCTCTCGGTCATGGATTTCGCGGTGGCCCAGCGCGCGTTCTCCGGGCTCGTCGACGTCGCGACGGACAAACAGAATTTCCCCGGTTGGCCGGCGTTTACCCCGGACAGCAAGTCGATAGTCTTTCACTCCGGGTCGAATGCCCAGTTCGAGACTGACAACTACGCGACGGGCGATTTGTTCATGGTCGATGTCGCCGCCAAAAAGACGCGCCGACTCGACGCTCTCGACGGCTACTCGGGCGGCGGATCGACTTACTTGCCTGCGCAGGATCCCGCCCTCAACTTCGCCCCGACTGTGCTCCCGGAGGCGGTCGGCGGTTATTACTGGGTCGTTTTCACCAGCCACCGATCGTACGGAAACACGCTGGCCTCGCAGGACAACAAAGACGAGTACGGCAAGCTGTGGGTGAGCGCGATCGACCTCAATCCAGCCCCCGGGACCGATCCGAGCCATCCCGCATTTTTTCTCGACGGGCAGGAGCTGCAGGCCGACAACCTGCGCGGGTTCTGGGTGCTCGATCCGTGCAAGGCCGACGGCCAGAGCTGCGCGTCGGGCGACCAGTGCTGCAACGGCTTCTGTCGCCCGGCCGCCGACGGCGGACCGCTCGTCTGCGTGCCCCCCCCGGGTGGCTGCGCGAATGAGTACGAGACGTGCGTGACCGCCGCCGACTGCTGCAATCCGGGCGATCAGTGCATTAACGGCAAGTGCGCCTTCATTCCGAACTGAGCGCATTTTCGCCGCGCTCACTGCCGTAGGCGGCGGGCTCCGTGATTGTCTTGTAGCTCTGTTATCGGAGAAGTCGTCAGGGTGTATGGTTTAGTGAGCGATTTCGCTCATCGCTAAGCTGGAGACTGGCAACATGGACAAAGCAAAAGCGCTGGCCCATCTGGCGAAGGTGATTGCCACTGTCTCTCCTGCTGGCCCGAGGCGCCGCGTCGTTTACTTCGACTTTCGCTGCCGCGAGTGGATGTCGCAGACGTGGGGGACTTTCGCTGTCGATTGGGGAAGCTACCTGCGAAACCGCCTGGGCAACGTTTTGCAGGGCGGTGCGTCGACGAGCAACCACGCGCTGATCCGCGTGTGCACCAGCTATGCCGAGTACCTGAGGGAGCGACAGGCCGACTGGCATCTATTTGGCAATGACGCCGAGACCGTCGCGCCCGAAGTGGCGAGTTTCTATATCAGCGCGCGGCATCTGGTGGCCGCCCTCAACAGCGACGGTAGCGACGGCGACGTGGCCGCTTTCGTGCAGTGCCTCGAGGCTGAAGCGACTTGCGGCGCGCTCACCCTCGATGGCTCCGCGATCGTCGCCGATCGTTCGTTCGCCTACGGCGGGGGCCTGTGCCCGGAGCAGGGCGCCCTCGCCGAAGACGTCGTGCCGCTCTTTCACGGGTTCGACACGCTCGACCTCCTGTCGCTCTATTCTGAGCCTCCTTCCGTTTCGCTCGACGCCGAGCTGATGACGCGCGCCGACATGGGTCGAAAACTGGGTGCGCTCGGGAGGGAGGGGCGCGCCGAGTCGACGCGCTGGTTGCAGGAGCTGGGGCACGACATCGAGCTTCTCACCGTTCGCGTCTCCGGCGTGCCGGCGAGCCGGCTCGCCCGCCTCGTGTCGACGTTCGGTGCGTCTGCGCGCGCCTATTATCCCTCGCGAGACGAGCTGGGGCGCATCAACGGGGCGAAGCACCTTTGCTTGCGCGGCGCGCCGATACCCTCCCGCCTCGGCGCTTCTGCGAAGGTGGTTTGCTGGTTCGAATACGCGGGTCAGGCCGATCTTTGGTCCGAGCGTGACCGCGTAAAAGAGGTATTTTCCCCCGGGCTCATTCTGGGGGGACCTGGCAGGTTCCGCGGCTCGCCCCATTTGTTTGTCGGCGGCAGTCTGCTGGCCGCGATGAAATGGCAGATGCCTGCTCCGGGCGGAGGGTCGCCCACGGCCCTGGGGTCTCCGTTCAGCATCGCCTCGATGCTTGCGCAGTCGAGCCTGCACATCGATTCGCCGGCTTCTCTGGCCGCTGCTTCGTCGGCGCCCACCGCGAGTAACGCGAGCGCGGAGCCGTCGCCCTCGTTGCCCTCGTCGGGATCCTACAGTCCTTTCTTCGAAGATTCGGAGCCGCGCGCAAGCACGTTTGGAAGCGGGCCGCTGCGCCCTGGGCGACTGGGGCCGGCGCGACGAAGACACACGGGACCGGGAGGAGGGCCGTTCCTTGCCGACGTCGACGATTACCCGCCTGGCTCCGCCGGAGACGTCGCTCAGACTGACGAAACGCGCGTCGAGATCGGCGCCGCGAGACGGGGCGGGCCGGGCTTTTACGCGGCCAGCAACGGCGCGATAAGGCCGCGCGAGAGTACCAATCGACTCACCCACAAAATAGCCACGGCGAGCGCTCGGGTGCGGAGCGGCGGGCGCGCGCGTCAAAGGTCGCGCAGCGATGCGATCTACGATGCCGTGCTGGCAGTTGAGCGCGTCGAAACCCGAAGTGCGAGTGCGGGCGTGGGAAGCGACGCCGACCTTGCCGCCGCGACGTTGACGATCGAGGCCCAACGTGGCGCGTCGGCGCGCCTCGAGGCGGCCATCGCCAAGAATCAAGTTCGCGCTCACGTCGACGTGTTTGTCGGCGCCGAGCTCACCGTGACTTCGGAGGTGCGCATAAGCGGCTTGACGATGGTCGCGGAGCACGGCGCCGTTTTCGGGGTCGGCGGCAGTGGTCGCTTCGAGGCTTCGCGCGTGGGCAGCAAGCTTCGCTTCCGCGGCAAGCTCAAGGCCTCGGCGGGAGTTGGCGTCTCGGAGGATGTGAGCCTCGAAGTCGATTTCGAGAGACTCGCGACCGACCTTCACGACGCAGCGAGCGCCGTAGCGACCGCCATCGGCGAGCAGATACCCACGCGCGAAGAGGCCAGAGCCAGAGTGCGCGAGCTCATCGGACTCGATCCCGATCCCGATCCGTCCGACGTCCCGCTTCCGTTGCCCGAGGTCGCGCCGCCATCGCCACTGCCGCCGCCTGTTGCCGAGGAAGGACCGGCGATCGAGGTCGAGCCCGAAGTCGAGACCGAGGTCGCGCCGACCGCGCGCGAGACCCTCTCCGACGACGCACTTCAGATCACGATCATGCTCGCGGAGGTCGCCGGAAGAGCGCTGATGAAGTGGCATGCAGGCGGATCGGCCCGGGAGGTCGCTCGCGCGGTGGCGCCTACGGCTGCGAAACATGCGCTGACGCTTTCGGAGCCTTTTATGAGCGCCGTCGCGGGGCAGTGGTCGGGTTCCGCAAAGGCCGCGGCGCTGATCGGCCTACAGTTGTTCGCCGAAGCCTCCGATGGAGCGTCCGCTCGCGAGCTGGCCGGGAGCGCGGCCGAGGCGACCCTCGAGGCGGTCGGCCCGCTCGTGATCGAAAAGGCGTTCGCCATGGTCGGCGCCGCGTCCCTCGCCTTGCCTGCGACCTACTTGTTCAAGGCGGCGCTCCTCGCAAGAGACGCCCCGGGCCTCGTGCGTGGGGGCCGCCACACGGAGGCCCTGGATCTGGCGGCCACGGCCGTTGTCAGTGTCGCCGCGGGCGCCGCGGCTACCACGTTTGGCTCGATGGCGGCCGGCGCGCTCGTCGGCTCCCGCGACCTGCCAAAAGCGAAGGAAGCGGGCGCTGTACTCATCGCCACAATCGCGCTGGGCGCCGCCACCTATGGAGCGCGCTCCGCTGTGGCATACCGCACGCGGCTTTGGGATGCGCGTGGAGATGCCGCGGGGCAGGAGGCGTATCGTCAGTTTCTCAACGACGACAGCCTCGAAGGGAGGTATTGGCAAATGCTGCTCAAGAGGCTCGGCGTTCCCTCGGGTGATGTGGCTTCGCTCAAGGAATTTAGCAGTCTCGCATATCTGATCAGTGCGGCTCCGCCCGGGTTTTGGATGGACCATTCTCCCAGCGGTCGACGCTCTGCGATGGACGCCATGGACGTCTTGATTTTGGCAACCTACGGCCGCGTGGCGTGGAGAGCCGACTGGTCGTCGCGGATGCGGGCATTCGCCACCAGCCTCGATGCAAGGCACCCGTCGAAGTCGGCGCTCCTCCGGGCGGCCTCCGCAGGTCCCGACGGGTGATCGGCTCTTTCAGGCACGCAATGTCCAGCGTCGCGATGTCGCGCGCATAGATGCGGTGAGACCAATTACGGCTGCTGGCCGCCGGCGGCCGCCGGACCCTTTGATTTTCTGGGATGCGCGACCGAGTGCACATAGAGCGACTCGACCTTGGTGCGCGCCCACGGAGTCTTGCGCAGGAACTTGAGCGACGAGTTCACGCTCGGCTCGTGGGTGAAACAGCGGATCTCGATGCGCTCGCCGAGCCCGGCCCATCCGTAGCGCTCGACGAGGTGCTCGACGACGGCTTTGAGGGTCACTCCGTGGAGCGGATCGACTGCGCGTGCGGGAGTTGGCTGTTTGGGGAGCATGGGTGCCGGTAAGTCCGCGGCGGCGGCAAGACCTGAGCATACCCTTCGCCGCCGGCGATGGGGCGCAAGACCGTTAGCAATTGCGCGCCCCTCAGGTTTGCCCGACCCTCATCGGATGACGCATCGCTTTCGCCGCGCGCGCCCCGCGCAGATGGTTGCCGCTTTGGGTCCCGTACTGGTCGCGCTGACCTGCGCACCTGCGGCGCTCGCCGCGACGCTTGCCGCGGGCGCCGGCAAGACGTACGCGACGCCGTGCGCTGCGATCGCTGCCGCCAAGGCGGGCGACGTGATTGAGGTCGATGCCGCCAGCTACGACGGTGACACTTGCGCGTGGAGCACCGACAACCTCACGGTGCGCGGCGTTGGCGGCCGCGCGAAGATTGACTTGAAGGGCGGAGCGCCGGCGCAGAAAAAAGGTATTTTCACTATCGCGGCTCCGAACGCGACGATTGAAAACTTCGAGTTTGCGGGGGCGGCAATCTCGGCCGCCGATGGCAACAACGGGGCGGGGATTCGCCATCAGGGCGTGAATCTCACGGTGCGAGGCTGCTACTTTCACGACAATCAAAACGGCATTCTCGGAGCCCCCTCCGTGGCCGACCAGGGCGACGTGCTCATCGAGTCGAGCGAGTTCGGCAACAACGGCGCAGGCGACGGCTTCTCGCACAACATGTACTTGAACCACTACGCGTCGTTCACGCTGCGGGGCTCGTATACGCACGGCGCGAAGGTGGGGCACCTCATCAAGACCCGCGCGCAGGTATCGACGATTGCCTATAACCGCATCACCGATGAATCGGGCACCACCGCGAGCTACGAAGTCGACGCGCCGAACGGCGGCACGGTGATCATTGTAGGCAATCTTATCGAGCAGTCGAACGAGTCGCAGAACCCCACGGTCGTTGCCTATGCCGAAGAGGGCGCGACCAACGCCGACCAGCACGTGTATTTCGTGAACAACACGGTCGTCAGCGATCGCGCCGCGGGCGGCACGTTTCTGAACTTCGCCGGCGCGCCGGTCGCCCTCGTGGCGAACAACATCTTCAAGGGCAAGGGCACCATCTGCTCGCTCATGACTGCGACGCTCACCCACAACTGGACTGACGCCCAGGGCGATCCGATGCTCGCCTCGCCCGCAACCTTCGACTACCACCTCGCGCAGGGCTCGCCGTGCGTCGATCAGGCGCTCGCGCCGGTTGCCGGTCCGGGGAAATCGCTGCTGGCGATCGTCGACGAGTACGTGCATTCGGCGAAGCTGGAGCCCCGCAGCGTTGTCGGCGCGGCGCCCGATATCGGCGCCTACGAGTACGGCAACGTGGCGTCGCCGCCGGACGCGGGCCCGCTTCCGCAAGACGGCGGTCCCGATGCGAGCGCGGGCGGCGACGGCGGGAGCGCTCCAGCGGGAGGCGACGCGGGAGCGCCTGCCGGGCCGAGCGGAGAGCCGGCAGGGTGCGCGTGCTCTCAGACTGGCGCCGCGGCGGGCGGCGGTTCAGGCGCGACCGCGTGGCTTTTGGCGATGGCCCTTTGTCTGCTCAGCCGCCGGACCCGTCCCGCGCGAACCTGAGTCCAGTCGCCTGTACAAAAATTCCAGTCGACTGGACATCACACGCGCAGCGTCATGCGCGCAGCCCGGGGTTGCGGCTGCGCGTCGCTTGTTCGACACTTGAGCCCGATATGACCGAAGCGCTCATCCGCCCCGCGCGCTTCGGCGACGCCGCTGCGCTCGCCGCGCTCGCCCGAAGCACCTTTGTAGAGACGTTCGTCGAGGGGTTTCAAATTCCCTATCCGGCGGCCGATCTCGCAGCCTATCTCGCCAAGGCGTTTGCGGCGGAGCCTGTCGAGGCGGCGCTCCTCGACGGCGCGCAGGCGTGGTGGGTCGCCGAGCGCGACGGGGCGCTGCTCGCCTTCGCGAACGCCGGGCCGATGTCGCTTCCGCACGACGACGGGCGCCCGACGCACGCGGAGCTGCGGCGCCTGTACGTAGCGCGGTCCGCGCAGGGGCTCGGTCTGGGCACGCGCCTGCTGGGCCTCGCGCTGACGTGGATGCAGGACCACACCGGCGGTCCGCTGTGGATCGGAGTGTGGAGCGGCAACGAAAAAGCGCAGCGCCTCTACGCCGGGCACGGCTTCGAGAAGGTTGGACAATACAAGTATCCCGTCGGCGCGTGGTACGACGAGGAGTGGATCCTGCGGCGAGGGTGAGCGCGGTCGCCTGATGGTGACCGCGTCGTCCCGCTCCGCCGCGCAGACGCTCCGCTCAGTAGCGCACGATCACCTGGCCCATGCCGATCCTCGCGCCGCTCTGCGACGTCTGGTTGGTGCCCGCGTTGTACGAGCCTCCGCCGCCGCCGTAAGTCGAGTAGTTGGTCCATTGGCCCGCCGTCGAGCCGCCCGAGTAGCCTCCGCCGCCGCCTGGACCGCTGAGCATTCCGCCTCCGCCGCCGCCGTAGCCGCCGTAGTTGTCGGAGGTGTAGCAGGTGTTGCCGGTGCCGCCCGCGCCGCCGTTGAAGTAGCTCAGGCCGCCGTATGCGAGCGCGCAGTGGCTGCCGCCGTTGGCGCCGTCGGTGAAGAACCCGCCCCCCGCGCCGCCTTCATAGGTGCCAGCGGTGGTGCCGCCGCCGCCGTTGACGCCGCCGGCTGCGAACGCAAAACAGTTGGAGCCGATGCCCGAGGTGCCTGCCTGCCCGTCCGCGTCGGGTGCTGAGCGCCCGCACGTCGTGCCATAGCTGGTCGAAGGCGCGCCGCCGCCGCCGCCAGCGATGACGAGCGGCACGTTGCCGGTTTTGCGAACGACGAATGAGCCGCCGCCGCCGCCGTTTTCATTGCCGTGGGCGCCGCCGTTCGAGCCGCCCTGCTGGCCAACGAGAATGTTGAGGGTCTCGCCGGGCGTGACACCGACCGTTCCCTTCACGTACGCGCCCTTGCCGCCGGAGAGGCTGCAATTGCAGCTGCCGCTCGTGGGCGAGCCGCCGCCCTGGGCGCCGTAGGCCTCGACGATGATGCTCGTCACGCCCACCGGAACGACCCACGTCTGCAGCGAGCCCGTGCGGCCCGTGCTGATGTTGCTGAACGTGGCCGTCTTCAAGTAGTTGGGGCACGCGCCGCTCGCGCAGGGACCGAGCGCGCACACTACGCCGCAGCCGCCGCAGTTTTTGCTGTCGGTCAGCAGCGCGGTCTCGCAGCCGTTCGCGTTGATAGCGTCGCAGTCTCCGAAGCCGGCGTTGCACACGAGGCCGACGCACGTGCTGTTGTTGCAGACGGGGACGCCGTTGGCGCTGCCGCACGCGTTGTTGCACAGGCCGCAGTTGGCGGGATCGATCCTGGTGTCGACGCACACGTTGCCGCACTTGACCGTGCCGCCGGTGCAGGCGAGACCGCACAGGCTGCCGGAGCAGACTTGTCCGCCCGTGCACGCGTTGTTGCAGGCGCCGCAGTTGGCCGGGTCGAGGCTCGTGTCGACGCACACGTTGCCGCATTGCGTGGTGCCGCCGCCGCACGAGGTCGCGCACTTGCCCGCCGAGCAGACCTGCCCGGCCTTGCACACGTTGCCGCAGGCGCCGCAGTTGGCGTTGTCGGTGGTCGTATTGGCGCAGTAGGGCGCTCCGCCGTCGCCATCCGAGCCGCAAGTGGTGAGGCCCTGCTGGCAGGTGAGCGCGCAGCGGCCGGCGGAGCACACCTCCCCGTCTTTGCAGAGGGCGCCGCACGCGCCGCAGTTGGAGCGGTCGGCCTGGGTGTCCACACACGACTGTCCGCACTGGGTGGTTCCGCCGCCGCAGCTCGTGGCGCACTTGCCCGCGGAACAGACCTCACCCGACTTGCATGCGGTCGCGCAGGCGCCGCAGTTCGCGCCGTCGCTGTAGGGGTTTACGCACGACAGTCCGCATTGCGTGCTCCCGCCGCCGCAGCTCGTGGCGCATTTGCCCGCGGAGCAGACCTCGCCGTCCCGGCAGACGTTGCCGCACGCGCCGCAGTTGGCGGGATCGCGTGCGACCGCAGTGCAGGCGCCCGCGCAGGTTTGCGCCCCGTCGCCGCAGTTGAGGCCGGCGTCGCCCTGGGCGCTGACCGTGGCGCTGTTTCCCGAGCATGCGACGATGGCGGCGGTCGCCGCGAGTGCGCCGGCGACCAGCGCGCCGCGAAGTTTGGAATGAAAGTCAGCGTGCATGGGAATTACTTTCCGGGGGCGGTTGGCGAGCAAAACGCCGACGCTCCGCTCTCGCGATGATAGTCGACAACCCGCAGGGGCGGAAGTTGACGACGACGAGACGCCGGGCCGCCCGCGCGCAGGCCCGCGCGCACCCCATGCGACGCTCGCCCGCGCCCGCGTGACGGCGCTGCTCCATTCGAGATGGGCGCGCGCCGCGCCGACCTTTGCTGGTAGCGTTTCGGCAGCCGGGCGACCCGCCTCGCGCCCACGCACGGCGCGTCACCTTGGGCCGCTCGCCGGCCTGCGACCGCACGTTCGATGAGAAGGGCACCCCCGCCATGAGCCGAAAAAAGGCCGAGATCACGCCCGCTGAGCAGACGCGTCCGCAAGTGAGCGCTCCGTCGCCCGCGGCCGGCGGAATGCCGGCGATCGTGCACAGTCTCCGGCACGCGCTGAGCGAAATGGGCCCGGCACGCGGCACGAGAGAGCTCCTCGCCGTCAACCAGAAGCACGGCTTCGACTGCCCGGGCTGCGCGTGGCCCGATCCCGAAGGCCGGCGCGAGTCGACCGAGTTCTGCGAAAACGGCGCGAAGGCGGTCGCCGAGGAGGCCACCACGAAGCGCGTGGGGCCCGAGTTCTTCGCGCAGCATCCGGTCGAAGAAATGGGCGACTGGTCGGACTACGAAATTGGGCGTTCGGGCCGGCTCACCCACCCGATGGTGCTCCGCCCGGGCGCAACCCACTATGAGCCAATATCGTGGCCCGACGCGTTCTCGCTCATCGCGCACGAGCTTCGGGCGCTCGGGAGTCCTGACGAGGCCGTCTTCTACACGTCGGGGCGCACGAGCAACGAGGCTGCGTTTCTGTATCAGCTCTTCATTCGCATGTTCGGCACCAACAACCTGCCGGATTGCTCGAACATGTGCCACGAGTCGAGCGGGGTGGCGCTGAAGGAGACGCTGGGCGTCGGCAAGGGATCGGTCACCCTCGAGGACTTCGACCACGCCGAATGCATCATGGTGATCGGCCAGAATCCCGGCACCAATCACCCCAGAATGCTCACCGCATTGCAGCGTGCGGCGAGGCGCGGAGCGAAGATCATCAGCGTCAATCCGCTGCTCGAGACGGGCACGACGGCCTTCAAGCACCCGCAGGAGTTCTGGACGTGGATGGGCGCAGGCACTCCCATCGCCAGCCTGCACCTCCCCGTTCGCCTGAGCGGCGATGTCGCGGCCCTGAAGGGAATCATGAAGGCGCTTGTTGCCGCCGAAGACGCGGCACCCGGGACGGTGTTCGATCACGCCTTCATCGGGCGCCACACGCGCGGCTTCGAAGCGATGATCGCCGCGCTGCGTACGGTGAGCTGGAGCGACATCACCGAGCAGAGCGGGCTGTCGCGCGAAAACATCGGCGCCGCGGCCGAGGTCATCAAAGCGTCGAAGTCGATGATTTGCTGCTGGGCCATGGGTCTCACGCAGCAGCCCGAGGCCGTGTCATGCATTCAGGAGGTGGTCAATCTGCTGCTGCTCGGAGGGCATTTCGGGCGCCCGGGCGCGGGGGCCTGTCCGGTGCGCGGTCACAGCAACGTTCAGGGCGATCGCACGATGGGCATTTACGAAAAGCCCGCGGAGGCGTTTCTCGACGCGCTCGGTAACGAGTTTTCGTTTAACCCGCCCCGGGCGCACGGCTACGACACCGTCGAGGCCATTCATGCGATGAAGAATGGCAAAGTGGGAGTCTTCTTCGGTATGGGCGGAAACTTTCTCTCGGCTACGCCCGATACCGAATATACCGCCGCCGCACTTCGCAATACCCGGCTGACGGTTCATGTCTCGACGAAGCTCAACCGCGGTCACCTCGTGCACGGCCGGCAGGCACTCATTTTGCCTTGTCTCGGACGAACCGACGCCGACGTGCAGAAGTCAGGGCCGCAGTTCGTCACGGTCGAAAACTCGATGGGGGTCGTGCATCGAAGTCAGGGAAACCTCGCCCGGCCGGGCGCAGACCTGCTCAGCGAAGTGGCTATTGTGTGCGGGCTCGCGAAGGCCGTATTCGCCGGTACGCCGCGCGGCGACCTTGCAGACTGGGACGCGTTTCAAAACGACTACGACGCGATCCGTGACCGCATCGAGCGGGTAATCCCGGGGTTCGAGCGCTTCAGCGAGCGGGTCCGCGCGCCGGGGGGCTTTTGCCTGCCTCACGCCGTGCGCGATGGTTTGCAGTTTGACACCCCCAGCGGAAAAGCCGAGTTCACCGTTCACGCCCTCAAGCCGGTGAAGTTGCCTCCGGGCGCGCTGCTGCTCACCACGGTGCGCAGTCACGATCAGTTCAATACGACCATTTACGGACTCAATGATCGGTATCGGGGCATCTCCAACGGCCGCCGCGTGCTCTTCGTGAGCGCGCTCGATATTGCGCGGCTTGGCTTTGAAGCGGGACAGTGGGTCGATATCACGAGTCACTTTCAGGGTGAGCAGCGCGTCGCGACGAAGTTCATGCTCGTGGCCTACGACATCCCCGTCGGGTGCGCCGCCGCTTACTTTCCCGAGACGAACGTTTTGGTGCCGATTGGCAGCGTCGCCGGGAAGAGCAACACGCCCACTTACAAGGCCATCGTCGTGACGCTCAGCGCGTTCGTGCAGGAGTCGACCGCCAGAGCGTAGCTGCGTCGCGCGCGGCGCTCACGGGGCGAAGCAGCGCACCGTCACCACGCCCGCGCTCTCGCTGCAGGTGCACCCGGGAGGCGCACCTGAGAGGCACTTGCAGCTCGCCACTCCGCCGCACGCGGGCGGCAGCGGCTGGCATGCATACGAGGCAAAGGGCGCGGCGTCTCCTTGCGGCGGCGGGCCTCCGGACGTCTGCTGGCAATACTGCGCGCCGCTGCAAGTGAGCGGGCCGCACGAGGTCGCGGCGTCGGGGGGCGCAGCGGCATCGACCATGCACGGACAGCCAAGTCCCATCTTCTGCCAAGCGCCTGAAACGCATGACCAGACGTAGCCCCGGCAGCAAGCGTCGACGTTCGGATCGACGCAGACCGCCTGGCCGCCGCTGCACGGCGATCCCGCCGCCGGATCGGGCGTGATGCAGCCGGCGCTGTCGGCCAGCGTCGCGTCGTGGCCCGCGTCGCCCGCCAGGCCCGCCGTCTGCCCGCCGCACGCGACGCTGGTGATCACAGCCGCAGCGAAGAGCGAAGCCCAGCGGGCGCAGTTCGACACCATCTTACCATCCTATCACGCACCGGCTTCGGCGGACTGGGGTTGGCCGTCCGGGTAGCTTTCGCTTGGGCGACCAGCCTCGGTACAATCGCAAATCTCCTGACAACCCCGCGCCTCGCGCGGAGTCCCTTTGGCGTGGGCGCTTGCCCAGTTCGGAGATCCGAATTTTTGCCGGATCGCGAAAATACCCGGTGAATTCCTGCCTGCCTGCGTTTTTGTTTTGTGGAGACCGTCGCGCGATCGTGAGGGCGGTTGGCGCTCGCGATGCGGATCGGGGCGCTCCTGTCAGCGGCGTCCCGCGCACCCCGGCCTCATCGGCGGTGATGTCGCTCCGGGTTGGGGGCGCTTCGTGGCATCATGGTCGCGATGCACGCGGGCGAGATTATCGAAGAGCGCTACCAGCTCATCGACCGGTTTGCCGAGGGCGGCATGGGGGCGGTGTTCCGGGCGCGCGACGTGGTTACGGGGCAGCTCGTTGCCGTCAAAGCGCTGCTCGATCAGGCGCACGAGGCGCGGTTTGTTCGCGAAGCGAAGCTGCTGGCGGAGCTGCGCCATCCTGGGATTGTGCGTTACCTCGGGCACGGCGTTGCCCGTTCGGGCGAGCACTATCTGGTCATGGAGTGGATCGAAGGTGAGGAGCTCGCCGCGAGGCTCGAACGAGGTCCCCTGTCGATCGAGGACGCCGTCGCGCTCGCGGCTCGCGTCGCCGGCGCGCTCGGGGTCGCGCACGCGCTCGGGGTTGTGCACCGCGATTTGAAGCCTAGCAACGTGCTGCTGGCGGCAGGGCGGGTCGACGCGCCGATGCTGATCGACTTCGGCGTTGCGTTCAACGCCACGAAGAGCCGCAATACGCGCACGGGCCTCGTGGTCGGCACGCCCTGGTACATGGCGCCCGAGCAGGCGCGCGGCACCAAGGACATCGACGCGCGCGCCGACGTCTACTCGCTCGGCTGCGTGCTGTTCGAGTGCCTCACTGGCCACACGCCCTACGAAGGCGATCACGCCGTGGCGGTGCTCGCCAAAATTCTGCTCGAGGAGCCGCCGCGACTGCGGTCGCTCCTTGGAACGGCGCCACCGGAGCTCGACGCGCTCGTGGCACGGATGCTCTCGAAGTCGGCGGCGGAGCGGCCGATCGATGGATCCCAGGCCGCGTCGCTCCTCGCAGCCTGCGCCACCGCGCCCGCCACCGAGCCACGCGAGCCGGCGTTTTCGGCCGCGTTGACCTCGGAGGAGCAGCGCGTCGTGCACGTGCTGCTCGCCTCGAGCGAGGAGGCTGCCGCTGACAGCATCGGCCAGACGCTCGCGCCCGCCGGAGCACCGCTCGAGCTGCGCGCGTTTTCGGCGCGGCACGGGGTCGCGATCGAGCGCCTGGCGGACGGCTCGATGGTCGGCGCGCTCACCGGTGACGGAGCGTCGCAGCAGCGAGCTGCCCGTGCGGTGCGCGCGGCGCTGTCACTCGCGCAGCTTTCGGGCGGCGCGCGAGTCGTGGTCGCCTCGGGCATGGCGCGGATGCGCGGGCGACTACCGGTCGGAAGCGCGGTTGACGCTGCGGCGGTGCTCGCGGAGACGGCGCGCGCGGCCGGTGAGCGCGGCGTCTTCGTCGACGCCGTCACCGCCGATCTTGTCGGCTCCGCGGTTCGGTTCGAGCAGCGCGGCGATCTGCGTGAGGCCGTGTTCGGCGCAGCTGATCCGCTGATCGAGCGCGCGGGGATCTTCGTGGGCCGGGACGCCGAACTCGCCGCGCTCGTGAAGCTCTTCGAGCACGTCTCGACCGCGCGCACGCTTGCCATCGCGCTGGTTGTCGCGCCGCCGGGCGCCGGCAAGTCGCGCCTCGCGAGCGAGCTGGTGGCGAGGCTCGGTGCGCAGCGGTCAGCCGACGACGTCTGGTCTTCGAGCTGCGATGAGCTCTCTCGCGACTCATCGCTCTCGGCCGCGGCACAGCTCGCGCTCGCAGGGCTCCGCACGAGCGCCGCCGATTCGCCTGCGGTTCGGCGGCAGCAGCTCGAGCTCGGGCTTCCGGACGCCGCGCTCCCCGACGCGGCTGCCGCGCGCGAGTTCATCGGCGAGCTCATCGGCGCCGAGGCGATCGCCCCACCCAGCGCAGCGCTTCGCGCGGCCAGGGCAGCGCCTGCAGCGATGGCCGATCAGCTCTCGAGGGCGTTCGCGGAGGTGGTCCGCGCGGCGGCGTCCGGGCGCCCGCTTGTCGTGCTCATCGATGACTTTCAGTGGTGCGATCGCGCGAGCCTCAGGCTCTTCGAGGGCGCGCTGCGCGAGCTCGCCTCGTGCGGAATTTTGCTCGTCGTGCTCGCGCGTCCCGAGGTCGATGAGCACCTCGTCGGAGCGTTCGAAGGCTTGGCTGTCGAGCGAATGGTGCTCGCCCCGCTCCCGCGAAGAGCAGCCGAACGCCTCGTTCGCGAGCAGCTCGGTCGTGAAGCCCCGCACGCCGTCGTCGCGAAGCTTCTCGACCTCGGTGGCGGCAATCCGCTATTTCTCGACGAGCTGGTGCGCTCGGTGCGCGCGGGTCGCGCTCCAGAGGCGCTCTCGGGCACGGTGCTCACGGCGGTGACGGTGCGGATCGGGTCGCTGGGCGCCGACGCGAGGCGGGTGCTGCGCGCCGCCAGCGTGCTGGGGAGCGCGTTCGACGCATCGGCCGTGGCGTCGCTGCTGAGCGGAGGCGCGGAGGTGCGTTCCGTCGAGGCCGCGCTGGTCGCGCTGACCGCCCTTGAATTTCTCGTGGGTGAGGGGACCGATCCGCTCGCGCGGCGTTGGTCTTTTCGTCACAAAGTGCTGCGCGATGCGGCGTACGCGACGCTCACGGACGACGATCGGGCGCTGGGGCACCGTCTGGCGGCCGAGTGGCTCCGCACCACGGGAACGGCCAACCACGCCGCCGTCGCGCGCCACGCCGAGCTTGGGGGGGCGCTCGAGCTCGCGGCTGCCGCTTACGTGCGCGCTGCCGCGCTTGGGCTCGAGTCGTCTGACTTCGCCGGGGCGCGGGCGCGCGCCGCTGACGCGCGACGGGTCGGCGCGCACGGCGCGCTGCTCGGTGAGGTCGAGACCATCGTGGCCGAGTGTGGCACGTGGCTCGGCGACTTTGCCGACGTCGCAGCGGCGTCGGATCGGGCGATGGCGCTCGTCGAGGAAGGCTCGCCGATGTGGTTTCGCGCCGTCAAGCACCGGGTCGCCGCCTGCGCGCGCCTCGGCGATCGACAGGCGGTGCTGCGCATCACCGAGGCGATTCGAAGCGCTACGCCGACTGCCGGCTCCCTCGACCCGAAGATTGCGGCGCTGTGCACGGCGACGACGTTTCTGCCGCTGCAGGGCGAGGCGCGGATGGCACGCGAAATTCTCGATGCAATCGAGTTGCAGGTGATGGCCATCGCAGAGCGGAGCCCCCACATCGTCGCGAAGTTCGTCGCGAGCCGGGCCATTTTGGCGATTGCGTGTGGCGATCTGGGCGCGTACCTGTCGAGCTTGCGTCAGTCGGCGACGCTCTACGAATTGGCGGGCGATCGGCGCAACGCTCTGTCGCAGCACGGAAACGTCGTTCATGCGCTCGTCGAGCTCGGCGACTACGCGGCGGCCATCGTCGAGGCGAACCGGGTGATCGAGCAGGCCGCGCGCCTGCGCTTGCCGAACCTCGTGGCGCTGGCCCAACAGAACCTCGGCTACGCGACCGTTCTGTCGGGGCACATCGCCGACGGACAGGTTCTGCTCGCGAGCGCGCTCGCGACGTTTACCGAGCACGGTCACAAGCGCATGCTCGGAGGTACGCTCATCTACATGGCGCTGTCGGAGCTGCTGCGCGGCGATGTCGCCGAGGCGTCGCGCTACGCAGACAAGGCGCTCGCGGCGCTCGTCGATGCGCCGCCGCTCCGGGCGTATGCGCTTGCCGTGAGCGCCATGGCCAGTCTTGGGACCGGCGACGCAGAGGGCGGATATTCGCGCGCCGAAGAGGCGATGGCGCTGCTCGACAGTCTGGGAGGCGTCGACTCGGGCGAGAGTGAAATACTGCTCGCCGCCGCGCGCGCTGCCGTGGCCTCGAAGCGGTTCGACCGCGCCGACGAAGTGCTACGCCGCGCAAGGGATCGGCTCGCGTCGCGATCGGGTCGTCTGGGGCCCGAGGACCGCCCGCGTTTTCTGGCGACCGCGACTCACGCATCGCTGCTTCAGCTCGCCGATGCCCGGCTCGCTCCCAGGCCTCCGCCGCCTCAGGGAAGCGCGACGAAGTAGTCGTCGACCGGCGGCGCCTTCAGCACGAGCGACAGGTCGGCGAGCTGATTGCCGAGCGTCTCCCACCGCGCGCGCGTCATCGCGCCCAGACCGTGGGCCGTCGTGTCGGCGCTCTCGGTCAGCACCTTCTCGGCCGCGGCCGCGCTCGCGAACGTCTCTGCGTCCATCGACGGGTTGAGCTTCTGCATCACCGCGTTGGTGGGTGCCGGGGTCGCGAGGTACGAGGTCCAACCTTCGCGCGCCGCGGTGACGAAGCCCTTCACCCAATCGGGGTGATCGGTCAGGGTGCTCTTTTTGACGATCACGACCGCTGCGTAGGGGTTGTAGCCTTCGTCGGCGACCAGAAATACCTGAGGGTCGCCGCCCTTTTTCTTCGCGGCCAGCGGCTCTGCGGTGACGAAGCACTGCTGCGCCAGCGCCGGATCGGTCATGAACCTCGCGACGCCGCCGTCGTAGGGCACGAGCGTGGCCCCGAACCCGCCGTACTTCTTCTTCAAAAACGCGGAATAGGCGACGCCGGGCTCGATGGCGAGCGTGCCTGATTTCAGCACTTCACCGAGCGTTTTGTAGCCCCTCGCAGCGTGCGCCATGATCCCCTGCGGCGAGGTCTGAAAGGTCGCGTAGATGGGCACCACGTCCGCGCCTCGCGCCCGCGCGGTGATCACCTCGTCGGCGCCTGCGATGCCGAACTGCACTTGCCCTGCGGCGACCAACTGCACGACGGGCGCGCCCGCGCCGCCGCCGCGAATCTCGACGTCGAGCCCCTGCCTGCCAAACGCGCCCAGCTCACGCGCCGCGTAAAAGCCGCCGAATTCAGGCTCAGGCACCCAGTCGAGCGCGAGCACGACGGCTGCGCCGCGCGGGGGCTCAGCGCTCTTCTTCGAGCAGGAAGGAAGGGCGGCGGCGAGGGCGCAGAGCGACACAAGGGCAAGCTTCGAGAGCGTCATGGGAGCCTCAGGGGTTTCGGGCGGACGGGTGCCAACGGGACAGCAGCAGGTGACCGGCGAGGTTGACCGCGCCGAAGAGAACCAGCCCGAGCAGCGCGGCGAACAGCACCGCGGAGAAGAGCAGGTCAGTGCGCATCTGACGATACGACGACAAGATGACAATGCCGAGGCCCGCGCCCGACTCGGAAAATCCCGCCACGAACTCGCCGACGATCGCGCCGATGACCGACAGTCCGGCCGCGACCCGAAGGCCGGTGACGATCGCGGGCAGCGCTGCGGGAAGCTCGAGTTTGGTGAGCGTGGACAGGCGCGAGGCTCCGTAGAGCCGGAACAAATCGCGCAGCGCGGGCTCGACGGACCGAATGCCCGACAGCGCGTTGGTAATGACCGGAAACACCGAAACGATGAACGACGAGACCATCACCGATCGCAAGCCTGCGCCGAACCAGAGCACCAGCAGCGGCGCGATGGCGACGATGGGGACGGTCTGGAGAAAGACGGTATACGGGTAGAATGCACGCTCCAATATGCGCGAGCTGCTCATCGCGATCGCGACCAGCGTTCCCACGCAGGCGCTCATGAGAAATCCGTACAGGGCCGCCCGCCCGGTGACCGACGCCGCGAGCGCGAGATCGCCCAGTTCCGCGAGCGTCGCGCGGGCCACAGCCGAAGGAGGCGGCAGGAGAAAAGCCGGAATCTGCAGGGCGCGCGCGAGCACCTCCCACGTCGCGAGGATGAGCGCCAGCGCGACGAGCGGCGGCGCCAGCGTGCGAAAGCCGCGCATCTCAGCCGCCTCCCTGTTCGAGGGCCTCGCGCAGCGCGCGAGCCTCGGCGCCGAACGCCGGCTCTGCGCGGAGCGCACTGGTTCGCGCGCGGGGCAGCGCGAGGGTGCGATCGGCCACGATGCGGGCGGGACGCGCTGAAAATACGATCGCGCGCTCTGCGAGGTAGGCGGCCTCGTCGACCGAGTGCGTCACGAACAATACGGTGAGTCCGAGCTCGGCCCACAGCGCGCGGAGCTGGTCGTCGAGTCGCTGGCGCGTGAGCTCATCGAGCGCGGCGAACGGCTCATCGAGCAGCAGCAGGTTGGGCCGGGTCACCAGAGCGCGCGCCAGTGAGACGCGCATGCGCATGCCGCCCGAAAGCTCGTGGGGCATCTTGTGCGTGGCATCACCGAGCCCTACCGCGTCCAGCGCGTCGCGGGCGGCCGCGCGCCTCTCGGCCGCGCCCGTGCCGGTAAGCTCGAGCGGCAGCGCGGCGTTGCTCAGTACGTCGCGCCAGGGAAGCAGGTGAGCGTCCTGAAACACGAACGCCACGCGCGCCGCGCCGCTCGTGCTGTCGAGCGTTACCGAGCCGGCGTCGGGCGAGTCGAGGCCGGCGATCACCCGCAGCAGCGTCGATTTTCCGCACCCGGAAGGTCCGAGCAGCGCCACGAACGACCCGGCCGCGAGGTCGAGGTCGAGGCCGCCGAGCACGGCGCCGCCCACGCCGCGAAACGCGCGCTCAACGCCCCTGGCGCTCACGCGCACGCCGCGCTTCGGCTCGGGGGGATCGGGGAGGGGCGCGAGCATGAGCGATCATAGCGGCCCCTGAGAGCCGCTGACAATTCGTTCGATGCCGCACGCCCCGCCGGCGGTGCGCGACGCGCGCGACTTCGCCTGCTACCCGCTCGCGATTTCGACGCAGTTTCTGCCGCGTGACTTCGCCGCGTAGAGCGCGCCGTCGGCTCGTCGCAGCCACGTCTCCGGCGTATCGTTTATTGTCAGCTCGGCTATGCCGGTGCTCAGCGTAACGACCGGCCATGCGGCGCCCTCGGGCTGAGCGATCGACGCCGACTCCAGTGCGCGCCGTACGCGCTCCATCGCCAGCTTTGCGGTCTCGGCGGATTGCTGACGAAGGACGACGAAGAACTCTTCGCCGCCGTAGCGGTACAGCTCGTCGCCCTGGCGCAGCTCGCGGCTCATGATCTCGGCGACCCGTCGCAGTGCGCGATCGCCCTCGAGATGCCCGAACGCGTCATTGTAGCGCTTAAAGTGATCGATGTCGCACAGCGCTCCGCTGCACCGCTCGCCGTACCTTCGCGCGTTGCTGGTGATCGCGAGCAGGTCTTCGTCGAGCGCGAGTCGGTTGCGCACGTTCGTGAGCGCGTCGACCCGCGCGGCCGCAAAGAGGCGCTCGCCATCGCGGCGCAGCTCACGGTTGCGCGCGCGCAGCGCACGGTGAAGCCCGAGCACGCGCTTGGCCGCGAGCAGCCGCGCCTGAAGCTCGTCGAGGTCGAGAGGCTTGGCGAGAAAGTCATCGGCGCCGGCAGCCATCGCTTCGAGGAGGTGCGCCTTGTCGCCCAGCCCCGTGACCAGGATGAAATACGCGACGCGTGAGCGCGCCCGCACTTCGCGGCAAAGCTCGATGCCCGACATGCGCGGCATGCGCCAGTCCGACAAAACGACGTCCAGCGGCGCGCGATCGAACAGCTCGAGCGCCTCGACCCCGTCGCGGGCGCGCAGCACCTTGTGCCCGAGCGTTGAGAGCGCGAGCGACAGCCCGCTCAGCGTTGCCTCGTCATCGTCGACCACGAGAATCGTGAGCGGAGTGGCCGACTCCTGGAGCTCGGCCGAGTCTGGCACGCCGCGCTGCGATTGGGGCTGACTGGTGTTCATGGGGATGAGCGCCCACGAAGCAAGCCGCGTTCCCCGCGTGGCGGCTACCGGTTCGCGCGGCGACTCCCCGACCCACAGGACGAGCGCGCGCGGCTTTGGCGGGTAGTAGGCGAAGGTCTTGCGGCAGCACGCAAGCTGCGGAAGCCTGCGCGCGTCAGCGGAGCGAGCGGGAGAGCGCCTCGAGCATTTCGAGGGCGATGCGCTCGGCGACGCGCCGAAGCGCGGGCCGCGCGAGCTGCGCCAGATGGCCGTCCCACGTCTCGCTCGAGCGAACGCGGGTGCCGCTGCGGATCGCCTCGAACGTGAAGCGGTGCTCCGCAAAGAGCCACTTGCCGGCGGCGCCCCTCCACGCGAGCTGCGTGGGATGATCGACGATGCTGATCTCGATCGGCGACGCGAGCGGCGCGCCGGCGATGCGCACGCGCGGCCGGTGCCCGACCTTCAGCACGCCGAGCGATCGTCCGGTGGGCGCGAACGAAGCTGGCATCCACGCAGGCCACCCGTCGTGATCGGCGAGCTTGTCGAAGACAGCTTCGGGCGGTTGGGCGATGTCGAGTGTAGCTTCAGCGAGGAACGGCACGCGGCGAGGATGCACGCGGCCCGAGCGCGGGGCAACCTTGCGTATCGCGCGGCGGACTACGGCGCCATCACGACGCGGTTGCGGCCCGAACGCTTCGCTTCGTACAAGGCCGCATCGGCCCCCGCCACCAGTCGATCGGCGCCGTCGCGGCAACCTGGACCACGAACCATCGCGACGCCGAAGCTGGCCGTCACCCGTATGATGGTGCCCGCGCACGCGATGTCGGTCGCCTCCAGCGCGATCCGAATGCGATCGGCGACGACCTTCGCGCCTTCTTTGACGGCCCCGGGCAGCACCGCGATGAACTCCTCGCCGCCGAAGCGCGCCGGCACGTCGCCGGTGCGCATGCACGAGCGCATCACCTGCGCGACCTTGGCCAGCACGAGGTCGCCCGACTGGTGACCGTAGGTGTCGTTGACGCTCTTAAAGTGATCGACGTCGACCATGATGAGCGACAGCGGCGTGCCCGCGCGATCGGCACGCGCGAGGTCGCGCGCGAGCGCCTCGGTGAACGCGCGGCGGTTGGGCAGCCCCGTGAGCGCGTCGGTCGTCGCGAGGTTGGCGAGCTCAGCGTTCGCGCGTCGGAGGTCTTCGGCGAGGGTCTCCTTTTCGACGAGCAGCGCCTCGAGGCGCCGAACGAGCTCTTCGTAGCCGTCGTTGAGCTCGACCAGTTGCGCGTGCGCGTCGACCGCGAGCTGATCGAGATCGCTCTGCGCGTCGACCGGTCGGTCGAAGGTCACGGCTGCGCTCGTGAGAATCTCCGGCACGCGCTGAAAGATGCCTTCGAGCTTTGCCCCGGGAACGCCGACGCTCGTAAGGGCGCGCCTCGCGTCGTCGCGGATGCGCTCGACGTCGCCGCCCTCCCACGCCGCGGCGACCCGCTCGGCCGCCCACATGATCTTCGCGAGCTGGGCGGCAGGGGCAACCGGATCGTGATGACGCGCCACCGCCTCGACGATCGATTGCGGAAGTTGCATATCGCCGGCGAGCTTCGCGCCTGCCTTCGCGTGATCGGCGAAGCCAAAGGAGCGCTCGATGATCGGCCTGTGCGCGGCCGGCATGCGCGCGACCTGCGCGGCGCCTGCGAGATCGTCGCGCGCGCGGGCGAGCAATCCGATTTCGAGAAACAGTCCGGCCGTAAACGCGTCGTCGAGCGCGCGCTCGCCGAGCGCCTCGCCGATGAGCCGTGCGGCCGCCGCCCGCCGAAGCGAGATGGTTAGCAGCGCGTTTCCGTCGGCTCCGAGCGGCACCATGTCTCCGACGATGAGGCTCAGGGCTACGTTGCGCAGGCCTCGCACGCCGAGCAGCATGCACGCTTGCCGGATGTCACTGACGCGGTTGCCAAGTCCGAACGACGCGCTGTTGACGAGCGAAACGACGCGCGCGGCGAAGCCCGGATCGGAAGTCGCGAGGGTCGCGAGATCGCTGACCGAGACGTCGGGGCTCACGGCTTCCTGGACGATGCGCGGCGCGATCACGCACACAGGGCGCTTGGCGTCGGGGCGGCCTCTGCTCGAGGCAACGGCAGCCGATTCGGGAGCGGGGCGGGAGCGCGGAGGTATTTCCACGAGAATGAATACGCGGCTCCTTACCGCTGAATCTGGAGCGCGCTGAGCGGGCGCGCGCCGAGCATGAGCTTCGATCGTATCGGAAGGCGCGGCGTATCACCACAAGACTTCGGAATCGGCGCCCGCTGACGAAATCGTGACGTCCGCCGCCTGGCGGGTGGGCTTAGGTTTGCGCCGTGACCAACGCGATTTTAGGCGCCTATTCGTACGCTGAATTCGGTCTTTGCTGCCTGGCGTTCACGCCCGTCATGGGCGTCGCCAAGCTGCTGCACCGCTCCGATCCCACGCAGCGGGTTCCCGGTCGGTGGATGCGCCGCCTCGGCCGCCTGACCACGAACCTCTCGCCGCTGTGGAAGTTCTCGGTCGTCGGCGAGCGCCCCGCAGACATCGATCGACGCGCCTACGTCGTCGTCTCGAATCACGAGTCGACCGCCGATCCGTTTCTGCTGTCGTTCCTGCCGTGGGACATGCGCTGGGTCGGCAAGGAAGAGCTCTACAAGAACCCGGTCGTCGGGCACCTCTTCCGATGGGGAGGCGATATTCAGCTGCGGCGTGGCGATCGCGCCAGCGTGATCGACATGATGCGCGAGTGCAGGGTGACCCTCGCAGGCGGCGTCAGCGTGATGCTCTTTCCGGAAGGGACCCGCTCGCCCGACGGTCGCCTTCTGCCGTTCAAGCCGGGCGCGTTCGACCTCGCGATCGCCGCCGGCGCGCCCATCCTGCCCATCGCCATTTCCGGCACGCGCGATTGCAGGCCGAAGGGCTCGAACTGGTTCGGAAAGGCGCGCGCTTCGGCCACGATTCTCGAACCGATCGAGACGACGGGGCTCACCGCTGCAGACGTCCCCGCATTGGCTGAACGCGTTCGCGGTCGAATTTCGGAGGCGCTCGGAAAGTCGATCGAACCGAGGCCCGCGCTCCCGCCCCGCGCCGCCCAGGTCGATCCGGGCGAGATGATGACGATCGGCCTGTAGCGACCGCGACCTCGGCGCGCACCCCGCGGCGTCGCGGGCGAGGAGCGTCGCATGAGCCTCGCGGGCGTCCGCGCCATCGCGCGGCTGACTCGCACGATGGCGCCTACGGGTTAACGTTTGTGGCATGGGGGAAAGCTCGAAGCCTGCAATGGTCGCCCGCGTGGTTCTGCCGGCGGCTCTCGCGCTTCTTGCCGCGGGCTTTCTGTGGAGCGAGGCAGTCGCGCGCAAGGTGGCTCCGCGCGAGGTCGCCTACTCCGAGCTCGTGAAGGCCGTCGAGGGCGGGCGCGTGTCGTCTGTTGAAGTCCGCGAGCTCGATCTCCTCGCGCGGCTCAAGCAGCCGCCGGCCGACGGAACCGAAGGGCTGCTCGCCAAGCGCCTGCCCGCGCTCGAAGACCCCGCGCTGCTCGCAAAGCTCGAAGCCGGCGGCGTTACGATTTCCGGCAAAGCGGAGCCGGGCTCACCCGTGCTCTCCGCGATGGCGAGTTTCGCGCCCTTTTTGCTGCTCCCGCTCGCGCTGTGGCTCTTCTCATCGTGGGCCTCACGACGCGGCGGCGGTCGGTCGCTCGCGTTCGGCAAACGCGAGGCGCGGGTCTACGACAAGAGCCGCGACATCGCGGTGACGTTCTCCGACGTCGCCGGCGTCGATGAGGCGCGGGCAGAGCTCACCGAGGTCGTGAGCTTTCTCAAGGAGCCCGAGAAGTATCGCGCGGTCGGGGCGCGGGTGCCCAAGGGCGTGCTCCTCGTTGGGCCACCGGGCACCGGAAAAACGCTGCTCGCGCGCGCCGTCGCCGGGGAGACCGGCGTGCCCTTCTTCTCGATATCCGGCTCTGAGTTCGTAGAAATGTTCGTGGGAGTCGGCGCCTCGCGGGTGCGCGATTTGTTCGTGCAGGCGAGAGAACGCGCGCCCTGCATCATCTTCATCGATGAGCTCGACGCGATCGGCAAAGCGCGCTCGGGCGCCTCCGGGTTCGTCGCCAACGAGGAGCGCGAGCAGACGCTCAACCAGCTGCTGGTCGAGATGGACGGCTTCGAGTCCGGCGTTGGCATCGTGGTCATGGCGGCCACGAACCGTCCTGAAATTCTCGACAAGGCGCTGCTGCGCGGCGGACGCTTCGATCGTCAGGTCGTCGTCGATCGGCCCGACGTGCGGGGCCGCCGGGCGATCCTGGCGGTGCACGCGCGCAAGGTGAAGCTCACGCCCAACGTCGACCTCGAAGTGGTCGCGCAGCGAACGCCGGGCATGGTTGGCTCCGACCTCGCGAACCTCGTCAACGAGGCCGCGCTTGCCTCGGTGCGTCGCGCAGCCGCGGCGATCGCGCCGGCCGATTTCGACGAGGCGGTCGACCGGCTGCAGCTTGGCCTGAAGAAGGAGGGGCGCATCATGACGGCCGACGAAAAGCGCCGCGTCGCATTTCACGAGGCTGGTCACGCATTGGTCGCGCTGTCGGTCGCGCACGCCGATCCGGTCCACCGCGTGACCATCATTCCGCGCTCCACCGGAGCGCTCGGCGCGACCCTGCAGCTGCCGACCGAGGAGCGCTATCTCATGACGCGAAGCGAGCTCACCGATCGCATCTGCGTGCTGCTCGGTGGCCGCACGGCCGAGGCCCTCGCGTGCGACGAGACCTCCACCGGCGCGGAGGACGATCTGGCTCGAGCCAGCGAGCTCGCCCGCATGATGGTCACGCGTTTCGGCATGAGCGACGCGCTCGGCGCGCAGCGCTACGGGCGGCCGCAGGCGCTGCGGTTTCTGACCGGCGAAGCCGCGGAGGAGCGCGATTATGGCGAAGCGACCGCGCGGGTCATCGACACCGAGGTGCGAGCCCTCATCGGCGCGCAGCTTGCTAGAGCTCAGGCTATCCTCAAGGATCGGTCCGCGGCGCTTCAGGCCATCGGCTCGGCGCTGCTCACGAAAGAGACCTTGCGCAGGCCGGAACTCGAAGCGCTCGCGGGCATAAGCTGATAGATTTCTTGCTGCCCGAAAGGTCACTCCGCCATGAACAAACTCTTCGTCGCCGCTCCTGTGCTCCTCGCGCTTTCGTTTGCTTGTGGAGGCGCTGCTGCGCCGCAAGCCGCTGCCCCTGCGGCGGCTCCGTCGGAAGCAGGCCTCAAGGCCTTCGGCGAGTCGAAGGTCGGCGATCGCCAGAAGTGCATTATTTCGGGCGAAGAGTTCACCGTAAGCGACGCGTCGCCCAAGGCCGAAGTTGCCGGGCGCACGTATTATTTCTGCTGCGCGGGTTGCGCGAAAAAGTTCCAGGCAAACCCCGAGAACTACCTCGGCAAGCCCGGCGCCTGAACGCAAACCGAGCGCGTCTCCGGCCACGCTTCGCCTGAGCGCTTCAATGGTGTAACGAACGGCCGCGTGACTACGCATCGCGCCTCCATTCGCCATCTGCCTGCGCTCGACGGTCTGCGCGGCGTAGCCGTGATCGGCGTCGTGCTCTTCCACGCCGACGGGCTGCTCAAGGGCGGCTACCTCGGCGTCGACCTGTTCTTCGTGCTGTCGGGCTTCTTGATTACGTCGATTCTGGTCGCCGAGATCGAGCGCACCGGCCGCGTCGATCTGTCTGTTTTCTGGGTGCGCCGGGCCCGTCGACTGTTTCCCGCGCTGCTCGCGCTCATGCCGGCGATCGCGATCTACGCGCTCACGGTCGCCAAAGCCGATGAGCTCTCGCAGCTGCGGGGCGATGCGCTCGCGACGCTCGCGTACGTCGCGAACTGGCGCGCGATCTTTTCGGAGAAGAGCTACTGGGACCTGTTCGCGGCGCCGTCGCCGCTCGAGCACACGTGGAGCCTGTCGATCGAAGAGCAGTTCTACGTGCTGTGGCCCCTGCTCGTGACTGGTGTGGGGGTGGGTCTCGGCGCGGGTCGGCGCGGCCTCGCGTGGGTCACGGGCCTGCTCCTGGCGGCTTCGGTCGCAGCCTCAGTCGCCCTGTTCGACGGGGAAAATACCAGCCGCGTCTACTTCGGAACCGATTCGCGGGCGGCCGCGATCCTCGCAGGTGCCCTGTTTGCCATCGTTTTGGGCACCGAGCGCGTGCTGAGCGCCCGCGTCGTGCGCGCGCTCGATGTCCTCGGCGTGGCCGCGATCGCGCTGCTCGGCGTCGCGTGGTTTCGCCTCGATGGTCAGGATCCGCGTCTGTACCGCGGCGGCTTCTGGCTCACTGAAATCGGCTGCCTCGTGATCATCGCGTGCGGCACGGCGGGCGAGCGCAGCTGGGTGGCGCGCGCGCTCTCGGTGCGTCCCCTCGTTTGGGCCGGCACCATCAGCTACGGCGTGTATCTGTGGCATTGGCCGGTCGACTGCGTGCTCACTCCCGAGCGCGTGCATGTCGGGCGTTTCGTGCTCCTCGCGCTGCGCCTGGCGGCCACGCTCGCGCTCTCGCTCGCGTCGTACCGCTTCGTGGAAGTGCCGATTCGCGCGCGTGGGCTGCGCACATCGCATCCGGTGCTCGTCACGCTCGCCTCGTTTTTAGGGGCGTTTGCGATCGTAGCGCTCGCCACGCGCGCGCGCGCCGTCCCGGCTCCGCTCGCGGGCAGCCTGCCGTTGCCCGCGCCGACGTCGAGCGCGATGGGGCAGCCCGTGGTCTGGGCCACAGCGATGTCGGTCGACGCCCACACGCTGCCGCCGCCCGCGCGGCTCGCGCCGGGCACGCCTCGCGTGCTGGTGCTGGGAGACTCGGTCTCCGCGAAGCTCGGTCTCGCGATGCGCTTTCGTCAGGACGAGCTGCACGCGTTCGTCGCCGAGCGCGGCGTCGGCGACTGCAGCATCATGGAGAGCCTGACGCTCACGCGCTTTGACCCGCGCGGGCACCCGAGCCCGAGCCACGGCTGCGCGGCGAGCTGGGTCACCGACGTCGCGGAGCTTCGGCCCGACGTCACCTTCATCGTGCTCGGCGGCGGCTTCTTCGCGAAAATGACCGTGGGCGGGCAGCCCGCGTTCGCCTGTGACGCCCCGTGGGGCGAGGCCTACGAGGGGCGCCTTTTGCAGCTCTTTCGGGAGATGGGACCCGCCGCCGGGAAGATCGTCATGATGACCGCGCCCTACCCGATGGGACGCTGGCGTTACCCGCACGTCGTCGAGCGCGTCGACTGCTTCAACGCCACCATTCGCCGCGCCGGGCAGGCAGCCTCCGTGCCCGTCATCGACGTAGCCTCCCATGTGTGCCCCACATCCGATTGTAACCTCCTAAGTGAGGGCGAACCCATTCGCCCCGACGGGCTTCACCCCGACGGCAAGGGCACCGAAGAGCTGGCCCGATGGACGCTCGCAGGCATCCTCGCGCTCCCGCGCTGAGGGCTACTCGGGCGGAGGCAGGGGTGGCCCGGCAGGCAGCGCCCGCAGGTCATTTCGCAGATACACCCGGTAGGGCCCGAACGCGCCGACGACGCGGTAGTGCGCGTCGACGAACGCGGCCGACTCGGCGCAGCAGGCATGAAAAGCGATCACTGCATCCTGCCACGCGATGAGGGGCGCATGATCCATGAACACGAACGCGGCGGGGGCCGCCTTGCCGACGCGCCCCAGCAGGTCGCGCTCGTGCGTGTCGCGCACCCAGCCGATGTGCGTGGTTTGCGCTTTCGTCGGCGTGTTCGAATAGCCTCCGGCCAGGGCCGCGGTGGCGTCGAGATCGTAGGCGTAAATGTAGGGAGTCGCCGACCGCCGCTGCGCGAGAAACAGGAGGTACGGGTCCATGCCAAACGACTGCACGCGATCGCCGGGCAGCGTCGCCTCGCGCATCAGCTGCGCGGCCTGCCGCATCTCCCACGGGTCGAAATCATCGGATCGGTAGCGATCCAGATACTCCTGGCTCGCTCGCGTCTCGGCAGTCTCTCCCAGCGCCAGCACCCACACATTTTTCAAGTGGGGCGATGCGCGCAGGGCGGTCGTCGCCTGCCATGCGATCGCCGCGGACGCTCCGAGCGCGGCGAGCTTCGCGGTCGGGTGGTGACGAAAGCGTTCCCAGAGCGCCGCCGAAATGACGAGCGCAGCGAGCCACGTGGCCGCCGTCATCGGATGAAAATGGTAGGCGAAGCCTTTCTGCTGCGCGAGCACGCCGGCGATCGCGCAAATCGGCAGCAGCGCGACGATAAGCGCACGGCGGGGGAGGGCGCGCGCGGCGACCATCGCGCTGGCGCAGGCGCTCGCCGTGACTGCCAGCGAGGTCGCGGAGACCGCCGCTTCGTCGCTGAAGATCTCGCGCGCCGACTTTGCCCAGATGAAGCGGTACACCGCGGGCACGTCATGCCGCACGATCTGCACGTAGGCGCCCACGTCACCGTAGCGCAGCAGAAACGCGATCGGCAGGGCCGCGCCGATCGCGCCACCGATTGAAAACAGCGCGATGCGCCGCGGCCGCGTGAGCGTCGAGGCGTCGTCGAACAGGAGACTCGCCGCCATCGCCGCAGCGAACAGCGCGAAGGTGGGCTTGCCGAAACACGCGATCGCCGCGAGACCGCCGGACGCGCTGATACGCCACGAGGCGGCGCGCACGGTCGCGGGAGGCAGCAGCAGCAGCCCGACCGCGGGCAGCAGAAACCAGTCGCAGAAGCTCTCGCGCTGCGCCTGATCCCAGTGCGAATACATCGCGTACTGCGCGCTCAAAATCACCCACGCCGCCGCCGCCCACGCTGCGCGCTCGACCCATCGCGGGCCCCGGGCGCGCACGAGACCGGGCAGGCACGCGCCGACCAGCGCGAACGACACCCCGGTAAAGAGCAGATCGAGCGTGCGGAACCGGTGCTCGTCGGCGCCGCCGAGTACGAGCATCGACCAGTGAATCATGTGCGTCAGCGGCCCGTTGACGTCGCGGAGGTCGCGGTAGTCGACCTCGCCGCGCGACAGCGCCCACGCGACGTACTGGAAGATGCCCTGATCGCGGCCGAGCGTCGCGATCGATGCCCTGTAGGTCGCGTCGACCACCCAGAACAGCGGCACGAGCGCCAGCAGCGCAGGCGCGAGGATCGCGCGCAGGTGCGACGCGAAGGGTCGGTGTCGCACGGGCGAGCGAGCGACTCCTGCGCGCCGGGACGTTTGCGTGTCGCGGCTCGGATCGGCGGCCATTGGCGCTCGGAGGGTAGTCTACCGGGGGCCGCGCGTGAACGCTGTCTCGCCGCGCCCGGGGGTCGCGAATGCGGCGCCCTGCGTGGTATTGTCAGAGCTATGCAAAAGCTCGTCAAAGGCCTTCACGCCTTCCAAAAGGGCTACTTCGCGCGGCACCGGAAGCTCTTCGAGAGTCTCGCCACCGATGGTCAGAGGCCCGAGACGCTCTTCATCACCTGCTCCGATTCGCGCGTGATGCCCGACCTGATCACCAGCGCGGCGCCGGGTGATCTGTTCGTGGTTCGCAACGTCGGCAACGTCGTCCCCCACCCGACGCTGCCCGGCGGCACCTCGGCGGCGATCGAATATGCCGTGTGCGTGCTCGGGGTTGAGAACATCGTCGTGTGCGGTCATACCCAGTGCGGCGCAGTCCAGGCGATCCTCGACCCCGCGAGCGTCGGCGAGCTGCCGTACGTCAAGCAGTGGCTGTCGCAGGCCGACGCCGTCAAGCGCGTCATCGATGAGAAATACGGCCACCTCGAGGGCGAGGCGCGCATGACGGCGGCCGTCGAGGAAAACGTGCTGTCGCAAATCGACAACCTGCGCGAGTACGATTTCGTTTCGGAGCGCCTCGACGCGGGCAAGCTCCACCTCAGCGCCTGGGTCTTTCACCTCGGCCGAGGCGAGGTCTTCGACTTCGATCCCGAGGTGGGCGAGTTCATTCGCGTGCGAACCGCCTGACGCTCACTTGCCGGCGTTCGGATCGGTGCGCGCGAGCTCGACGAAGGCCTCGCGCGTGAGCAGGCTGCGATCGGCCGGCAGCCTCGACTCGCCGGTCAGCATTCCGCTGGCGTAGCGCCACGTGCCGTCTTCGCGCCGAAACGTCGACAGCTCGCCGAACGAGTCGTCGCGCCCCTTGGTGAACACCCGCGCGACGAACAGCACCCAGTCGCCCTCGGCGGCCACGATTTCGAGCCCCATGAAGCGCTGCTTGTGGCGCGAGTTCGACAGCTCCTGGGCGAGCGCGGCGCGCGGAATCGCGCGATCTTCGTGATCGCTCGCGAGCGTGTCGACGAGGTACTCGCCGAGCCCGACGACGAACGCCGCGTAGCGCGAACGCATCAGCGCCTCGGGGGTCTCGGCGGGCGTCGCACCCGTGTGGCGGGGCGCGCAGCACGCGCTGTAGCGGAGGCCGGAGCAGCACGGACAGTCTCGGACTGGCTTCATAGCGCAGCTCCATTTCGGTTTTTAAATGTAATATACATGAATTGACAGGTGGGGGCCGCAGCAGGCGAAGCGAAGACGTGGATGACGGGCGCTAGCGATCGAAGGGGAGCTCGATTCGCTCGGCAGAGTTCGCGCACAGCGCGACGAGGCGTCCGCGATCGGGTCTGAATCCCTCCGTCAGCGGGATCTCTGCGACGCGCGCGACGGTGGTCGGCCGGGCAGCAACGTGAGCCAGCGCGTCGTCGAGCCGCGCGCGGCTCACAGGCTCCGGCGACGAGTAGCAGGCGCACACGGCACCTTCATGCTCGAACGCCGCCGCCATCGTGATCTCGGGAAGTGTGTAGAATGCATCTTCAAGGGCGCGCAGCGAAGCAGGTCCGCCGGCGCACTGCGCGAAGCCCGAGAGCGCGTCTACGAACCAGAAGTCACCGTCTTCGTCGCGGCGCACGACGTCGCGGGTGGCGACCCAGGCGCCGTCGCCGTCGCCGCGCACTGCGAGGAGCCCCGGCTCACCGTCGCGCGCAGCCTCGAACCGGCCGCCCGCATCGCGCAGGGCCGTCTTTTGTGCCAGATCGCAGCGCACGAGCATGACGTCGGCGCTCCCCGGCAGCGGCCGCCCGAGGGCGCCCGGCTTGTCGCCCGACGGGTTGGCGAGCACCACGCGCAGCGACGTGCTGGCATAAAACTCGATCGCGCGGGCGCCGAACCGATCGCGCAGCCGCCGCGCGAGATCGGCCCGCAGCCCGCTGCCTGCGAACAGACGAATCGGCAGCGAGCGATCGGCGCTCGACGGCTCGCGCGCGAGCAGCGCCCGCAGCATCTCACCTGCATAAAATACGACGGTCGCGCCTGCGCGCCGCGTTTCGGGAAGCAGCGTCTCGGCGTCGAAGGTCTCTGCGAGCGCCAGACGCGTACCGGCCACGATCGCCGCACCGACGCACGCGAGGAGCGCCGTCGGGTGGTGCAGCGGGATGCAGGAGTAAACGGTGTCACCCGGCTTGAGCGTGCAGGCTGCGGCGGCTCCGAGCGCCGAAAGCGCCCACCTGTGGTTGGTGACGTGCGCTGCGCGGAGCAGGCCGTCATCGCCTGGGCGCAGAAGCACCATGGCCAGCTCGCGCGCAAAGCCAATCGACTCGGTCGCGCTGGCGGGAAGTTCGATCGTCGCCGGATCGATCGCTTCCATGTCGATGAGTCCCGCGGCGAGAACGCGCGGGCCGCCTCCGCCTCCGAGCACGAGCACGCTTCGCCCGAGCGCTGCACAGACCGCGGGCCCGTTTTCAGGATCGGTCGCGACCGCCTTTGCGCCAAGCGCCTCCGCTGCGTGCAGGAGCGCCCGGCCGCTGGCCTCGGGCGGCGCTACGAGGGGAGCGGCGCCGATCCGGCTGAGGGCGGTGACCATCGTGAGGAGGCTGGGACGCGATCGCATGACCACGAGCACCCGGTCGCCCGCGCGCACGCCGCTCGCCCACAGCCCGCGCGCCACGTTCGTGACGCGAGCGTCGGCGTCGCGGTAGGAAAAGGCGCGTCCGCGCCACAGAAAAAACGTCGATGAGGGCGAGCGCGCGGCCTGCTCGGCGAGGGCCCGCGCGGGGCTGATGGGCGTGCCGGGACCGATCTCGGCGAGCCTGCGCAGGCGCGGCTCCTGGTAGCGAAGCGCGTCGATCGCGTCGGTTGCGCTGGCCGCGACGTCTCCGACTCTGCGCCACGCGTCTTTCGCAGCGGCGCCGAACGTGCCGACGAACAAATCGAAATCGACGTCGACTTCCGAGCTGTCGAGATCGTAGTCGACCGGCGCGCGCTGCGCATCGACCAGGGCGTCGGGAAGCGGGCCGTGACCTTCGCGGTGCAGCAGCCACCCGGCGACTGTGGGCCACGTCTTCGCGAGCGCGCGCGAGCCGACCACGATCCCGAAGTGACCCGCACGCACCTCGACGAACGACACCGCGGCGTGGGGCGCCGCGCGCTCGATGGCGTGCACGGAGGCAGGGCTCGCGATCTCGTCGGCGGAGCCCCAAAAGCAGAGCACTGGGCACGTGATGTCGGCGAGGGTCAGCGTGCGGCCGTCGATGACGAAGCCGCCCGAGAGCATGCGGTTGTGCACCACGAAGTCGCTCGCGAACTCGCGAAATGCGGGGCCGGGCCACGCCACGAAGCCGCCGCCGCCGAGAAAACGCCGCCGGGCTTCGCGCCGGATGAGCGCCTTGCGATCGTGGAGCATGCGCACAAACTCGATGCGCTGCTCGATCTCTTTGCGCGTCGAAAGCAGCTTGAACGCAGTGCTCGTGAGCGCGCCGGGGAGCCCTTCGAGTCGCTCTACCAAACGGCCGACGGCGGGCTCTACCAGCTCTGCGAGCGCGCCGGTGAGCTCGCCGCGCAGCGCGGGCAGATTCTTGTGCACATCGACGGGGCTGCCGAAGCTGATGATCGACGCGAGCCCGCGGCTGCGCAAAAACGCGGCGGCCTGATAGGCGAACATGCCCCCCTGCGAGTAGCCGCCGACGTGGACGTCGCGTCCGGTGAGCGCACGTACGCGCTCGATCGCCAGCACGACCGCGTGCACGTGATCGGCCTGCGTGCGCTGCATGCCGCCCTCTTCGCGCTCGGGCGCGCCGAAGTCGACGACGAAGACCGAGATGCCGAGGGCGCCGAGCGCTGCCACCGCCGAGACGTCGGGAGCGACGTCGTAGACGTCTGCGGTCACCATGAGCGGCGGCACGAGCAGCACCGAGGACTTCTCGGTGACGCCTTCGGGCAGCGGATACCGCCGAAGCCTGTAGATTACACCTTGATCGACGACGTCGTACGCGGCGCCGTAGTCATCGCCGAGCCGCCCGAAGCGCAAAAGTTCGAGGGCGTTGCGGGCGGTAGACCGCAGGCGTCTGCGCGCTCGCGCGAGGGTTCGTAAATCCACGCGCCGACCCTAGCAGGGTGAGGGCCCGGGAGAAGGCCGCGATGCTCGGGCGGTCGTGTCAGCGCGCGTGCCGAGGGGCTCCGTTCGCGCCGCCCGGCAGCGAGCACGCCATCAGGTACGCGATCGCGCTCTCGGGATCGGTGAAGATTTTCGCGTCGCCGCGATCTTGCTGAACGAGGCGGCGGCTCTGAAGCACGCCGACCGCCGACTTCACGAGCACCGCGGTGCGCGCAAAGCCCGACAGCAGGCTCTTTCGATGCGGCGCGAACCAGTCTTCGTACGCGGCATCATTGCGGGGGGCCGCCTCGCGCGAGTCGACGAGCAGCCTGTGCTGGGCCCGACCCAGGGCATCGAGCGCAGCGTTCACGGGCGCGCACGCCCCCTCGGCGTCTTGCGCCGACACGAAAGGGCGCCGCCGTCGCGTCAGCGTGACGAGCTGCGCCTCGGCGTCGGCCTCCACGCAATAGCAGTCGTTTTCGAATATCGAGCGCGCCCCCACGCCTTGAGACTCGCGGTCTCCGCGGCGCGCGTCAAGCGCCGCGCACGGCCGCGCGTGACTGAACGCGCGTCACCGATGCACGGGGCGCGCGCGTCACTGAACGTCTGATGCCTCTTCAGTCGACATGGAAAAAAAAAAGATGTAGAACGCAACTGTGTCCATAAGCAGCTCGGCCCACGCCGATGCGCAATCCGCGCATGGCAGGGCCCCCGAATCCTGGGGCGTCGGAGACGCCGTCAGCGAACGACGCATTCGCGCCGACGCTGAACAGAAAGCGCGTTCCATCGCGCCGACTCCATGCATTCGCCTGTTCGCCGACCGCATCCTGGTCACGCGAAGCGAGGGCCTCCGCGCCGAGCACGACGAGTCCACGATGCCGCTCATCGCGCTGTCTTTCGACTATCAGGGCACGCGGGTTCGGGCGGGCGACGACGCCCAGCGCGTGCTGCGCGAAGGTCCGTCGGGGCTCGAGGTCGTGCCGCGTGACGTCGCCTGCGAGCGCGAGGCCCGCAGGCTGCTCGAGCGCATGGGCGCCGTCGAGCTCGACTGCCTCGGCGACGCCGCAGCTCCTCCCGACTGCGACGCCGACTACGTCATTCGTCCCGAGCAGGGCCGAAGCGCGTTTTGCGCGTTTTCGGCCGAGGCCGTGCCGCAGTTGAAGGCGCTGGGTTTCAAGGTCGAAATCGACGAAGGCTACCCGTTTCAAGTCATCGCGCAGGATCCGGGCTGGGTGGCGACCGTCACTCCCAGCGGCGAAAAGCGCGACTGGTTCAGCCTCGAGCTCGGCGTCGAGGTCAACGGCAAGCGCGTCGACCTGCTGCCCATGATCATGGACCTGCTCGACGGCGCCGCCGAGTCCGACGACCTGAGCGCGCTTGAGCGCAGGGCCCAACCGTTCGCGATCCCCGTCACCGAGACGCAGCACGTTACGGTCTCGCCCACGCTCCTGCGCAGCCTGATGCGCGTGGTCGTCGAGCTCTACCAAGGGGTGCCCAGCCGGCAGCCCGGGAAAATCTCGTTTCCCGGGGTGCGCGCGCCGGCACTCGCGGCGCTCGATGACACGCTCGTCAAGCACGGCGCGTCGATCGCGTGGACCGACCCCGCGCAGATCATCAAGCGCGCCCGCACGATGCACCGCAAGCCCGTCGGCATCGACGGTCCGCCGGGACTACGCGCCGAGCTTCGCCCCTACCAGCGCGAGGGCATCGGCTTTCTCAAGCACCTCGCCGACGAAGGCGTCGGCGGCATTCTCGCCGATGACATGGGCCTCGGCAAAACGCTCCAGACCATCGCCTATCTCGCGGGCGAGAAGGCCTCGGGGCGCGCGGTGCTGCCATCGCTCGTGGTGGCTCCCACGAGCCTCGCCTTCAACTGGGGCCGCGAGATCGAGCGGTTCGCGCCCCACTTGCGCGTCGTCACCATTCACGGCCCGAAGCGCAAGCCGCTCTACGACCAGATCAGCGGCGCCGACGTCGTGGTCACGACCTACCCAATTCTCATTCGCGACGAAGACAAGCTTGCGCAATACAAGTTTCACTCGGTGGTGCTCGACGAGGCGCAGGCGATCAAAAACGCGCGCACGCAGGCCTTTAAGTCGATCAGCCGCATCACGTCTGAGAATCGGGTTTGCCTGTCGGGCACGCCGGTCGAAAATCACCTCGGAGAGCTCTGGGCGCTGATGCGCTTTTTGAACCCCGAGCTGCTCGGCGACGAGCTCACCTTCCGCCGCGTCTACAAGCAGCCCATCGAGGCCGAGGCCGACGAAGACCGGCTCATGGCGCTGCGCGAGCAGGTCGCCCCCTACATTTTGCGCCGCACCAAGCGCGAGGTCGCCAAGGACCTCCCTCCCAAGACCGAGCTGTCCCGGCCCGTGGAGCTGCGCGGCAAGCAGCGCGACCTCTACGAGCACATCCGGGTCGCAGCTCACGCCAACGTGCGCAAGGTCATTCGTCAAAAAGGGCTCGCCGCGTCGACCATCACCATCCTCGATGCCCTCATGAAATTGCGGCAAATCTGCTGCGATCCGCGGCTCGTGACCATGGACGCGGCGCGCGGGCTCACCGAGAGCGCCAAGACCGAGGCGTTCTTCGAAATGATGGGCACGTTCCTGCCTGCGGGAAATCGCGTGCTCGTGTTCTCCCAGTTCACCAGCATGCTGGCGCTGCTGGCCGCGGGGCTCCGCGAGCGCGGCACCGACTACCTCGTGCTCACGGGTCAGACGCGCGATCGCCAGAAGGTCGTCGACGCCTTCGAGGGCGGCATGGCCAACGTATTTCTCATCAGCCTGAAGGCGGGAGGCACGGGCCTCAATCTCGTCTCCGCCGACACCGTGATTCACTTCGATCCGTGGTGGAACCCTGCGGCGCAGGCCCAGGCGACCGATCGCGCGTACCGCATCGGACAAAAGAAGCCCGTGTTCGTGCACACGCTGTATGCCGCGGGCAGCGTCGAGGAGCGCGTGATGGCAATGCAGCAGCGCAAGCGCTGGCTGTCGGCCACGCTGCTTGGCGACGAGCGGCAGCAGGGCGGCCTCAGCGAGGTCGAGGTCGAGCACCTCTTCTCGCCGCTCGAAGAGTGAGCCCCGCGGTGCTGCGCTTCTCAGCGCTGCTCGCGCTTGGCGCCTGCGCGCCTGCTGTCGCCCCTCCGCCCGCGCTGCCCGCGTCTTCGCCATTGCGTCCGATCCCGATCGCGCCCGGAGCTCCGGATCGCGACGCCGACGCCGGCGCCGGCGAGCCCGAGCCGGAGACCGCTGACGCCGCGAGCCTCGCTGCCGCTGCGTCGCGAATGGGTCCCAAATTTCGTGTATGTTACAATCGATCGCTCCGGGCGAACCCAACCCTTGAGGGCGGCGTCACCTTCGACGTGATGGTGAGCGCGCGCGGCGAGGTCATCTCTGCGCACGCGCGTCGAAGCACGTTGCCGCCCGATCTGGTGCTCTGCCTCGAGCGCGTGGTTCGCGGCGGCCCGTTCGCACCGCCCGAGTCGGCCCCCGCCCGCGTGTCGATTCCGATTCGCTTCGCGCTGCCGTGAGGTCGAAGGTCAGGTCGACCGAGGGCGCGGCGGAGCCCTGCTAAGCTGGGCTGTGAACATGAAAGTCGCCCTCATCTATCCGCCTCCGTGGAAGACGCCCGCGCCCGCCGAGCCGCCTTATGCGAAGGGCGAGGGTCCGCCCGAGGGCTATCGCGAGGGCGACCTCGACGCGGACTTTCATCAGACGCCCTACGGGCTGTTCGCGCTCGGCGCTCAGGCGATGCGCGCAGGTCACGACGTTAAGGTCATCAACCTCTCGTCCTATCCGTGGTCGCGAGCGCTCGAGGTGGTCGGCGCGCTGGGGGCCGATGTCTACGCGATGAGCTGCTGGACGGCCAACCGCCGCGGGGTGGTCATGCTGGCGCGCGCCATCAAGGAGCGCGTCTCCGGCGCGTCGGTCATTGTGGGAGGTCCCCATGTGACTCCACTGTTTCGCGAGCTGCTCGAGGCCTGCCCTGCGATCGACGTGGCCTGCATCGGCGAGAGCGACGTGAGCTTCGTCGAGCTGCTTGCGTTGCGCGCGCAGGGCCTCGCGCTCCGCGGCGTGGCCGGCACCGCGTGGCGCGACGACGACGGAGCCGTCGGGATGGGCGCGCCGCGCAAGAACGTCGAAGACCTCGACCAGCTCGCGTCGCCGCAGGATCACTTCGACACCCACATTATTATGACGTCGCGCGGTTGCCCGTGGAGCTGCACGTTCTGCGGAGCGGAGAGCTCGTGGGGTCGCGGCTTTCGCTCGAACACCACAGCCTACACCGTGGACGCGATGCAGAAGGTGCTGGCGCGCCTGCCGGTGAAGATGCTCCAAATCAAGGACGACACGTTCACCACCAACAAGAAGCGCGTGCTCGAGCTGTGTCGCGAAATTCGCCGGCGTGAGCTGTCGTTTCTGTGGAGCTGCGACACCCGCGTCGACCTGCTCACCGAGGAGCTGCTCGTCGAAATGCGCCTCGCAGGCTGCCAGCGGCTGTCTTTGGGCGTCGAGAGCGGATCTCAGCGCATTTTGAACGCGATTGACAAGAAGATCACCCTCGCCGAAATCATCGAGTCGACCGAGCTGGCCAAACGGGTTGGCATCAAAGTTCGCTATTATATGATGTTGGGCAATCGCGGCGACGACCGGGAGTCGTTCGGAGAGACGCTCGCCTTCCTCGAGCGCGCACGACCCCATGAATATGTGTTTTCGTGCTTGTCGATCTACCCGGGCACCAAAGACTTTCGCGACGCCGAAGCGGCCGGATGGCTCAGCAAACAGGCCTATTTCGAAGGAGATTTTCAGGAGTTCAAGACCCCGTTCGACGCGAGCCCCGAAGACACGCGCCTGATGAACGATTGGTTTGCGAAGAACAGCGGACTGCGCACGATGCACACCGACGGCGCAGACGATTTCCGCGCCGTGCTCTCGCGGGTGGGCGACCACCACGCCGCGCACATGGACCTGGGCGGCGCGCTCTACCACGAGCGCGACTGGGCCGGCGCCGAGCGCCATGTTCGCCGCGCGCTCGAGCTTGGCTATCCGTGCCCCGGCCTCGCATACAACCACCTCGCGTGCATTGCCAAGGCGCGGGGCGACCTCGACGCGATGATGGAACACTTCACGACCGCTGCGAAGCTCGACCCCCAGCACTGGACGCTCATCAAGAACGTGCAGAGTGCACGCGCTTGGTTCAAGGCCGAGGGACCCGCCCGGAAGCTGCCGCTCGAGCTTGAGGTTCGGCACGACTTTCAGCTGCTCGAACGCACCTTGCAGCCCACGCTTCCCGGACCGCTTCCGACCGACTTTGCGCTGTGGACGGGGGGCTCGGCGGCGGTCGCAGGCGAAGCGTTCGTCAAGACGCCCGACGTCGAAGGAAGCCAGAAATCGCTCATGGATCGACGCAAGCTTCGGCTCCTCGAATAACGCGCGCGGCTCCGCCCGTTGATCCCGGTGCGCGATTGACGCACTATCGGCAGATGCGTTTTGTGCCCCTCGTTGGTCTGTTCGCTCTAACCGTGGCGTGCGGCCTCGAGCAGGGCGGGAGCTACGATCCTGGTCTGCGCGCCGGCGACGACGGATCGGCGCCTGCGGACGCGAGCGTCACGCCCGACGGCGCCGTCGAGGTCGACGCCTCCGACGCCGCGGTCTCCGCCGACACGGCTATACCACCAGCCGATGCGGGCGCCGACTCGGGGTTTCCGTGCGGGGTTGACCCAAACGCGTGCGCGAAGCTGAGCTTGCCGGCCGGGTGGAAGTCGGTGGCGTACGCTCCCACGCAGACGGCGTGCCCTGCCGACTTCGGCAAGGACGCGCACCCCGAAGTCAACCCGACGCCCAGCGCCGGAGCCTGCGTTTGCAGCACAACGAAGCAGACTCCGCCCGACTGCCAATCAGGCAACTCCGCTGTGTCGTTCGATTACGGGATGGCGGCCACATGCAATCTGGCCTCGAGTCCCTTCGTCGGCAACCAGGGCAATTGCGCGCCGCGCACGTTCCTGCTTGACGGCGATCACGTGAGCGCATCGCTGCTCGCGCCCATGGGCGGCAGCTGCACTTCGGCGGTGAAGCTCGATGCGAACAAGGTGACGACCACGGTCGCGACGACCTGCGAACCGACGCTCTGCCCCGAGAAGCTCTGCGCGAACCAGCCTCCGCCGGGATTTGCTGCGTGTGTGCAGCACGACAACGATGAGGTCTGCCCGGCGGGGTTTCCGAACAAGAGCCTCGTGGGCGCCGGCGCGACGATCACCGCGTGCACCGCATGCTCGGCGTGCGTCGTCACGAACACGGCCTGCACTGGCGCGAAGCTCGCGTTTTTCTCGGATCCGAACTGCAATCCAAACAACAAGATAACCGAAGTAAACGCAGACGGATCGTGCCAAACCGTGTCGAAGGGAGGGGTGAAGTCGTACAAATATTCGGCAATGGCGACTGCCAACTACGATCCGGGCACGTCGACGCCCACGGCCGCGTTCGCGAAGCCGAAAACCGTGTGTTGCCAGTAAGCCATGGGCCTTCGATTCCCGGGTGATTCACCGCGCTTTTTCAGTGCCGTTTTCAGCTTCGGATGCATCGGGCTCGCCGCGTGCGGGCTCGAGCAGGGCGGACTGCTGAGCGCCGCGGGCGATAGCGACGGTGGCACGGGTGCGGTGGGAGACTCCGCGCCCGCGTGCGGCTACGACGCCCAGAGCTGCGCTGCGGTGATGGGTGCTGGATGGACGCCTGTGGCCTACGCCGAGAGCGCGCTTGCGTGCCCCGCCGGCTACGGCAGCGAGCAGCATCCCGTCGCGGATCCCTCGCCGACGCCCGCGGCGTGCGTTTGCAACGTAACCGCCACGGTGCCGCCCGACTGCCAAACAGGACAGGTCACGACCCGCTACGATGTCGACCTCTTCGTCGCCTACTGCTACTCCCCCGGCGCGACCTTCAGCGTGGCCGGGGGCGCGTGCAACAAGCGAGATATCGGCTACTTTCAGCACGGCAGCCAGCAGCCGATCGCGCCCACGGCCGGATCGTGCGCCGCTGCGCCCACGGCCGATCCCTCGGCCGTTCTGGTCAGCACGGCCACCACGTGCGAGCCCCGCGACTGCGCGGGCGATCTGTGCAGCGGAGTGGCCCCGGCCGGCTTTCTGAGCTGCGTCACCCATCCTGGGCAGGTCGACTGTCCGGCTGGATTCGGCGCCCGCAAGCGCACGTTGGGCAGCGCTCCGAGCGTCACGTGCGGCGCGTGCTCGTGCGCCGTCAGTGGCCAGAAGTGCACCAATGCGCACTTTCGGCTCTACGAAGACGACAGCTGCGCCAAGCTCACCGACGACTTCGTGTCCGACGGCTCTTGCACGGGCGTGCAGAACGCGACCGGGCCCCACCGCAGCTTCCGCTACACAGCGACTGGAGCGGCCACGTTCACGCCGGGCGCGTCGGTCCCGACGGTCGATCTCGCAGACGCCGCGACGCTCTGCTGTCGCTGAGGCGTTATCGGGCCTTGCGCGGCTTTGCTGCGACCGGCTTTGCTTCGAGCTTCGTCAAGCGCGCCTTGAGACTCTCGTGCTCGGCCTGCAGCTTGTCGAGCTCGTCGCGCAGCGCGTCGGTGGCGCGCTTGCTGCCCTCGCCGAGATCGCGCAGCACCTCGCGCAGGCGCCTGCGTACGCGCGGGTCGAGGTCGACCTCGAGGCGTGCGCGCAGGGCGCCCCGCGCCCGGGGATCACCGAGCTCCAGCAGCGCCCGCGCGACGTCGATGCGCAGATAGGGATCGGCGTCGTCGAGAAGCTCTTCGAGCAGCTCGCGCGCTCTGCGGTCTTGCGACAGCTTGGGGATCGCCATGATCGCGGCCCGGCGCGCCCGCGTCGCGTGGCCGTATTTCGTGCCGGCGATCACGTGAGGCGTGGCGCGTTCGTCGCGCGACGCAGCGAGGCCCTCGAGGGCGCCGATGCGCACCACTTCGGCCCACGATTTACGGCTCATCAGCTCGACGAGGGTGTCGACCGCGGTGGCCTGACGTGTCTTGCCGAGCGCGCGCGCCGCCTCGGCCTGCACGAGGTAGCTCGAATCGGCCAGCGCCACAGGCTTGAGCGCGAGCGCCGACTGCGGCGTTCTGAAGGCGCCGAGCGCCTCGACGATCGCGCGGCGCACCTTGGGGTGCTTCGTGGTGAGCGCGGCGCTGAGCGCGTCGAAGCACTCCTGACGGCGGAGCTTGCCGAGCGCGCCGGCCGCCTCTACGCGCACACCCCAAAACTCTCGTGCGTCGTTCATGCGCGAAACGAGGGCTGCGATCGAAACCGGATCGTCGCTCTTGCTGAGCGCGAGCGCGGCCAGCCAGCGCGCCCGGGCGGTCGCTCCCTTTTCGAGCTGCGCGCGGAGCATGTCGGTGGGCGCCTTCGCCGTCACCTCTCCCAGAATTCGCATCTCGGGGTCGATCACCACGAACGCGGGTCGCTCGGGGCAGGGCACCGCGAACGTCTCGCTTCGCTGGCTCGATCGCAGGACGTGTTTATGGGATTCGCCGCGGGCTCCGACGACGAGCAACTCGAGCGGGACCTCGAACGTCTGCGGAACACCGTCGGTCGCCTGGTGCACCTGCCTCGCGACCGCGGAGAGCACGCCGGCCTCCCAGCTGACCACCACTTCCAGCTCGACGTGGCCGGGCTTGTACACCGACTGATCGAAGAGGCGACCGAGGCTCTTGCCGCTCACGTCTTCGAGCGCGCGCACCAGATCGCGCGTCTCGACGCTGCCACCGCCGTGGCGCTTCAGGTAGTGCGCGACGCCCTTGTAGAATACATCCGTTCCGAGCGTCACCCGCAGCGTGTGCAGCACCAGCGCGCCCTTTTCGTACAGGTGGCGGTCGAAGAGATCGAGCGGCGAGTCGTAGTCCTGGCAGACGATCGCCCGCCGGTAGCGGCCGTGCGCCTCGCCCACGTAGCCGTCGAGGTCGGTCTTCAGGCCATATTCGTATTCGTCGTGGCCGAGGTGCTCCTCGCGCCACGCGTGCTCCATGTAGGTCGCGAACCCCTCATTCAGCCAGCCCTCGTACCACTCGCGGCACGTGACGTGATCGCCGAACCAGTGGTGCGCGAGCTCGTGGGCGATGAGGTCGTCGCTCGTCACGTCGACCGCTGCGCGCGCGTCGAGCATGATGTGCTCGTACATCGTGGTGGCGGTGGTGTTTTCCATTCCGCCGAAGATGAAGTCGCTGACCACCACCTGCGCGTACTTGTTCCACGGATAGGCAGTACCCAGGAGCTCCCCAAAATGCCGGATCATGGCGGGCGTGCGCCCGAACGTTCGCTGGGTGGCCTCGGCCTCCGCCGTGGGCACCCAGTACGAGATCGGCAGCTTTCCGGCCTTCTCTTCGTGCACCGCGAACTCGCCTGCCACGAGGGTGACGAGGTAGCTCGGCAGCGGATCGCTCATCTTCCAGTGAAACGTCCACGGCGCGCCTTTCGGCGTCTTTTCGCTGACGAGCGCCCCATTCGACAGCACGCGCATGCCCTCGGGGACCTTCGCGACGACCTCGAAGGTCATCTTCATGTGGGGCTTGTCATGGCAGGGGAAGAAGTGCCGTGCGTCTTCTTCCTGACACTGCGTCCAGACCTGGCGCGGGCGGGCCGGGTAGTGCTCGTCGGGCTCGAGGAAGTACATCCCGCGGCGGGGCGTGGCTGCGTAGCGAATCTCGATGACGCCCTTGCTCACCGTGCGGCCCACGTCGACGGTGAGGGTGTGGCCGTCATAGCGGTAGCTGCACGCCTTGCCGCCCAGCTTCACGCTCGCCACAGCGAAGGCGATGGCGTCGAGGGCGATCTCGGTAGCCGCTGCATCGACGCGCTCGAACGACAGGCTCGCCACGCCGCGAACGCTCTTTTTCGCGAGCTCGAGCTCGAGCTCGAGCGCCGTGTGCGTCACGCGAAACGGGCGGTCGCGCTCGAAGTGCCGCGGGCTGCCGGCGAAGGTAAACGGGCGGGCGGAGGCTCCGAGGCTGCTTTCGCGCAGGGCAGCGCAGCCGCAGCGCTCATGGTGACGCTTGCTCATTGCATGTGACCAAAGCACGCCACGCGCGGCGAAGGGAGGCTAAAGTGCGCCGCGTGCAGGGTCGATTGAAGGTGTGGTTTGCAGGGCTGGTCGCCCTGGTCCTTGTGATGTTCACCATGCTGCCGCTGGCCTTTGCGGCCCAGCCCGCGGCTGCGGTCGACGACGGCCTCGACCGCACGACGCCCCGACGCGCGTTCGAAGGCTTCCGCCGTGCCGCGGCGCAGGGTGAATTCGAGCGCGCAGCGCAGTACCTCGATTTGCGGACGCTCGGCCGCGCGAAGGCCGACTCCGACGGGCCCGACCTCGCGCGCGATCTCGCCTACGTCATCGATCGGCGGGCGGCGGTCGACCCCGCCACGGTGCCCGACGTGCCCGACGCGGGCGATGCCAAGGCCACCGTAACCGTGGCGAGCCTGTACGTCGCCGAAGAGCCCGTCTACATCAACCTCACCCGCGTGCGCTTCGCCGACGGCGTCGCGCGCTGGCAAATTGCGCGCAGCACCGTCGCGCAGATACCGGAGCTCGACGCTGCCTTTGGGCCAAAGCCGTGGGAGGAGCGAATGCCGAAGCGCCTCCGCTCGCCCTACGTTCTCGGCAACGCCCCGTGGCAGTGGATCGGCCTCGTCGCAGCCGCGCTGGTCGCCGTGGCGCTCGGCCGCCTGGGGGCGCGTCTGTCGATCGCCGCGGCCCGTCGCATCGTGCGCCGCACCCGCGCCGAGGCCGATGACGCCATGCTCGCCGCGGCCACGCCGGCGCTGCGCATGGCAGCCGCGATCGTGGCCTTTCGCTTGCTCGCTCGCCAACTGCTGCTCACCGTCGACGTCGACGCCATCACCCGGCAAGGCACCACGATCGCCTTGATCTTTGCGACCGCGTGGCTGGTCGTGCGCATGCTGCACGTCGTCGCGCGGCTCGTCGAAGAAGCCACGCTCAAAGGCGAGCAGGACGAGCTCAAGACGCGCGGGCTGCGAACCCAGCTCACCATTCTGTATCGCATCGCCTCCATTCTCGTGGGAGTCATCGCGCTCGCCGCGGTGCTGCTTCAGTTTCAGTTGGTTCGCAGCGTCGGGACGAGCCTCCTCGCCTCGGCGGGCGTCGCCGGAATCGTCCTTGGTTTGGCGGCGCAGAAGTCGCTCGGCGCCATCATCGCCGGCGTTCAGCTGTCACTCGCGCAGCCTGTTCGCATCGGCGACACCGTCTCGGTCGACGGGCAGGCGGGCTCGGTCGAAGAGCTCCACCTGACGTATGTGGTCGTCAAGCTCTGGGACGAGCGGCGCCTTATCGTTCCGATCGGAAAGTTTCTCGATCAGTCGTTCGAAAACTGGTCGCGGCAGGGCACGCGCCTCAAGGGAGAAGTGCTCCTGCACCTCGACTTTTTGGCTCCGATCGACGCGATTCGAGCCGAGCTGCAGCGCGTGTGCGAGGGCGCACCCCAGTGGGATCGGCGCGTGTGCCGGCTTGAGATGACCGAGGCTACGGAGCGGGGAATGACCTTGCGCGCCGTGATTTCGGCGGCCAACGCCGATGCCCTGTGGGACCTGCGCTGTTTGGTCCGCGAGCGGCTCGTCGGCTTCGTGGCGACGCTCGGAGGGGGTAGGCACCTCGTGCGCGCCCGCAGCGAGAGCGTCTCGAGCGGGTGACGAGCTGCGCTGCGCATTGGGGAGGTTACCCCCCGTCGGCGAGCACCTGATCGAGGAACCGGCCGAAGAGCATTTCGATGAGCGGCAGCTGCGCGCCGAGCCGGTGATCGTCCGGAACGAGGTGCAGCTCGAAATGCGTGGACGCGCGGAAGGCCTCGGCGAAGCGAAGGCTGCCGCTCACCGGCACGACGTCGTCGCTCCAGCCGTGCACGAGGCTCACCCGGGGAGCATGCGGCACCGGCGCAGCGACGGGGAAACCGGCGACGAAAAACGCTGGCGCGAGCAAAAACAGGCCTCGCGGCAGAAGCTGTTCTGAGGCCACGGTGGCGACGTAGGCGCCCATGCTCGAGCCGACGAGGATGTCGCCGCGGGCCGCGCCCGATTGAACAAGGCGCTCCACGCGCTGGGAGGGATCGGCCAGGTCGCTGTAATCGAGGCTCGACACCTTCAGCCCGCGCAGCCGCCCGACCTCGGCCAACGCCTTGATCTTCGAGCCCCATGGGCCGCTCTCTTTTCCGTGGTTGAAGTGAATGGTGGGGGGCGCTGCGCTCATGGTTTTCAGCGTATCGCAGATCGCGCGGTCGGTTGCGGGTCGGGGCCTCGATCGATGGTAGCGCGCCCGATCCAGCGCTATCCTACGCGACCATGATCCGCCGCCGCTTCGCGTCCCTCGTTGCTCTCGCCCCGCTCGTTGCCTGCGGCGCGGCTCCGCCCGCCGTGGCGCCCGTACCCGCTGCGCCTGCGTCCGCGCCGGCCGCCGCACCCGGCGCGCCCGTCTCCTCGCTGGACCTCGACGTGAGCGCAGTCGACGCGCCGAAGAGCGTCGCGGTCGTGGCGCGGCTCGCGGATCCGGCTGCTGCGCTCGAGAAGGTGTCGCGCTGGACGAAGATGCCGATCAGCGCGGCCACCATTTTTGACAGCAAGGGCGCGGCGGACGTGCTCGACCTCACGAAGCCGATCGACTTCGTGCTCGCCGTCGACGGCGACGGCCGCGATCCGAAACCGTTGCTCGTCGTCAGCATCGCCGTCCAATCGCTCGATGCGGCGAAGGCGGCGGCGGCCAAACGCGGTGAGCTCATTGCGCTCGGCAACGGCGTATTTCGGCTCGCTCCGAAGAAGAAAGACGCGCCCGCGGCGTCGTCCGAGGTCGACAAGGACGCTCCGGATGACGCGTCCGATGAGCGCCAGGGCCAGGATGATGCCCGCAACTGCGCCCTCGCGCCTGCGTTCGGCGCGGCGCCCTACAGGCTCGTGTGCAGCGACAGCGAAGCTTCGGTCAGCCGCCTGCTTCCTTACGTCACGCGCGGGGTCACCCGCATGGAGCTGCGCTCTGATCTTCACGTAGAGGCGTCGTCGGAAGCGGTGGCCCCTTTGATTGTCGCGGTGCGTGCCAAGTCGGAAAAGAAGCTGCTGCAGGCGATCGACATGGTGCCCGGCGCGCGCGAGCTGTTCGTCGCCTACGACCCGTTCGACTTCGCGCTCGACATGGGCAAGCTCACGCTCGACGTCCGCCTCGACGACGCCGGAGCCGAGGCCGCCCTCGCGCTGTCGTTCAGCGATCGCAAGTCGACCTGGACGCGCGCGTTCATCTCCCATCCCGAGCTTGCGGACGTGCCCCCGGCTGCTTTTTTGAAGCTCCCCGACGACGCAGTGGCCGCCAACTACGCCCACGGCTTCGACGCGGTCGATCTCGAAAAGGCGCGGGCGCTCGTGCCCTCGCTGCTTGAGTTCGCGCTGGCTGCGGATGTGGACGCCGCGACGGGCTCGGCGCTTGGCGCGGCCGTCGGCAAGACGCTCGGCCTCGCGGCGGCGCCGATGGTCTTTGGGCGCGGCATCGACTTGCCGAAGGCGCGCGCAGCAGCGGAGGCCCTGAAATCAGCCAAGCCGAAGCCCACCATGGCGCTCGCGCGGGCCGCGATCGCGCAAGCGGCCGGTTGGGAGATTTTCGGAATCCAGCGGCCGATCAGTGAGGTCGGTCCGAACGTGAAGGCCTACGTTGCGGTCGCGCAGCAGCTCGCGAAAGCGAAGGCGGACGACAGCGCGTTCACTGTCAAGGCAGGGGCCGCGATCGCGGGCCTGCCGGCGAGCACGCTTCACTATGAGCTTGGCGTGCACGCCGGGCAGCCCAAAAAAGGAGCCTCGCCGGCCGCAGCGGCGCCAGTGCACTTTGTGATCGTGGCCGACGGCGACCATACCTGGGTGGTCGAGGCCCTCGACCTCCCGATCGCGGTGGCGAAGGCGAAGGGACTGCTCCCGGGGGCCTCGGCTGCGGGGACGCTCGCATCGCGCGCCGACCTCGGGAGTGTCAGGAGCGCGCGTGGCAACGCGGGCGGGTTCCTCGCCTCGGGCGCGTTGCGGCTCGACGGACCGCTCAAGTGGGCGCCATTGGCCGCCGCCGTGAGCGAAGGGGGCACGGTTCCCAATCTCCTCGATGCGATCATCGGGGCGAACGTCGGAGCGATCATCCCATTTTCGATCGTCGAAGCCGGGCCGCGGGCCGGCTCGGTAGGCGCGCTGATCTACTCGATGCGCATTCCCAAGGAATCGGTCGGCGACTTCATGGGCGCCGGCTCCTGGTTCTGAGCGGCCTGCGCTGTCTACTTCAGCAGCACATCGAGGGTGAACGTGCCGCCGTACACCCAGCCTTCGCTGGCGAATCCGGGCCAACCCGGATTGTTCGTCTGCAGGCCGGCGGCTCCCGGCACCGGCTCGCGTGAACCCGCGTAAATCGCGCCGTCGGGTAGCTCGTCGACCATGCGCGCGTCGATCTTGGTGTTGTGGCGTCGGATGAGCCTGTAGCCCACGAGCGACAACCCCGGCCGCAGCCTCGCCCCGCCGACCTCAACGGTCACGTCGGTGCCGACCGCCATGCCGACGCGGTCGTTATCGACGTAGTTCGAGCGCGCGCTCTGCTCGGGCACCGGCGACGGCGCGTACTGCATGTCGATCCAGCCTCGCGCCGGCCCGTATTTCGGTCGCACGCCGGCCGCCCACGTGATCGTATCTTTCCAGGCGAGATCGGTTCCATACGTCGACGGCGACGCGCCGTGGCGGTCGAGGTAGGCCGACCAGAAGCCGTATTTCGCGCTCGCGGCGAGGCCGAGCCCCCAGTGCGCCTGCTTGACGACGTCAGCCTCGACGCCGAACGAGGCGCGCCAGGGCATGAAATCGTGCACCTCGCTCTTGGTGGCTCCCGACTGCGCGCCCGAGGGAAGCGTCGCGCCGATCGTGGTGTCGATGACGAACGCCTCGGGCGCGTGCAGCGCGCCGCCGAACCGCAGCCCGGAAAATGGCTTGTAGGATACACCTATTTGCGGAGAGGCTGCGACCGTGACTCCCACCTGATTGTTGATGAGCAGGGAGTCATAGTTTGAGGAGTCTCGAATGTAGGTGGCGCTCGACGCAGCGTTGGTGAGACCGAGCGAGACGCCGACGCCGACCGAGAAGGTGTCGAGGAGCTTGAACGCAGCAGCCGCCGAGAGCGAGATCGCGGTGAGGCGATCGCCATACAATTCGGGGTGCAGGCTGTTGGAAAACAGCGCCTCGCGCTCGTCGTTGTAGAACGTCGATGCGGTCGTCAGGCGCGACACGGGCACGAGTCCGTAGAGCCCCAGCTTGAGACGATCGTGAATGAGCTCGCGGACAAGCCCCAGCGCGAGGTAGGCGCGGGTGTTGCCGCTCGATCCGCGCGACTGCCTGGGTCGGGCGCCAAACGCCGGAGCGCTGCATTGCCCCTTGCGCGTGCCCTCATCGCACCCCTGATCGAGCCACTGCGTCGGTACCGTAGCGTTCGAGATCGGCTGGCCGTCGCCTCCCAGAACGTCGCGCCCGGCCACGGCGAGCGGCACATCGGCGCCGCCCTTCCTGCCGTCGAGCGTGAGCGCGATTTGCTCCGACAGCACGGCGAAGCCGAACAGCGCGCTGTCTTCCGCGTCGATGAGCAGGGCGGGATTGAAGTAGGTGGACGCCGCCGACGCGCCTGCTGCCGAGGGGCTCATGGCGCCGTCGGAGCCCACCGGTCCCATGGTCTCGAACAGCGGCGAGGCTTCCGCGCGGGTCGTGAGCGAAGCGCCTGCGCCGAAGCTGAGCATGGCGGCGAGGCACAGATGGCGATGGGCAGTGGTCATGGCGGCGTCAGCGAGGTCTCGTGGGGAAGGGCGCTGCGCACGCGGGCGCACGTCGCGAGGTCGGTCGTTACGTCCTTGCGCGGCGCCGCCTGAACGACCGACGCTACGCGGGGAGAGGCGAGGCTCCTGCCCAAGAACACCAGCGTCGTGCGCGTGGCGAGGTCTTTGGCCGCATACGCGCCGGCGGCGATGAGCGCGCAGGCCGTGCCACAGTCGGTCACGCTGATGACGCTCTCCTGCAAATCCCACGCGCCGGCCGCGATCAACGCCAGCGATTTGGGAGGTATCAACTTTCCGGGCGTGGTCGCGAACTCGACCCACTGGCGACCCACCATGTAGCGCGTGCCGGACGCGACCCCGGTCACCAGCGCCCCGAAACCCAGCGTCCCGTCGCCGTCGAAATCGATCGCGCCGGTGAGGCTCTGCTTCGTGGGATGTACCGGATCGCTCTCGCTCGGCAGCTTCGGCAGCGACGCCAGGTCCGGATGCTGGGAGAAGTCCGCAGGGAGCAGGTCTTCGGTGGCCCCGTGAATCTCGTACCAGCGGTCGAAGCTGAAACTGCACGCGCCCGAGAGCGGCTTGAACGTGCCTTTCCGGGGCCCGTGGAGGCCGGTCGGATCCTGATGGTTGTGCGCGAGGAAGCCGCGCAGGGCGCCCGAGGTAGGGTCGATCGTGGCGCTGCCGGAGGAGTGATTGCCGCACGCGAGGTGCTCTTCGACTTGAAACACGTCTCCCGATTGCGAAAAGCGGTAGAGCGCCCAGGCGCTCGTCGACTGAACGGCGCCAATGACGGTGTCGCGGGAAAATGCGGTCTCGCGTGACATCCAGTAGCCGGTCATGTCGCAGTCGGTGTCTTTGCGGGGGTTCTGGCATCCGGGCGCGTCGCCGACCACGCCGTCGACGGGATCGCCGCAGATCGGGGCGCAATGGTTGGCCGGGCAGGCCCACGTGGGCACGACGCGGCACTCGGCGCAGCCGCCGCTCTGCGTGTCGCACGCTTCGCCGTTCTGCACGACGCCGTCGCCGCACACTGCGCCGGCGGACTCATCGGGCAGCACGACGTCGTGGGCGCAGCCTGAAATGGTGGCGGCGATGAAGACCGCGCGCGCGGCGGGGCGAAATCGATTCACGCACGCTACGCTACTTGAGCCGCAGCAATCGCGGCAGTCGTTTATCGCGCGTCCTGCGCCGCCTCGAGGCGTGATGCGCGCCGCGTGTCGCGGTAAGCTGCGACTTCTGTCATGTTCGACCCGATCGCAGTCTCGGTTCCGCTCTTCGTCGTCGCCATCGGCGTAGAGGCTGCCGTCGCCCATCGCCGCGGAATTCGCGCCTACCGCCTCGCCGACACCATCACCGACCTGTCGTGCGGCGTGGCCTCACAGCTTGAAGGCGTCGCCTTCATGGCGGCGCAGCTCGGCGTTTATGCGTGGTTTTACGCGCACCGGGTAACGTCGCTGCAAGGTTGGCTCGCGTGGGCGGTCGCGTTCGTGGGCGTCGACTTTCTCTACTACTGGTGGCACCGGCTCTCGCACGAGGTCAACTTTCTGTGGGCGGCGCACGTGGTTCACCACCAGAGCGAGGACTACAACCTGGCCGTCGCGCTCCGGCAGTCGATCACGACCGGATGGTCGGCGCTGCCGTTTTACCTCCCGCTCGCGCTCGCTGGCGTCTCTACGGAGATCTTCGCGTTCATTCACGCGCTGTCGATCGTCTACCAGTTCTGGTTCCACACCCGCCTCGTCGGTAAGGTGCGCGGAGTGCTCGACTATGTGGTGAATCTCCCTCATCACCACCGGGTGCATCACGCCATTAATCCGCAGTACCTCGACAAAAACTACGGCGCGACGCTCATCGTGTGGGACCGCCTGTTCGGTACGTATGCCGAGGAAAATGAGCCCTGCGTTTACGGCATCACGAAGCCGCTCGCGAGCTTCAACCCGCTGTGGGCGCAAGTGCACTTCTTCATGGAGCTCGCTCAGCGGACGCTCGCGCTGCGCGGCGCCGACAGGCTTCGCGTTTGGGTGGCGTCGCCAGCCTGGAAGCCGCGCGGCGCCGAGGAATCAGGGCCCGTCGACTTGGGACGTCCACAGTATGACGTCGCGCTCACGCCCGCGCGGCGGCGCTACGTCGGCGCGCAGTTCGCGGTGCTGCTCGCGGCGATGTCGGTCGTGATCCTCGCACGCGGGCTGCTGCCCCGCGCCTCGCTCATCGTGGTGTGCGTGGGCATCGGCGCCGGGCTCGTGTCGCTCGGTGGGCTGCTCGAGCGAAGGCGCTGGGCTGCGCCGCTCGAGCTCGTGCGCCTCGCGACGCTCGCGGGAGGCTTCGCGCTGGCCTTGCGCTAGCAGGCCGTTGAAGAACGGCCTGCTAGCCTTTCATCTCGGGGAGGTATGCACCTCCCCGCCCCGAAAAACGCGGTTTTTCGGGGTCCCCACCCCACGCAATTGGCTTCGCCAATTACTATCAGGGTGTTTTTCAACACCCTGC
>CANJCO010000033.1 GCA_947473045.1 Myxococcales bacterium | reverse complement strand
GCAGGGTGTTGAAAAACACCCTGCTAGGAATTGGCGAAGTCAATTGCGTGGGGTGGGGACCCCGAAAAACCGCGTTTTTCGGGGCGGGGAGGTGCATACCTCCCCGAGATGAAAGGATAGCAGGCCGTTCTTCAACGGCCTGCTAGCAGTCGTCGGTGCCGAGCGGTCGCCCGTTGGCGTGGCGGGCGGGCAGTTTAGAAGCGACCTGCCATGCGAGCTCTTCGCTGCGCCGAGCGAATTTCGCTGCACCGGCGTCGGTCAGGCGCTCGACGTGCACGCCCAGCAGGACGTTGGGCATCGCGATCACGCGGCGTCGACGCTTCGGTCGCGCGCCGTCGCGCGCGCAGCCATGAGGGACGACGCGACCTGTTCGCCCGCCCGGAGGCAGACCCGCCGATGCTGGAGGCCCGCTGGCGCAGCCGCGCGGCACCTTCGCATATCCCCGGCTTTTTCGAGGATTCGAGTAGGAAGAGAAGTAGTCGGGGCGAGAGGATTTGAACCTCCGACTCCCTGGTCCCGAACCAGGTGCGCTACCAGGCTGCGCTACGCCCCGAGTGCCACTTTCGCGGCTGCCGACCAACTGCGTCGGCGATGCAGATTCGCCGCGCTTTATGCTGACCCTGCGCGCTCACGTCAATAGTTTTTCGCACGTTCTGCTGCTGGGCCCCGAGGGCCGGGTCTGCAGCAGGGGCCAAACAACAAAATGCAAGTGGCCGCCGCGAACGTGGGGGGCACATTCGCGGCGACCGAGGCAGACTATGTCTCCCGCTCGCGCGCATGTCAAACGGTTGATCTGCGTGAAGGGCCTGTTGTTGTGCTGGAAAATGCGCAAGAATTTCGCGAGATATGTCGCGAGCTACGGTCCCTCAACACCTGCACTCCGCCCAACACCTGCACTCCGCCCTTCGTGCGCTGCGGATACGAAAGGGCCTGACGCAGTCCGAGCTGGCGCAGCGCGGAGGCGTCGTCGACGCCACGATCAGCCGCATCGAGCGAGGCCGCCTTCATCCGTCAACCGCCGTGATTGTGCGTCTGGCCGCTGCGCTCGAGGTATCGGTCGAATCGCTGGTCGAAGGCCAATCGCCTCCGCCTGAATCGACCGCGCGGCCGTCGATAGCGAGACTCGTCGCGATTGTCGACAGGCTCGACGACGCGTCGGTCGATGACATTACGCGCGGCCTCAAGCTCCTGCTGGCGGCGGGTCGCCGAACGGACGGCCGCGAGTAGTCGGTCACGGCTCCTCGGGCAGTCGGTCAGCGGTCGTCGGCGTTCTCGCGCGCGCGAAAACCCTGCTCAAAGGCCCATCGAGCGATCACGACTGCGAGGTCCGACCAGCGTGCGTTGATTTTCGCCTCGAGCTCGAGCGCCTCGCCCCACGAAGCGGCCTCGAGCCGGTGGCGCACGGCGGTCGCGACCTTGTTGATCGCGGCGGCCTGCGCGCTGGCGCCGGGATCCGACTCGATCAGCGCGTCTACGCAGGCGGCGAGCGCGGCGTCGTCGTTTACGATGTCGGGCGTGAGCTCGGGCATGCGGAGGCCTCCGAAGTCGCCAATTTGCGTTCTCTTCGCGTGGTGCGCAAGCGATTGTGAGCGAATGAGCCGGATCGCGGGGCGGGCACCGGTTGATTGACGGGCGCGACGGCCTCGTCCAAGGTCGTATGAACATGCTGCGTCCTGCGAATGCTCGAGGCCTGAGGGCCGCTACCGGGCTCGTGCTCGCCGGGTCGGTCTTCGGCGCCTGCGCGCAGCCCTCGAAGCCGGCCGCGACGCCCGCAGCGGCGCCACTTGCGCTTCAACCGTGGCCCGCGCCGCCGGCGCAGCCCTACCCGCAGGGGTGGCCCGCGCCGCCGGCCGCCCAACCGTCGGCCGCGCCCGCGCAGGCGTCCCAGCCTCCGCTTCCTGCCGGCTGGATTTGGCCCGCGCAACTGCCGCCGCTCCCGGGGTGGCCCGCCGCTCCCGCCGTCGTGCAGCCGTTCAACTTGCAGCAGCTTGTCGCCATGGGCACGCGCGATCCGTGCGCGGCCGTAGAGGTAGCGCCGATGGTATGGGCCAAGACCCTGTGCGGCGGCCTCCCGAAGCTCACCAATTCGCCCGTGGCCGTGCCGTTGCCTCCCGCGCCGCCAGCGGCCGCGCCAACCATGGTCGACCTTCGGTTACTTGGTTTTGACGGCCCTGTGAAAGACCAACAGCAGGCCGGCGTGTGCTGGTCGTTTGCGATGTCGACGCTGATTGAAAACGGACTCCGCCTTGCGGGCCGCGGTGAGGTCATCGCGCCGCTGCACATCATCGCCCACGACGAGTTTCAGCTGCTGTTTCAGCGCGGATCGGGCAAGCCCCTCGTGCGCGAAAACGACTGGCCCTACGATCCGCACAAGGCCTGCAAGCTCGACGACAACGAGGGCGATCGGTCGTCGTGTTCGGCCGCGTACGGTCTGACCATCAATTCATGGCACAGCGATCCCGCGCTCGTGTCAGAGGTGAACCGGGCGGAAGGCTCGGGCGTATACGAGATTACGGCGTTTCGCTCGCTCGCGTCGCGGCCGGGCGATCCCGATCAGATCGCGCAGGTGCTCAGCACCGGACGAGCTGTTTTCGCGGGGTTCGATATCGACGCGAGGCTGTGGAATGCGCAGCGGCAGCAGCCAGGATCGGTCATCGCCGATTGGCAATCCGACGGGCAGGGCGGCCACGCGGTGGCGCTCGTGGGATATCGCACGACGAATTCAGGTCGCCAATTTTTGGTGCACAACAGCTGGGGCGGCGCGTGGGGCGACCACGGCTACGCGTGGATCAGCGAGCGCATGGTCCGCGACGAGCTCCACGAAGCCTTCGTCGTGACGGTGGGAGACGCCGCGGGCACCGTGCTGCCGCCGACGCGCTGGCAGAATCAGCCCGCGCCTTCTCCCGCGACCCCTTCGCCGTTTCCGTTTCCCTTTCCGTTCCCGTTTCCCGGCGTAATCGCCGCGCCTGCTGGCCAACCCGGGGCGAGCGCCTGCCCGGCCGGACAGGTCGTCGATCCGGTGTTCGCGCGCTGCGGCGCTGCGTGCGCAAACGGCCTCGCGCCGGTGGCCGGCTTCTGCATGCCCGGCGCGTCGAGTACGCAAGCGCAGCAGGGCGTCCCCGCCGCGCCTACGTGCGCGCCTACGCAGCGAGCCGACCTGCTCACCGGCGTCTGCGAGCCTGCGTGTCCGAGCGGACAGCCGCGCGCCGCTGGCATCTGCTGGCAGTAACGCTGCCTGTTTTACCGAGGCGTCCGCCATGAGACGGGCGCCCCGGGGCGGCCGGCTTCGCGCCGGGACTCAGGCTTCGGCCGTGGCCGCGAACCAGCACTCGGCGATGGCGTAAAGCGTGTCTTCGCTCGTGACGCCGTCTTCGGACACGCCGTTGGGAGCGCCGAACGCGAGCACGATGCGGCCGAGCGGAACGCCGGCGATGAGGACGGTGAAGTTGTCTTCGCCGAGCTCCTGAATTTGGTAGGTGGTGCCTTCAAAGGCCACGGACTTGTTCTGGACGTCGGCAACGGCGGAAGAGGTCGTCATGCGCAGGCTGGGTAGCACGACGCCACGGTCGCCGTCACTGCCCGCGCGGCCCATCGTGGTCGCACGCTTTTGACCGGCGGCGCTCGCTCCGCCCGCAGGCGGCCGCGCGGCGTTCGCGGAGTCGATAATCGCTGCGTGCCCGCCCGATCCCGCGCGCCGCCAGCGTTCGCTCGCGGTAGCCCAGCCTATTTCCCGAAGCGCTCCACACACCAAATGGGCCGCCCGGCCACGCGTGACGCTTCGAGATCGACGGTCGCGTCGAAGAACCAGTCATTGTCTTCTTCGGAGTCGAGCAGCGTCTGCCGCACGCGCCACAACGGCCCCGCTTCTTCGATGGCGAGCAGCTTCGGTCCGCGGGCCTCGGGGTCGATGCGCAGCGACGCGTGCTCGGCGTAATAGGGCGCAAATTCGGCCTCGTACCACGCGGCAGCGTGACCCTCCGGGGCGAGCGCGTCCGGGCCGCCCCGAACCGCGCGGGCGGCCTCGGCGAAGTCCTTGCGCGACAAGCACCGAATGAAACGAAAGAGCTCATTGCGCACGAGCACCGAGAATGTGCGCTTGTCTTTGGTGATGTCCTTCGAGCCCTCCGGCTCCAGATCGTCGGCGCTCGGCGCCAGCACGCGCTCGGCGGGGTTTTTCATGCGCTCCCACTCGTCGAGCAGGCTCGCGTCGACCTGGCGAATGATCGCGCCGAAATACTCGGTAACGTCGTCGACTGCCGGTGTTTTTGCCCACGCCGGCACCGTCTGCACGAGCGCTTTGTACACCTCCGACAAATACCGAAGCAGCGCGGCCTCGATGCGCTCGAGCCCGTATTCGCGAACATATTCAGAAAACGAAATGACGTTTTCATACATCTCGCGCGCCACCGATTTGGGCCGAATGTTGTCGGCCTTCACCCACGGGTGCTTCGCCGCAAACGCGTTGAAGCTGGTGTAGATGAACTCTGCCTGAGGCTTGGGATAATCGAGCTTCTCGAGCTCGGCGATGCGCTCATCGAACTCGATGCCCGCGGCCTTCATTTCGGCCATTTTCTCGGTCTTTATTTTGTCGAGCTGCCGCGCGAGGATCACCTCGGGGTTTTCGAGAATCGATTCGACGACCGTCAGCAAATCGAGCTCATAGGCAGGTTCGTTTACGTCGAGCAGCTTTGCGGTATCGAGCAGGTACAGCGACAGCGCGTGGTGAATCGAGAAATCTTCGCCGAGGTCGGCGTTGACGGCCATGACCCGATGTCCGCCCTCGTCGACCATCGTCTTCAAGATGCTCGCGTCGCGCAGCGAGCTGATCATTTCGAGGGCTTTTCGGCCGATCGCGCGCTGCGCAGCCGGTCGCTCGTGCGACGACTTGATGAGGCGCGCGAGCGCCATGCAGCCGCCCCCTTCGTGCCTGCACAGCACGCTCACGACCATGCCGTGCGATACGGAAAATCGTGAGACGAGCGGCTCCGGCGCCGACGTGATGAGTTTGTCGAAGGTGGTTTTGTCCCAGTGCACGTAGCCGCGGTCGGGGGCCTTCTTTCTGACGATGCGCTTCTTCTTCACGGGGTCGTTGCCCGCCTTCGCCTCGAGCCGGAGGTTTTCGATCACGTGCTCGGGCGCCTGCGCAACGACGCTGCCCGCGTGGTCGAAGCCCTTGCGACCGGCGCGCCCTGCGATCTGCTGAAAGTCGCGAATTTTGAGCAGGTTCGTGCCCTCGCCGTCGAACTTGCACAGCTGGGTGAAGAGCACCGAGCGAATGGGGACGTTGACGCCCACGCCGAGCGTGTCGGTGCCGCTGATAATCTTGAGCAGCCCTTTTTGGGCCAGCTTTTCGACCATCAGCCGGTATTTGGGCAGCAGGCCCGCGTGGTGAATGCCGATGCCGTGGCGAAGAAAACGCTGCAGCTCTTTGCCATACGGGCTGTCGAACCTCGCGCCCTGAAGTGCCTCGGCGATCTTCTTCTTCTCTTCTTTGGTGCAGTAATCGACGCTCATCAGGTTTTGCGCTTCTTCGGCGCACGCCCGCTGGGTGAAGTTCACCAGATAAATGGGGTGCTTGCCCTCGCCGATGAGCTTATTTACGCGCTCGTGCAGCGCGATCTCGCTGTAGGTGAAGTCGAGCGGCACCGGCCGGTCGTTCGACTTGACCACTGCGGTGCGGCGCCCGGTGCGATCGGCGAGGTACTTCTGAAAGGGATCGGTGTCGCCGAACGTCGCGCTCATCAGCAGAAAACGTGTATTCGGCAAGGTGAGCAGCGGCACCTGCCACGCGACGCCGCGCTCCCGGTCCGCGTAGTAGTGAAACTCGTCGAGCACGGCGAGGGCGACGTCGGCGTTCGGGCCTTCGGCGAGCGCGATGTTGGCGAGCACTTCGGCAGTGGCGCAGATGATGGGCGCGTCGCGGTTGACCGTGGCGTCGCCGGTCATCAGGCCCACGTTTTCAGCGCCAAACGTGCGCGCGAGCGCGAAGAACTTCTCGTTCGCGAGGGCCTTGATCGGGCTCGTGTAGTACGAGCGCTCGCCGCGCACGAGGGCGTCGAAGTGGGCGGCTTCGGCCACGAGCGATTTGCCCGATCCGGTAGGCGTGTTGAGGATGACATTGGCGCCGCTGAGCAGCTCCAGGATGGCCTCTTCCTGGGCAGGATACAGGCCGAGGTCGCGGCTCGCGACGTAGGCCAGAAAGGCATCGAGGATGACGCCGCTGGGCGCATCGCGCGGGGGCAGCTGGCGCAGATCGCGTGGCGCGGATTCGGTCATGGTCGCGCGACGTTAGCAGGCCTGCGGCCCGCGCTGGGCCATCGCCTCGCAAACCGTGTTTCAGTTTGGCGGCGGCGGCAGCGCCTTCGCGGCGAGCCGAAAAATCAGGAAGGGGCGCGACTCGGACACCGAAGAAAAGTGGAACGCTGCGTTGCTCCCGCTCGCCGAGTACCACATCCACTGAGCCTTGTTGTCGAGCCCGGGATCGGCGCCTCCGCTGGGACACACGATCGGAAAGTCGGGGTTGTACGCTTTCGAGTTGTCCTGACCGATGGCGAGCTTGCCAATTGCGCCCGCCGTGATCGCGCCCGCGCTGTTGACCCAGCCGGCGCTCGACGTAGCCTTGCTTCCGCTCCCCGAGTTGCACCTGGCGATCTCGGTGTTGATTTGAGCGACCGGCGGGCCAGACTTTTGCGACGGATCACTGGTATCGTAGTCGATCCCCGTAGCGCATACTTCCCACTTCGCGTCTCCGGTATACAGCGGCTGCGCACCCGCCCGCTTGAACTGCCCGAGCAGCCCCTGAGTGACCGAGTGGTCGGCCCACGCGATGGCGTAAAGGTAGGCGTTTGCGGGCGCCTGCGCGGCGGGAATCGTGTAGCCCTCGGGCCCGGTGCCGCAGTTGAAAATGTCGCCGGCCAGTATCGACGCCGGGGCGGTATTGTAAGTGCCGATCTTGGTGTCGTCTCCCCAGCCGAAGCCGTACGCGTTGTCGCAGGTGACCACCGCGTCGACGTCTCCGAGCGGAAGGTCGACCGTGACGTCGCCCGTCGCGGCATCCGGGAAAAAGACAGGAGCGTCCTCGCTCGCGTCGGCTGCTCCCGCCTCGGCGGCGCCGGCGTCGGCGGGTTCAGGACTGAACGTGGATGAGGGGCTCGAGCAGGCGCAGACAAGCCAAACGAGGCTCGCGCCCCCCGCGAATGCGACATTTCTCATGGTGACCACCCACGATAGCGACAACGCGCGCGATCGCAACGCCGCGGCGTGCGGCGGCGGAGACGTGTCATGGGTGATCGCCTTTCGGGGGAGCTGTTTCGCATCTTAACGCAACTTCCCGCGCGAACGAAGCGCGTGCCGCATGGCGCGGTGCCAAATCCCGCACAGCGTCAGCGGAGGGGCCGCTCGATGCCTCGATCGTCGCGCCGCGAATCGGCCTACCATGCGGCTCATGTCCTTCCGCTTGATGGCCGTCGCGCTCACTTGTTTTGTTGCCTGCAGCGCCGCCGACGGGCCGCTCTCGGCGCCCGCGGACGCTTCTGTTCCGGGCGACGCGGTCGCAGACAGCGCGCGCCCCGACGGCGCCGTGGTCGACGCGGCCAGCTGCAAGCTTCTGCAGCCCTATTCGTCGAAGAATGTAGTCTGCAACGATTGCGCGCAGGCGCGATGCTGCGTCGCGGTGAACGCGTGCCTCGGCGACACGCGCTGCAACGACGACTACGTAAACTGCATCCTCGCTTGCGCGCTGCTTCCCGCCGATGCCGGCCCCGATGCTGCGGGAGTGGCAAAAGACTGCGTCGCGCAATGCGGAGTCGATTTTCCCGTCGGACGATCGGAATACGACGCGGCGATCGGTTGCGTGGATGCGCAGTGCGCGGCCGAGTGCCAATGAAGCTCGTCGCCGCTGCCAGCGCAGTCGCGCTCGTCGCATGCAGCGCGGACGAAGGAGCCCTGCCTTCTGCGCCTGACGCAGCACCCGACGCCGAACACGCAGACGCCGAGGCGCGGGACGCTGCGACGCGGGACGCGAGCCAGGCGCCGGATGCGGCGCCCGACGCCGGCCCGCCCGTCGTGCCCGACATCGACGCGATCGCTTGGAACGCCGGGCCGAGCGTGGGCTACGGCGTCGCCGCGAAAGACAGCGGCAACCCGGCGGGCGAGAGCATGTTCGTCGCCTACGCCGGTTACAATGTCGCGCTCGACGGCGCGAAGGCCTGGGCGACGGCGCTCTACAAGGCGTGGCTACAGCCCATGGGCGTGCGCTACATTTGGGCCGTTCAAGGCCCCGCGCAATCGAACTACGCGTCGCTCGAAATTGGCAACAGCAAGATCGCGCAGGCCATGCTTCCGCTGGTCTCTCCAAAGACGAAAACCGTGCTCATCGCCGGGCACTCTTCGGGCAGCTTCGTGGCCCACGAGCTGCTGAACCAGCTCGCTACCGGCGCCGACCCGCTGAGCCTCACCAAGGGCCGCGTCGTCTACTTCAACCTCGACGGCGGCAGTCAGGGCGGGGCCCAGTCAACTGGTCTGTCGGCGGGCACCGTATCGCGATTAAGAAAAGCCTATTTCGTTGCGCCCTATGCCTCGGGCACCGGCACTTACGGCCTCAATTTGAGCGACATGCAGTCGCTCGGAAATACGTACGGCGGCTTCTTTCAGGTCGACTCGAACGCAGCGGGCTGCCAGTCGGGCGCGAAGCTCTGCCTCCACATCTCGCTGGTGATTACCAAGCCGCACAATCCGGCCGGGGCCGATCCGGTGCTCGACTATCAGGACTTCGCGGGACGCCCGGTGACGACCGCGTATTTGTCGACGAAAGCGGCGGAGGCGGGGCTCGGACCGTAGTCAGCGCGGTGGGCAGCGCACGCAGGTGCGTGTACCGTGACCGCAATGAAGCTCCCGGCGAAGCGGTCTTTTTGGCAATCGGGGACGTTTGTCATTTTCGTTGCGCTCGGGCTCGGCGTGCTCGCCGGCGGGTTGCTACCCGAAAAGGAACATCCCGTAGCGTTCCACGCCTTTCAGCTGCTTTCGAAAGCGTTTATTGCCCTTATCAAGGGCGTGATCGTGCCCATTTTGGTGTCGACCATTGTGGTCGGCATCGCGCAGACGGGCGACTTGAAGGCGGTCGGCCGTATGGGCGGCAAGGCGCTGCTCTATTTCGAAGTGGTCACTACCGTCGCGCTCTTCATTGGGCTCGGAATCGGAAACTGGCTTAGGCCGGGAGACGGACTGCCGCTGGTCGCCTCGGCGCACGTGGAGCTTGCCAAACCGCTCTCCGGTTGGGACATCGCCTTGCACGCGTTTCCGTCGAACTTCATCAAGCACGCTGCAGAGGGCGACATTTTGCCCGTCGTCATCTTCTCGTCGCTGTTTGGCATCGCGCTGGTTCGCGTAGGCGACAAGGGCGCTCCCGTGCTGCGGCTGTTCGAGGCGACCGCTCAGGTGATGTTCAAATACACCGAGATGGTCATGCGCCTAACGCCGCTCGGGGTGTTCGGCGCGATGGCCTACAACGTGAGCCACATGGCCTCGGGCGGCGGCTCGAGCGGGCTCCGCGGCTGGCCTGCGGTGCTCGACCTGCTCCGGCACTACTCGGTATTGGTCGGCAGCCTTTATCTCGCGCTCGCGCTGCTGCTGGTCGTGGTGTTCCTTCCGGTCATGCTGATCGCGCGCATTCCGATTTTGGGTTTTTTCCGGCACATTCGCGAGCCAGCCACGATCGCGTTTTCGACGGCTTCAAGCGAGGCCGCGCTGCCTCGGCTGCTCGAGCAAATGGAGGCTTTTGGCGTGCCCCGCCGCGTAGCCAGCTTCGTCATACCGACGGGCTATTCGTTCAACCTCGACGGCTCGACGCTCTACCTCGTGCTCGCCTCGCTCGCGATCGCCCAGGCAGCGCACATTGAGATGACGCTCGGATCGCAGATCGCGATGGTGATGACGTTCATGCTGACGTCGAAGGGCGTCGCCGGCGTTCCGCGAGCCACGCTCGTGATCATCGCCGGCACGTGCCAGGGGTTCGGGCTGCCCGGCGAGGCAGGCGTCGCGATGATTCTCGCCGTCGACGAGATCATGGACATGGCGCGCTCTGCGCTCAATCTCACTGGCAACGGGCTCGCGGCCTGCGTCGTCGCGCGCTGGGAGGGTGTCTTTCAGGAGCCCTCCCGCGTCCCGGAGGAGGCGACCTGATGCGGGTCGTCAGCCACCGGACGCTCTACGAGGACGCGCGATTTCACGCAGCCTTCCCGTCGCTCGCGCGCCTGTCCGACGGGCACCTGCTGCTCGCGTTCCGCCGCGGGCGCGATCCGCGATGGCTCCTCGGCGACAGCGCTTCGGGCAGCGGCATCGGGCGTTCGCACTGGGACACGCGCTCGCACATCGCGACCTTGCGGCTGTCTCCTGATTCGCTTGAAACGATGCAAGGGCCGACCGTGGTGGCGGCCGATCCGCAAGCGGCGGAGCAGGACGCATCGCTGCTGGTGCTCGAGAGCGGGCGGGTGCTGCTCGGCTCGTTTGGGTGGTACCCGCTCGCCTCGGCGGCGGCGCCGATGGTCGTGGCCGCGATGGCGACCGGACTCTCCTCCGATGCTGTGATCGCGACCGAACTGACTACTTTTGTGCCGTGGGGTGTGTCGGTACGCGCGAGCGACGATGGGGGAAGCAGCTTTGGCGCGCATCATTATCTCGCGCCCGTGCCTGATTCGGGCGATCCGTGGGCCGAGCGCAGAGGGGCGTATCGCGGCGGCCTGCGCGGCGCGATGGTCGAGCGCGAAGGCGAGGTGCTCCTCGCCGCATACGATGCGGTCGGCCTTCCGGCGAGCGTTCATTTATTCGTTTCAAAAGATCAAGGAGCGACGTTCTCACATCGCGCCTGCGCGATCCGCGACGCCGACCGGCGCGCCGGTTTTCAGGAGCCCTCGCTCCTGCTGACTGCGAGCGGCGGCCTGGTGCTTTTTTGTCGCACGTCGGGGCTGGGCGACGCGCTGGTGACTGCCCGCTCGACCGATGGTGGCCGGTCGTGGTCGCCGTGGAAGCGGCATTCTGTGATGGGGCACCCTTACCATCCGCTCCGGCTGCGGGATGGACGGGTATTGCTCACCTACGGCTACCGCCACGCTCCGTGGGGCGTTCGCGCGCGGCTCCTCGACGCCGAAGCCGGCGACCTTGACGGGGCGGACGAGTTTGTAGTGCGCTCCGACGGTGAAGGCGCCGATCTGGGATATCCGTGGGCGGCCGAGCTGCCCGGCGGCGAAGTCGTCGTGGCGTACTATTGGGCCAGCAAAAGTCACGGGCGGGCCATTGTGGGGACGCGCATCACGCTGTGATTCGCGATTCGCGCGATCTAAATGGGGAACAGCGCCTGCGATGCTGCGCGCGCGCGGCGCCTCGCGGTCGGGCTTCGGCGGGGGCCCGGCTGCCGGTCGTGCTTTCGCGTCAGCGCGCCGGGCGGCGGACTCCACACATTTCGCGTGAAGCCTTCGGGGTGGGCCTGAAAAAATACCACGCGGGAGACGCCGCCCGAGTCGTCGTTCTCGACCGCCATGAGCCAGACCCACCTGGGATCATTTTCAGGCTGCGGACTCGCGACGAACGGGAGCAGCAGCTGGCGCGCGTCGACCGGGGCCGACAGCGGCTGCGCTGCGAGCACGTGTCGAAGCTCGGGTTTGCTCGGGCCGCCCGTGTAGGAGCGCATCACCACGCGGTCGATCTTGATGGTGAACGACAGCCCGTCGCGCACGACGCCAAGCCAGCCGCGGGCGCTTCCGAGCGAAGCCCGCGACAGCTTGTAGACGAAGCGCTCGTAGGCTCTGCAGCCGATGCCCCAGTTGGTGTCGCCCTCGTCGCGCCGGGCGTCGTCGAGCGCGCTCTGGCGGGCCTCGGCGGCGAGGCGCGCGAGCAGGGCGAGGCGCGAGGGCTGCAGGGCGGGGTCAACATCCCAGGGCGATACTGCGCTCATGTGCAGCGACGATAGGCGCATCGCCGGGCGTTGAGAATCCGTTTTCTTGACAACGTAGGGCGACGCATTCTGGGTAGCCGTGGCGCAACGTTTGTTAGCAGGGTGTTGAAAAACACCCTGCTAGGAATTGGCGAAGTCAATTGCGTGGGGTGGGGACCCCGAAAAACCGCGTTTTTCGGGGCGGGGAGGTGCATACCTCCCCGAGATGAAAGGATAGCAGGCCGTTCTTCAACGGCCTGCTAATATGCGGCGAATGCGCCTTCTTTCGCTTAGCCTGCTTGGTGTTCTGGTTTCTGGGCCGGCGTTCGCGCAGGCCGCTGCTGCCGCGGAGACGCCGCCCGTCGGCGCGCAAGCTGAGGCGTTGACCAATCCGCCGCCTGCATCCGCGCCGATCGCTCCGACCGCGACTCCGGTGTCAGCCCCGCTGCCCGTCAGCGATCCGGGATGGCAGGCCGCGTTCGAGGCCTCGCGCGATCAGCTGCTCGGCGGTCAGTTCGCGGACGCTGAGCGCTCGTTCGACGATCTCGCCGCGCACGCCAGCTCGCCCGCCGATCGGCGCGCGGCGACAGAGCTCGGCTCGCTCGCCGCCGCTTGGCGCCTTCGCAACAATGTGTTGGCCCTGGGGCCCGACGCGCGCGTTCGCACAACCGACGAGGTCGCGTCGCTTTACATCTACGCGGCCGCCTACGGCGCCGGCACTGGGCTGTGGCTGTCGAACCTCGCGGACGCCAAAAGCTCGGCTGGCGTGTTGTTGCCCGCACTGAGCCTCACAGCGGCCGGAATTGGCGCGGTTGCGGCCTTCGACAACCTTGGCAGCTACAAGCTGAAATACGGGGCTCCCCAGGCGATTGTGAGCGGCATGACGATCGGCCTCGTCGACGGCGCCCTCATCTCCGCGTGGCATGAATCTGTCCCCAATCGCTCGAAGTGGAGCAGCGCAAGGGTCGAGGGCGTTCTGTGGGCCGGCGCCACGGCGGGGGCGTTGGCCGGCGGCCTCGCTGGGCATTTTTCAGCGGTGACACCCGGGCGGGCCTCGTGGGTCGGCTCAGGCGGGTTGTGGTCAGGCGTCGTCGTTGAGCTCCTCTCGCTCACGATCGCTGGCAACACGATCGATGCCAGTACCAATTTTGCGACCCTGCTGGTCGCGTACAACGCAGGTCTCGCGGCGGGCGTGCTCACGGCGAAATCGGCGTCGCCGTCGGTCGCGCGGGTGCGCTTTCTCGACCTCGGGGGCGTGCTCGGCGGCTTCATGATGGGCGGACTCTACCTGGCCGTTGCAGGCAACGGAGGCGGCGCGCGCGTTGGATCGGCTGTCACCGGCCTTGGCGTGCTCGGGGGCCTCGGAGGCGCGTGGGCGCTGACCCGTGGCATGGAAGGAGACCGCATCGAAGATCGCCTCGTACCCGAAAAGAGCACCTCGTTTCACTTCGCGCCGACGGTCTCGCCGGTGCCGGGTGGAATGACCGGCGGGGTCGGCGGGACGTTCTAATTCGCAGACTGCGGCGGACATCGCGTGGCCGCCCGCGGAGTCCGGAAGGTGGGACTCCACAGGTGCCGGCGCGCGCGTCAACGCGGCGTGTCGTCGTCGGCCGGCGGAGCGGGCGGGGGCGGGGCCGCGAGGGCTTCCGAGGCCGCCTCGGGGGCCGGTTGGTAACCGGGGACTGAGCCATCAGGACGCACGTTGCCCGCGTGCCGAGGCCTCGGCGGGGCGCCCTTCCAGAAGCCGCCTTCGCCGAACGCCGTCCAGCCGAAGCGCAGCCAACGCAGGATGGCGATCGCGATCCAAAGCGCCCACGCGAGCATGGCCACGCGGTAGGCCATCAGCGGCAGCGAGACGACCGAGGCCTGCGGCAGGACGGCGCCTGCGCGGTCAGAAAACCACCGCAGATTCCCATGATCGGAGCCGTTTCCGAGTACCTGCATTTCGGGCGTGCCGAGCAGCCCCTGATAGATGGCCATGCCGAGGAGCACGAGCGCGACGAGCGTCCAGCCGACGAGTACGACTTGCCTGAGATTGAACCACGCGTCCGCCAGCTCGGGCCGGGCCTTTCGCCAGCCGAGCGCGATCAGCCAGCCCGCGAACAGGGCACCCAAAACGATGGGCACCTGCGACAGTCCTACGGCGAGCAGCGTCCAGTGCCACCAGCGCAGCGGCGTCCACCGAATGCGACCGAGGCCGACCGCAATGAGCAGCATGACGGTCAGCATGCTCCAGAAGAGCACGGCAGGCCCCATCTGTGGACCTCCCAGAAAAAGCACCCAACGCGAGCCGGGCGCGATCGTGAGAGACGCGTTGACGCTGGGGGCGCCGAGGTCGACCTCCGGGGTGCGGAAGATCGTGCCGATCGAGGCTGTTTGCCGCCACCTGAGCTCGATGCTCTGCGCGCCCGGGACGATGGCGATCGTGACGCGGCGGCCCTCCTGACGCACGGGTTGGGAGGCTCCGCCAACTGTGAGGCTCTCGAGCTGGGCTCCCTCGGGTAGGGTGATGATGTGCGCGGCGCCGCGACTGGCACGAATCGACAGCGAAAGATGGGCGTCGGTCGCGCGCAGGCCGGGACTGAGCTCCAGCGTGGACGCATCGATCGTCAGCGACTGCCCGGCCACGCCGTCGGGGCGCGTGAGCTCGATGGTGGCCTCTTCACCGGGCCACGGTCGCCACTCCGGAAGGTGCGCTGCGCCGGCGGCGAGCTGTGTGTGCACGAGCGGGATGCCGCTCAATGCGGCGTGCCACATCGGCCCCACTTCGACGCGCCACACTTCGGTCCACGCGACCGCTTTGGGGGCGATGAGCTTGATGGGCGACCTCTGCTCGAGCGTCGAGCGCCACTCGACGGTCGACGCATCGGGCGCCATGTTGACCTGAGCGGCGCCTTTGACCACGCGCAGATCGGCCGTCGTGACCGATTCACCTGGCAGCAGAGGGACCTCGAAGACGATGGCGGCGCCGGTCGGTGTGGCCCGCACGACGCGCGTGTCGATTTGCCACTGCAGGCCGATGTGCAGCGTGCGCTCGATGCGCACGAACGGAGGCAGCGCGCCAGGCTGCAGGGCGCCGCCGGCGCCGGTCGACTTTTCGATGCGTGTAAACTGCACATTTTCGTCCGCGACGCCGTCTTCATGTATGCCGGCGACGTGCCAGCCCTCGGCGGTGGCCTCGACGCGGTGGGGCTTGTGGTGTAGCGGCAGCTGAAGCGAGTCGCGCGCGGGCGTGCGGCCCGAGAACGTGACCTGATGACTGCCCGCGGTGACGGCGATCCACAGCACGCCGTCGGGGGTGCGAAGCAGGGCCTTCGCGGCCTGTCCGTCGAGCGCGACTTCGTCAGGCAGCCATTGCGACGCGATGCCGGGCAAGGCCACGGCGGTCGCCGTCGCGGCGTCGATCTCGGCGCGTCCGCGCAGCGAGCTGCCGTCGAGTTGGAGCGAGAGTCGGCCGATCGATGCGCAGTTGGGCTGACAGTCCGGCTTGGCCAACAGCCGCTCGCGCAGCTCGTCGAGCGTGGCCTTGTCGGGCATCTGCGCCTGGGCGTTCGTCGGCGCAAACGTCAGGCCGATCGCGAGCGCAACGCCCGCCGCAACGCCGCCAGCTTTCGGGCCCCAGCCCGAAGGCCACAGGCGCGAGGGCACAGGGATCATGCGCACGAGCACGAGCGCGAGCAGCAGCAGCCGCGCGAAGGCGAGGCCGAGGTTCACGCCAGGCGGAAGCAGCCACAACTTCAGCCGCTGGCCTGCTGCGACGGGGCCGCTCCACGAAAGTGGGATGCTCGTCCACGACCACCTGGGGACTCCCGGTCCCGTTTGCACGATGACGTTCGGGTCGTAGGTTTCGGTGTAAAATTTGGAGGCTTCGCGCTTCGGAGCGACCGCGCTGCTTCGACTTAGGAAGTCACTCGCCTTCGCCCGTTCTTCGAGCTCCTGCGCGGCGGGCGGGGCTGCGGCGGGGCTGGGCGCTGCGGCCGCAGGGGCGCCGCCTTTGTCGTCTTCTTGCAGTCCGCCGGTCACGGCCTCGTTCTTAGAGCCTCCGAATGCGCTGGTCGTATCGGCGACCTGCCCACCGCCCGCGAGATCGATCGACTCGGCTGCGAGCACCGGGTGCAGGCCTTCGCGAACCTCGCGCACGAGGAATGGAATCGCGATGAGGGTCGCCAGCACGAGGGTGGCGCCGCGCAGGCCGCGCGCGAGCTGCTGGAACACGCCCTTCGGGACCAGGCGCACGAGGGCTTCGGCGATTAGCACCGGCACCCAGATCCAGCGGGGCGCGCCTGCCTCGGGGAGCGTAAGCGTCAGCATCACCAGCGCGACAGCGCCCCAGCGCCAGCCGTGGAGCCTGCCGACCGCGAGGGTGAGCACGAGCGCGAGAAAAATTTGCAGCAGCGACCACTGCCGTAGCCAGGTGGCCTGCACGTCGTCGACGCCCGAGGCGTGCAGCAGCCGCCAACCCGGCGGCAGGTGAAGCGTCGCCGACAGCTGGTGAAAATCGCTGTTCCAACCGACGGCGGGAATGTCACCGACGTTGCCCGTCACGCGGCTGTCTGCGGCGAGATCGATCGGTCCCTGGCGAACTTCGACGCCCATTTGCGCGCCATCGGGCAAGTGCGTGATGAACTGGTCGCGCCCGGCGATCGCCACGCGCCCGAGCGTCGTCGGAGCGGCCATCTCGAGTCGCGTGTCGCGGTTGAGGGTGCCCCGCAGCGCGTCTGAGACAGTGTACCCGGTCCCGTCGAAGTCGAGCCACAGCGAGCGCGACAGGGTGAGCTGATCGGGGGGCGGGTTGGCGTCACCGCGCCGCTGCTCCGAAAGCGAGACCTCGTCTCCCACTTTCATCGGAAATGCCGGAAAGCGTTTCCATGCATCGGGCAGGCTTGTTTGAGCGGGATCGATCGACGGTGGGCCTTTCAGGTCGACGAGGCGCAGGTCCGGTTTCGCTTCGAAGGTCCACACTTCGTCACCGGCGCGCCATGGGCCGTCGGGCTCGGGCCGCTTCAGCGCTGCGACGACCCCTTCGCTTCGGGCGGTCAGGCTCAGCGTCCACCGACCGGGCCTGACCTGCACGCGAAGCCGGCTGTCGGGCTCGAGGCGCGCCGGCAGCGGGCCGTCGAGCGCCATGGGCACGAAGCCGGACGGCAGCACCCTGCCGAGCAGCACTTCGCGGCTCTTGCCCGCCACATCGAGCTCGATCTGCGTCGTGAGAAGCAGCGGAATATCGTCGGTAATTTTGCGGTGGGCGACGATCTCGAGGCGCTCGCCTTCTTCCTGCGTACCGGTCCGTTGCAGAAATACGTTACCGAGCGCGTCGCGCTGCGGCGAGGCGATCGGGGCACCCTTGAGGGTGAGCGCGAGGAGGCCGGTCTCGACTGGAACGCGCAGCGCTTCGGGCAGCGCGTCCCACGCGAACGCTCCGGCGATGACGTGGTCGCCGGGTTCGAGTCGCACGCTCGGCGAAGACGCTTGCGCCACGACCACAGCCGCCTTGCCGTCCACCTTCACATCGAGCGGCCACCTCTTCTCGTCTCCGGGAAGCGGCACCCAGCGCGCGGCGTCGACGTGCCAGCGCTGCGTAAAGTGCGCCCCGTGCTCATCGACGGAGGCGTCGAGCCGCGACGGCCACGCGCAGCGGACAGCGTCTTTTTGCCCCTGGAGCCCCGGACACGCGGCGTCGCCCGCGCTGGACAGCACCCAGTCGGTCCACGGCTTGAGCGGATCGGGTACCTTTTTTGGATCGAGCGGCGCCGCAGCGGATGCGTGCGATGCGCCGGTGAGCACGAGGGTGAGGAGCGCGAAGGCGAGGGTGCGGACGGCGGGCAGCGGCATGGGAGGATGTTGCGTAGCTACGCCTCCGCCCGTCAAACGATCCCGAAAATCGCCCGGCTAATTTAAATTGTTACAACGCGTGCGCCGCGGGCAATGTTGTGCCGCTAACCGAGGCGGCCTTCACCACGACGTATCCGTCGCTCGATTTCGACGCGAGGTTCTGCGTCGATGGGCTGCCTCCCGGGCCTACGCCGCCTGTCGCCGTCACGCGCAAATCGCCCAGCGCGAGGCTCGCCCCCTGAAGGTAGATATAACCTCCCGACGCCGAAACGTCGCGCGCCGCCGCGAGCGCGTTTGCGCCGATGATGCCGGCTTTGCCGACGTCGAGGGTGGCTGCGAACGCCACGACGATGCCGCCCGCGAGGCGGTCGCTCCCGTCTTGCAGCGCCGGGCCGGAGACGTTGTTGGCGCAGGTGAGGTTGCCGCCCTGTCCCGATCCCAGCGTAAGCCTTGATGCGTCGCCGGCCCCGTAGGCGATCCCTGCCGGGCCGACGGTGCGGCCCTGTCCGTTGGTGCCCGCCTGACCCGGCTGCGCGTGCCCAGCGCCACTCTGAACCGGCGTGTTCCCTGCGAAATTGACTCCTGACGCGGCCGAGATGCCGCCGGCGCCGCCGACGTTGTTGGTTGCGCCTGCGGCCCCCTGGCCGTCGATCGATTCTCCCGCTTCGGTCGCCACGCTGTTGCTGCACCCGCCGCTGTCGCGGCTCCAGCGTCCGCCGCGGTAGCCGAGGCCTGACGCGCTGATATTCCCGTCGACTGTGAGCTTCGCGGCCCGCAGCGCGACGACGCCTCCCGCGGTGCCCGACCAGCTCGACGCCGTCACCGTGCCGCCCGCGCCGACGTTGAGATCACCGAATTGTGCGACGCGAATCAGCGCGACTTTTTGGTCCGTCGGGCCGATCCCGATGCTCGCATCGGTGTTGGTCGTCGCGCCGTAGCTGTGGGCCTTGTTCGTGGTGAAACTAACGACGCCCGCGGAGACGCCCGCGACTTCGAGCAGCTCCCAAACGCCGATGTTTGGCGTCTGCCCGGGAGCTCCCTGCAAGTTGATGAGGATGACTTCGTCGCCCTTCGTGAGGCACGCCGCAGCGGGACTCGCGGACAACGTCGCCGTGGTGGACGTGAGGCCGATCACGCTGAAAACAGGCGATTCCGCGCAAGTTCGGGTGGGGGTCACCGGGTCTTTCGAGAGGTCGACGGTCGTCGTCACGCTCAGCGGCGCGAGGCAAGCTCCGCGGGTGCACAGGCCCGTTTTACACGCGAGGCCGTCGGCGGCAGGCGCCCCGTCGACGCACTGGGCCTGACCGCCGCTGCACGCGATAACGCCCGTGAGGCACGGCGCTCCCGCGTTGGTCGCGCACGGGCCACCGGACGCGCAGGCGGGCGCGGCGTCGCTGGCGTCGGGCGCCGCGAGCGACGCATCGAAAACGCTGGTGTCCGGCGCGCTCGCATCGGCGGGAGCAACCGTCGACTGCGTCGCACCGCACGCGAAAATGGCGGGGAACGCCGCGAGCACAGGCAGAAGGCGAATGGGGCGCATGGCGATGACGCTACCCCGAAGCCAGCAAAACAAGAACGCCGAAGCGTCGCCGGACTCCGCGCCCGAATCGCGGAACGAAAACCACTGCGGACCGAGGTCGTGGCCCACAAAATACGAACGCCGAAGCCACGTGGGCCTCGGCGCTGCGAATCGCAGAGCGACTTCGTTCAGTGACCGGCGTCGTGGCCGTTCGCGAAGTCGACATGGCCGGCGTCGTGGCCGTTTGCGAAGTCGACGTGGCCGGCGTCGTGGCCGTTTGCGAAGTCGACATGGCCGGCGTCGTGGCCGTTCGCGAAGTCGACATGGCCGGCGTCGTGGCCGCCCGAGAACGCGCGCGCCTCGGTGGTGCCGCCGGCAATGAGGGCAAAGCCCGCGACGAGGGCGGAGGCAGCGAAGGCGGCGAGGGTGACGTTTCGGTTCATGGGAGGGCCTTTCTCGGGTGGCGACATCGTGCGCCGGTGAACAACGTGCAAAAGTGGTGGATCGAGGTCAGCGAAGGCGTTTTTACTCGCCGCGCTCATTCGACATTGGGGGGCAACATACGCGAGATCGCCGCGGCGCGGGAGAGCGCAGGTAGCGACCGCGAGAATGTCACCGTTCGACGGTGCGACCTGCTCGCTTATTCAAGGGAGCTGACAACAAAGTCACGCTGAACCCTGGCAGGCCGTTGAAGCAGCGGCCTGCTAGCCTTTCATCTCGGGGAGGTATGCACCTCCCCGGCCCGAAAAACGCGGTTTTTCGTCGGTCCCGACCCCACGCAATTGGCTTCGCCAAGTCCTGGCAGGGCGTTCTTCGAGCGCCCCGCTGGAGTCAGTTCGCGGGGGCTTGCAAACATCACGTACGGCAACACGATCTCAGGCCTTGCGCCTCCGCAGCATGGCGACCACGGCGAGGCTCAGGAGCCAGCTCGCCGCGCCGGAGTTGCTCGTTCCGGCAGCCGAGCAGCCGCCCGAATCTCCAGACGCTCCGCTCGCGTCGGCTTGAACCGCTGGGGCGGCGGGCAGCGCGGGCGACGTCGGCGCGTCCTCGGCGGCACCGTCGGCCACGTCGAGCACGTCGACCTCCGGCCCGCCGCTCCCCTGAATCAGCGTCGGAGCGGCCGGCCACTCGGCGCCGTTCGGCATGGCCTGGAGCTGGGCGAGGGTGAGCTTCTTGAGCGCGAGTCCGTCGAACGACCAGGCCGTCATCGACGCGGGATTGATGACGTGACGCTTGAGCTTGCCGTCCCTCACGTAAATGCCGGGATCACCGTCGGCGACGACAAGCGTCGGGGCCGCGGTCAGCGCGCGGCCGATCGGCAGGGTGTTCACCTGAGCTTGCGGATAGTGAAACACGCCCTCGAACATGTTGAACTTCCAGGCCGAAAATGAGGCCTGATCGGTGACGTGGCGGCGGAGGACGTTCTTCGGTAGCGCCGGAAGCGCGCAGTTGAACGACTTCGGAGCGTCGGCGAGGAGCGGGTTGTCGCCGATCGGATTCGAGTCGATGCCGTAGGCGTGAACAGTGTGCGGCTTACCATCGAACAGGCTCGCCGGAGTCTTCAGCGCAAAGCCGTGCTCGCACGAGCCCAGCGGCGTGCAGAGATCGGCGCGCGACTGGTTCGCGAGCGTCCTCACGCCGGGTGCGGACGAGCCCGCAGGGCCGTCGAAATACAAGTCGACATTCACCGCCTTCGTCGGCGTGTCCTGGTCTTGCGCCCATCCGCCGATCGACGCGCAGTCGGCGACGTCGAGGTATCCGCGGGGCGCCTGATCGGCGGGCCGCGCCATGGCCTGAAGCTCGGCAAGCGTGCCGTTGAAGACGTCGTGATCAAGGGAGCCGTTGCCGTTGGAGTACTGCCAGAATTTCCAGTTTGACCAGCCGTTCGGCACCGACGGGCAGGCCGGGCCGTAAGCCGCAATCCAGAACGGGGTCGCGCCGAAGGCGGTCGAGCCGACGTTGTCCTCCCAGAAATACGAGCCCGAATAGATGAGCGGATGTCGCCCTGTTCCCTTCTCGACCACGTCCATCCAGATCTGAATGCGCGCCGCGATCGTGGCGCCCGACTGTCCGCCCGTGGCCTCGACGTCGATCATCGCCGGAAGGTCGCCGACGCCCAGCTTTCCGATCGCCGCGACCACCATGTTCGCCTGCGCGACGGGATCCTGCGCCGGTTCGAAGAACTGATAGGCTCCGCGAAGGATGCCGGCGGCCTTCATCTTGTTCCAGTTGTTCGAAAACTGCGAGTCGTAGTGGGTGGTCCCATCGCTGATGCGGGCGTAGCCGAAGACCACGCCCTGCGCCTTCTGCGCGTTCCAGTCGAAGTTGCCCTGATAGACCGATACGTCGCGCCCCTGTACGGGGCCGCCCGCGCTGGCGCCGCAAACGACCTTCATCGCGTCGGCGGTCGATCCGGTTGTTTCGGGCGTCTGGTCGCCTGCCGAACAAGCCGAAACGACTACGAGCGTGGACGCGAGCGCCAGCGTGCGGGTGAGCATAAGTGGCGCGTAGTGCGAGGTTCGTACCAGCCTCGCGTATCGCGGAGAGGCTTGTTTTCGCGATGAATGCGCGATCGACGGGTCGCGCGTGGCTCGCGGCCGCTCGCGGGTCGCGCGTGTCGTCGCGATGGTTCTCCGCCGATCCAGTCCGTCGCCGCGGGGGTGACCGCTGCTGCACGAGGCTCGGACTCCGCCTCCGCGCGGCGATCGGCGCGACTGGCGAAGCGCGGGGGCGCGCCGAGCCGACGATGGCCCTCGCGGCACGTTCGCAGCGGGCGGTCCGGCTCGCGGAGAGTGTCGCGGGCGTATATAATCAGCCAATGCGCATTGTGCGGAACACGCTCGTCGTCGCCAGCGTGTCGCTCGTCGCCTGTTCGCTTGTGACCGATCTTTCGGGCGTGGCGCCGGCGGCTCCCGACGGTTCGACCGTCGATTCGTCGACCGACGCCGGGTCAGCCGATGCCGCGCGGTCGAGCTGCGACGCCGGCTTTTGTGCGTGTCGGGGCGACGCTCACAGCTTCTGCGACGACTTCGACGACAACGCGGCGCTCGCGCGCTGGAAGCCTGCGGTCTCGCCCGGCGGCCAGCTGTTCTTCGACGACTCCGGGACGTTTTCGAGGCCGAACGCACTGCTCGCGAGCGCCGGGGCTACCGACGGCGCCGCGAGTTTTTCGTTTCTCGATCGCATCAACCGACCCCTCGCAACGCGCGTGCGCGTCGAGTTCGCGATGAAGGTCGAAAAGTTCGATCCGGCCGCGTTCAGCCCGGGCACCGGGATTCACGGCTTTTCGCCAGTAAGCATCAAGCTCCGCGGGCCCGGGGGCGCGATGCTCATCTTGCGGATGAACATGTACAGCAACGCGGCCGATCTCGAGCAGCTGGCCGGCACGATCGCGGTCGCCAACACCCCTGCCGGCCTGCCGACCGGCGCCGCTGCCAATGGTCGCTACGGCATATGGCTCGATCTGCCTACCCAGCGTTGCGGAGCGACGTTCAACGGAGTCGAGTCAGCCCCGCTCTGCCAGCTCGCGCAGGCGTTCCAGGATGCCGGGGTCCGCGATACGGGCGTCGTGCTCGGTATCGAATTTCTGAGGGCGCCTTCGCTGCCCTGGTCGGTGCACATCGACGACGTGCTCATCGACTACGACTGACACGAATCTCACCCTGCGTGCGGGCCCGCGCGATATCGTGAAGCGATGAATTCGCTTCGCAACGCTGCGGTGTTGGGTGCTGGGGCCTGCGCGCTCTCCTGCTCGATCGTGACCGATCTGAGTGACGTTTCCCCTGCAGTGTATATGAGCGCCGACGCCGCCGTTGACAGCCCGGTTTCGGTGATCTGCAATCTCTCCGGCGACGTCAACATGCAGCCCGGCTGCGTCGCCTCCGACGCAGATGGCGTCTTCGTGAGCGACAAGGGCAACGACGCGAGCGCGGGGACCAAATCGGCGCCCCTGAAATCGATGAACGCGGCGCTCGCCGCAGCGGTGGCGGCGAAACGCCCCTATGTTTACGCGTGCGGCGGAGTTTACGCCGGCTCTGTCGAAGTCTCCTCGCTGGTCAATATCTTTGGCAGCTTCGACTGCGCGACGTGGTCGCCGGCGCCGAGCGGCGAGCCCACAACGCGAATCGTGGCCAGCAAGCCTGCGTACGGTGTCTTGATTACGGCCAGCCACGTGTCCATGGCGAGGGTCGCGATCGCCGGGCTCGACGCGCAGCTCCCGGGCGAGTCGAGCTTCGGGGTCGTCGTCGCGGGCGCGCAGGATGTGAATCTTATTTCTGTCAGCATCGACAGCGGAGCCGGCAAGGACGGCAGCGCCGGGGAGCCGGTGCCGAACTACAACTCCAAGATCCTGGGCTCCGATCCGAGCATCGCGGGCAACGCTCCGGTCGGTGCTCAGGGAGGGATGCCCCACGCTTGCATGCTCTGCGCTGACGGAAAAAACAGCGTCGGCGGCGGCGGCGGCAACGCGAGCAGCATGCAAGGTACCGCCGGAGGCTCCGGGTTGCCCGCCGCGAAGTTCAGCGGCATCGGGGGCGCGGGCGCGCCTCCATCGGGCATGTGCTTCAACGGCACGGTCGGCGCGGGCGGAGCGGCGGGCGCGGATGCCGATCCCACGGCTGCGACGTCCTACGGCGCGATTGTGAACGGCGTTTGGATGCCGGCCAGCGGCGCTCCGGGCAAAAACGGCGTCGTCGCGCAAGGGGGCGGTGGTGGCGGCGGCGGCAGCGGAACCGTCGTCAGCGGCGGAGGCTCGGGCGGCGGCTGCGGAGGCTGCGGCGGCGGCGGCGGTAGCGGCGGCAGCGGCGGCGGGGCGAGCGTCGGGCTGCTGATGACCGAGGTCGTGGTCAACAACGTAGCGGTCGATTCGCAGGTTTCGGTGCGCCTTTCGGTGATCAAGTCGCTCGGCGCCGGGGCAGGCGGCGCCGGGTTGCTCGGTCAGATCGGGCAGTCGGGCGGCATGAGTTCCAAAGCGCAGGTGCCCGGGTGCTCCGGAGCGGCGGGAGGCACAGGCGGCGCAGGTGGCGCAGGTGCAGGCGGCGCGGGCGGGCTCTCCGCCGGAGTCGCGTGGCACGGTAAGGCGGCGCCCGTTATTGATGCATTCACCACGACGCACATCACGCCCGGTGCTGCCGGAAAGCCGGGGGTCGGCGGCCGCCCCGGGGTTACCGATGGCATCCCGGCGGTAAGCGCTCAGGTTGTGCACCTCACGCTCTGAAGCGGCGCCTGCCGACCCCGGCGCGCTCGGAGCTACTTCGCCGTTGGCTGTCCCTCACGCGCGAGCATGATCGCGCGCGGCAGCATCGGCACGAACAGCAGCACCACCGCCGTCGTGGTGGCGTTGATGAGCACGAGCTGATTGAACTTGAAGCCGTAGCCGTCGATCATCTTCGTGCCGATGACATCGCTCATCGCGATACCGAAATTGCGAATGCTCATCATCAGCGCAAACCCGAGCGCTTCGCAGCCCTTGGGCGTTGAGCGCACTGCGAGGTCCATCAGCGCGAGCTCGCTCGCGACCGCGATAAAGCCGGTGACCGAGTGAATGTAGATGGCAGTTTCGCGCGTGTAGAGCAGGTAGGTGAGCGTCAGCAGCGCGTTCGCGAGCACCGAGCCGATGAGCAGGGTTCGCAGGTTGAAGTGCTTGCAAATGGCGGCGTAGGCGAACGCGGCGCCAAGGCCCATCGCGGCCTCCCACGCGGTGAGCCGCCCGATGAAGTCTTTGCTGAAATGCAGCTCGTCCGACTGCTTGAACGTCAGCGACGTGTAGAGCCCCGGAACGGTGTAAATCAGAAAGAGCATCACCACGGCGAGCCACAGCGTCTTCGAGCCGAGAATCTGTGTGAGTTGGCCCTGGGCTTTGAAGATCACCGGGTTGCGGGTGGGCACCACGGCGAGGCCGATGATCATAAAAAACACGGCGAGCAAGGCGAGCAGCGAGATGCCGACGCTGCGCGTCTCTTCATTGGTCACGCACGTCATCGCCGCCGCGCCGAACGCGGCGATGCCGACGAGCACGCCGACGGAAGGCTTGTAGCGGGGCTGGGCGAGCTCGATCTCGGAGAGCGCCTTGAGCGGCTCGCGCGCGTCTTCTTTGAGCACGAGGAGCGTGACGCTTGCCGCTGCGATGAGCACAGTGGCCGCGATTCCTGCTGTGAAACCGAACGCTTTCGATGCCAGCCAGCCGCCGAGCAGCGGCGCCGAAAGCTGCGCGATCGACATAAAAATCTGCCGCAGCGAGGTGATGCGACCCGGCGCCGCGAAGGCCTGACTCGCCTCGACTTGAAGGCCTCCCATCGCCGTGCTCGCGAACACGATCGCGGCGTTTAGCGCGATCGAAAATCCGAGCAGCGCCGCGTAGCTGTCATGAAAGAAGCCGAGGGCGATCCAGCAGAAGGCGGCGCCGGTTGCGCCGGCGACGAGGTAGACCTTGCGGCGCGATCCGAAGATGGGAAACGCGTCGGTCAGTACGCCTGCGATGGGCTTGAGGTTCCAGGCGAACGTGGCCCACAGAAAAAAGACGGCGACTTGTTCTTTGCCGAGATGCAGCTTCTCTTTGAGGAGAAACAGCGTCGGGAGGCTCCCCAGCATGCGCTGCTGCGCGAACGTCGTCGCGAAGGCCGCGACGCTGACGATGATGAGGTAGGCGCGGAGGCGCGCGGCGTGCGAACGTTCGGTGGTTTCGGACACTGGGCTCCAGGGCTTTCGATTGGCCGCTCGCCGAGATTCGGGGCTGGCGTTACGAGCGGTCCAGTCTACTACGCGTCTGCGGCGCGATCCACGCTCGCTCGCAGGCTGCAGTGCGCTACCGTAACGCCCATGCGGCGTGCGGGATGCGCAGTTGTCACGCTGATGCTGGTCGCTTGTTCGTCTGGCGCGCCGGCTGCTGCCGCTGACGCAGGTGCGGAGGCCGCGTTCATTGGCTGCGAGCGCGATCCGCGGGCGCTGACCTACGCGGCGAACCTCACGAAGGTGGGCGAGCAGGGCACGCTGCAGCTCGCGCTGGTGCAGGCGGCCCCGGCGCCGCCACTGAGGGGCACCAACACGTGGCGGGTGAGGGTCGAGCGGGCAGGGGGCGCCGCCGCCGCGCAGCCCGCCGTCAACGTGACCTTGCTGATGCCGGAGCACGGGCACGGGAGCTCGGTCACTCCCGTTGTCACTGCGCAACCCGACGGCAGCTTTGAAATCGCGCCCCTGTACTTGTTTATGCCGGGCCTCTGGCAGGCGACGTTCGCCCTCACGAGCGGCGCCGACACCGACACCGTCGTGATGGCGTTTTGCGTGGCCGGCTAAGCCGCGCCGCTAAGGTTTGCAGTCGGCGTGCGCGGGGGCTGGAGTGGATTGGGCGGTAAAGTTCAGAGCTGTTTTCGTGACGCACGTGAACTTGACCGGACCTTCCGCGTAGCCGAATTTGCCCGTCGCCGCTGTCCACTCAAGCGGCTCACCGACATCGAATATCGGCATCGCGCTTGCTGCGTCGCTGGCGAGATCGCCGCTCGCCACGAGGTCGCGCAGCACATCGACGCCGACGGGTTGAACGCGCACGCGCAGGGTCACCCGGTCGGGCGCCTGCGGAAGCGAGGCCGCGCGCGGAAACCGCTGCAGGACGTGCGTCTGGTAGAATCGGGGGTCTTTCGGGTCGAACGTGGGCTGCCCGGGCAGCAGGTAGCTTTCGTTGCGCGTGGCTTGCCAAAACATCGGCACGTGAGCGCCGGCGGCGTCGAACATGCAATCGCGCAAAAACCACACGTCGGCGTCCGCGAGGGTGACGTCCCCATCGGGACCGGGCACGCCGCTTTGGTAGATGATCTGAGCGCCAGCGTACGCGACGACTTCCGTCCACGCCCTGCGATCTTGCGCGGCGCCGCTGGGCCAGGAGTGTCCGGCGGCGACGTTGTCCAAAAGGACGCCGATGCCCGCGTTGCCGTCGCCCACGCACAACGCCGACTGCAGCGTTGCATTGAGAAACGCCTGAACCTTCGACTTCTGCGCGGTCGCCTCAGGGAAGGGGGTGAGGGCGATGTCCACGCCCGGATTTTGATGAAGGTGATAGCGGCGCAGCGGAGCGCCGTCGACCTGCGCCACGGGCCGCAGATCCGCGCTCTGGTCCATGTGGCACTGCCCGCACGTCGCCCCTCCGGGGGCCGAATATACCGACGCTTCCCACTCCTGCAGCGTGCGCTCGAGCGCGACCCCGTGACCGTTGACGATGTCGTGGCACGCTCCGCACATCTTCGACGAATCGGCCCTGTTGCGATCGAAAAGCTCGGAGTAGCGCGAGGGATGGGCGGCGTTTGCGAGCGGGTCGCCGAACGGGCCGCGCATCGTGGTGTCGCTCGCGAGGTGCAGGGCGGCGTCATGAGTGCCCTCGACGGCATCGACGGCGTGGCAGAAAAAGCACGTGACGCCCTTGAGGGCGGCCGGCACCGTCTCGAGGTTGAGCCCGTCGCGCGTCGCTCCCTCGCGCACGGCCATCGGGGCGTGGCAGTTGACGCAGAAGCTGCCGAGCGCGCCGCGGGTCTCACGCTGGCCCCGCGCGTTCATCGCGACAAACACCGGGTCCTGCGCGGCGTAGGCATGCATGCTTCCCGACCAGTCCCGGTAGTGATCGGCGTGGCATGACTTGCACGTCGCGGGATCGAGCATGGCCGCGCGCGACGCGTAGCTCGGGGCCGTCGACGTGGTGCCGCAGCTCGCTCCTGCCGCCGCCGAAGCGAGCGCGACCGCAGCGATGAGCTTAGTTGTTCGGAGCATGGCAGACGAACCATGTGAGCAGCGCGGCGCGCTCGCCGGGTGAGAGCGCGACAGCGTTGGCCGGGGGCATCCTGCAATCATAGATCTGGCTGAGCGCAGTTGCTCGCGCGGAGTACACGCGGTCGTAGCTCGATGTGTCGAACCTGCTGCTCGCGGTGCCGCCTGCTCCGTGGCAGGACGCGCACTTCGAAGCTAGAATCAGGGCGATTTCAGCCTGGTAGCGTGGAGCAGTCGCAGGACAAGCGGCCGGCAAATCTTCCGGGCAGACGCCGGCCTCGGGGGCGCTCGCGTCGGGCGCGATCGCAGGCGCGCTGCCGCACGCCGCTGCGCACGCAAGGAGGCTCGCGACGGCGACGATCAGTCGAGCGCGAGCGCGCATCCGAGCGCCTTTCCGCTCTGCCTCTCCACCGGCTTGCCCGCGACAACGGCCATCACGGCGTCGCGCAAGTATGGGCTCGCGACGTCACGCAAGTGCGTGCGGTCGTCGTCGATGCCGCCGGCGTAGCGAACGTGTCCTTCGCGATCGAGCACCACGCTGAAGGTGGCGACGTCGGCGCCGAGCGCCCTCGCAAGCACGCCTCGGTCGTCTCGGAGCATCGGGAAATCATAGCGCCGATCCGCCACGAACGCCGCGTCGTCCGCCAGCGTTCCGCCGGCCTCGCTGTCGACCATGAACCACCGCACGCCTTTTGGCTGCAGCTCGTTGTAGAGCGCACGGAGCCGCGGCTCGTGTGCGGCCATGCAAGGGCAGTGTGGGTGAAAAAAAACGAGCACCGTCGCGGGCGCCTGCGCGACCTCGGCGCTCAGATCGTGCGAAACGCCGTCGGTGCCCCGCAGCGCGACTGCGCGGGAGAGAGGCGCGGACGCCCCTGCGCCGGCGCAGGCGCAGAGCGTCGCGGCAAACGCCAGAGCGCCGAGGCGCATCACGTAAATGTCCGCAGCAGCACGAGCGACATGCCGGTGGTCGCGGTGGCGTTGCGACCGAGGCCGTCGATCGGCAGGTCGACAAACACGCTGCCCTGAAGCCTGAGGCGATCGCTGAACGGCAACACGCCCGACAGGCCCGCCCGCGTTTGCCGGTGCGACGTGGAAGGCGCCTCGGCCCCGTTGATGCTCGCGTTTGCCTCGGTCGCGAACGAGAGCACAGCGGCGACCGCGGCCTCGTTTTCGAAGGCGTAGCCGGCCGCGCCGACGAGCGCGATCTGGGGCGCGAGCGCTTCGCTCACCGAGCCTACGTGGCGTGCCGAGCGCAGGCTCGCGACTGCGGAGACGCTCACCAGCCACGGGCCGAACGTCTGCTCCGCGGCGACGCCGAGGCTGCCCTGCCAGGCTCCGATTCCGGTCGCGTCGGTCGCGAGCGGCTTCGACGCGTCCTCGGTGGCCTTGCCCGTTGGAAGCGTGATTCCCGCAAGAATCGCGACCCCTGGCAGCGGGCGGGCCTGGCCGGTGCGCAGCAGGTCGACCCGCGCGCTCGCGTTGAGATCCCCGAGTCCGCCTCCGAACTCACCGCCGGTGGAGCGCGTCGTGCGCCACGTCTGGGCGAGCGGCGCGCGCAGCGAAATTTGCGCGATCTTGTGCAGGCGCACAGACGCGAGCAGCGCCTGCTCCAGGTCGACCTCGGCCGAGCCTTGCGCGGCACCCGCGTACCGCGCCTGTCCGTCGTGCGATCCGATGGCCCAGCCCGCGCGCGCCTCGATGCCCACGAGGGCCACTTCGTGAGGCGCGAGTCGCCCGGGGGTCACGACCCCGCCGCCTGCGCAGCATGCCTGACCGCGCGCACTCGCGGCGAGGGCGATGGCGGCCAGGCCGCACGCTGCGCCGACGATGCGCTGCGCGCTAGAGGACATCGAGCGGGACGTCGACACTGTCGGTGAGGGGGCCCGCGATCGCGGTGCGCAGCTGCCAGCTTCCCGGCATGTAAAGGTCGACGTTGGTCAGCACATACCGCCCGTTGCCCCGCGGCGTGACGGTAGGCCGAACGCTGGCGCCATGTCCGTGCGCGGGCATCCACGGTTCGGCGCTCATCACGAGCCCATCGACCGGCGCGGCGTCGCTGGCGTTCTTCACGAAGTATTCAACCGTCAGCACGCCGTGCGAGGGCGGCTGATCCGGCGAAGTTCGAACCTCGATCATGAGCGAACCGGTCGACGACAGCGCCGTCTTCAGTGCGGGTGCCGGAAAAACGGCGTCCGCACCGGGCGCGTTTCCGGAGCTCCCCGAACACGCAATCGTGAGCGACAACGCGAGGGCGCAGGCGAGCTTCACGGCGCGGTCGAGCTCACGGAACGCGCACGAAGAACGCCGCGTGCGCGTGCGGCGAGTCAGGCACGCCATCGGCGCAATCGCCGTAGAAGTGGAAGCGCACCGTCCACGTTCCCGCGGCGTCGAACTTCACCGGACCGATCACGTACGAGCCCGCGGCCCCTTCGACCGCCGAGCCGGCCGAGGGCGCCGGATGGGTGTCGGTCAGCAGCGCTTCGATGTACGGGGCGGCTCCCGTGAGCGGAGAGCCGTCTGTTTTCTTCGTGGCGGTGACGGTGAACGTGACGCCTCCCGCGCCCGAACAAACCGGAGTCGCCGTCCACTTCAGGTGGAACTTGCAGTCGTCGTCGTCGCCTTCGGCGTTGAACAGCGTTGCGCCCAATTCGGGCATTCCGCCGTCATCCATCGGCATCGCCGCGTCGGCGGCCACGGCCGCGTCGAGCGCCGCGCCCGCATCGGGATGGCAAGAAGCGAGGCTCGTGGGCTGCACGGTCGTCCCGCAGTGCGTGTCAGCAGCGCCGCTCACCGCGCCGCCAGGGCTCGCGCAAACCACGCCGCCAGCGTCGGCGGCAGGGGTCGTCGAGCTTGAGGAGCAGGCCGAAAAGACGAGCGATGCGCCGATCGCGAGAGACATAAGGGCAGTCTGCATGGGGGATTTTACTCACCTTTCGTTATACAAGCGGGTAGCGTCAGACAAGTTTACCATGATTGGCGGCTCGCAGGCCTCCGGCATACTTCGGTGGGGCGCCCTCCGTCAATCGTACCAACGCCGCCGCGACGTCGCCAACGGTCACAATGCTTTCGAGCGCTTCCATCGGCACATGCACGCCGGCGGCGTCTTCGATGTCGGCGATGATCTCCATGACCGCGAGGCTGTCGAGGCCCAAATCGGCCTGAATCTCGTGCGTCGCAGCGATTTCGCGCGGCGGGTCGAAGTGCCGCGCGAGCACCTCGAGTGTCACCTTCAGAGACTCTTCATGCGTCATCGGGAAGCTGGCTCATAGCAAACGCCGCATGCGCTGACCATTCGCGCCGCAGTTTCGCCCGCGTCGCCCGCGCAGAGCAGCGCTCGAACCGCCGCGACGCCGAGCGCGCCGGCTTCGAAGCACTCCGCCGCATTCGACGCGTCGATCCCTCCGAGCGCCACGATCCCCATGTGCGACCCCGACAGCATTCGGGCTTGTCGTAGCGCGACGGTGCCGCGACCCGGGCCTTTGCCGGGTGAGGCGAAAATCGGGCTCACCAGCGCGAAATCGGCGCCGCCTCGGCGCGCGCGTTCGAGCTCGCCCGCGTCGTGCGCAGGCGCGCTGATGTACGCGTGAGGCCCGAGCGCGGCGCGCGTCTCTTCGACGTCCGCGGCGCTCACGTGAACGCCATCGGCTCCGCACGCTCCGGCCAGCGCGGGGCGTCGATTGACGATCAGCATCGCGCGGTGGGCGCGCGTGATCTCGCGCAAGCGCATCGCGAGCGGCAGCAGCGCGTCGTCACTGCGAACGCGATCGCGCAATTGCACGCACGCCCCGGGAACTGCCCCACAAACCGCGCGAGCGACGCGCGCGAGCAGGTCGTCGCCAAACGCAGCGTCGGTGATCAGCACCAGCCTCGGCGTCACGCGGCCCCGCGCCGCATCACGGGCCGGCGTCGCTCGCGGCCGCGAGTCGCGCAGCCTGCGCGTGGCGATTGGCGGGGTAACGCCGGGCGAGTGTATCGAGGGTGTGCACAGCGGCTGCGTGCTCGCCGTGCGCTTCAAAATCTTGCGCGAGCGCCCACAGCGCGTCCCCTGCGCTGTCTTCGGTTCGCACGGAATCCTCGGGCGGATGCGCGCACTGCATCGGTGCGCCGGTCAGCGTCGCCAGCGCGAGCGCCACAGCTGCGCGCGTCACTCGATGAGGCCCTTCGTCGGGCTCGACGCGTTCGCGTAGCGGCTCTTGTGCATGCGCCCCGCGACAAACGCGGCTCTTCCTGCGCGAACGCCGAGCTTCATCGCGTGGGCCATCAGCACCGGATCGCTCGCGTGGGCGATCGCCGTGTTCATCAGCACGGCGTGGCACCCGAGCTCCAGCGCGATCGCTGCGTCGCTGGCCGTGCCCACGCCGGCGTCGACGATCACCGGAACCTTCGCGCGTTCAATGATGATGCTCAGGTTGTGCGGGTTGCGAATGCCCAGCCCGGAGCCGATCGGGGCGGCCAGCGGCATCACCGCGGCGCAGCCGATGTCCTCGAGTTTGCGGCACACAATCGGATCATCGATGCAGTAGGGCAGCACGGTAAAGCCCTCCTTCACGAGGATTTTTGCCGCCTCGAGCGTCTGCTCGTTGTCGGGATACAGGGTGTCCTTGTCGCCGATCACCTCGAGCTTGACCATGTCTGCGATTCCCAGCTCGCGGGCCAAACGAAGCGTGCGCACGGCTTCGTCGGCCGTGAAACAGCCGGCGGTGTTGGGCAGAATCGTCCAGCGCCGCGACTCGCCCTTCGCGCCGTCTCCCAGGTTCGCCCGCCGCGTCAGCAGCGACATCAGCGAGCCGCTCGAACGATCGCTGAGGTCGACGCGCCTGAGGGCCACGGTGACGATCTCGGCCTCACAGGCGTCGATCGCGAGCTCCGTCTGCTCGACGCTCGCATATTTGCCCGTGCCGACGATGAGGCGGCTTTCGAAGGAGCGTCCGGCGATGACGATGGGATCGTGCATGCCGACGGAATACCCCCGCGTGCCGCTACCCGCAACGGTCACGGCGCGCGCCCGCTCGGGGGTCTCGCCATCGATTCGCCTCCAAGTCGTGGCTCTCCGGTGCGCGAATCGACGCGCGCGCTCGCTACCTTGGACACCATGATGACGAGCGAGACCCGCGAAGCGCAATCGTCGACAAGGCCGTGCCCCCCGTCGACGACGGCGCTCATCGACGAAGATGCGGCTGCGTGGATATGTGTAAACTGCAAGTCTGTGTGCGTATGCGAACTCGAGCCGGGCGCGGTGCCGGCCTGCGATCGTTGCGGCACGCGCTATCGGCTAAGGGCGCTCGGGCCTGCGCACCGCGCGTGAGTCCGAAGGCCTGCGCCAGCGACGGTGCATCCAGAGCCACTCGCTAGGGTGCGCGCGCACGAACGCATCGAGCGCCGCGGTGGCTTCGAGCGCCGCGCCGTGGGCCCACCGAGTCGCGGCAGCCGCCGGTGGCGTGAGCGCTGTGAGTACGCGCAGGGCCTGACCGTGCTCGGTGCGTCGGGCCGCGGCAACGAGCAGCGGCACACGACAAGCCGCGGCGAGCGCGAACGGGGCGCGATCGACGTGCGCTTCGCCGCCAAGAAACGGCGCGCGCACGCTGTGATGCGCGGCATCGGGCACCTGATCGATCATCATCGCCACTGCGCCGCCTGCGGCCAAATGGGCTCGCGCCCTGGCCAGCGCCCCCGCGGCCCCGACCAGCGTGATCCCGTAGCGCGCGCGCGTGCCCTGCCAAAACGCGTCGATGCCGCGCATCGACAGGTGCTTGGTGATCACCATGAGCGGCACATGGCTGGCGATGGCGCACGCGGCGAGGTCCCAGTTGCCTGTGTGCGAGGCTGCGAAAACCAGCCCGCGGCCACCGCGCTTCGCCTCGTCGATCGCGCGCGTCGATGGCCCGTCGATGTGCGCGATCGCTGCCAGATCGCGATCGCGCGCTGCCAGCCACAGCAGCTCGATCGCGCTGGTGCCGAGCGCGTCGTACATCGCGGATGCCGCGGCCTCGGGCTCGGGGATGCCCGCGGCCCGCATCGACGCTACGACGTGCGATCGGCGAACGCCCAGCGCGCTTCCGACGACCCACCCGAGCGCGCGCCCCCAAACGCCGAGGTCAGAGAACCTCAGCGCGCCAACGCCGCGCGCGGCCCAGTGCAAGGCCGACGTCGCGACGCGCAAGGCTTAGAATCCCGCGCGTCTGGACGGCATGCTCGAACCCGGGTCGAACGACAGCGCGAGGACATCGGGAATGCGTGCAGCATACAGCTCTTTTTTTGCCGTTCGCCCGAAGAGCAGGTCGCCCTCGAACTTCACGCCGTCGACGCGCGCCAACGTGACCGACGCGCCCTCGCGCGCCACGTAAATCGACACGACCGAGCCTTCGGGAAAAACGAACCAGCCGTCTGCTCCGGACTTGGCGCCGTAGGTCTTGAAGATCGCGTCGAGCTGGTCCTGAGTCATGCCACAGGAGATATCGCGACGTGGCGCGCGCGTCTACCGCAAGCGCGGCTCAGTCGTCTTCGAGGGGGCCGAGATCTTCGCCGCTGAGCACGAAGAACGCCTCCCCGTACATCTTGAGCAGGTCGAGCGCCTTGTCCATGTCCTGCTGCGTGTGACCGCGGGTCACGTTGAGGCGCAGCCGCTCTTCGCCCAGCTTCACGCCGGGGTAGGTGATGGGCACCATGAGCACGCCCGATTCGAGCAGCGCGACGTGCATGAACAGCGCCTTGCGCTCATCGCGGCAGTAGACCGGCATGATGTGCGTGTTCGACGCGCCGAGGTCGAAGCCCGCACTTTTGAGGTTCGAGCGCATCCACTCGGCCTTTTCGTGCAGCTCGCTCACGAGCTTCGGGCCTTCGTCTTCGAGCATGTCGAGAATGGTGCTCGCGGCCGCCACGATCGGCACCGGCAGGCTGGCCGAGAACAAGAACGAACGGGCCGTATGTTGAATGTATTCTACAACTTCTCCGCGACCGAGGAGGATTCCGCCGATGCCGCCGAAGGTCTTCGAGAACGTGCTGATGACGACCGGCACGCGCCCTTCGACAGCGGCCTCTTCGAGAATGCCGCGCCCGTTCATGCCGAGCGTTCCGGTGCCGTGCGCGTCGTCGAGCACGATGTAGGCGCCGTGCGCCGCGCAGATGTCGACCATCTCTTTGATGGGCGCTTTGTCGCCGTCGAGTGAGTAGACGCCTTCGATGAGCACGATGGCGTTTTTGCGCTCGCGGGTCTTGAGAATGCGCTCGAGGCTCTTGACGGAGTTGTGATTGAAAAACCGCACTTCAGGCGCGCGCCCCGGAACGCCGGCCGCCATGAAAGTGCCGTCGAGGATGCAGGCGTGGCTGTAGCTGTCGAGCACCAGGGTGGTGTCTTTGTCAGCGAGCGCGGCGATCGTACCGACCATGGCCTGGTAGCCGGTCGTAAACAGCAGGCACTTTTCGAAGCCGTACCAGCGCGCGAGGCGGTTTTCGAGGGCGACGTGGTCGACGGTGGTGGCCTGCACGCGCGAGCTCGACAGACCGCACGCGTAGCTGTCGACCGCCTTGTGTGCGGCCTCTTTCACCTTCGGGTGGTTGGTGAGCCCGAGGTAGTCGTTCGAGCTGAAATTGACGATCGGCTGCCCCGCGATTGTCGTGTGCAGTCCGCCGGTCTCGAACTCGCGAAAGTACGGATAAACCTGCTTTTCGCGGGCCTTACGGATGCGGGCGAGCTCGGCGTGCGCCTTTTCGTCGATGAACGTCATGTCGAGGCGCTGTCTACCTCAATCTGGAGACTTGCGCATCACCACCGCAGAGGCATTTCCGTAGTAGCCCATCGCAGTGACGACGACTGTGGCCACGCGCGACGGTGGCAAGCCCTGAACGATTTCGCGCGGAGGAAGGCCTCCGAGGTACGCTGCAGCGACGGCCATGCCCATCGCGCCGCCGGCGCCGAACGTCTCGCCCAGCAGCCGCTTGGGCGCACACACCGGCGTGCCTTTGCCGAGCGCCCGGGCGATCCCGGCGAGCTCAAATGCGTCGAACGCCCGAAGCCCCGCCACTCCGCTGATCACGAGGTCGACTTCGCTCGCCGCGACGTCTGCGTCGGCCAGCGCTTCGTGAATCGCCCGCGCCATGGCTTCTTTCGACGCGTGAAAAACGCCCGCGCCTTCGCCTTCGGCCGCATCGAACGCTGCGCCGCAGCCCACCACTTCGGCCCACACGCGCGCGCCGCGAGCGCGGGCCCGCTCGCGGTCTTCGAGCGCGACAATGGCGGCGCCTTCGCCGACGCGCGCGCCGGACTCGAGCATCCCTACGCGCTGAAACGCCAGAAAAAGCGCTTCGGACAGGGCCTCGGCGCCGCCGACGAGGATGGTCTCGGCGCGATGGCTCGCCATGTAGATATCGGCGCACGCGACTGCGTCGAGCGCCCCGCAGTTGCCGTTGCTGATCGCCACGTTCAGCGCGCGAAGGTCTTCCCAGATGCTCACATAGCCGCTGGCGCTGTTGGCCACGGTATTGGGAAATTTGGCGGGGTTGATGTACCGCGCGTCTTCGAGCACGGCGACCCGGTCAAGCTCGGTGATCGCCTCGAGGCTGCCGTACGCGTTCGAGCACACGAGGCCGGTCTGCTCCGGTGAGCCCACCACGAACGCGCCATCACGCTTGAGCCCGGCGTCGTGTGCGCACAGGCGCGCCGCCACGACGAGCAGCTTGGTGAGGCGATCGAGCGATCGCAGGCCCTTGTCTCCAAGCCACCGCGCGGGGTCGAAATCGGCGACCTCGGCGACGGCGGCTTCGCTGTATTTCGAGGCGTCAAACGACAGCACCGGCTTGAGCTCCGCGCCCGCGAGCGCAGGTGCATCGGCGAGCGCGCGGAAAAACGCCTCGCGGCCCGTGCCGATCGTTGAGCAGATGCCGAGGCCCGTGATCGAGCGCGGCGTCACGAGCGCGCTCCGAGCGAAGCCGCCACTTCGCGGGGATGCGGAAGCACGCCGGGCTTGGCGAAGCACGCCACCGCGTTGTAACCGCCAAACGCCAGCGAGTTGTTGAGCAACACCCCGTGCGGACCGGTCGCCGGCGCGTTGGCGACCACATTGAGATCGCACTCGGGATCCGGCGTCTCGTAGCCCATCGTGGGCGGATAAATGCCGGTTTCGATCGTCATCACGCACCCGATGGCTTCGATTGCGCTGGCGGCTCCCATGCAGTGGCCGAGGGTGCTCTTCATGCTCGAAATCGGCACGCGCCGGGAGCCGAAGATCTCGTTCATCACCTTCGCTTCGGCCTGATCGTTGGCGCGGGTGCCGGTGCCGTGCGCGTTGACGAAGTCGACGTCGGCGGGCGTGAGGCCTGATCGGCGAATGGCGTCCGCCATCGCGGCGATGCTGCCGGTCGCCTCCGGATGGGGCCTCGTGATGTGGTAGGCGTCGCACGAGAGCCCGTAGCCGCCGACCTCGGCCTGCGCGGTGGCGTGGCGCCGAACCGCATGCGCCTCGCTCTCGAGAATCACGACGCCCGAGCCTTCGCCCAGGATCAGCCCCTGACGGTTGAGGTCGAACGGCTGGCACCGCGAAACGGCCATCGCGGCGAGCCTCACGAAGCCGCTGAATTCGAGCTGCTGGAGCAGCTCGACGCTGCCCGCGATCACCACGTCGGCGCGTCCGGCGCGGATGATGTCGGCTCCGAGGCCGATCGCGTAGTTTCCCGCCGCGCAGGCGCCCGGCAGGGTCATGGTCATGCCTTGAACCCCGTAGGCGCGCGCGATGTGAATCGGCAGCAGCGTCGAGCCGTATTTTGGCAGCAACGTGCGACTCACCGCCTCGGCGCCTCCGGCGATCCAGGCGTGATCGAGGTCGGCGATGACGTCGGCTTCGCCCATCGTGGTGCCGATGACGACCGCGGTGCGGGGCCCTCTCAGCAGCGCTTCATCGATGCCCGAGTCGACGATGGCCATGCGCGCGGCGGCGAGCGACATCGCGGAGCATCGCCCCATCCGGCGCGCCTCGGCGGCGGTCAGGTGATCGGCGGCTCGGAAGTCTTTGACCTCGCCCGCATACGAGCGTCCCAGCGGCGTCGCGTCGAACGAAGTTACTGGCGAAATGCCGTTTTTTCCGGTGCGGATCGCGTCGAAGAACGCAGCGCGGCCCATCCCCACGGAGCTGACGACCCCGACGCCGGTAATGAAGACGCGCTCGTTGTTGGCCACGTTGCGCTTATACCGCCCATGCGCGCGGCTGCGCAACGCGGCGGCGACGTGGCGTTACTGCGAAAAAGCCTACGCGCGGGCCCGGCGCCGCGCCCTTCGCGACCGCTTGCGGGCCGGCGATCGCAGGACTAAACGCCGCCCATGGCCCTTCCTGCTCTCAGCCCTGTTCGTCAGCCTGGCCGCCTCGTCGCTCCGACCCTCGTGCAGGCCGTGCGCGCGCTCGCGCACGACGCGGGCCGCGGCTTCACCTTCATTCGCGCGGACGGAGGCGAGCGCTTTTGTTCGTTTCAAACGATTTTCGAGGAGGCCACGCGGCGCGCTGCGCACTTGTCCGCGCGCGGCGTGAGCAAGGGCGATCGCGTCGCGCTGGTGATCCCCGAGCCCGACGAGTTCGTGCTCACGTTCCTCGGCGCCATCTTCGCAGGAGCCGTGCCGGTTCCGATGTACCCGCAGCTGTCGTTCAAGAACGTCGACACCTATCACGACACCGTTGCCCACATCACGAGCGCATCGGGGGCCAAGCTGCTCGTCACGACCGAGGCGACGCGCCCGTACGTCGAGCCCGTGCTGCCCCGCACGCCGAGCGTCGAGGCTTTGCTCACCATCGATGCGCTCACCGGGCCGGCCCCGCAGGCGCCCGTCGTGGAGGTCTCGGAGCACGACGTGTGCTTTCTTCAGTTCACCAGCGGATCGACCTCGCGCCCCAAGGGGGTCGTGGTCACGCACGGCAACCTCTCGCACAACAGCGAGGCCTTCATGATTCACGGCCTCGGTAAGGATTCGAGCATCGACAAGGGCGTTTCGTGGCTGCCGCTCTTTCACGACATGGGCCTCATCGGCTTCGTGATCGGTCCCCTGTTCACCGACATTCCCGTTGTGTTTCTGCCTACGGCGAGCTTCGTGCGCAGCCCGCGCATCTGGCTCGATACGATCCACAAACACCGCGGCACGATCACCTATGCGCCGAACTTCGCGTACGCGCTGGTCGCCAAGCGCCTGAAGGACAAAGATCTCTCGGGCCTCGACCTGTCGTGCATGCGGGTCACGGGCTGCGGCGCCGAGCCCATTCAGGCGCGCACCCTGCGTGATTTCGCGGACAAGCTCGCGCCCGCGGGCTTCGACCCGAAGAGCTTTCTGCCGTCGTACGGCATGGCCGAGGCCACCCTCGCCACCACCTTCGTGCAGCATGGATCGGGCTTCGTCACGGACGTGGTCGACGCCGGCAGCCTCACGCGCGGCGAAGCCCTGTCTTCTTCGCTTGAAAAGAACGCGTCGGGCGATTCTTCCGAGCTCGCGCAGGAGCTCGTCGGCTGCGGCGCCGGGTTTCCGGGCCACGACGTGGCCATCGTCGATGAGCAGGGCAACCGCCTCGGCGAGCGTCAGGTCGGTCAAATCACCACCACCGGCCCCTCGATTTGTCAGGGCTACTACAACGAGCCCGAGCTCTCCGAGGCGGCTTTCAGGCGCCGCGAAGACGGGCGCACCTGGCTCTTCACGGGAGACCTGGGTTACTTCGCGGGGGGACAACTTTACATTTGCGGTCGCCTCAAGGACATCATCATCATCCGGGGTCGTAACTTCTACCCGAGCGACATCGAGTGGGTGGTGAGCGAGCTGCCGGGGGTGCGCCGCGGCAACGTGGTCGCGTTCGGCGTCACGGTCGACGCCGCCGGACGCCATGTTGAAGACGGAACCGGCGAAGAGCAGCTCGTCGTCTGCGCCGAGGCCTTCCAGAGCGAGGCCGCGGGCATCACCGAGCAGATTCAGCAGGCGGTCGCGGCTCAAATCGGCCTCTCGGTCTACCGGGTCGAGATCGTCCCGCAGGGCGCGCTGCCGCGGACTTCGAGCGGCAAGCCCCAGCGCCGCAAGACCCGCCAGATGTTTCTCGACGGGACGCTTCCGCGGCCGAGGTCAGCCGCAGCGGGCGAGCCCGAAGCGACCTGATTCGCCGCGGACTTCGCGCCTCGCGGGGTCTCTTGAAAAGAACGTCCTGCGTGGTTGAAATTTTCGTCCGATTCAGGTAGACGACCGCAACCTTTTCGGCGGCGACCGCGTGTCCATTTTTTGCGCGCTTCGCACGCTCCGGTGGAGAAGAACATGGCCTTGAGTCGCGCAGAGCTTCTATCGATGTTTCACAAGACCGCCGCCGAGATCGCCGAGAAAGAGTTCAAGTCCATCACGGAGGCGACGGTCATCAGCGAGCTGGGCATCGATTCGCTCGGCATGCTCGAAATCGTCGGCGCGATGGAGCGCGAACTCAAGGTGCAGATCCCCGACGAGTCGCTCGCCGGGATCCAGACGGTCAAAGACCTTCTCGAGCTGGTCGAGAAGCGCCAAGCCCTCGGCTGACATCGGAGAAGCAAATGTCGAACGAGCTGAAAGAGGAGCTTCGCGCTCTCATCGCTGAAATCGCCGAAATCGCCGAAGTGCCCGATGACAGCCACTTCAAGGACCTCGGCATCGACTCCATGATGGGCGTAGAAATCGTCGCCGCCATCGAGCGTCAGTACAAAATCAAGATCGAGGACTCCGAGCTTCAGGAGATCTCCACGCTCACGAAGAGCTACGATCTCGTAAAGGGCAAGCTCGCCGAAAAGGCTGCCTGAGCGCGGTTACAGCGCGAGCCACGCCTCGCGCAGCGCGGTTTGCTCACGGGTAGCGTTCGCGCTCGGAGACAGCGTAACTTTGTCGACGCGCGCCTCGCCGAGCGTCAGCTCGAGCGATCGCGTTCGGCCGTCGCGGGAGATGATCACGTCGACGCGCTGGCCCGGCAAAAAGTCCGCGAGCAGCGCTTCGACGGCCGTCCCGTCGACGCGGCGACCGGCGACGCTGAGCACCTCGTCGTGGGGATCGATTCCCGCGGCATGAGCGCCTCCGCCTCGCGCCACGGAGGCGACCGTGACGCGACCTCCGCTTAGAACGAGCCGCGCGCCGACAGAGACCGTCCCTCGCTTTGTGCGCTCGATCGACAGGCCGGCCTTCGCGAAGGTGGCGTCGCAGTCGAGCTCGGAAGTGCCGCGGATCCACGCGTCGAACAGGTCGCCGAGCGCGCAGCCCGTGATCGACTCGAACAGCCCTTGCATCGCGCCTTCGGGGATCGGTCTCTCGTCACGCCCGAACTGCTCCCACAGCGCGACCATCACCGCGTCGAGGCTGCTTCGTCCGCCGGAGCGCGCGCGGATCTCCAGGTCGAGCATCGCGCACACGAGCTCGCCCTTGAAGTAGTAGCTGATCGATGAATTGACGCTGTTTTCGTCGGGCCGATACAGCTTGATCCAGGCGTCGAACGAGGCGTCTTCGAGCGAGTGCACCAGCCGGCCCGGCGTCTGCTCGACGTAGGCGATTTCGGTGCCCATGTGCGCCAGGTATTCTGCCTCGGAGCACAGCCCCGCGAGCCGAAGGAAGCGCCAGTCGAAATAGCTCGTGCCGCCCTCGAACCACCAGAGCATGCGCGTGTAGCTCTCGGCTTCGTACCGGTCCGGCGTCAGGCCTTCTGGGCGCAGGCGCTTGACGTTCCACAGGTGAAAATACTCGTGCGCGATGAGCGACAGGCAGTCGAGCCACGCCTCACGGGTGTGCGGCGCGCTCGGCGGCACGAGCAGCGAGGTGCTGTCTCTGTGCTCCAGGCCGCCGCGAGCGCGGGTCGACAGGTGCAAGATGAACGTAAAGCCGTCGTGCGGGAGGCCTCCCATCAGCTTGGCCTCGACCTCGATGAGCGTGCGCGTGCTGCTCACGAGGCGCTCGATGTTGTCGGGCGACAGGGCGCGCGCTGGCCAAATCGCGTACTTGTGGGGCTTTCCGGCGGCAACGAAGGCAAACTCGTCGTGCTCCCCGAGCTCGATGGGAGAGTCGACCAGCTCGTCGTAATTGCGTGCAGTACGCACGTTGTTGCTCCCGGCGACGCGCGCCAGCGCAGTGGCCGCCCTCCAGCCGGCCGGCGCGTCGAGCGTGACCTCGACGGGGGCGCCGAGGTGCCCGCGCACGCCGAGAAACGTTGCGGCACCGTTGAGGTAGGCGTGCGAGGCGTCGACGTGATTGCTTCGGACGGTCAGCTCGTTGCAGTAAAGCCGGTACCGCAGCGTGATTTCGCGGGCGCCGTCGTGCTCGATGCGCCACGCGTTCTTCGAGATGGCGACGATGCGGCCGCCTTCGCAACGCAGCGATTCGATGTGCCGCGCGTACTCGCGCACCATGTACGAACCCGGCGTCCACACGGCCATGAACGGCTCGAGCGGCGAGGGGAGGGGCTCGGCGGAATGCAGGCGCGTCTCGACGTCGATCAAGTGAGCGGCGGCGTGGGCGAGGCCAACGCGGTGGGTGATGCGCATGCCACGGATATAGCCCGTACTTGACGGTGCCCGCTATCGCTCCTACTTGCTCAGCGCCCATGACCGAGCCCTCCGCACAGCGATCCGCGCCCAACCCCGAAGCGCGCATGTCGGGCAAGAAGGTCGTCGTGTGGTTCGGCATCTCCGGCGTCGCGGTCATTGTCGCGACGATTGTGACGTTTCAGCTCTACGGACGGCCACGGTTTGTCGCCAACTCGCGGCTTCGCGAGGGCAAGAGCAACGTCGTCTACCTCGCCCGATCGGTGATGGCGTGCGGCGAAAAGCAGTCGGCGCTTCCCGAAAGCTCGCCCAAGGTGCCCGCGCAGTTGTCGCAAGTCGGCGCAGCGCTCTACGCGAGCACGCCCGCCGACTGGAGCGCTCCGGCGTTCAGCTGCGTTGAGTTTCAAGTCAAAGACCCGCAGGCATTTCAGTACGAGTGGGAAAGGCGCAGCGAGGCGTCGGGAGTGGCGCGCGCGCGGGCCGACTTCAACGGCGACGGCGTCGCCGAGGCGACGTTCGAGCAGGAAGTGGCGTGCGCGAAGGTCGACGGGAAGTTTCACTGCGGCCCCGGCCCGTTTCGCGATCTCGCCCAGTAGCGAGCGTTGCTCCGTAGCGCGCGTTACGGATCGCTGACGTAGACGTCGAGATCGTAGACGCCCTTGCTGCCCGCATAGCCGTCGACGAAGACCCAGTACGTGCCGGCGCCGAGCTGGGCGAAGTCGAGAAAGCTTCGCGGGCCCGCAAAGCCCGCAGTGCAGCCATTTTTGAGCTCGATGCCTGGGCAACTCGAGCCCTGACGGACGCTCAATATTGTAGAATACACCGACCCCTGCATCGACAAAATCACGTGCGATGGCTTGCTCAGGTCGAGCCGAAATACCTGATCGGGCGCGCCGCCCTTGGGCTGTCCGCTCGAGTCGCAGCTCTCGTCGTAGGTGCCCGTCAGCAGCGACGTGTCGCCGGTGTAGAAGCCGCCGCCCTGTGAAATCGTCGTGGGCGTCGAGCAGTCGTGGGCGCCGAACACGAGCGTCGCGGCCACGGTCGGGCGCGCGAAGACGCCGAGGGTTCCCTGCTGTCCGAGCGTGTCGGCCACCACCGCCCTGTAGCTGCCCGGGGCCACATTTCGTCTCGCCGTTCGCACCGGCGTCGAGCTGCTGCCGCACATGAGTTGATCGCTGACGCCGCACGCGGGAGCGTCGAGCGAGACCGCGCCGGTGTCGCTCTGCGGAAATCGCCCGACCACGATCACGTCGCTCGGATCGACGAGGTCGAGCGCGTAGGCGGCTGTCGGCCCGCCGGGCAGGCACCCGTCCTTGATCGCGTCTTCGTGATTCGACAGGTCGAACGTCAGCGTCTTGCCGATCGTCAGCGGCGGCGCGGTCTGGCAAGTCTGGTCGGCGGGGGCCACGGTCGGCGGCGAAAGCTGCACGAGCACGCTCGCGTCGATCGGCGTCGTGGCCGCTACAGTGATCACGTACGTCGCCGGCGCGAGCGCGCGCGCGAACACCGGCAGGGCGCTGCCGGCGTGGCAGTGCAGCTCGTCGTTCTGCCCCGCGCATGCCGGGGCGCGCAGCCCGATCAGCGGCGATCCGCTGCCCCGCAGCGTCGAGGCGTACACCCGCACGTCGGACGTCTGCGTCACCGTAAGTGCATACGTAAGCTCGCCGGTGCCGACGCCGCAGTCGCTCGGGAGGTCCTTCGCGGCGTCGATGAGCGACACCTTGGTCGGCACGCCGGGCGAAATTGACTCGGGGGCCGCGCAGTCTTCGTTCGTCGGCTTTGGCGTAGGCGACAGGAAGTCGACGCCCAGCGTCAGCGCAGTCTCGTTGGCCGCGGTCACGATGACCCAGTAGTCGCCGGGCGTCAGGTTGCGCGCCCTCGCTCTCGTCTCTGTGGCGCCGGCGCCCGCGCCGCAGGCGAGCTCGCTGACGCTCTGTCCGCACGCGGCCTGAATCGCCACCGACACGGCGCCTACGCCGCCGCTCGACACCCACAGGTCGAGGTCGACGTTGGGGCCTGGCGGCACCGTCACCTGCGCGACCACGTCGTGCGCGGCCTGCGGGCTGGGCACCGAACATGTCGTTTGAAACGATTTTGGGGCGCCTACGGCCGTTAGCGCGTAGTTGCCGGCTGCGGTGATCTTCTTCGCCGTCGCGCACGTCGCGCTGTCGGCCGCGGCGCAGGGCTTCTCGTCGACGACGCCGTTGCAGTTGTCGTCGCGACCGTTGCCGCACACTTCTGAATGTAGGCTATTTATCGCTGGATCCTGCTCATTGCAGTCGTGACCGCCGGCGCAGTGATCGTCGGGATCGCCGTCTTGATCAACGTCTCGGGGATCGTGCTCGCACGATTTCGTCGCCTCGATGCAGCGGTTGATGAGGCACGCGCCCGATCCCTCGTCGCAGGTCACGACCGCGCCCTGCGCGCAGCCCGTCTTTTGAAAACACAGCTCACGGCCGTTGCAGTACACCCCGTCGTCGCACAGCGTGTCGTCTGCGTGGTTGCGGCAGCGCTCGAGCCTGGCGTCGCACGAGTCGAACGTGCACGCGATGCCGTCGTCGCACTGCTTGTCGTCTTTGCACGACTTCCCGAGCTCGCCATCGCCGCCGTCGGCGCCGCCATTGGCCGCCGCGTCTGCGTCCGCGCCGGCGTCGAACGGGCGGTACTGAAGATCGCGCTGCGGCTCACTGCATGCGGCCGCGAGGACGAGCGAAAGGGCTACGAGCGTGCGTGTCACGGAGGTCATGCTAGCGCACTTCGCGCGGGCCCTCGTCACGCCGGATCACTCGCTCGCGGCGTCGCCGCCAGGGGCTGGCGAAGGCGGCGCATCAGCCTTGTCGAAAATCGCAAGGAGCAGCCCAAACGTCGTGATCCCGGCCGCGATCGCGACCGCGATCCGCGTCAAGGTGCGCAGCGGTTTGTCGCGCCGCCGAATCAGCGCGCCTTCGCCGGCGTGCAGGTCACGATGGCACAGCGCGCACAGCCCGCCCGGACCGGTCGCGAGGCCGTGGCGGACGCAGCGCGATGCCTTCACAGCACGAGGGTCTCCTGGTGCTCGCCCCAGACGCTGCGCAGCACGTTCGAGATCTCTCCGACCGTCGCGCCGAGCTTCACAGCGCCGAGCACGAGCGGCACCAGATTGTCCTTGCCGCGGGCGGCGCGCTCGATCGTTTCAAGCGAAGCTGCGAGCGCGACCGAATCGCGCGCGGCCTTGAACACGCGCAGTCGCTCCACTTGCTCCGACTCGACCCGCGGATCGATCTTCATCACCGGGATCGCCGCCGAGTCCTGGGTGAAGGCGTTCAATCCGACGATTACGCGCTGCTTTTTCTCGACTTCGAGCTGGTACTGGTAGGCGGTGTTTTGAATCTCGCGCTGCGGATAGCCCTGCTCGATGGCCGAGACCATGCCGCCGAGCTCATCGATGCGGCTCATGTACTTCTTCGCTTCAGTAGAAATTTTGTGCGTGAGCGCTTCGATGGCGTAGCTGCCGCCGAGCGCGTCGACGAAGTCAGCCACGCCCGACTCGTTCGCCACGATTTGTTGCGTGCGAAGGGCGATCGTCACCGCCTCGCTCGTGGGCAGGCCAAGCGCCTCGTCGTAGCTGTTGGTGTGGAGCGACTGGCATCCCCCGAGCACGGCGGCGAGCGTCTGAACCGTGACGCGCACCACGTTGTTGAGCGGCTGCTGCGCGGTGAGCGTCATGCCCGCCGTCTGGCAGTGAAACCGCAGGGCGCGGGCGCGATCGGTCTTCGCGCCGAAGCGCTCGGCCATCAAGTCGCTCCACAGTTTTCGGGCCGCGCGAAACTTCGCCACTTCCTCGATGAGGTTGTTGTGCACGTTGAAGAAGAACGACAGCTGCGCGCCGAACGTGTCGACGTCGAGCCCGGCGTCGATCGCGGCCTGCACGTACGCCGCGCCGTCGGCCAGCGTGAACGCGACCTCCTGCACGGCGTCGCATCCGGCCTCGCGAATGTGATAGCCGCTGATCGAAATCGTGTTCCACCGCGGCACCTCGCGCGAGCAGAACGCGAAGATGTCGTTGATGAGCCGAATCGACGGTCGAGGCGGGTAGATGTACGTCCCGCGCGCCATGTATTCCTTCAAAATGTCGTTTTGAATCGTGCCCCGCAGCTTGCTGCGCGCAACGCCGTTCTCTTCGGCGACGGCGATGTAGAGGCACAGCAGCACGGCGGCGGTGGCGTTGATCGTCATCGACGTCGAGATCGTGTCGAGCGGCAGTCCGCGCAGCAGGGTGCGCATGTCGTCGATCGAGTCGATGGCGACGCCGACGCGGCCGACCTCGCCCTGCGCCATCGGATCGTCAGAGTCGCGGCCCATCTGCGTGGGCAAATCGAACGCGACCGACAGCCCCGTCTGGCCTTGCTTGAGGAGGTACTGATAGCGCTCGTTTGATTCCGCGGCCGTGCCAAACCCCGCGTACTGGCGCATCGTCCACGGCCGGCCCCGGTACATGTTCGGCTGCACGCCGCGCGTAAAGGGAGGCTCCCCGGGAAAACCGAGGGCGGTGAGCGGATCGAAGCCCGCGGCCTCGAGGTCGTCAGGCCCGTAGAGCGGCTCGGCGTCGGCGCCCCCGGCGAGGGTGCCTGCGCGCGCGCGCGGCGGCTCTTTCGCCTCGACCTTCGCGAGGGTTGAGTCGCTCCAACGTTTCTTTTCAGAAGAATAGTCGCTCATGCGATCGTCGATGGTAGCGCCACCGCCGGCCACTTCGCTACGGCCGCCTCAGCGCGGCTTGCCGAACTGAAAGACGATCTCGCTTTTGCGCACGAGTCCGAGCTCTTCGCGCGCGATTTTTTCGACGGCTTTCGGATCGTCGCGCAGCCCTTGAACTTCCGCCCGCAGCGCGCCGACGTCTCGCGCGAGCTCGGCGTTCTGCGAGTGAACGTCGTCGAGCTCGCGCTGCAGCGCGTGCATGCGCGTGACGCCTTCGGGGCGCAGCATCAAAATGGGCACGCTCACGGCGGCGACCGTCAAAATGCCGATGGGCAGGGCGCGCTCGGTGAAGCGCGAGACTTTGCGGGCGACCGTCACAGGTGCGGTCTTACAGCGAATCAAGGGATCATGGCGAATTTGTAGGGGTCGCCGCCCAACGCCGATCGCCGCGGGGCAGGGCCGCTAATTGTACAACTTCGACACTTCGGGCGCGACGGCGGCGGCGCTTTCGCTCAGATCGCCGTCGGCGGCCAGTCGCGCGGCCTCGGCCCTGCCTGCGTATTCGAGGCGCCGCTTGGCGTCCGTTTCGCGCTCCGCTGCGCGATCCCATTGGCGGGCCGCCTCGCGCCACGAACGCTCGGCGCCGGCGTCGTCTTTCGCGCACTGCGCTTTTTGCTCTTCTGCCTCTGCTTTGGCCACGTGTGGGTTTCGTCCGAAGCTCATCGTCGATCACCCTGTACCAAGGGATCGACGCCGGCGGGAGCCTCGTTCTGCGTGCGCGCGTCGCGCGGCGGGCGAATTGCGCCAACAACTTGCTGCGATCGTCGGAAACGGTAGACTCCCCAGCCGATGCGTCGCCGCTTGCTTGCGTGTTCAGTCGCGCTCGCTGTCGCCGCGGCGTGCGCGTCCTCGCCTGCGCGACCTGGCGCGGAGCCTCGCACCGATCCTGGCGACGCAGCCTCTCCGGACGGGGCCGCCGCGCTCGCAGCGGATGCCGCGGACGACGGAGGCGCAGGCGCGAATTCCGACGGCGAAGCGGTCGCTGAGGGCGCGGACGCGGCCGAAGGTGACGCCGCCGAGGCCGCCGACGCGAGCGCGCCTTGCCCGACGAACATGGTGTCGATCGAGGGACGCTTCTGCATCGACGTCTACGAAGCGTCGCTGGTCGAAATGCTCCCCGACGGCACTGAGGCGCCGTACCCGCACTACCTGGCCGTCGACGGTCACGACGTTCGCGCGGTGAGTGAGCCGCATGTCTTTCCGCAAGGCTTCATCAGCGAAGTGCAGGCGCAGGACGCATGTGCGGCCTCCGGAAAACGACTGTGCCGCTACGACGAGTGGAAGACCGCGTGCATGGGCCCATCGCGAACCGCGTTTCCGTACGGAGACAGCCGTCAGCCGGGCAGCTGCAACGACCTCGGAAAGAGCGCGGTGCTCGCCGTATTTCCTGCGGCGTTCGCTGCGGCTGCCGCTCCGGGCCCCCGCCAGCAGCCCGGGCGCGCGACGCCGCACGCAGCGAGAGCGGCGCATCCGCCGCAAAGCGCGAAAAAGAAGACCGTGCAGCATACAGGTAATCCGGCGCGCAGGCCTGCGGCTGCCGCTGCTGCGAGGCCTCCCGCGCGATCCCCCGCGAGGGCCGGCGCGAAGACCGCTCCGCCGCCGCGCCGCAGGGTCGTAGGCAAGCCGAGCGTTCGTCCCTCGCAGATCGATCCCGCCGTCTGGACGAGGCTCAACGATCCGCGCCTCGGTCAGGTCTCCGGCGCGCTGGCGCTCACTGGCGATTACCCCGCGTGCACAAACGACTATGGCGTCGTCGACATCGTGGGCAACCTGCACGAGTGGGTCTCGTCCGATCCCGCCGCCCCCCACGGTACGTTCGCGGGCGGCTACTACCTCGACACGACCATCAACGGCGACGGATGCAGCTACGCCACGCGGGCGCACGCGCACGAGTATCACGACTACTCCACCGGCTTTCGCTGCTGCGCCGCCGCAGAGTGACCGCCGCGCTCGCCGCGCACCGGGCCGGGTTGCGCGTCTGCTAGCCTCCGTCGCACCATGAGCGAGTACGAGACCGTCATCGGCCTTGAGGTGCATGCGCAGCTGCTGACGCATACCAAGGCGTTTTGCGCCTGCCCCGCGACCTTCGGTGCAGCCCCCAACACGCAGGTCTGCCCGACTTGCCTTGGCCTGCCCGGAGCGCTGCCGGTGCTCAGCGCCCGTGCGGTCGAATTCGCGGTTCGTACGGCCCTCGCGCTCGGCTGCACGCTGCAGAAAACAAGCCGATTTTCGCGCAAGAACTACTTCTATCCGGACTTGCCCAAGGGCTACCAGATCAGTCAGTTCGACGAGCCCTGCAGCGAGGGAGGCGCGCTCAGCATCGAGGTCCCTGGCGCGTCGGGCGCGCGAGTCGAAAAGGTCGTGCGCATCACCCGCGTGCACATGGAAGAAGACGCCGGCAAGAGCAGCCACGCGCGCGGCGAAGACTCGATCGTGGATCTGAACCGCTCCGGCGTGGCGCTGGTCGAGATCGTGGGCGAGCCTGAGCTGTCGAGCGGCGCCGAGGCGGCCGAATACCTGCGGTCGCTGCGGGAAATTCTCATCTTCATCGGCATCAACGACGGCAACCTCGAAGAGGGCTCGTTTCGCTGCGACGCGAACGTGTCCATCCGAAAAAAAGGCGCGCCGCAGCTCGGGACGCGCGTCGAGCTCAAGAACATTAACTCGTTTCGCTTCGTGCAAAAGGCGATCGAGTACGAGGCGCTGCGCCAGCAGGCCATCGTCGAGGGCGGCGGGCGCATCGAGCACGAGACGCGCGGGTGGGACGAAAAGGCCGGCCGCACGTTTTCGATGCGCAGCAAGGAGACCGCGCAGGACTACCGCTACTTCCCCGAGCCCGATTTGCCGCCGCTGGTGCTTGAAGACGCGTGGATCGAGCAGGTACGGCAGGCCATGCCCGAGCTGCCACGGGCCAAGCGTGAACGATTCGTTTCACAATATGAAATCACGCCCTATGCGGCGCAGGTGCTCACGCAGCATCCTCAAATAGCGTCATTTTTTGAGCACTGCGCGCGACTTCACGGCGACGGCGCGAAGGCCGCAAATTTCGTTCAAAGCGAAATTTTGGGCGGGATCGTCACCCGCGGACTCGAAGCCGACTTCCCGATTTCGCCGGCGCAGCTCGCCGAGCTGCTCGGGCTGGTCGACGCCGCCACGATCAGCGGCAAGCAGGCAAAAGAAGTCTACGCGCTTATCGCCGGCACCCCGCGCGCCCCGGCCGACGTCGTGCGCGAGCGCGGCATGGCGCAAGTCTCCGATGCGGCGGCCATCGACGCCATCGTGGCCGCGATCGTCCTCGCCAACAGCCGCCAGGCCGAGGCCCTGAGAGCGGGGAAGGCGAGCCTCATGGGCTTTTTCGTCGGGCAGGTCATGAAAGAGACCAAGGGCAGCGCCAATCCGCAGATGGTCAACGACGCGATCAAGCGCGCGCTCGGGCTCGGGTAGCGCGACCCATGCCGCAGACGCTTCCGACCCCGCCGCGGGCGACTTCGCTTGGCCGCGTGCTCATCGTCGACGACAACGCCGACCTCGCAGGGGCCCTCCGCGACGTCCTGTTGGGCGCCGGCACTGGCCCGGCGGCCTACGTCGTGCGCACGGCCACGTGCGGTCGCGAAGCGCTTGCGATGGCCCGCGACGAAGGCTTCGATGTGGCGATCGTCGACGTGAAGCTCCCCGACGCGAGCGGCGTCGACTTGATCATCCCGCTGCGCGCGCTGTCGGTCGAGGGCGAGGTCGTCCTCATCACCGGCTTCGCGAGCATGGACGCCGCCATCGCCGCGCTCCGCAGCGGCGCGTTCGCCCTCATCGTCAAGAGCTTCCGCCCCGAAGAGCTCATCGCGACCGTCGAGCAGGCGATCACCAAGGTGCGTCTCACGCGTGAGCGCGCGGAGCTCGAGCGTCGCTATCGCGCAGTGGTCGAGCTCACCGACGTTCTGGTCGTGGCGCTTGACGCGAGCGGCGGCGTGGTTCTTTTCAATAGAAAAGCAGCCTCGATGGCCGGCGTTGCGTCCGAGGAGGCGCGGGGTCACGATTTTGTCTCGCGATGGGTCTCGCGCGAAGACGGGCAGAGGCTGACCGACGCGCTGGCGGCGGCGCTCGCCGGGGACAAAGCGCGGGAAGTCGAGACGTCGTTCGGCGATCGCCTGGCCGAGCGCGGGGCGATGCACCGGGTGCGCTGGCACCTGTCGCGGGTGCGTGACGGCTTCGCCCACTCCGAAGGCGGCGGGCTCGTCTACGGCATCGGGATCGACACGACCGAGCGCCGCGCGCTCGAGAAGCGAGCGGCCGACGCCGAGGCGCTCTCCGCGATGGGCGAGCTCGCGATGGGCCTCGCCCACGAGATTCGAAACCCCCTAAACGCAGCCAATTTGCAGCTTCACCTGCTCAACCGCGCCGTCGACAGGCTCGCCGAGCTGAGCCCCGGCACGCGCAGCGAAATGCACAAGCGCCTCCACATCGTGGGCGACGAGATCGGTCGCCTCGGGCGGCTCCTCACCGAGTTCCTCGAGCTCGCGCGCCCGAGGGAGTTGTCGCGTCAGGCGGTCGAGCTTGGCGAGCTGGTCGAGGCCGTGCTCGCCCTCGAGCGGGAGCAGGCCGAAGCGCGCGGAGTGAAGATCGCCGTCGAAATCGACAGCGACGGGCCGCGTGCGATCGGCGACGCCGAGAAGTTGAAGCAAGTCGTGCTCAACCTGGTCGTCAACGCCCTTGAGGCCATGAAAGACGGCGGATCGCTGAGCGCAAAAGTCTTTTCAAGAGAAAATAAAGTGGTCTTACAGCTCGACGACACCGGCCCCGGAATCGACCCGAGCGTGCTCGCGCAAGTGTTCGACCCGTTCTTCACCACCAAGGAGGCAGGAACGGGGCTTGGGCTGTCGATCGTGCGCAAGATCATCGATCAGCACGGCGGAGACGTGCGCATCGACAGCGCGCGGGGCAAGGGCGCGAGCGTGATCGTGTCGCTTCCGGCAGCGCGAAGTGCGCCGGAGGGTGGAGGGGCAGGGGCGTAGCCGGTCAGCGGCCGGGCGGACGCAGCGGCAGCATCGTCGTCGAAATCGGAGCCGGCGGAATCTTGCCGCTTTCGAGGCGCACCGACGAACCCGCCGCTTCGGGCACGGCTTCGAGGGTCATCAAGCCGTTGATGCAACGCTCCATGCCGAAGTCGAGCGCGGCCTCTTTGATGAACACCTGCGTGATGCGGACGAGGCGCTGCGAGGTCGTCTTGCCCAGGTCGATCTCGCGATCGAGAAACGCGTCGAAGGTGCCGTAGCCTTTGGGCTCGAACAGCTTGCGTGCCTGAATGTCGCGGAGCACGAGGCCGATGTCGAAGAAGGTCTTGTGGAGGGCTTTGCGCAGGCCCTTGATCTGGGCGAGGCAGTTGTTGAGCGCGCCGATCTTCTGCTTGATGTCTTCAGCGCCGGAAGGGGTGCGAATCGTGGCGCGTGCGCTGCCGGGAAGGGCAGGCTGCGAAGCGCGCGCCCGGGCCTCTTCGGCGTGCTTGGCGGCATGACGCGCGGCCCACGGAGCGGCGCCTCGCAGACCGAGCTTGCGCTTGCCCTTTTCGTCTTTGCCCGCCGCGCCCGCCTTCGACTTGCCGCCGGTTTTTGCGGTGGATTTCGTTGCAGATTTCGCGCTCTTCGCCGGCGCCCTGGCGGTCTTCGCTGCGGCTTTGGCGACCTTGGGCGCCGCTTTCGCGGGCTTGGTGGCCTTGGTCTTTACGACCTTTGCCGCGGACAGCTTCGGCTTGTTCTTCTTGGAAATCGGCATTTTAGGTAATCGCTCGTGGCGGAGAAGGAAAAAAAGACCCCGCCCTCACCGCGCAATACCAGAAGGCAGAGCTGAATGTCCACTTGTCGTGTTTTCTGCCGCGATTGCGTGCTGACGCGCTTACGCCGGCGCGATCCGGGCGCGCTCGCCGGGCGACCACAGCGCAGCGCGCATCGCCTCGAGATGCACCACGCCGGCGGCCAGCGCGCCTGCCTCGGCCTCGACATCCGCGGTCGCACCGACTTCGTCGACCGTTCCGCGCTGTCGCGCTTCGCGGGCATCGCGCAGCACTTCGAGCACTTCGCGGTAGAGCTCTTCGCTCGCGGTCACGACCCAGGCCTCGAGCTTTTCTGCGAAGGCATCGACCAACTCGTCGAGCTTGGGGCCCACCTTCGCGGCAGCGGCGCGAACCACGTCGGGGGCGAGCTCTTTCGCCCGCTTGCGGTACTCGCCCTCGATGCGGCCGCGCAGCATGTAGGCCACGACGGGGGCTGCCGCGATCAGCACGCCCCCCAGCATGAGGTTCACGAAGAGCGTGCCGATGCCGATGGCGAGCAGCGCGCTCACTCCCGCGTCGTAGTTGAACGTATCGACCCGCACGTCGAGGCGCTTTACATCGGCTCCGAGCGCCTCGCCCACGCGCCGCGTGGCGTCGTGCGCGTCGTCCCTCACCAGGGCGATCGTGCGCTCGGCGAGGCCTTCGAGCTGGCCCCCGAGCTCCCGCGTTTGCGCCTCTCCCCATGTGCGAAACGTGTCTTCGAGAAAGCTGGGAAGGTACTGCTTCAGCTCGTCGGCCTTGGCCGCATCGATGACGTTGGGCAGCTGCCGAATCACTTCGTCGACGAAGCGCTCGAGGTCTTTTCGGGCGCCGACTTTGATTCCGCTGACCTCTTCGCGAATGTGCGCCCGCCGCTGTTCGAGCGTGCCGGACTGTCCGGCCAGATCGGCCTCGAGCAGGCCGATTCTGCGGTCGATTTCCTCGTTGCTCATCGAGATCGCCCGTCGCCGCGCGTCGATGCCCTTCGACAGCGTCGCGGCCGCGCCGAGCGCCTCGCCGATCGCGTTGCCCAGCAGGATGCGTCCGCGCTCCTCGGCGAGAAATCGCGTCAGGTAGGCGAGCAGGTCGGCAAGGCCGCTGGCTGCAAAATCGCCTGCGATCGCGCGTTCGGCGCTCACCGGAAACACCACGGGCGCGGTGACGAGCTTCGCGAGCTGCGCCTTCGCGTAGGCGAGCGCTTCCTGCCGCTCGCTCTCGCTGAGCAAGTCCCACTTGGTGATCACGAACACGATCTTGTCGCGCGACCCCCGGAGCAGCTTTTCTTCAAGAAAGACGCGCTCGCTCTCTTTCAGAATTTGCCCGGCATCGAGCAGAAACAGCACCGCATCGGCCCTTGGAATGTAGCTGTAGGTGATGTCGGAGCGCTGCAGCGACAGGTCGTTGACGCCTGGCGTATCGACCAGCAAAATGCGCTCTTCCAGCAGCGCGGCGGGGTAGCCGATTTCGATGAAAT
>CANJCO010000032.1 GCA_947473045.1 Myxococcales bacterium | reverse complement strand
TAACAGGCCGTTGAAGAACGGCCTGCTAGCCTTTCATCTCGGGGAGGTATGCACCTCCCCGCCCCGAAAAACGCGGTTTTTCGGGGTCCCCACCCCACGCAATTGGCTTCGCCAATTACTATCAGGGTGTTTTTCAACACCCTGCTAATGCGGCGTCGGCGGCGGCGGCACGAGGTGCACCTCGCCCGCGACCAGGGTGGCGACGGTGCCGTCGGGCCGCTCGACGCGAAGCCGCCCCGATGCGTCAATGCCGCGAGCGATGCCGACGGTGCCGTCGTCGGTGCAAACCTGCGCTCCGCGAAGGGCGTCGACGGCCGAAAGGCGCGCGGCGATTGCGGAGAGACCGCGCGCCGCGACGAGGGACAGATCGCGATCGAGCTCCGCGAGGATGAGCGCGAGGAGCTGCCCGCGATCGCACGGCCGACCCGACAGCAGCGCGACCGAAGTTGCGCGATCCGCAAGGTCGGGCGGAAACACGCGGGTGTTTACGTTCAAGCCGACACCGACGACCAGCGCCGCGGCGTTCGCGGTCACGCCGACCGACTCGACCAGTATACCGCCCATCTTCTTGCCCCCCGCGACTACGTCGTTTGGCCATTTCACGCGCGCGGAGGCCTCGGGCGCCTGGAGGCGCACCGCGCTCGCCACGGCGAGTCCAGCGGCGAGCGCGAGCTCGGGCAACCGCGCGACAGGGCAAACCACGCGCACGATCACGCTAACGAGGAGACTTTCGCCACGCACCGCCGACCATGTTCGCCCCTGCCTGCCCCGCCCATGGTGTTGCTCTTCGGCGACCCAGGTGCTGCCGTGTGGCGCGCCGAGCCTGGCGGCGTGCTTGGCGAGATCGCTCGTCGATGCCGTCTCGGCAAGCAGCTCGAGCGGCGCCCCGAGCGCGCTGCCCGTGCGCGCGATCGCGGCGGCCGCGCCCCTGAGATCGTCACCGATCCGGTTCATCACGCGGCGTCGAAATCGAGGCCTATGTCCGCTGCGGGCGCGGAGTGCGTGAGCGCGCCCGAAGAGATCACGTCGACGCCGGCGCGGGCGAGCTCGGCGATGCGCGCGTGCGTGATTCCGCCCGACGCTTCGAGCAGGGCGCGTCCGCGGGTGAGCGCGACTGCCTGCTGGACCATCTCGGTGCTCATGTTGTCGAGCAGCACGATGTCCGCGCCGGCATCAAGGGCGACGGTGAGCTGAGCGAGCGAGTCGACTTCGCACTCGATGCGGCAGGTGTGCGGGGCGAACGCCCGCGCCGCGCGGATCGCCTCGCGAATGCCGCCGGCGGCCACGATGTGGTTGTCTTTGATGAGCACCGCGCTGCCGAGGTTGTCCCGGTGGTTGTGACCGCCGCCCGTTCTCACGGCGTAGCGCTCCAGCGCGCGCAGGCCCGGCGTCGTCTTGCGCGTGTCGGTGATGCGCGTCGCGCAGCCTTGCGGAACCGCGTCGAGATACGAGCGCGTCAGCGTGGCGACGCCGCTCATCCGCTGCGTCAAGTTGAGGGCTGTGCGCTCGCCCATGAGAATCGCGCGCGACGATCCGGACACGCTCCACAGCGGCTGGCCGGCTTCGACGCGAGCGCCGTCGGCGACGCGAAGCTCCACGCGAAGCTGCGCGTCGATGTGCGCAAATACACGGGCGAAGACGCGCGCTCCGCACGCCACCATGGGCCTGCGCGCGACGGCGTGTGCCACTGAAATCGCACCCTCGGGGATGCAGCTCTCGGTGGTGACGTCGCCCGCGGAGAGGTCTTCGGCGAGCGCGATTGCAACGATGGAGTCGATGACGGAGTCGAGCATCGACGCAGGCTCTTATCACCGCCGCGCGCGCTCGTCAGCGGGGCGCTACCAACGCTCGATGCGCCAACCCTCGCGCAGCGCGTGTCGGCGCAGGCGGGCGTCGGGATTGACGACGACAGGCTCGGCGACGTGCGCGAGCAGGGGCAGATCAGTGTAGGAATCGCTGTAAAATACAGCCTTTTCGAGATCGAAGCCGAGCTGCTTCGCGAGCGCTCCGGCGCGCGTAATTTTGCCCGCGCCAAAGCAGAGCGGCTGCTCGGGTCTGCCCGTGAAATTGCGATCTTCGTCCCGTTCGAGCTCGCTCGCCACCACGTGTTCGATGCCCAGCAGGCGCGCGAGCGGTCTGGCTGCGTACGACGTCGCGCCGGTTACGATCGCCACGACGTCGCCGCGCGCCCGGTGGTAGGCCACCGCGTGGCGTCCCGCGTCGGTCACGTGCGGGAGCACGTAGCGTCCGAACCAGTCGTCGCAGCGATCGATGAGGCGCTGCTCGGGCGTACCTGCGAGCGCCGCGAGCGATCGCCTCGCCACCGACTCGACGTCGATCACGCCGAGCGTGTACTGCGCGACCCAGTACGTCACCCGCGCCAGGTCGAGGAGCGACGCTTCGCCGATTTCGCGCTGATAGCGCACATAAAGCGACGCGGTCTCGCGCCGCACGAGGGTGCGGTCCATGTCGAACAGCGCGGCTCTCTGCACGCGCGCTCTCTAGCGCCCTTTGATCCCGGAGCCAATCGGCCGGGCACACGCCAGCAGTACGCGCGCCGGGACGCAGCGCTCACGCGCGCCTTCAGCGACGGGCCGATACGTGGTTTCATGAGACGCGAAGCCTTGGCGCACCGTGAAGGCGGCGAGCATGGTCGGCACGTCGCAGGCGAGCCACGCGGCGGGCCGCGGCCCGGTGCGCACCGCAATCAAGGAGCCCCGACAGATGACGCGCGCACACGCCTTCGCAGCCGAGATCAAAGCCGAGTTTCCGACCTTCGAGATTCGCTACAAGCGCGGCGACGCCCTGCAGAGGGCCATCCACGTGGCGCTCATGGTCCTTACGGTCGGCGGCATGCGCACGTACGCGACGCGCTACCACACTGTGCTCTTCGGCAAGCTCTGGGTGCCCGACGCCTGGGACGCGATGGGCGACCTCGACCGCGTGATTCTGCTCCGCCACGAGCGCATTCACCTTCGCCAGCGCGCGCGGATGGGCGACGCGCGCATGGCCGTCGTCTACTTGCTGCCGTTTTTTCCTCTATTTCTGGCCTACGGCAGGGCGCGTATCGAGTGGGAAGCCTACGCGGAGACCCTGCGCGCGACGGCCGAGCTTCTGGGAATCGAACACGCTCGCGCGCTCAGGCCGCACATCGTCGGGCGCTTTACAGGGCCGGATTACGGCTGGATGTGGCCGTTTCCTGCCACCGTCGGGCGCTGGTTCGACGCGGTGATCGCGACGCTCGAAACCGAAGGCGTCGACGCCGCGAGCGTGCCCCCACGAGATTAATCCGTCGTTGCAGGAACGTCACACTTTCGACCCCGGGCAATTCGTGATACCGCCCCTCACCCCATGTCGCCGCAACTCCCACTCGAAGGCAAGGTCGCCATTGTCACCGGCGGCAGCCGAGGCATCGGCCTTGCGATCGCACGGGGGTTCGTCGACGCAGGCGCCAGGGTCGTCATCGCCGCGCGCAAAGCCGATGGCGTGAACGCAGCCGCCGCCGAGCTTGAGGCCGATCGACCCGGCAGCGCGCGCGCGGTTGTGGCCCACACCGGCAAAGAAGAAGACTGCAAGCGCCTCGTGGCGAGCGCGGTGGCGCATTTCGGAAAAGTCGACATTCTCGTCAACAACGCCGCCACGAATCCGCACTTCGGCCCAACGCTCGACATCGACATGGGCGCGTGGGACAAAACCTTCGAGGTCAACCTCAAGGGTTATTTTTGGATGATGCGAGAGGTCGCGCTGCACCTGCGCGGCCGGGGCGCCCCGGGTTCGCTCATCAACCTCGCGAGCGTCGCCGGCCTGCGCAGCACGCCCCTTCAGGGTGTTTACGCCGCGACGAAAGCCGCTGTCATTTCGCTCACGAAGACGCTCGCTTACGAGCTCGGGGCGAGCGGCATCCGCGTCAACGCCATCGCTCCTGGCTTCGTCGACACGCGCCTCGCCGCGGCGATCATGCAGAGCGAGGAGCTGGTTGCAAAAATCAACGAACGCACGGGCCTGCACCGGCACGCGCAGCCCGAAGAAATGGCGGGCGCCGCGGTCTATCTGGCCAGCGACGCGTCGAGCTACATGACCGGCCACACCATGGTGGTCGACGGCGGCCTCACGCAGACCCTTGTTTAAGGGCTCGGCACGATTGCGACGAGACTCCCCCGCGAGGGGCGATTTTTCCTTATGCTGGTCTGACTCACGTCTCGCAGCCCACTTCGTTTTTCAGGTTCGGTAGCCGTTTCGATGTCGCTTCAACAAGGCCAGATGATCGCGGGCAAGTACCGCCTCAACCAGCTGCTCGGCATGGGCGGAATGGCTACGGTCTGGTCTGCGACGAACATCTTCACGGAGCGCGAGTTCGCGATCAAATTCCTCCTCGAAGGCATCGCCAAGTCGCCCGAGGCGGCGCGCCGCTTCCTGATGGAGGGCAAGATCAGCGGCCGCGTGCAGCACCCCAACGTCATCGAGGTGATGGACATCGGGCAGACCGAAGACGGCATGCTGTTTCTTGTGATGGAGCTGCTGTCGGGCGTTTCGCTCGAGGTGGCCATTCGCAGGCAGCACCCACCGATGACGGTCTACGAGTTCGTGGGCATCATGCTCGATGTCGCGCGCGCGCTCCTCGCAGCACACCGCGGCGGCGTCGTTCACCGCGACCTCAAGCCGTCGAACATTTACCTGCACAAGGACCGCGAGGGGATCGCCGTTCCGAAGGTGCTCGACTTCGGCGTGAGCAAGTTCCTGCTCGAAGACGACCGCGACAACGCGCTCACGATCGCCGGCACCGTGCTGGGCTCGCCGCTGTACATGAGCCCCGAGCAGGCGATGGGCGCGACCGACGTCGACCACCGCAGCGACATCTTCGCGTTCGGCGCGATTCTCTTCGAAGGCCTGTGCGGCTTTCGCTGCTACGACGCGCCGAACTTCAACGCGCTGCTGGTGACGATCGCGACCCAGCAGCCGAAGAGCGTCAACGACTACGTGCCCGACCTGATCGAGGGGCTGCGCGCGGTGGTGCGCGACTGCCTCGTGACCGACCGCAACCAGCGCCTCCAAACGATGGAAGCCGTCATCGAGCGACTCGCGGCCCAGCTCCCCGAGCTCGAGCAACTTCCGCTTCGGCTCGCGCCCTGCGTCAGCTCGTCTGCGACGCTCTCCGATCCCGACGCGACCAACGCGATGCCGGCCATTGTTCGGCCGAGCGACCGACCGCCTGCGTACTACGAAGAGCTGCGCACGTCGATGCCACCGCCCGCGTTCAGCGCGACTCCGCAGATGCAGCGCCGTAACAGCAGCCAGCCGGCGATGTTGTTCATCGGCGGCGGCATCGTGCTCGCCACGATGGCGGCAGTGGTGCTCGCGCTGGTGTGGGTGGCGCGGTCGACGCAGCTGCCGCAAGGGAGCAGCCCCGCTGCGCTCGTAGCCAGTGCGCCGCCTTCCGCGATCGCGCCCTCGCAGCTGGCCCCCGCCGATCCGCCGTCGGTCAGCGTCGACGCGCTGCCGGCGGGAAAGCCCGCGCAGCCCAAGGGTAGCGGCAAGCTCTGGGTGTCGGCGGCCCCCGACTGGTGCAACATCACGATCGACGGCAAAGACTTCGGCCCCACGCCGATCACCGACGTCGAGCTGTCCGCGGGGCCTCACGCGGTGCGCTGCATGAAGGCGGGCAAGACCGACGGAGTGACGATCACGATCACCGCGGGCGCCACGACGAAGCAGAAGTTTCAGCTCGCGCCGTGACGCTGCGCGCCTCGCGAACCGTCGCCCTGCTCGCGTTTGCCATCGGCTGCACCAAGGCCGTGCAGCAGTCACTCGAGGAGCCGCAGCGCGAAGCCGCGCGAGACGCCGCGCGCGAGGCGGCGCCGGAGCGAGACGCGAGCGCCCCGGAAGCGGGCGCATCGCAGGGGGCGGATGCGCAGGCCGAATTCGACGATCCGATGGCGCTCCACCACGAGTCGCGCGAAGCGCTGCTCGCGCTGTTTTCGGTTCAGGAATATGCGCCCGAACGAAGCGCGCGGCTCAGGCCCGACCTGTTTCTGAACAACAACTTCGGCCCAACGCCTTCGCGCATGAGTCAGGGCAACAAGGCGATCGCGCACCACAGCATCGGCAAGCGCGCGTGCCTCGAGGGGCTGAGCGGCGTGACGCTGCAGACCGAAGCTCAGCGGAGCCGCTGCGGCTCGCCCAACATGGTGCCGATCTACAAAGGCGGGGCCGAAAAATCCGCCACCACCTGCGTCGATATTTTCGAGTTTCCGAACCAGGCGTGCGAGCTGCCGATCGTGTGGTCTCCGCCGACGCACGCCGCTACGCTGTGCGCGTTGCAGGGCAAGCGACTTTGCACGCAGGGCGAGTGGCAGCTCGCCTGCCGCGGCGATCCCTCCGGCGGGCCCGATCGCCGCTATGCCTACGGCGACGCGCTCGACCTTTCTGTGTGCAATACACATAAAAAGCGCGTCGGAAGCTGCGATCCCCACACCGCACAGCGCGCCTACCAAACCTGCGGCACCGACACCGAGCCTTCCGGGGCGTTTCCGGCGTGTCGTTCGCGCTTCGGCGTCTACGATCAGCACGGAAACGTGGCCGAGATCATGACGCGGAAAGAAGACGCGACGCACACCGTTACGCAGCTCAAGGGCAGCGCGTTTTTCTACTCCGAGGTCATGCGCCCGTCGGACGCCGAGTTCGCGAGCGCGATCGCCGCGAAGGCTCCCCTGCCGAAGCCCCCCGCGGACCGCGAGACTTATCCCGACACGTGCAACTTCGACCCGCGCTGGCACGTCGAGCCGATCGAAAACGCGTGGCATGTGAACTACCATCTCGGCTTCCGCTGCTGCAAGACCGTGGCGCCCGAGCCCTGACAGAGGCGGCTCCCCGGGCGTATGATGCGTGCGCGATGGCGAGCCAATCGATGCAGGACACGATCGCGGACGCGTGCCTGCGGGAGCGCGCGGGCTCAGAGCTCGCGCAGGACGAGGGCGCGTATCTCGCCGCTTCGACGCTGAGCGAACGCGAGCGCGAAGCGATGCGATCGCAGACCGGCAGGCTCGCGCTCTACCGGCGCCTCGTGCGGAGCAACCTCGAGGGCGTCGCCTTTCGCCTGCTGCCGCGCACGCGGGCGCGCCTCAACGCCGCCTGCGACGGGGCTTTCGATGCCGAGTTCGCACGCTTCCTCGAAGACGCGCCGCCGTCGACGCATTTTCTCAAGGACGTACCCGGCGAGTTCTTCGCGTGGGCGCTGCGCCGGTGGCCGTCGCGCGCCAGCGTGCCGCCGTATCTGGTCGACCTGGGGCGCTACGAGCTGCTCCACTTCGAGCTGTCGTCGATGCCGAACATGGCCGAGCCGAGCCTGCTGTCTGAGCTGTCGCTCGACCGGCCGGTGGCGTTTTCTTCGATCGCGAGGCTCGTCCGGCTCGGCGCGGCCGTGCAACACCTGAGCGACGATCCGGACGATTCGCAACCCCCAGCGATCGGTGACCAGCGGCTGCTGATGTATCGCGACGCAGAGCACGTCGTGCGCGTGCTGGAGTTGGGCTCGCTCGCGTTTGATGCGCTCGAAGCGATGATGGCCGGAGCGCTGCTGGGCGCCGCGATCGAGGGCGCGAGCGTACGCACCGGGGTGGGCCTTACGAGCGAAGTCGTGGGGCAGCTCGCGGCGCTACTGGCTGATCTCGGCGAGCGCGGCGTGCTCCTCGGTGGCTGCTGACACCACCGCGCGAACGCGCGCCACCTCGGCGAGCAACGCATCGAGATCGCTGAAATTCTGGTCGCGCTCGAGCAGCACGGGCACCGGGCCCGTCACGCGCAGCACGTCGGCCAGCAGCGCGAGCACCGGGTCGATCACGTCGGCGCCGTGCGTGTCGAGGATGATGCGCCCCTTCGCGCCGTCGACAAAATCGGCCTCATCGAACCATTCGTGACCGGCGACGTGAAGTTGCACGACGCGGCCGAGCGGGGCGGCCCGCATCCACTCGGTCACGTCGAAGGCGAAGTTTTGCGCGTTGACGTAGGCGTTGTTCACGTCGAGGAGCAGGCCGCAATCGGCTCCCTCGCAGACGCGCGAGAGAAACTCCGGCTCGCTCATCCCGCGGGCGCCTGGGTGCAGGTAAAAGCTGATGTTCTCGACCGCCATCGGCACGCCGAGCGCATCCTGGGCGGCGCGCACGCGGTCGACCACCCGCGCGACGGTAGCCTCGTCGAACGCGATGGGGAGCAGCTCGTGCATCACCGCGCCGGAAACCGAGCCGAAGCACAAGTGATCGGAGTGCCACGGGCTGCCCACCTCGCGCACAAAGGCCCCAAGCTCGCGCAAGTAGCCTGCGCCGAGCGGGGCGACGCCGCCGAGCGACATCGTCAGGCCGTGGGTAATGACAGGATAGCGGCCGCGAAGGCGCTCGAGCGCCGCGGGGAAATACCCCCCGCGGCGAAGGTAGTTTTCAGGCGAGACCTCGAGAAAATCGATCTCGCCCGGCAAGCGTTCGAGCAGGGCGTCGATGAACTCCCAGCGCAGCCCGAGACCGACGCCCGACGGTCGCCCGGTCACTTCTTCTTGGGGTCGACCGCGCAGGTGCCGGCGCCGCAGCTCGCCTGCCCGGTCGGCTTCGCCGCGGGCGCCTTTTTCGCGGGCGCAGGAGGCGGAGCAGCGGCCTTCTGCGGAGCCGCTCCGACGTCGGCGGCTGCGCCAGCGGACGCGCCAGCGGACGCAGTGGAAGGCGGCGCTGCCGCGGGAGGCGCGGCGACCACGGGCTCGGGCGACTTCGGCGCATCGGCGGTCTTTGCGCCGCACGAAGTCTGCCCGCCGCCCTTCGCAGCGCCGCAGCCATTCGCGGAGCACGACGCGTGCGCCTGCCCCGCAGCCGCCACAGGAGCCGCGACCTCTGCGGCCGACGCGGGAGGCGCCGCGGGCGAGCCGCCACACGCAGCCACGAGCGCTGCGCCCGTGCCGAGTACCGCGAGGGTGGAGGCGATGTGTTCAAAGCTCAAATTGGCGCGCATGATGGGACTCCTTGAAAGACGAAAACGGGAGGAAAAAGTACGATCTGAATCGTGGTTGTAGGGTCAGCGAGGCGAGGCGCGAAGGTCGAGCGTGACATCGGCGTTGGTGGCCACCTTCGAGACGAGGTTCGCCGTCCACTGCGCCACTTTACCAAAGCCGTCGAGCGGTTTCACGTCGTGCTCGGCGAGGGTGACGTGCATCGGAGTGGCAGTCTTGACCGAAATGAACAGCGGCCGCGCGACCGCGTCAGCGCCCTTGGCGTAGTGAAACGCGACCTGCAGCGCGACGTCCTTGGAGACCTTGCGGCCGTGGAGCAGGAAGTCGCCGCGGGCCGTCAGCGTCGCGCTGCGCACGTCCTCGTCACCTACGCGCACCGGGGCGATTTTGCTGACGTCGGGCTCGCTCACCGCTTCGATGGACTGGATCGCGAAGACCACGAACTGGTTTCCGGCGCGCGTCGGAGCGTCGACGAGCGCGCCGACCTCAAGCCAGTTGCGCGCGTGCTCAGTCTGCGAGGCATTTTTGCCCTCGTCATCGAACGTGCGAAATTTCAGCTGGGTCAGGTCGAACTTCACCTCTCCGCGCGAGTTCGTGAGCTTCGCGAGATCGACCCGAAGCGAGCCGGCCGCCGACGTCGCGTCGGCCTTGATGTGCTCTTTTGGCGCCTCCAGATCGATCGCGGCCTTGCTCGCGACGTCGATCGCGTAGTCGGTCAGCATGGAGGCCGCGGGCGCCGGGGCGGCCGTCACGGCGCTGGCCAGCGGCGCGGAAGGGGCGCTCTCCTGCTTGCTGCAGGCAGCGGCGAGAACGAGGGCGACAGGGCACGCGGTTCGAACAGAGACAAAGTTCATGCGCAAAATCCTTTCACATCGAACGCCCGCCACGAACAACCCCCGCCACCAACGATAAGGCCAGGTGAGTCGGTGGTACCGGATACGCGACGGCCGCGCGTTTGGTTTCGCTGACGTGACCCGGCCCTGCGATGATAGCCTCTAAGCGAAACATCGAGACCTGATTTCGAGGAGAAGAGCAGTGATGGCGAAGTCGGGTTGGCACCGCGCAGCGGCCACGGTCGGTCTCGTATCAGCGATCGTTTGGGCGGCGGCCCAGGCTGGCTGCGGCGCAGACGCGCAGCAGGCTCCGACTGACAGCGACGGGGGCGATAGCGGAAACAGCGCGCCCGACGGCATGCCCGGCGATGAGACCGTGTTTGTCGGCGCCGACGGCGGCGGTCCCGTAACGTCGATCAGCATCATTCCGGCCTCGCCCATCGTCGACGTCACGATCGACAACGGGGTCATCACCACCGCGCCGCTCACGCTCACGGCCGTGAGCAACCAAAACGCCCCCGTCGCGGCCAACTTCGCCATCGACCGCGGCGAGCTCGGCAAGCTCGTGGCGTCGACAGGAATCTTCACGGCGAGCGGCAACGTGAGCGGCACGGGAAGCGTGACCGCGACGTTCGGCAATCTCACCGCGACCACTCCGCTCTCGGTCAGAATCAAGATCACGCAGAGCGGCAAGCCCGCTCCCGACGGCGGCGCTCCCGACGCGGGCGGCGGGACGGGCGGCAACAACGGCGTCGGAGGCAACGACTACGGAGGACCTGTGTCACCGCAGACGGTCGCCATCCTGAGCGGCGCCGCAGTCGCGCCGGCGAACGCCGCGGAGCTCGGCTGGCTCTATCCCTACGACCGAACCGTGTGGCCGCGTGGCATTTTGGCTCCGCTGCTTCAGTGGCAGACCACGCACGCGCCGGCGACGAAGTACGTGCGCATACACCTCGAACAGAAGCTCTTTTCGTTCGATGGATATTACGCCGCGCCCAATTTCATCAATCATCCGGTCGATCAGGCCGCCTGGCGGAAGGCGCTTCTCGGCAATACGGGTGATCCCCTCAAGGCTGCCTTGTACCTGTCGGACGGCAGCACCGTATGGGGCCCAATCGAGGAGACGTGGACGGTCTCTCCTGGGATCTTGAAGGGCACTGTTTATTACAACTCCTATAATTCGAGCCTCGTTTCCGGCTCAAAGGGCGCCGTGCTGGCCATTCAGCCAGGCGCGTACGCACCCTCGATCGCACTGCCGGGCACGGAGGCTTCGTGCCATGTCTGCCACGAAGTCTCGAGCGACGGCTCGACGCTCATCACGCAGGACGAGACCTACAGCAACGGTGCCTCGTATGACCTGACCCAAAAAGGCGCAGTCCTGTCTACGTATTCGGGCGCTGCCCCCGACAACACTTCGAACAATCGGAAATTTCTGTGGGGAGGCTTGTATCCCGACGGAAGCTTCGGGCTGTCGAACTCCCGGCACGCGCGCGAGCACACGTCGATCGACTCGAACCTCTTTGCGCGGTCGAACGGATCGGCGATCGCTTCAACCGGCTTCACGAGCGCGGTGAAGGCCGCGGTGACGCCCGCGTTCTCGCCCGACGGCAGGCACGTCACCTTCAATTTCTGGGAGGGTCCCGGCGCAGCGGGGGTCACGGCGGGCGGGGGTCACTCGCTCGCCATCATGGACTTCGACTGTGGGCAGGCCGATGGGGGTAAGGCGTGCGGGTCGCCTCCGTTTGCGTTCTCGAATTTGCGCGAGCTCTACCGTGACAACGCCCATTTCCCGGGCTGGCCCGCGTTTTATCCCGACGGCAGCGGCGTGGTATTTCACAACACGGTTCAAGTCTCGAATGTTGCGGGAGACGCTGAGCTGTCGACCTGGGGAGGCGCACAGGCCGAGCTGTGGTCGACCGACACCGGCCTCGCTCCAGCGCCGGTTCGGATGAACCTCGCCAACGGGCGTGACAGCAACGGCGTTCCCTACCTGCCCAGCAACGGATCCCACCCCGCGGACACGGTCGTGAACTACGAGCCCACAGTAAACCCGGTCGCGTCCGGCGGCTATTTCTGGGTCGTTTTCACTTCGAGACGCATGTACGGAAACGTCGCCGCGGGCGACGGATACGACAACGGAAATGGGAAATACCCGATTCCCAAGAAGCTCTGGGTGGCTGCGGTCGACGCCAACGGAAAGCCTGCGATCGACGCGTCGCACCCCGCCTTCTACTTGCCGGGGCAGGAGCTCAACGCCGGCAACATGCGCGGCTTCTGGGTCATTGACCCGTGCAAACCCAGCGGCAACGCGTGCGAGACCGGAGAAGAGTGCTGCGGCGGCTTCTGCCGGCAGGATCCCGACGGGGGCGGGCTTCAGTGCACCGACAAGCCGCCCATGGGTTGCGCGCAGGAGCTCGAGAAGTGCGCGACCGACGCCGATTGCTGCGGGGCGAGCCAGGGAGTGCGCTGCATCAATGGCTACTGTTCGAAGCCCGGCCCGAACTGAGCGGACGAGGGGGGCTCGGGGCCTATCTCACACAAGGGACCAAACGGTCATTGCGCGATCGGTCCCTGCTCAAACCCACCTCTGCGGTCGCATTTCGACTCCATTTTCTGAAGTATCGGCCGATACGTGGGCCAAGCTGCGCGCACACGACCGTAATTGACTGTCGGCACAAGTTCTAAGAACGCGCCCCCGAGCCGCACGGCCTCCCAGCGTGGTAGGTTGCCGCTTCATGGTGATGGCGCGCAAGCAGCCGCACGCGGCCGAGGCCGCGGAGCAGGCGGAAGGCGAAGGGTCCCTTTGCGGGGCCTGCGAGACGCGCCATGCAGCGTCGACCTGCTTGCGCTGCGGAACGCCGCTCGTGCTCGACGGCCACTGGGTGCTCGAAACCAAGCTCGGCGAAGGCGGTCAGAGTCGCGTTTATGCAGCCCGGTCGCTCCGCGATGGCGCGCGGGCAGCGGTCAAGGTGATGTCACTCGACCGGGCGCGCGACTGGAAGAACGTCGAGCTCTTCGAGCGGTCCGCCAAGGTCCTCGCGAACCTCGATCACCCTGGCGTGCCGGCGTTCATCGCTTCGTTCCGAGTGGAGGCGAACGCGATCCTGCTCTTTTGCCTCGTGCACGAGCAGATCGACGGCGAGACGTTGAAGGCTGGACTCGACCGCGGCGAGCGTTACGACGAAACGAAAGCGCGCCAGGTACTGCGCGAAGTCCTCGGTATCCTCCAGTACCTCCATGGCCTCTCTCCGCCCGTGATTCACCGCGATATCAAGCAGTCGAACCTGATGCGGCGAAGAGGCGGAGGGCTCGTCCTCATCGACTTCGATCTGGTGCGCGACGACGGCAAGCCGGACGGCGGCTCGACGATCGGCGTCGGCACGCCGGGTTACGCGCCCATCGAGCAACTGATGGGCGAAGCCGTTCCCGCCACCGACCTTTATGCGCTCGGCATGACGCTCGTGACGCTGCTGTCGCGCAAGGATCCGAGCGCACTGCGTGAGAGGGGTGAGCACCGCGTCGACTTCGAGCGTCACGTCCACGTCTCCAAAGACTTCGAGAAACTCCTCCGCGGGATGCTCGAGCCGGAGGTCGCGCGTCGATTCCAGACAGCGGACGCCGTGCTCAGAAGCCTCGAGGCGAAGCCGTCGACGAGCAAGCCTCGGCGCGTGCGACGGGGCGACTCTCCGGCGGAGAGCGAGTCGGAGCGCCGCGACTTCGTGGCCAAGGCACAAGCAGAAGTACGCGCAGACACAGCGCGAACCGGACTCGGGCTCGCCCTTGTTATTGGGGTGTTTATGGTGGCGGCGCTCATCGCCTACCGGTTCGGCTACCTGAGGGGTGACACGGAGAGTCTGCCGACGCCGCAGCCCGCTGCAACCGAAGCGCCCGCGTCTAACACCTTTGCTGCCGAAGAGGACCCGAACAAGGTTCGCGTGGCGCTCGTCGGCAAACGCTGGAGCGGCGAGCTCGCGGGCACCCGGCTGTCACTCGTCGTAAGCGATAGAGGCGAGAAGCTCGAGGCGACCGCGGCCGAACGCGACGGGACGACTCGCCCGACGATGAGCGCCAGAATCAACGCCACCGGCGTCGTGATCATCACAGGAGACTTCGACGTCCTCGACGTCTCGCATCACCTCAGCTGCTCGGGTGAGCTGGCCATTGGCGGTGCATCGATTCGCGGCACCTGCGCCGACAGTTTGCTCCGCAAGGGGAGCAGGGCGGAGGAATCGTCGCAGTTCACACTTTCCGCGACCCAGGAGATCCCCCGATGAGAGCAACCTCCCGACTCACCGTTGGCGCCGCATTGGCGACCATCCTTAGTCTCGTCGGCTGCGAGAAGAAGGTCGAGCCCGGCAAGGATGCCCTCGCGAAGGTCGCGCAGGTCACCTGGATCGGCACGGTCGGCACGGCAAACGCGGAGCTCACGTTCGCGCCCTCTTCCCCGAGCGCCGTCAAGGCCACGCTCGTGTTTCTGGAGTTCGAAGAGCCGACGGCCGAAGAGTCGCTCGAAGGTCACATGAGCGGTGGCTCGCGATTCGAGCTGCACGGAACGTCGGTGAAGAGTCTGGTCGGTGACGGTGCATCCGACCCCCACATCATCGATCTCGGTATCGTCGCGAACGGAGCGCTCGCGGGCTACGTGCACACGGCGACGACGAAAGACTACCCGGTACATGTGGAGTTCAAACCGGGCACATCCGTGACGAAGCTGCCTACGATCGACGTCGCGCGTGCGACGAGCCGCCTCCTCGAAGTTCGCTGGGAGGGCAAACTCGAAGGCGGCAAGCCCCTGTCGCTCGACACGCGTCATGAAGGGGCGAAGCTCGCGGGCGTGCTGACGCACGGCGAAACGACCGCCGAGGGGTTCGTTCATGTGACGCGTACCGGGAAGTTCTCGTTCCGAACCCCGGAGGCGCCCGGCGGAGGCGCGCTGCTCGCGGTGTCGTGCCAAGGCTCACTGGGCGGGGCCTTCGACGCGATCAAGGGCGAATGCGAGTTCAAGTCGCGCAAAGGGTTCGAATCGCAGAGCACCACCCTCCCCTTCTCGATGCGTCCAACAGCCAGCCCAGCGCCAACGCCGAGCGCCAGCACCACAACCCGAGCGAGCACGCAGGCGGCGGCGCCCCCCGGAGCGACCGCTCGAAAGCCGTGAGCGTCTGTCGGACAGCACGTTCGCGGGTTGGGCAGGTGGCGTTCGTTTTCTTGGCGTGCTGAGATCATAGAGCGCCGGGGTTGGTCTACGAACGCGATGGCAGTGCCTCACGGTTTTTTCGCGGGTGCGGGGCGGCCTGTGTCGTCATGATGCCGGGATCTCCGGCCGCATCAACGATCGCTGTGCGAAGGGCGGCCCGAGGCGATCGGACGCCCGGCGAAATAGAGGAGCGCGATCGCGAGGGAGGCGCACCCCGCAGACGCGAAGGCGATGCCTTTCTTCGCCGCGAGATCGAGCGGCGCTGACGGTCCACTGAACGCGAGCGCGCTCACGAAGATCGACATGGTGAAGCCGACGCCGGCCATGATGGCCACCCCAAAGACCTGAAGCCACGTAGCGCCCGTCGGGCGTGGTGCGAGCCCCCATTTCACCGCGAGCGTGGTAGCGCCAAAGACGCCGGCCATTTTGCCCAGGGCGAGCCCGACAGACACTCCAGCGGTCACCCGCACTGCCTCCGGCGACGCACCGCCCGCGAGCTCCACGCCAGCGTTCGCCAGCGCAAACGCCGGGAGCACGAAGAAGGCGACGACGCCGCCGAGGGCGCGTTCCACCCGCGCGAGCGGTGAGGGTCGTCGGTCGCCCTCATGGGTCGTGAGCGACAGCCCAACGATCACGCCCGCCAGCGCCGCGTGCACTCCGGAGTGAAGCAGCGCCGCCCACAGCAGCGCGCCGAGCAGCGCGAACACGGACACGTTGCCAGCGCGCGCCCTGCCGGCGGCGACGAGCGCGACCGTAAAAGTCGCCGCCACGCCGAGCGCAGGCCAGTGAACGCCGCGTCCATAGAAAAGCGCGATGACGACGATGGCGCCGAGGTCGTCGAAGATGGCGAGCGCCGTGAGGAAGACGAAGAGCGAGCGCGGGACGCGGGCGCGGATGAGCCCGAGGCATCCGAGCGCAAACGCGATGTCGGTCGCCATGGGAATGCCCCAGCCCGCCCTGCCGGGTCCGCGTGGGTTGACGGCGAGATAGACGAGCGCGGGGACGACCATGCCTCCCGCAGCCGCCACCAGCGGCAGCGCGGCGCGGCGCGCGGTTCGCAGCTCGCCGACCACGAGCTCGCGCTTGATCTCGAGACCCGCCAACAGAAAAAAGAGCGTCATCAGCGCGTCGTTGACCCAGTCGACCAGCGGCCACGACACGCGCGCCCATCCGGCGCCCACGGCGACCGGGGCGCGAAGCAGCTCGTGATAGCCCGCCCGCCACGGCGAGTTCGCCCATACGAGCGCGCAGGCGGCCGCAACCATCAGCGCGACGCCGCCCGCGGCGGGATGGCCGAACGCCGCGCGGAGCGGATGCCTCTCGGCGCGTCGCAGTCGGGCCATCACGCTTGCCCTTACGCGCGGCCGCGCAGTCGTGTCAAACTCACCCCTTGTGAAGACGCTCGTCGAGGCACTGAGCGCGCAGCGAGCGTGCGCGTGCGGCTGTCATGCGCTCCTGTCCGCCGAAGAGCGGACGCGCGGCGTGCACGCGCTGTACGCGTGTGACGACGCGCTGCGGGGCTTCGGCTACGAAGCCAACTACGAGCGCTCAGGCGACGCGCTGTTTCGCGCCGCGCAGCAGCGCTGCGATCCAGCTTGCCGCACGGTCGCGGTGCGTTTCGGCGAGTGCATGTACAAACGGCTCCTTGGCAGCCTGCTGCACGAGCTGCTGCATGCCTTCTTCGGTGAGCAGGACGCGCCAAACTATGGCGTTCCCTGGGGCCTTCCCTACGGGGTTCCGGACGCCGTCGCGCCCGCCGACGAAGCCGCGTTTCTGGCGCGCTTCAACGAGTCCGAGGCGCGGGCCTTTTCGGGCGTGTGGCTGGTCGGGAAGGCCCTGTTCGGCATCGAATGGAACCTGCGGACCGCGCGCGACGTCGGCACCTACGGCTTCACAGGCGGCAACGCTATGGTCGCAGTTCCGCGCGGGTTTCGCCCTGTCGCGCACCTCGATCGCCAGCACCACACCGAGCGCTACTACGCCCGCGCGCGAGCCATCGAGCAGCAAGCCCTCGCGTGGTTCGCCGAGCCGGGATCGCTCGCATCGGTCGTCGCGACGCTTCGCGAGCGCGAGGCCGCCGGGCGCGAAGGACGGACCGAAAAGAGGCCGCCAGCAGGCGATTTCGGCCGCATGGCGCCTCGCAAGACATTTATGCATGATGCATGCATCTGCGGAGGCACGAGCCCCTACGGCCAGTGCTGCGCCCGGCTGTCGGCCGGAGCAAGTGCGCCGATTTCGGGGCTCGCGCGCTAGCAGGCCGTTGAAGCAGCAGCCTGCCAGCCTTTCATCTCGGGGAGAGATGCACCTCCCCGCCCCGAAAAACGCGGTTTCTCGCCGGTCCCCACCCCACGCAATTGGCTTCGCCAATTCCTGGCAGGGTGTTCTTCGCGCGCCCTGTTAGTCTTCACCGAGCGAGTTTGCGGTAGGCGTACAGCGCGAGCGCGCCGCCGAACAACGGCCAGAGCGGGCTTAGTTTGGGACGCGCCACCATGAGCGCGCAGGCCAGTAGCGCCACGACCAGCGCCGGCATGTCGTGCACGCTCGCCTGCCCAACCGACCATGCAGAGGCCGCGATGACGCCGACGACCGCGGCGCCGACGCCTGCGAGCGCCCCTTTCACCGCGGCGCTGCTGCGGAAGCTCGCGAGCGAGCGCGCGACCGCGAGCGTAATGGCGAGCGGCGGCAGAAACATGCCCGCGGTGGCCGCGACCGCGCCAGCGAGCCCGCCAACGCGGTAGCCGATGAACGTCCCGGCGAGGGCGACGGGGCCAGGGGTGATCTGTCCGACGGCGATGGCATCGCTGAAGGTCTTGTCGTCGACCCAGCCTCGACCGACGAGGTCATCGTGCATGGCCGCGATCATCGAGTAACCGCCACCGAACGTCGCCGAGCCGATGCGCGCGAACAGCCAGAAGATGCCAAGCACAGTCGCCGCGGGCACGACCACGGCGACGGCGGGAGCCAGCGCGAACAGGGCCGTCGCATCGCCGGTCGGAGGCCCACCTTTTGGGCGCATCGTCGCCGCCCCGAGCACGCCCGCAGCGACGAACACTTCGAGCAGACCCGCCATGCGCGCGAGCACGAGCGCGAACGCGACGAGCGCGATCGCACCTGAAAACAGGGTGGTTACGGCTCGCCGGCGCATCGAGATCGCGACGGCCACGATCACGCCCGCGACGGCCGCCCCCATGCCGTCAAACAGACGCATCACGAAGTCCATGCCACGCAGCTGATCGTAAAACGCAGCGATCGCGGCGACGAGCACTGCGCTGGGCAGCACGAAGACAGCAGGCGCGACCGCGGCCCACCGCGGCCCGCCGAGGCGATGGCCGAGGAGCGTGAGCAGGTTCGGCGCGGTGGTGCCCGGAAGCACGGAGGCGACGGACGCGTACTCGATGAACTCGGACTCGGAGATCCATCGGCGCTCGTCGACGAAGGCGCGGCGTATCCACCCGAGCACGACCCACCCTCCCCCAAAGCCGAGGAGGCCCATCGTCGCCGCCACCGTGACGAAGCGCGTAAAGCTCGGAGGCTCGGGCTTGGTCGCGACGACGGTCATCGGCGCGGCAAGCTACTGGGCAAGCGTCAGGCTGTCGACTTCGCTGGCGTAGGTTTTCGCGTGACCATCACGACAACGCCCACCACGACGAGCACGGTAGCGGCCAGAGTTCTGACGCGAAGTTGCGCGTCGCCCATCGCCGCGGCCAGCAGCACGGCGGCGGCAGGATTGACGTACGCGTAGCTCATCGCGACCGGCGCCCTGGCATTACGGAGAAGATACACGTAAGCACTGAACGCCGCGAGGGAGCCCATCAGCGCGAGGTAGCCTACCGCCCACCACGCCGACGCGGGCGCGTGCGCGGGCCAGCGCTCGCCAGTCGCTGCGCCGAGAGCGAGCATCAGCGCGCCGCCAGCGATCATCTGTGCGGCAGGCGCCATCAATCCAGCCGGTAGCGCGAGCCTGCGCGCGAGCACCGACCCCATCGCCCACGCGATCGGAGCGACGCCGAGCAGCGCCCACGACGCGGGCGACGCGCGAAGATCGGCTCCGGAGCCGAGCGCCACCATGCCGGCGAAGCCCACCGCCAGACCGACCCACTCGCGCACGCGCACCGCGTCGCCGAACGCGAGCCCGAGCACGGCGCCCCAAAGTGGCATCGTGCCGCACACCAGCGCGGCCACTCCAGAGTCGAGATCACGCTCCGCGAGCGCGACGAAGCCGTTGCCCATCACGAAGAAGAGCACCGAGAGCGGCAGCGTGCGCATCCACTGCGCCCGGCTCGGCAGCGGCGCCCCGCGCAGTCGGGCAAAGGCCGCCAAAACAAGGCCTGCGGAGAGGTACCTGAGCCCGCCGACCGACATCGGCGGCAGTCCGGCGGCGCTGCGTGAGCCGACCGCGTAACGCACCGCGAGGTAGGTCGTGCTCCAGACCACGTACACGGTCGCGAGGCTGAGCGCGACCATCCGCCCGCGCGTGGCGGCGTCCCGTTGCTGGCTCGTCAAGATGGCGCCGCAATAGCACGGCTTCGCTGCGCGCAAAGACGCTGCTATACGCCGGGCCGTGGTGATTCGCGCGCCCCTGCCCCTGCGTTCGGCGCTGTCGTGGTGGCGGCGCGCAGACGGGGCGATCTACGCGCTCTGGGCCGCAACCTGCACGCTCACGTCGGCCTGCGCGTTTTACGGCTACATGCTCCGCCAGACGCAGGGCGAGTGGTCCGCGCCGCTCGACGACGTCTTCATTCACTTCGACTACGCGCGCTCGATCGCGCAGGGCTATCCGTTCGAGTGGACGCCGGGCAACGGCTATTCGAGCGGCAACACGAGCCTGACCTACCCGTTCGCGCTCGCGCCCGGCTGGCTCGCGGGCCTGCGCGACACGAACCTCATGGTCTGGGCAGCGCTCATCGCGACGACTTCGACGTTCGCGCTGCTGCTCGCGGCGCGCGGCCTTCTGCTGCGGTCCGCCCCGCGCAGCGACTCGATGCGCGCGGGATCGTACCTGCTTCCTGCGGTGGTTCTCAGTGTCGGCGCCCTCGACTGGTCGCTGTGGAGCGGCATGGAAGTGGCCTTTTTTCTCGGCATTTGGGCCGGTGCGCTGCGCGCATTTTTTGGCATCGACGACGCCAGCGCCCGCGGGTTGCCGCGCTCGGCGTGGGCCCTTGGAGCGTGGGGCGGCCTGCTCGTCGCCACGCGCCCCGAGGCCGCCATGAGCGTCGCCGCCTTCGGCCTCATCGCCGCGCTGTGGCGCGCCCGGAAGACCACGTCCCGCGAGCGCATCGGGGTCTTGCTCCGCGTCGGCCTGCCGGCGTTCGCCGTGCTCACGCTGCAGTCGGTCGCCAACCGGGTGCTGACAGGAGAGACGAGCGCGAACGGCGCGATCGTCAAGCTCGCGATCAACAGCCCGTTTCTAACGGCCGACGAAAAGCTTGCAGATTACATATTCAACTTGAAGTACGCGGCGCTCCGCAACCTCGAGTACCACTTCAGCGACGCGGCCGGTTACGGCTACATCCCGCTGCTTCTTGCGCTATTTGCCCTCGCGCTGCCCGAGACCCGCCGCTTCGCCGTGCTGCTGTGGCTGCAGATTGTCGCGTGGCTCGCCATGGTCGCGCTCAACGGGCAGGTGCGCTGGCAGAACGAGCGCTACACGATGCCCGCGGTGGCGTGGCTGCTGATGCTCGCGACGCTCGGAGCGGTCGCCATGCTGCGGCGCTCGGGGCGCCCCGCGCTCGTCGCCAGCGCCATCGCGGGCGCACTCGGCGCGCAGGCGCTCGCCCTGAGCCTGCGCCCTGCCGGCGTGATGCCCCAGGTTGCGCTCGCGTGGACGGCCGCGGCCGGGGCCGGCGCGGTCGCCGCCTTCGTGGTGCGCTACTGGCCGGCGCGGGCTGCGCTGGTGATGGCAGGGCTCGGGCTCGCCGCGTGGCATCAGGACGCCAAAATGCGGGATCAAATCTGGTTCTTCGGCCGCGCCAGCCGAAATATCCGTGATCAGCACGTGACCGCGGGACGGTGGCTGGGGGCGCAGCGGGCTGCGCGCATCCTCGTCGGAGACGCCGGCGCCCTGCTGTATGCGTCAAACCGGCCGGGGCTGGACATCATCGGCCTCGGCGGATTCGCGGGCCTTCCGTTCGCGCGCGCGGGCGTGCACGGGCTGCCCGCGACGCTCGAGCTCATCGAGCGCGTCATGCCTCGCGATCGACCGGACGTGTTTGCGATCTACCCGTCGTGGTGGGGCACGCTGCCGGTGTGGTTTTCGCGCGGCGAGGTCGCCCGGTTTCCCGCCCCCGGCAACGTGATCTGCGGCGGCTATGAAGACGTGATCTTTCTGGCCGACTGGCACCTGCTGGGCACCGGAGAGGCGCCCCGCGCCGTCGCGCCCTCGCACGTTCGCGACAGCGTCGATGTGGCCGATCTCGTGAGCGAAAAGGCCCATCAATACGTGTTTCCGCACCCCGCAGGCGGATGGACGGACATGAAGGTGCTACCCGATCCCGCCGACAGCTACGCCGACCTGTTCGACGCGGGCCGGCGAACGGGGGCCGGGCGACGCGAGTCGATGCGCCTGTCGGATCTGGCCCCTCGGGCGGCCGCGCGGCTCGTGGTGCGATCGGCGCCGGACGCGAAGACAGCGGTCAGCGTGAGCGTCGGCAGCCGCGTCATCGGCGTGCTCGCCTTCGAGCCGCGCGACGCATGGGACGAGCGTGTGATCGATTTGCCGGCGGACGCCGTCGACAGCGCGATCGACGTCGCGTTCGACGTCATCGGGCCCGGCGATTTTGTGAACTACCATGTATGGATCACCCAGTAGGCATGGGCGTGTGGAGCGCGCGCGTCGCGTCCGTTCTGGGAGCCTGGGGTGCGCCGCCTGATGGGCCCGCGAAAGTAGCCCTCGCCCTGTCAATCGCGATCGCCGCGGCGTGCCTTTGGCGCGGACGAAATAAGTGCATCATACACATATCTCATCGAATGTTCCTGACGCTCTGCGCGCTCGGCGCGGCGGGGCTGTCGCTCGGCTACGTCGCCCACTACCTCGCGGGAGGCCCGCGCATCATCGACGCGACCAGCTATTACCTGCAGGCAAGAGCGCTCGCCGAAGGGCACTTCGCCTGGCCGGCCAGCGACCCCTCCGCGAGCGTGCGCGGGCGCTTTTTGCTGTTTCACGACGGCCAGATCGCGGGGATTTTTCCCCCGGGATATCCGCTGCTGCTCGCGGCTGGATTCAAGCTCGGCGCGCCGATGCTGGTCGGCCCCGCGCTGGCGGCCGCGCTCGTGATCGCGACGTACGCGCTCGCGTTCGAGGCCTGCCGCGAGCGGCCCGAGCTCGCCGTTCCCGTGGCCCGAACCGCCGCCCTTCTCTCGGTCGCCAGCGCAGCGCTTCGTTATCACACGGCCGACACGATGTCGCACGGCGCCACCGCGCTGTGGCTCACCTCCGCGCTCGCGCTCGCGCTCGCCGGCCGCCGCACCTCTCGCGCCGGGCTGTTCGCTTTGGCCGGAGTTGCGATCGGAATGGCGCTCGCGACGAGACCTGTGTCGGCGGTCGCGATCGGAGGCATCGCGCTGTTCATGGCCCTGCGCACCAGCAAGTCAGCGGCCGGCGCGCTTCTGGGAGGTCTCGTCCCCGGCGCGGCGCTGCTGGTCACATCCCAAACGATCGCGACCGGCTCTCCGCTCGGCTCGACCCAGCTCGCCTACTACGCGACGAGTGACGGTCCCGCAGGCTGCTTTCGATACGGCTTCGGCGCTGGAATTGGCTGCCTTTATGAGCACGGCGATTTCGTCCGCGCCAGGCTCGACGGCGGCTACGGCGTGGTCGCATCAGCGGGCACGACGCTGCGGCGCCTGCACCTGCACCTGTCCGACGCCTTCAACGCGTGGCCCCTCGGACTGGCGTTCGCGGCGACGCTTCCGCGCACCGCGCGCGCCTTCCGGGCCTCGCGCTGGCTGCTCGCGCTGGTCGCCTGTCAAATCGCTGCCTACGCGCCATTTTACTTCGACGGCAATTACCCGGGCGGCGGAGCCCGGCTCTTTGCGGATGTCATCCCTACCGAGCACGCGCTGGCGGCGATGGCGCTTTCGGGGATGGCGCCTGCGATGCCGCTCGTGCGGCGCGCCGGTCTCGCGCTCGCCGCGATGCTGCTGGGCTTTTCCCTCCACGCCTCCTTCGACCACCTGCTGCTGCGCGGGCGCGAGGGAGGCCGTCCGATGTTTCTGGCCGCGGACCTGTCGCGCGCCGGCGTCACGCGCGGGCTCGTGTTCGTCGACACCGATCACGCGTTTGGCCTCGCGTTCGAGCCGGAAGCGCGCGCGCCCGATCGCGAAGTCGTCATCGCGCGACTCCGCGGTGACGACCACGACGCCGCGCTCCGAAAGCGCCTCGGCGATCCCGCTGCGTTCGTGCACCACTACGGCCTGGACGGCCACGTCACGGTGACGCCTTTGGCGCAGCGCGCCGCCGCTGCCGCCCCCGGGTGGAGCTTCGAGGCGGAGGCCGAGTGGCCGCCGCTCGCGCAAAGCGGCGCGTGGGCCGCGCCAGCGTGGACGTCGCACGCGTGCGCGTCGATGCACCGGGTGCTCGAGGTGCGCCCGACCGCCGCCGCGGGCGAAGTAGTCATCGCGCTGCCGGTTCCCGAGTCGGGAAATTGGGAAGTCGGCGGCACTGTCGTCCGTGTGGGTAGTCCTGCCGCCGGGGAGATCAGCGTCCGCCAGAAAACGGCGAGCGCGAGCGCGCGGTGGACCGTCACCGGGGCTGCAGCGGACGCCTGCGAATCGCTCACGCTCGGAGCGTTCGAGCTGGCTGCCGGTGAGGCACTTGTCACCATTCGGGCCGAAGGCGGCCCAATCGCGGTCGACCGCCTCTACTTGCGACCGGGTGACCCCCGTTGACCATCACCGTTTTTGAGCGTTATTGTGGAGTTCGCACCACGCAGGGACCCAGCAGATGACCAAGAGCGAACTCATCGACGCGATGGCCGAGCGCACGCAGCTCACCAAAGGGCGAGCCGAGCAGGTGGTCAACTGCATTTTCGACGCGATGACCGAGGCGCTCGAGCGCGGCGAGGGCATCGAGATCCGCGGATTTGGGAGCTTCACAGTTCGCCCCTACAAGCCGTACTCGGGGAGAAACCCTCGAACCGGCGGTGCGGTGCCCGTGGCGGCCAAGCGGCTGCCCTTCTTCAAAGTCGGCAAGGACCTGAAAGACGTCGTCAACGGGAGCCGGCACCTGCCGATTTCGGGCGGGGACGATCGGGACGACGACCGCGGCTGAAGCACGCGAAAGCTGGCGGCCGCTCTGCTACATACTCGGCCCATGGTCGGAATGAAGGTCATGGTTCGGCTGCGCATGTCGTCTCACGACGCGCACTATGCGGGTGAGCTGGTCGACGGCGCACGCATGCTCGCTCTGTTCGGAGATCTCGCCACAGAGCTGCTCATTCGCCTCGACGGCGACGAGGGCCTGTTTCGCGCCTACGAGTCGGTCGAGTTTCTCGCGCCCGTGATGGCCGGCGACTACATCGAGGCCACGGGCGAGCTCGTAAAGATTGGCGCGTCGAGCCGCAAGATGGTGTTCGAGGCTCGCAAGGTGATCTCGAACGTGCGCGGTCAGGCGGACGTGGCCGCCAGCGCGGCCGATGTCTACCCCGAGCCCGTGGTGGTCTGCAGGGCCGTCGGAACGTGCGTCACGCCCAGGTCGATGCAGCGGCGCGCCGGCATCGTTTTGCCCGATTTGGTGCTCACCGCCGCCATCGTCGGCGCCGAGATCACGCGCGCGCAGACGCCCTGGCTGCCCATCTCGCCGGCTGAGATTGCCGACGAGGCCGCGCGCTGCCGCGAGGCGGGCGCCTCGGTGATTCACCTTCACGTCCGAAACGACGACGGCACGCCCACGCAGTCCGCCGATCGCTTCGCCGCCACGATCGAGGCGATTCGGGCCGCGACCGATTGCGTCATTCAAGTCTCGACCGGCGGCGCCGTCGGCATGTCGATCGACGAGCGCGCGCAGCCGCTTTCGTGCAAGCCCGAGATGGCGACGCTAAACTGCGGATCGCTCAACTTCGGCGACGACGTCTTCGTCAACAAGCGCTCCGAAATTCGCGATCTCGCGGCGCGGATCCGCGCAGCGGGCAGCCTGGCCGAGCTCGAGTGCTACGAAGTCGGCCACGTCGAGGAGGCCCTGGGGCTCGCCGCCGCCGGAGTGATCGCAGCGCCGCTGCACTTCCAGTTCGTCCTCGGCGTTCCGGGCGGAATCGGCGCGCGCGACGCGCACGTGGCTCACATGCGCACCCTGCTCCCTGAAGGCGCAACGTGGGCAGTCGCCGCGGTTGGGCGGCACCAGCGCCCGATGACCGAGCTCGCGATTCGCACCGGCGGCCACGCGCGCGTCGGCCTCGAGGACAACATCTTTCTCGAAAAGGGCGTTCTGTCCGAAGGCAGCGCGCCGCTCGTCGCTCGCGCGGCCGCGTATGCGCGAGAGCTGGGGCGCACGGTTGCAGAGCCTTCGCGCGCGCGGGAGCTGCTCGGCCTCACACGCTAAACGCTCCAGCGCCACCCTCGCGGCGGAGCGGAAGCGTGACGGCGATCGCGGGCACGGTTGCGTCGAACGAGACAACACCCGAGTGCAGGCCCACGATGGCGCGCGCGAGCATGACCCCCAGGCCAAGGCTGCCGAGCCGCCGAGCGCGCTCCGGCGAGTCGAGCGCTTCTGCCATTTTCGCGGCGCCCAACGGAGCGGCTCCTTCGACGCTCACCTCGACGCGCAGCGCCTCGCGGGTCGTCGTCACGCGCACACGAATGATCCCCCGTTCGCAGGCGCGCGCAGCGCTCGTCGTGATCGCGACGATGGCCTGGATGAGTCGACGACCGTCGACGAGCACGGGCGCCGCGTCATCCTGAGCCTCACCGAGGATCTCCACGGCCATTCCGGCGAGGTTGTCGCGCGCCTCGCGCACAGCCTGCGCGACGATCGCTTCGGGCTCCGCGAGCTCGCGCACGAGCCGCAGCTGGCCGGCCTCGGCGCGCGCCGAATCGAGCACGGTCTGAATGAGCACCAGCAGCTCCCGCCCGCGCTGCTCTATGATCGTAAGGCTTTCGAGCTGCGCCGGCGACAGTTGCGGATTTTGCGCGGCGAGCGCTGCGAAGCCGAGGATGGCGTTGAGCGGGCTTCGAAGGTCGTGGCTCATCGACGCGAGGAACATCGAGCGCGTTCGCTCCATTTGCGAGCGCGCCACGATCGCCCTCTCCTGTGCCGCAGCGAACTCGCGAAACACGCCGCTCAGCCGATCGATCGCGCGGGCCAGCGCCTGCACCGCATCGAAGCGCGCGCCGGCGATCACGGGCGATCCCCGGAGCACGTCCAGCGCCCCCATCGCCTCGATTTCAGCCGACGCGGCCGCTACGTCGCGCGACAGGCCTCCGCCGATGCGCCGGCCGATCAGCGCGGCAAGCACCACGGCCGCGAGAGAAACTGCGGCGCCCGTAGCGGTCGCTGCGCCCGGCGAGGCCGGCGCGATCTGCACCACCGCGCGACCGTCTTCGAGAGGCGCAGCCACGGTTCCGCCAGGGTCGAACGAAGCGGCTGCGCGCTGACCTTCGGCCTCGAACTCGACGTGCAGTCCCATCGACATCGCGCGAATCAGCGCGTCGACGCGGCCGGCGGCGCTGCCCGAGACCATGTCGAGCGTGCCCGCCGCGACTGCGCGCGCATCGTCACAACGCGCGCGGGTCTCGAACGATCGCGCGTGCGCAAACACGAGGAGAGAGGCCCCGATGGCCACGAGCGACACCGGCGCTGCAACAGCCGCGAGGAAGCGCAGACGAACGCGCGCCACCTGTCGCCCGCCGCCCGCGACCATCGACACCGCATCGCGCGCCACCGGCGAAGGCGCCCGCTCGAGCGCCGCCGCCACGCTCGAACGCGCGGTGACGTAGAGCGGCAACGACGCCGTGCTCGCAAGCGTGAGCGACAGGATCGCGAGCGCGGCGAGCGTCGTCGGATCAACCTCCGCGGGGCGCAAGGCGTCGAGTTGAGCGAGTAGCGCCACGGCGACCGCCAGGCACGCATGCGCGACAGCAAGACGCGACGGCAGCGAGTACAGCTTGAGCAAGTCGGTCGCCTCGACAACCTGCTCCGCGCCGCCGCCGAGCGCACGGAGCAACCTCCGAAGCGGAAGAAACAAGGCGAGCAGCGCAGAGATGTCCAAAACGAGCGCGAAGCCCATGCACGCAAGCGCCAGCGGCGAGACGCCGGCAGCGGTGTCGTCGTCGAGGAGCAGCCAGCGACGCGCGAACAACCACAAAACGGCGTCGGTCGCCGCCGACACGGCTACCAGCGCGAGGGCAAGGCGACCGAGCAGGCGAGCCGCGATTTTCATGGTCCGCCCGGCTTGAGCGGCAGCACGACGCGAAATCGAGAGCCGCGACCGACCTCGCTCGCGAGCTCGATGCGTCCTCCGTGCATCGCGGTGAGGCGGCGCGCAATCGTGAGTCCGAGGCCGGTGCCGCGCCGCTTTCCGCGCTCTGCCGGGGTCTGTCCGTACTCCTCGAAAATGCTCGTTCGCTCGCTCGGGTGAATGCCCGGGCCGGTGTCGGAGACGTCGATCATCGCGCATGCATCATCGTGAGATAGCGCCACGACCACCTCGCCCTTGACGGTGAACTTGATCGCGTTACCCAGGAGATTGCCGATGATCTGGCGCGCTCGTTTCGGGTCGACCCCGACCACGAGCGTCGCGTCGCCTACGAGCCGCACCGCAACGTCTTTGCCCCGCGCCAGCACCGCAGACTCGCGCACGAGCTCGCGGGCGACGGCGACGAGATCTACGGGCGCCCGGTGGAGCACGAGGCGCCCTCCTTCGAGCGCCGAGAAGTCGAGAATGTCGCTGACGAGATCGGACAGATGCGCCCCGCTCTGGCGGATCTGTTCGATCTCCTCGCGCGCGTCGGGCGACAGCGGACCGTCCACTTCGCTCAGCAGCACGTCGGAAAAACCGAGTACCGCGTTGAGCGGCGTTCGAAGCTCGTGGCTGACGGCCGCGAGAAATTCGGCGCGGTCGCGGTCGGCGGCGCGGGCGCGCTCGAGGTCCCGACGATAGCCGAGCTCCGCCTCTGCGAAGCGTCCGACGAGCTCGTTGAGCGCGCTCGTAAGCACGCCGACCTCGTCGATCGTTCGAACCGGCACGGGCTCTCCCGACGGCTCGCTGCGAACAACGGCCATGTCGGAGACGCGGCGGGTAACGTACGAAATGTCCATCTGCGCATCGCGCGCGACCGCGTACGCGACGACGGTCGCGACACCGACGAGCAGCGTCGTCAGCGCAAAGAGCGCCTGAATCAGCGCGGGCGCGCCTTCGGGGGCACGAGGCACGCGAACGAACGAGACGACGAACGCGTGCGGATCGCCCGGCAACGCGCGGGCGGCAAAGCGTGTGCGGCCCATGAGCGTCGAGACCTCGCCATCCCGCGCTGCGATGAGCTCGCGAAGGTGGGCTGTGTCCGGAGCGCCGAGGGTCGCATCGAGGACAACATCGCCGGGTTCGCCCGCGACCAGAATTTCGGCGCCCGTGCGCCGTGCTGCCAGCTGAACGGCCTCGAGCCGAAGCGCCGGAGCGAGCACCGACAAACGTTCGCCGAGCAGAGCGGACGTCCACGCGGCACGAACGCTCGCGTGATCGATCGCCTCGTCGGCGAGCTGCGCGACGCCGAGCGCGCCGATCGCCACCGCCACCGCGATGCCGACGAGGGCCACGAAGAGCGGCGCGATAACGACCAGCGGCCAGGCGCCGCGTCGATCTGTGCCGCGCGAGACCATGGACGCGTCCATGATAGGTCGTCGCGCGCCGCTTGCACACAGCCGGCATCAGCCGCGCAGGCAGACCTCGCGCGCGACCGCCCGGAAACGTCGACGCGCCGCCTTGCAAGCCGACAAAAGCCCTCAAAACAGCAGATCACGAAGCGGCGTCGGTGACGCGCGCGAATCGCCGGGCGGCGGCGCGCTATTTGCGAAGCTCCTACGCGCCCGACCCGCGCGCGGCGGGCGCGAGGACCAACTTCGCTCCGGGGGGAACACAGGAATGAACCATACAAACGAAGTGCTGCGTTCGCAGGCCATGCTCACCACACCATCCGCCATCGCAGCCGAACGCTACCTGCACGCGGAGGCTGCGCTCACGAGCGGGCCATCGCCGCAGGTCGTGGCCAGCAGCGTCACGCTCATTGTCTATGGCTGGCAAAGCGTCGAGCCCGGCACGATGGCGTGGGTGTTTCCCGACTTTGACACGGCGATCTTCGCTGCGCGGGCGCTTCGAAACGCCGTCCGCTGGGCGATCGTCGCAGGCGAGCGCGAAGGCGATCCGGATGAAGCCCGAACGCGCGGCGCCGTGCTCGCCCAGCAGACGTGACGGTCAGTGGTTGTGATCGCCCGCTTCGATGCGCGCGAGAGCCGCGAGCATCTCGGGCGTCGGCTTGAGCATCTGCGGGCCGTTCGGCCCCTGCACCGACCACGCCCAGGTGCCGTCCTCGAGCGTCACGCGCGACACCTCGCCGCGCTCTTCCGCATGAAAGAGCTGGTGTGCCATGTTCTCGGGGGTCATGCGCGGACCGCCGATGCCGGCGAGCTTTCGGCTCGCTGCAGAGGCAAGGGCGCTGGGCTTGTTCTTCTTGTTGTTGGCCATCGCGCCCGCTCTTAGCACGGCGCCTACTGGTTTCGTTTGATGACGTGAAAGCCGAACGGCGTCTCGACGACGGCGCTCACGCCGCCCGTGGCGAGCGCGAAGGCCGCATCCGAAAACGGCGGCACCATGCCGTCGCGCTTGAATTTCCCCACCGATCCGAGGCGCTCACGCGATCCCTGATCGTCGGAGAATGCTTGCGCGAGCGCCGCCATGTCAGCTCCGGCGACGGCCTTGGCGTGCACTTCTTCGGCGCGCGCCTTAGCGTCGGCTTTCGACCGCAGCACGCCGGCGGGAGCGTTCTTTGCGCCCTTGTAGGCCACCAGCACGTGTTGGCAGGCGACAGTCTCCGGAGGCGCCGCAGGCGGCTTCGCGGAGGGCGCTGCCGCGGGCGGCGTCACGGCCACCGGGCTCGCGATCGAGGCGAGCGGAGCGGGCGCGGAGTCGGGCATGGGCGCCGCGACATGGTCGTCGCAAGCCGAGACGAGAGCGAGGGCTGAAAACAGGCAGTGCGTAAGTTTCACGACGGCCATGGTCGCATCCCGCGCCGTTCGAGCCAAGCCGCACGCGCCCGGCGCATCAGACGAGGGAACACGCGCGCGCCGGCGTTGTCGTAGCGCGAGGGAAGCGCGCGACCGCTGCGTGCGTATGAAAGAGAGACCACCATGACAAGCGCCACCGGCTGGAAGATCTCGACGATGGCGGCGCTCACGGCCGCTGCGTTTTTTGCTGTGCACCCGGTACGCGGCAGCGCTGCTGCGACCGCAAATTCGCACGACGCCACGGCCGCCGCGACCGGCGCCGCAGCCGTTGGCGGAGGCCTTTTTGGCTGGATGGGAGGTCCGAGCGACGTAGGCGCGTCCGCGACGGCGCCGCACATCGGCAAACAGCTCGAAGCGCTGCGGAGCGCAAGGAGCCGCGGTCAAAAGTGCGAGGCGCTCGCTGCGCTCGGCGGGACCGCCGATGGCGACGACGAGGCTGTCTCCGCAGTCGCAGACGCCGCCGACGCGAAAAATACCGTCGCTGTGCGCGCGTGCGCCGTGCGCGCGCTCGGCGTCCTGCGCAGCCCGCACGCCACCAGCGCGCTCATCGACCTCACAGGCGACCGCGAGCCGAAGATTCGCGATCTGGCGCTCTCCGCGCTCGCAAAAAAAGACGACTCTGCAGCGAATCAAGCGGTGATGGCCGCGGCGCACGCAGACGACCATGACACGCGCATCGCGGCGCTGCTCGCCGCCGGAGACGCTCACCTCACCGGAGCGGGCGCGCTCATTGTACAAGCGATAGCTGGCGAAGACGGCGCGACGCAGGCCTGCCTCATCCATGCGCTCGGCAACGCCCGCGACCCCGACGCAACGCCGGCGCTCCTCGCGCTGTCGACCGACGGCCCGAGCGAAACGCGAGCAGCTGCGCTCGACGCGCTCGGCTACGCCGGAGGGGCGGCGGCCACCCCAACGCTCACCGCAGCGCTGGCGCGAGGCTCCGCCGAAGAGAGCGCGGCGGCGGCCCGGTCGCTCGCGCGCATCGGGGATGCAGGCTCGCGGGCTGCGCTACTCGAGGGTGCCCGCAGCGATTCACGCGGCGTTTCGTCAGCGTCGCTGGCCGCGCTCGGCGAGCTCGAAGGCGACGACGTGCGACAGGTGATGATCGCTTCGCTGGGTTCTTTCGACGGCGCAGCCGCCAACACCGCCGCGAACTATTTCGCCGAGCACCGCGACGTAGCCGCGCTCGGCGCGCTGAGCGACGTCGCGGGCAAAGGCACTGCCGACCAGGTCCCCGGCGCCGTCAACGCCATCGCGGCGATCGGCGGCGCTCAGGCGCGCGACAACCTCGCCGCGCTCGCTTCGCGCTCAGGCTACGCGCAAGCAGGAGCGCTTCGGGCGCTCCAAACAATGCCGGGCGGCGATGCTGTGGCACGCAATCTCGCGCTCGAGCTCGTCAAAAGCAAAAGCGGCGACGGCGCTTCGGCGGGCGTGTCGGCGCTCGCGACAGACGGCTCTGCTGAGGCCCGCGACGGTCTCATCGCGGTCGCGAAGCGCGGCGGCGAGCTGTCCCGCCAAGCAGTCTCAGCGCTCCTGGTGCGCGGCGACAGCGCGTCGAGCGCGGCGGTGGCCGACCTCGCCTCCCGAGCGCGAACTCCAGCGCAGCAAGCCGAAGCCCTCGATGCCCTTGCCGCATCGGCGGACCCGCGGCAATCGCCTGTGTTCACCGCCGCCCTCCGCGACAAAGACGCCCGCGTGCGCCGAGCCGCGCTGTCGGGCCTCGCCTCGTTAGGGGGAGCCGAGGCCGAACGCGCGCTGCTCGAAGCGAGCAATCGCCCCGACGACGCTTCGATGCGCATGCTGGCAGTTCGCTCGCTCGGGGGCGTCCACACTGCTGCCGCAGCCTCCCAGCTCGAGCGGTTCGCGCACGACCAGGACCCGAGGCTAGCCAGCGCCGCGCTTCGAGCGCTCGCCAACTCGGCGCCCGACCGGGCCATCGCTGCGTCCGACCGCGCCGTTCAGTCGAGCCAAATCGGATTGCGACGCGCCGCTGTGCAAATGACCTCCGCGCTGCCCGCCGACACTGCCCGCCGAATCCTGACCACCGCAGTGCGCGACGCCGACGCGTCGGTCGCGAGCCTGGCCATCACTCACCTGACCTTCGTCGGCGGGCCCGAGGCCGAGCGCGCGTTGCTCGAAGTGATGACAGACCGCAGCTCCGCGGCCGAGGTCAAGCAGTCGGCAGCGGCCGCGCTCGACCAGATGGGCGGAGCCACCGCGCGCGATAACGCCGCGCTCATCGACCAGCTCAAGGACGCCCCCGCCGCCGACGAGCCGAGCGACGAAGGCGACGAAGACGACGGTCGCTACGACCTCGTCAAGGGCTGACCTGCGCCGCCTTAGTTGGCCGAGCGGTCCGGGCCCGGGGCCGCGCCGAAGACCTGCTCCCAGTTGGTGCGATAGCTGCGGCTCGAAACGCGCGCCGGCCCCTTGTGCGCAGCCGCGGCGTGCACGACTTCGACGTCGCACACTTGCGGCGCACCGTCGCGCGGCGACAGCTTGACGACCTCGCCCGCGATCGGCTTGCCTTCCTCGAGCGCACGCACCTCGCCGAACGACACGGTGTCGCCTTTGAAGCGCACCACGCGCGCGCCCTTTTCGTCGGGCGTCGGTCCTGCAACGACGACGACATCCTGCTCGTCTGCCATGTCACGTGCATAGCGCAACTTTCGCCGCGTTGCCCGCACCGCTGGCGACTGCGCCTGCTAATGCGGTAAGGGTCCGCCATGACGTCGCCCCTCCGCGTGCTCGCGCTCTCCGGAAGCCTCCGCAAGAGCAGCTACAACTCAGCCCTCCTCCGGGCCGCGCAGCAGCTTGCCCCCGCGGGCGTCACCGTTGAGCTCTTCGACCTTCGGCCGATCCCGATGTACGACGACGACCTGCGCACCGGCGGCTGGCCCGAGCCCGTCGCGCAGCTGCGATCGGCGATCGCCGCGGCCGACGCGCTGCTCATCGGCACGCCCGAGTACAACTACTCGCTGCCTGCGGTGCTCAAAAATGCGCTCGACTGGGCCTCGCGCGCCCCCGACGCGCCGCTCGCCGGCAAGCCCGCCGCCATCATGAGCGCCACGCTCGGAAATCTCGGCGGCATTCGCGCGCAAGTGCACCTGCGGCAAGTGCTCGTCGGAACGGGCTCGCTCGCCGTAAACCGCCCCGAGGTCGCCATTTCACGGGTGCAGGAGCGCTTCGACGCGAGCCTTGCCCTGACCGACGAGCCGACGCGCACGCTCATCGCGGGCCTGCTCGTCTCGCTCGCCGCGTGGACGCTTCAGCTTCGGAGTCACGGATGAACGTCGCGACGTTGCGGCAGCGGCAGCTCGCGTTCTTTTTGGAGCGCATCGTGTCCGACGCGGCGAAATCGGAATGGGAGGCGCACCTCCGCGCGGGCCTTTCGGCGCTGCTCGAAGCCAAGTTGAGCTCGGTCACCACGCCGGCGGCCATCAACCGCGCGCTCGACGCCGCGACGACGACCGAGCACTTCAAGCGCATGGTGCGCCCCATTTCCAAGGCGGTTCACGCCGAGCTGCTGCATCAAGGGCGCACCCGCGACGCCCGCGTGGGCGACTACGTTCCGGCGGGCGCGCGCGCCACCATCGACGAACTTCTCGGGCGTCCGGGCCTGATGAACGAGCCACTGCTTCGCCGCATTCTCGAGCAGGAGGCGATGGAAGAGACCATGCGCGACGTGCTCTTCGACGCGCTCAAGGAGTTCAACGAGCGCGTCAACCCGTTCGTGGCCGACTGGGGACTTCCGGGCATCATGAAGAAGCTCGGGCCGTTCGGGTTTGGCCCGCTCGGAAAATCGATCGAGGGGGTCCGCGCGGAGTTCGACCGCCGCCTCGAGCCCGAGATGCGTAAATTCCTGCAGACGTTCTCGCGAAAGGCGCTCACGCGCACTGGAGATCTGCTCACCAAAAACAGCGACTCTCCCAAGTTTATCACTCTGAGAAAAGCCGTAGCGTCCTGGTTGTACGAGCAGGAGATACGGCAACTGCTAGGGGGCGTCGACGACACCGGCGCGGGGCTCGCCCACGAGGCCGCGATGACCATCTCCGAACATGTCGCCCAGCTCGCCGGTGCACGAGCCGAGCGGCGGGCCGCGATCGCCGCGTTCTTCGACGCGCACGCCGACAAGACGCTTCGCGAGGTGCTCGCGCACTTCGGCGCCGAGCCCGAGATCGACGCCGGAGCGCTCGCGGAGGCGACCTGGCCGCTGCTCGAGACGGTGCTGCGCAGCGACCACGTGCGACAGTGGGCCGATCGCCTGCTCGGCGAATTTTGGGATACGCAGGCCGCTGCCGGAGCCGGCTAGGAGCCGCCCATGCCGCGCGTTCGCAAGACCACACCGGGCACCTTCGCCGACCTGGGGAGCTTCGGCTCCGAGGCTCTGGGCGGAGCGCGGCGGGTGCGCGTGTATCTCCCCGCGAACCCTCCCGCCGGGATGCAGCGTCCCACGCTCGTGCTGTTCGACGGGCAGAACGTCTTCGGCGACGACGGGTCGTTTTCGGGGGGATGGCACGCCCACGAGGCCGTCGATCGGCTCGTGGCTCAGCGGCCGGTCGCGCCCATCATCGTCGCCATCGATCACGGTCACGGGGCCCGCATCGATGAGCTCTCGCCGTTCGAAATGCGCGGAAAGGGCGGACGCGCCGACGCGCTGCTCGATGTGGTGACTTCCCAAATTTTGCCAGCCGTCGCGTCGCGGTTCGAAGTGTATCCTCACTACCGGGTGATCGGGGGCTCTTCGATGGGAGGTCTCGCCGCCCTCTACGCGCACGCGCGCCACCCTGACACCTTTCACGCGGCGATGTGCATGTCGCCTTCTGTGTGGTTCGGACGCGAGGCGCTCTTCGACTACGTGATGAGCCGCCCGACGCCGGCGCGCGCGCGGGTGTACTTCGATTGCGGAGGGCGCGAAGGCCGGGGCCGCATGCTGCCGCTCGTCGAGGCCCTCGCCCTGCACTACGCCTCGCGCGGCTACTCGATGCGCGCGAGCGGCGAGCGCAGGGTCATGTGGCGACCCGACAAGAAGGGCTCACACAACGAGGCGGCGTGGCGGAGGCGCCTCCCGAAGGCGCTGCGATTTCTGTTCGGGTAAGCCACTGACGCCCCGTAGCGCCCGCCGCCGCGCCTCGCCCGAAAGTGCCATCGGCCTCGCGTCAGGCAGGCTCGTTCGGTGTCCCGCGCGAGCGATGCACCGCCGACTCCCCTGTTGCCGACGCGCGAGCGAGCCAGCGCTGAGCATGGCGAGGCGCTCGGCCAGTCACGAGGCGAAGCGCGATCTCGCGACGTTCGAGGTCCGCGCGTACGGCGTCGCGATTCTCTTGCTTGTGTGCGAGGCCCGCCCCGACGAGGACAGCGAGCACTTCGCGCTGCTTTCGCGCCCCGACGGCACGCTTGAGCTGAATCGGGGATGACCAGGCGCCGGCGCGCAGGCTTGTCACCAATTCGCCATACAGATGACGCAGGTTTGCTACCGTAGTGTCATGCGCCTTCTTATCTCCTGCGCCCTGCTCGCAGTCGGTTGCAGTTCGTCGGTCGAAAACGCCGCTCCGCTTCCCCCCATCGACGACTCGTGCGCGGGCACGTGCCCCCAGTCGAAAATCAAGCACGTCGTGGTCATCATTCAAGAAAACCACACGTTCGACGACCACTTCGGTCGCTACTGCACCGCCCCTGCCGGCCAGCTGCCTTCGTGTAGCGAGGGGCCATCGTGCTGCGAAGCGGCGCCCGCCACCGACGCTGCAGGGCACACCCCGATCACGCTCGACGACGACGCGCAGGCGCTTCACGATCCGGATCACACGGCGGCGTGTGAGACGAAGGAGATGAACGGCGGCGCGATGGATCGCTACGCGACCGAGTCGTGCGGCAGCCCTCAAAACGTGGCCGTGGGCGACGCCAAAACCATGCAGACTTTTTGGGACTTCGCGAAGTCGGGAGCCATCGCCGATCGCTATTTTCAGCCCGAAATCGGTCAGAGCTCCGCCAACGACATGTACTTCGCGCGCGCGACGCACGTGTTCGACGACAACGCGTTCGGCCCGAAAGACGCGCGCGGCGTCACTTGCGGATTCGGTAGCTCGGCGCAGGCCGAATACGCCGACAAGACCATCGGCGATCTGCTCGCCGACAAGGCGATGCCGTGGTCGTTTTACGCCGAGGGCTACGGCACCATGCGCGACGCGCTCGCGGCCGGCCACTGCGCCGCGCGTGATCCGCTGTGCCCGGGCAACATCAATTTCTACCCGTGCATCTTCGATCCGAGCGACGTGCCCTTCCAGTACTACCCGCGCTGGCGCGACAACGCCGACACCATGAAAGACCTCGGCGACTTCACGGGCGCGCTCGAAGCAGGCGGCCTGCCTGCCGTGTCGTTCATCAAGGGGCTCGGGTTTCATACCGAGCACGGGGGCATTCGCACCACGATCACGGACGGAGCCACGTTCGTAAAAGACCTCTACGACGCCGTCATGCACTCGCGCTATCGCGACAACACGCTGTTTCTCGTGACCTACGACGAGGGCGGCGGCCTCTGGGACCACGTGAAGCCTCCCGCCACGAACCCCATCGACAACAAGCCCTACGGCACGCGCGTTCCCATGATCGCCGCCGGGCCGTTCGCGCGCAAAAACCACATCTCCCACGTGACGATGGAGCACTCGAGCATCGTGAAGTTTCTCGAGTGGAACTTCCTCGGTCAGACCGGACAGCTCGGCACGCGCGACACCAACGTCGCCAATCTGGGAAGCTTGATCGATCCGGTCGCCGCCGGCGCCGCGGTGCCTGAAGACTGATCCCTGACCCGCTGCTTAAGTCGCGGCGCCTTCGTTGAGGGCGGCGAGCCGCAGACGCAGATCGCGGATCCAGATCGATTCGCTCGTGAACACGTCGCCAGCGAGAATCGACGTGATCGAGCGGCGCAGCACCGTGCGCGGATTTTCCGCGAACAGGTACTGCAAAAGCGGCCCGCGGTAGAAGGCTCCGACGGCGCTGATGAAGGTCTCGGCGCCCGTACGTGTATCCTGCACCCATTGAGCGAACCGCTCTTCGCGGGTGTCGCCGTCGCGCAGGGCCTCGTCGATCACTGACGCGACCTTCCAACCGCTCCGCATCGCGATGTGAGCGCCGGTCGAAAACAGCGGGTCGATGAAACCCGCCGCGTCGCCGATCGCCACCCACCCGTCGCCTGCCATTTTGCCAACGCGGTAGCTGTAGTCAGCCTCAACGCGCGCGGGCCAGAGCCTCGTCGCATTTTGTGTGAACGCCGTCGCGGTGGGAGAGGCATCGATCGCTGCCTGCAGCATGGCGTCGGCACCTCCCAAATGCCGGTGCTCCTTCACCCACTCGCTCGACACCACGGCGCCGACGCTCGTGCGGCCGTCCTTGAAGGGAATGAACCAGAACCAGCCACCCGACCAGGCGCCGTCGCTCTCGCGCGGCCGCGTCTCGAAGATCACGATGTCGATGTCGCCCGCCTCCTTGCCGGCTGCGCGCGGAATGCCTTCGTAGTGGGCGTAGAACGCGCTCTTGTCGAGGCGCGGAATCTTCTCGGTGCAGCGCGCGGCGTGCGCCTGAAGCGCGCCCCGACCCGTCGCATCGATGACCATCGGGGCGCGAAGCTCGTGCTCGGCGCCACCCGGATCGCGCGCCAAAACGCCGACGGACCGCCCGCCTTCCATCAGCACGCGGCGCACTTGCCAGCCCTCGCGAACGTCGGCGCCGAGCTTGCCGGCGTGGCGCAGGAGCAGCTCGTCGAAGGCCGCACGCTCGACTTGAAACGAGTGCTGATAGGTCTCGTCGAAGGCATTTTCGAACACGAAGCGCGCTTTGCGTCCGTCGCGATCGTCGTGAAAGCGGGCGCCGTGCTTTTCGATGAAACGCTCGCGCACGTCTGCGAGCACGCCGATGTCGTCGAGCACGTAGAGCGACTGCGGCAGCAGCGACTCCCCGAGGTGAAAGCGCGGGAAGTAGTCGCGCTCGAGCACCATCACGCTTCTACCGAGCATGCGCAGCTTCGAGGCGCACACCGACCCGGCGGGGCCTCCGCCCACGATAATGGCGTCAGGTTCGTTCATGGGCGAAAGGATCGCCCTGCCCCCACGCAACCGTCAAGCGCCGCGCGGAGTGAAGAGCACGCGCTCGGCGACGGGGCTGCGCGCTTCGCCGCTCACCGACAGCAAAGGGCGACCCGCGAGCCCGCGCGGAAACGCGAAGCTGCCGGTGTTGGCGTACGGACCGCGCTCAGTCGCCCGGTGGGCGTGCCCGAGGATCACGACCTTCGCGCCCGTTGCGTCCGCGATCCCCATCGCCCCGTCCTCAAGCCGCTGCGCCACAGACCCGCCGTAGCGATCGTGGCCGCGCAGCCAGCTCGTGGCCAGACCGAGCGCGCCTGCGCCGATCATCGCGCCGCCGCCAGCAGAGCCTCCCAAAGCAAGGGCTCCCAGACCTCCCAAAACGGCGAGCGTCGACACGACGCGATCGAGGTAGAGCCTCGCCACGGTATCGCGCAGGCTCGTCATCGTCTGCGGCGCGCACAGCCCGGCCATCTGCCGGCACAGCTCGACCGGCACCACCGCGCGCGACGCAAACGCTTCGATCGACGCCTCACCGAGCGCCCGCTCTCCCTTGCCTGGATGAAGCGGTCCGCTGCGGGCGAGCGCCTTCGCGGCCGCGGCAAAGTACGTGCATACTACATATGGAGCTCGAATCCCGTACCAGCGAAAGGCCGACAAAAAAAGGTTGAGCGGCGTCCCGTCGTTTGCGTTGAGGTAGGCGTACGCTCCCGTCGGCGCGATGAACTCCTCCACGAAGTGCACGCCCAGGCTCGCGCTCGGCGGGATGAGCGGGTGCTCGGGGGCGTTGTCCGGATCGAAGATGTTGCCGTGCTCGACATGCAGCGCGCCCTGCCGAAAAAACCATGGAGAGCTGGAGATGCGCGCGCGGGAAGCAGCGGGCACGCCAAGCACCCGGGCGATCTCGGTGGGCGCCGTTTCTGCTCCGAGCTCGGGGTCGTGATTGCCTCCCAGAAATACGAGCGCCCCTCCGCCGTCGAGGTGCTCCGAAAACGCTCGCGCCACCTCGGGATTTCTGCCGAATCCTACTTCGATCGCGCGCGCGCTGGCGACCCGCGGCGCCTCTGCCGAGAGGTCGAAGAAGTCCCCCGCGAAGATGAGCCTCGCTCCCGGGCTTTGACGAACCAGCTCGACGAGGTCACTCGCCACGCCCGGCGGGGTGTGGGCCGACAGGTGCAGATCCCCCAGAACGAGCGTGCGCATCACAGCCGCGGCAGTACCACGCCGCGAGCGCTCAGGAGGAGCCTTCGTCCGTCGGGAGGCGGCCAGCGTCGTGCGACTTGAAGCTGATGGCGGCCATCGCCGTGCGCGCGTGGTTGGCGATTTGCTCGAGCTCTTCGGAGTCTTCGATGCCGATGTCGAGCAGGCGGCCAAGCTCGGGCACCTCTTTCACGATGTCCGCCAGCACGTCGTGGAACATGGCGCGATCCATCTCGAGCCACGCCGAAGCGCGCAGCGCGGCGTCGCGCGTCGCGAGCGCAGCGCTCTCGCCCGTCCAGATCGAGGCGATCCAGCCGCTGGTCGCCACGCAGCGCGACGCAAGCGTCGCTCCGGCGCCCTGGCTATGCGCGTGGCTCGCGTGGGCGGCGTCTGCGATGTACTCGGGCAGGTTCCAGCGGCGCGCCAGCCACGCCGTCACTTCGCCGTGATCGATCCCGAGCATGCCGCGCTCCGCTGCGGCCAGCGCCTGATGGTCGCCGTTCGCGGCCACGACGAGCGGCGCATACTCGGGGAGCACGGTCGCGAGGCCGAGCACGCCGATGTCCTGAATGAGGCCGGCGAGAAAGAGCTGGTCCGGGTCGAGCTTGACGCGCCGGGCGAGGCTCCGCGCGGCGACCGCGGAAAAGAGCGATTGCGCCCAGAACGCGGAGTGATCGAAGCCCGCCGCCCCGCGATTGACGACCAGCGAAAACGACAGCGCGAGCGTCGCGATCGTGGAGGCGCCGAGCATGCTCACGGCCTGCTGCACCGTCTTCACTTCGGCGCGGCGGCGATAAATGCTGCTGTTCGCGGTCTTGAGCACCTTCGCAGCGAGCGCCGGATCGCGCGACAGCGTCTCGGCGATCACGCGTGCGTCGGCGTCCTCGTTGCGGCAAAGGCGCAGCAGTTCGAGCGCGATGCCAGGCATCGTCGGCAGGGTCTTACAGGCGTCGAGCCGCTCGAACAGGGTATCCACTTGGCACTCTAAGAACCAAGGCTACGGCATTTCGAAGCTAATCCTGAAATTCTCGGCGCTCGAGCTCTACGAAGGTGACGGCGGAGCGTTCGCCCGGGCGGCGGCTGGCCTCTCGAAACGGGGAGCGATCCAGAACAAGCCACGCATCGCCGCGCGCAGGCTGCCGCACCTCGGTGAGGAAGATCCGCGTCACCGACGGCAACGCCGCCTCATAGATTTCCGCGCCGCCGATGATGCGGGGCTCCGGATCGGTCTCGCGCGCCATCGCGATGGCCTGCTCGAGCGACGCGGCGACGTCGCACCCGGCGAGCTCGGTGACGCTGCGCGACACGACGATGTTACGACGGCCGGGCAGCGGCCTGCCGATCGAGGCGTGCGTGCGGCGGCCCATGATGATCGCGTGCCCCAGCGTCACTGCTTTGAAGTGCGCGAGATCCTCCGGAATGTGCCACGGCAGCGCGCCTTCGAAGCCAATCACGCCGCCCTCCGCGATCGCCACGACCAGCGCGAGCGGCTTCAAACCGAGACCTCGGCGGCGATGTGGGGATGCGGATCGTAGCCTTCGAGCGCAATGTGCTCGAAGCGAAAATCGAACAGATCGCGAACGGCCGGGTCGAGCACCAAACGGGGAAGCGGCCTCGGCTCACGGCTCAGCTGCAGCCGGGCCTGCTCCAAGTGGTTTTGGTAGAGGTGCGCGTCGCCGAAGGTGTGCACGAACGCGCCGGGCTTCATGCCTGCCACCTGCGCGACCATGAGCGTGAGCAGCGCGTAGCTCGCGATGTTGAAGGGCACGCCGAGAAACACATCGGCGCTTCGCTGGTAGAGCTGGCACGACAGCTCGGGCGGCTCGCCGTCTTCGACCGGAGGCGCAACGTAGAACTGAAAGAGCGTATGGCACGGCGGCAGCGCCACCTGGTCGGCCTCACGCGGATTCCATCCCGTCACGATGTGGCGGCGGCTGTAGGGGCGCTCGGCGAGATCTCGCATGATGCGCGCGAGCTGGTCGACCCCGTCGCGGGCGTAGGTCCCGTCATCGTTCGGCGTCGCTCCGAAGTTGCGCCACTGATGCCCGTAGACCGGACCGAGATCGCCCTCGGTGCGGCCGAAACGAGCCGTCTGCTCGGCGGTCGCCCACTCGTTCCAGATTCGCACGCCGGCCTGTTGCAGCGCGTGGACGCGCGTCTCGCCACGAATGAACCACAGCAGCTCGTGCGCCACGCTCTTCAGGTGCACCTTCTTCGTGGTGACCAGCGGAAAACCCTCGGCCAGGTCGAAGCGCATCTGCCAGCCGAAGAGACTGCGCGTGCCCGTGCCGGTGCGGTCGGGTCGGTCGCGCCCGCGCTCGAGGATGGCGCGGAGCAGGTCGTGATAGGCCTTCATCGCCGGCGCTCAGGGCTGCGCGGCGGGGACGCTCGGCTTACGGGACACCAGAATGTGACCGTGCGCGTCCTTGTCGGGGTAGCCGTAACGGAACGAAACGTCGACGTGCGGGTTCGCGAGGAAGAGCTTGCGCATGGCCTCCGCGTTTTTCTGATCGACGAGACCGAAGGGCTCGGGCCACGTGAAGGTGCCGTAGGTGTCCTGCACAAAACCGGCTTTTTTTGCGAACGCGGGCGTAAAGCCAGTCGAGTCGCTGATCATCCAGTCGGAGTGCGTGGCGAGGTAGTCGCGAATCACCGAGAAGCTGTCGCTCCACAGCAGGTGACTCGCGGCTTTCGTCATCGTCGCGACCTTCGGCCCCTTGGCCTCGAGGTGCTTGAGCACGCGAGGATCTGCGCGCAAATGCACGTCGTCGAGGTTCATCGCGATGTGACGCAGCGTTTTCGGCTCCGCTGAGGCGTCGCCTTTCTTGCGGAAGACGATCTCGAGGTTGCGCAGCAGCTCGCCGTCGACGTCCTCGCGCTTGCGCCGCTTGGCCTTCACGGCCGCGTCGGCAGCGCTGAGCTCGTCATCGGTAACGTAGACAAGCGACCCGTCATCGGCGAAGCGGAAGTAGCGCACCGACAACGGCTCGTAGCCATGCAGCACGAGCGCCACGAGATCGAACACCACCTCGCCGGGGAGCACGCTCTTGGTGCCCAAATCGAGGTTGTCGGTGCGCGAGTGCGCCTTGTCGAAATACTTTCCGAGCACAGCGCGGTAGCGCGCGAGTTCGGCGCGGAGCTGCGGCCTCGGAGCCCCGGTGGCCTTTCGCACGTCCGCCGCAATTTCGAGGGAGATCGTGGTGTATTCGGTGGCATCCGGGTAGGTCGCGAGCGCGCCCATCGCGTCACCGCCGCCGAAGGGATACACGACCGTCTTCGGTGAGTCTTTCGGCACAAGCCGCGCGATGAACGGCATCGCGACGGTCATCCAGTTTTTCTTGTAGTCTACATACATCTGCGCGAGCGCCTTGCAGTGCGCGTCGATCATCGGCGCATCGAAGCCCGCGGGCACGGCCGTCGGAGTTGCCTCGAGCCCCGACGTGGAGGCCGCCCCTCCGCACGCCGCCACGCGAAACAGCGCGCCGGCGGGAGCGATCAGATTCGCGCCAACAAGCGGCGGCACGGACGCATCCGGCCGCGCTTCTGCCGCGGCCTGAGACGCGTCGGGCGCCTCAACCGCCGCCTGCGCATCGATCGCGGGCGCTGGCAAATCGGCGCTCGCGGCGGCCGACGGCGAGAGCATCGGCGCGTCGGTCTTGGTGGCGGTTTTGGTGTTGGAGCACGCGGCTACGAGACCGAGAGCGCAGACGAGGATTTGGCGGCGCATTTTGCGGCACAGGCTAGCCACAAGCGGCGCGCGAGGGAAGCACCGACGGCAGCGCTCAGTGCGCGCCTGAATGTGGAAGGGCGTCGATCGACACGCTCGCACGTTGAGGCCCTACGCTGCTCGCTCGGACGGCTCGCGGGGTTCGCTCGAGCGACAGCGTCGATGCGACAAAGCGGTGGGCCTCTCCGCCGGTGACCCGGTGACCGCCCGAGTCGTCGAGCGCGAGCATGGCCGCGACCGCCACCATACCCAGAATCGCCAGAGAGACGCCGACGACGAGGCCCACGAGCAAGCTCGCGCGCTTCTTTCGAAGCACGATCTCGCCGGTGGTGAGCATCGACAGGTGATCGCGGTCGAGCTTGCGCAGCTCCTGGGTGTCGAAGGCGCGGCGGGAGACGCGGGCCGGCGCGACCACGAAGGCGTCGACCTCGTCGTCGACGACCGGAGCGTCGCGGGCCTCCAGAACGTCGTCGAGGGCGATTTCCTGCGTGGCATCGACCGACACGAGCGGAAGCGCGGACGAGTGGCGCTCGGTCGCGGGAGCCAGAGCCCGCGGCGCATGCGAGTGGCGCGCAGCAGTGGCCGCGGACGCGCTCAGAATTTCATCGGTCGTCGCGAGGTCGTCGACCACGTCGGCTGCCGGACGCACGAGCGGGATCGGCTGCGCCTCGTTGGTGCGAACGACCGCCGGAGCGCGCTTGGCCACGGCCATGCGAGCGCTGGAGCGACGATCGGCCTCGCCGACGAGCGCCGCGGCCTCTTCGGCAGACATGGTCCGGCGCTCGATGGTGGGCGCGTTATCGAATACGGCGTCGTCGCCCGAGCGGGAATCTTCCCCTGCTTGCTTCGTCATGGAGAACCTCCGGCGACTGAAATCGCGCGCAGTGTGAACCAAACCGGCAATGATGCAAGCGACTTTGCGCCGGCGGGCGAGCGGCCGCGATGGTTCGGGCGCGAGGTCGGTTATGGTCGGCTTTAGTAGGCATGGGTGGGACAAGCTTCCACCACACGTGGATCAACGTTCGTCCATCCACGAGCGACAATATGCCGCGAATCAGGGCGAAACGCCGCGCGAGACATCTTGCCGCGGGGCCGATGTAGGATGGACTCCTTCATGCATAAGTGGTCCGCATGACCCTTCGCCCCCTCAAGTTGCTGCCCCTGCTCTTGTTGTCCGCCGCGGGTTTCGCCTGCTCGGCGGCCCCTTCTGATGCAATCGACCAGTCCGAGGACGAGCTCACGAGCCTTACGGCGCGTACGCGCACGTTGAAGTTCACCGGGTACGTCTACGTCGACGAAACCGCCTCCGACGCAGTCATCACGCAGGCCGTCCGCCGCCAGACGCAGTCGGCGTTCGGTGCGATTCGCACGGCGAAGATCGGCGTCAACAGCCGCGAGCTCAAGGACGTCGACCCGACGACCTACGTGAAGAGCAAGGTCAAGGTCATCGACCCCGCGAAGATCGGCGACCTCGGCCGCACGATGCTCAAGGTCGGCTACACGTACACCGACACCGCCGTCGTCCCGACGACCATGTCCACGCGTTCGAGCCTCTCGATGGGCCTGCTGAACGGCTCGTATTCCTCGCAGTCGAGCCGCATTCTCAAAGAGTGCACGGCGAACGACAAAGAGGCCAACGAGTTCGTGTCGTCGATTTGGTACGTGTTTGAGCCCAGCCTGCCGCAGTGCAAAACGGCGATGACCGCCGAGCAGAAGAAGATCGACGCCGATCGGGCCAAGCTGAAGGACGGAACGAGCATCCCCGCCTCTGAAGTCAGCCGCCTCTACATCCCCGTGACCGCCGGGCTCACGTCGCAGGCCACGGGCGACGGCAAGACGTACCCCGAGTACGACAAACTCTGGTCCGGCGGCGTAAAGCCCGGCCGGCTCGTGGTGGGCATGGTCAGCGGAATGATGGCCGACTGGGCCGCCGGCGAGAAGCACGAGACGGTCGACGATTCCGGCTACGACATGTGGTTTGACGGCATCCGCGAGGTCCAGGCCGCGCGACCGGGCCTCAAATTCGCCAAGATCGAGCCCGCCGAAGACCTCACGACCTTCACCGTCGCTGGGAAGACCGTCAAGGTTCCCGGAGGCTTTGCAGACGTGATGAAGTGGGAGCTCGACGGCACCGGCTTCCCTGTCGGCTATACCGACGCGACTTCGAAGCGCGCCCTGCGCGTCGCCGCCGCGAACAAGCTCGCCAAGCACTGGGTCACCTTCGAAGCGCCCGTCACCGTCAAGGTCGGCCAGGCCGCCGCGATGAGCTTCACCATCGAGCTCAACAGCTACTTCGGCGCAGAAACCGACGCGACTCCGCACAAGCGCGGCATCAAGACGAGCGACATCTTCGTCTACAACGGCCACTCGTACATCGGCTATGGCCCGCTCGATCCGTCGAACTTCTCGGCGAGTGACTTCCCCGCGAGCTACCAGATCATGGTCGTCAACGGCTGCGTGTCGTTCAACTACTACGACCACTACTTCCAGCTGAAGAACGGCGGCACCAAGAAGCTCGACACCATCACCAACGGCCTCGAGAGCTGGGTCAACGGCAGCGGCCCCGCGATGGGCAGGCTGGTCGGCTCGCTGATCGACGGCAAGATGAACAACTACGGCGCGGTGCTGAAGGCGGCGCAGTTCGACTACTCGGCTTACTCGTGGGGCAACGACGCCCTGCGCGTCGTCGACGGTGAGCTCGACAACACCTACAAGGCGACCACCACGCCCATCACGGTTTCCGCGCGCTGATTCACGCGCCGTGCGGCGACCGCAAACGGTCACCGGCTGTCAGGGGCGCGGCGCTTTCGGGCGCTGCGCCTCGCGCGTTTTGTGCGCCGCAACATCGGTGACGCGCCTCTGGTAATTCGGGCCTCTTGCCGCTACATGCTCACCGGCAAAAGCGAGGCTTCGACCCACGATGACGACCAACTCCTTCGGTACCAGGACCACGCTCACCGCCGGCGGCAAGACGCTGACGATCTTCAAGCTCCCGACGCTTGCCAAGCAGTTTCCGAGCATTGCGCGGCTGCCTTATTCGATGAAGATCCTGCTCGAGAACCTGCTGCGCACCGAGGACGGAAGCGTCGTTCGCGCGGGCGACATCGAGGCGGTCGCCACATGGGACGCGGCGGCCGAGCCGAGCAAAGAGATCGCGTTCACTCCGAGCCGCGTGCTGCTGCAGGATTTCACCGGGGTTCCCGCGGTCGTCGACCTCGCCGCGATGCGCGAGGCGGTCGCGAAGCTGGGCGGAGATCCGCAGCGCGTCAATCCACTGCAGCCGGTCGAGCTCGTGATCGATCACTCGGTGCAGGTCGACGAGTTCGGCACCCCCGAGGCGATGGGCATCAACGCGCTGCTCGAGTTCAACCGCAACAAGGAGCGCTACCAGTTTCTTCGCTGGGGGCAGACCGCGTTCAAGAACTTTAAGGTCGTGCCGCCCGACACCGGCATCGTGCACCAGGTCAACCTCGAGTACCTCGCGCGCGTCGTCTTCATCAACGAAGACACCGGCATGGCCTACCCCGACACGCTCGTCGGCACCGACTCGCACACCACGATGGTCAACGGGCTCGGCGTGCTCGGCTGGGGCTGCGGCGGCATCGAGGCGGAGGCCGCGATGCTCGGCCAGCCGGTCAGCATGCTGCTGCCGCAGGTCGTCGGCTTCAAGCTCACCGGCAAGCTCGCCGAGGGCGCGACCGCGACCGACCTCGTGCTCACCGTCACCCAGACGCTCCGAAAAAAGGGGGTCGTCGGCAAGTTCGTGGAGTTCTACGGCGAGGGCGTGTCGCACCTGTCGCTCGCCGATCGCGCGACGATCGCCAACATGGCGCCCGAATACGGCGCGACCTGCGGGATTTTTCCGATCGACGAAGAGACCATCAACTACTTGCGCTTCACGGGCCGCCCGGACTCGCTCGTGGCGGTCGTCGAGGCCTATGCCAAGGAGCAGGGCTTCTGGTTCGACCCGAAGCACGAGCCGACGTTCACCGACACGCTCTCGCTCGACCTCGGCACAGTGCAGCCCAGCATGGCCGGCCCGAAGCGCCCGCAAGATCGCGTGCTGCTCGGCGAAGTGAAGCAGAGCTTCTACGGCTCGCTCGACTCGATGCTCAACCGCGCCGCAGGCGGAGCTGCAAGCAATCCGACCACGATGGATGACGGCTCGGTCATCGACCACGGCGCGGTGGTCATCGCGGCCATCACGAGCTGCACGAACACGAGCAACCCGAGCGTGCTCGTAGCAGCCGGCCTGCTCGCAAAAAACGCGGTCGAGAAGGGTCTTGCCGTCAAGCCGTGGGTCAAGCCCTCGCTCGGCCCGGGCTCGCTCGTCGTCACCGAATACCTCACCAAGGCAGGCCTGCTTCCCTTTCTTGAGGCCCTGAAGTTTCACGTCGTCGGCTACGGCTGCACCACGTGCATCGGCAACAGCGGTCCGCTCCCGGTCGCGACGTCCAAGGCCATCGAGGCCGGCGGTCTCGCGGTCGCGAGCGTGCTCAGCGGCAACCGCAACTTTGAAGGACGCGTGCACCCCGAGGTTCGCGCCAACTACCTCGCCTCGCCTCCGCTCGTGGTCGCCTACGCGCTCGCGGGCACCGTGAACATCGATCTGTCGAAAGACCCGATCGGCAAGGGCAGCGACGGCAACGACGTATTTCTCAAGGACATCTGGCCCTCGAACAAAGAGGTCGCAGACGCCGTGGCCGCTTCACTGACCGCCGAGTCATTTAAGCGGGTCTACAGCGACGTCTTCAAGGGCGACGCGCGCTGGCAGAACCTCGCAGTCCCCGCGGGCGATCGCTACGCGTGGGACGACGCCAGCACCTACGTGCGCCATCCTCCCTATTTTGAGGGCATGGCAGCCACGGCGGGCGCCGTGAGCGACATCAGCGGCGCACGCGTGCTCGCGATTCTCGGCGACAGCATCACCACCGACCACATCTCGCCGGCAGGCGACATCAAGGCCAAGGGCCCGGCCGGCGACTACCTCAACAGCTGCGGCGTTCAGAAGACCGACTTCAACTCGTACGGCGCCCGACGCGGCAACCACGAGGTCATGGTGCGCGGCACCTTCGCCAACATCCGCCTCAAAAATCAGCTCGCGCCCGGCACCGAAGGCGGCGTGACCAAGTACCTGCCCACGGGCGAGGTCATGAGCATCTTCGCAGCGAGCGAGCAGTACAAGGCCGCCGGCACTGCCCTGGTGATCCTCGCCGGCAAGGAATACGGCTCCGGCTCGTCGCGTGACTGGGCCGCGAAGGGCCCGCGTCTGCTCGGCGTGCGCGCGGTGATCGCCGAAAGCTACGAGCGCATCCACCGCTCGAACCTCGTGGGCATGGGCGTGCTGCCGCTTCAGTTCGCGCCCGGCGAGAGCGCTGCGTCACTGCAGCTCACCGGCGACGAAGCCTTCGCGATCACTGGGCTGCAGGCGATCGTCGACAAGGGCGAGGTCGGTCAACGCGTGACGGTCAAAGCGGGCGACAAGTCGTTTTCCGCCGTCGTTCGCATCGATACCCCAAACGAGTTCGAGTACTATCGCAACGGCGGCATTCTCCAGTTCGTCTTGCGTCAGCTCGCCGCGAAGAAGTAGCTCGCCCCGACGGGCCGCGCGAACGAAGCGATGCCATCCGTCATCACAGAGTTTGCGCGCGCTCTGCACGGCGCCGGCGTCGATGTCGCGGCGCTCGGCCTCGCGTGGGCGCGAGCGACGCCGACGGTCGCGCTCGTGCCCGCGTTCGGGCTCAAGGCTCTGCCGCAGTCGGCCCGCGCAGTGATCGCGCTCGCGCTGGCCTTGGCGATCGCGCCCGCGCTTGCGCCCGCGGCGAACGCATCCACGAGCGTCCCCTGGCCGCTGCTGCTCGTCGGCGAGGCGCTCGCGGGGCTCCCGATCGCGATCGCTGCGGCGGTGCCCCTGTGGGCCGCCACGATGGCCGGCGGCATGGTCGACGCCCTGCGGGGCGCACAAGCGGATCGCGAAGTGACGGTCGTCGAGGGACGGGCGTCGGTGCTGGGGGCGCCGCTTTCGATCCTTGCATCCTGCATCTTTCTCGGAACGGGCGGCCCCGCGCGCATCGCGGCGGCGCTCACATCGCGTCCGCTCGGCGCGCATCCGATCGCGGCGGCGGCGCGGGATCTCGCAGGCGGCGTGAACGTCGCCGTCTCGATCGGCGGCCCGCTGCTCGCGGCTGCGATCGCTGTCGAAGTGGCAGGCGCCCTCATCGCCCGCGCCGCGACGCCCGCGCAGCTAAGCACGGCCCTCGCGCCCCTACGGGCGCTGGCGCTGCTCACTGTGATGGCGCTCGTGCTCGAACGCATGGCGGGCGCGATGGCGCTCGGCATACGCGCCGCGCCATAAACGTCAGACGAATTTCGACGCGAGCGCTTCGCTGTAGTCCCACAGGCGCTCGGCGCCCGCGTCGTCTTCGGCGTGATGCCTGGGCTTCGCGACCCGCGATTTGCTGAAGTACTTGCCCGTGACGCCAGCGACTTCGGGGGAGCTCGCGAGGTAAATCGTCGTCTTGGCGCCGTCGGCCTCGGTGGCGAGAAACGGCCGACCGAGCTTCGCGAGAAACGAGAAAAAGCCGTTGTCGTTGTGGCCGAAATTGCTGCCGATGACGCCCGGATGCAGCGAGTTGGCCGTCACGCCCGCAGCCTCGAGGCGCCTGGCGATCGCGCGCGTAAACAGGATGTTTGCGAGCTTGCTTCGGCCGTAGGTCTGCATGCCCCCGTATGACTTTTCGCTCAGCAGATCGTCCCAGTTCATCGCCACGCGGTGCGCCTCGGAAGACACGTTCACGATGCGCGAAGGCGCGCCGCGCTTGAGCGGCTCGAGCAGCGCGTTGGTGAGCACGAAATACGCCATGTGGTTGGTGGCGAAGGTGCGCTCGAGGCCCTCGACGGTCTCCTCGCGCTTCATATAAATCGCGCCCGCGTTGTTGATGAGTACATCGATTTTTTCGTGCGCGGCGCACAGCTCGGCGCCGACGCGGCGCACTTCACGAATCGACGACAAATCAGCCACGAACACTCTCGCGGTCGGCGCGCCGGCAGCGGCGATTTCGGCGGCTACTTTCTCGCCCAGCTCGCGGTTGCGCACGACCAGCGACACCGCTGCGCCCTGCCCAGCGAGTGACAGCGCGGCCACGCGGCCGATGCCGCGGCTCGAGCCGGTGATGACGACGGTTTTTCCCGAAATGGACCAGCTCATGATGGGGCGCCCTGTACCACGGTTGCGTCGCGCGTCATCGCAGCCATACGAGGGTGACGCCGTCGCCTCCCTCCCCTGTCTCGCCGGGTCGCGCGCGCGCCACGTAGGTGCTCGACGCCACTTCTTTGCGAACCGCGTCACGCAGCGCGCCAGTTCCGTGGCCGTGAATCACGAACACGAGACGCACGCCCGATCCGACGCAGCGATCGAAAAAACTCGTCATCATCGACACGCCGTCGTCAGCCCGCATCCCGCGCAAATCGCAGCTGTTTTCGCTCGTTTGAATGGGCACTTCCACGTCTCGCGGCGCCTCTGCGGCGGGGGCGCGGCGCGCGCGCACCGGGGCGACATCGGCCTCGCCCGCCCGACGCACTTCCGACACGCGCACGGTCAGCTTGAGCGCACCGGCCGCCACCCGCAGCTCGTCGCCATTGCGCTCGAGCACCTCGCACTCGGCGCGGAGCTTCGGGACGTACACGCGGCTGCCGCGCTTCAAGGTCGCAGCATCGACATGCGCGCGCACCACTTCGGCCGGCGCGAGCACCGACTCGAGCTCGCCGCCGATCGCGACGCTGGAAGCCACGCGGTCGAGCGCCCGCGACGCCTCGCGGATCGCAGCTTCGCCCACCACGCCCCCGCGCAGCTTCGCCTGCGCCGCCCGAAGATCTTCGCGCGCGCGGCGCACCGAAGCGAGCAGGGCCTCAGCCTCTTTTGAAACGATTTTTTCTTCTCGCGAGCGCGCCCGGGCAAGCTCCGAGGTGAGCGCCTCGCGGAGGCCTTCGACTTCGCGTAGTCGCTCTTCAGCAGAGGCCCGCGCGAGCTCAAGGGCCGCCCGCTCGTCGTTGGCGCGCGCCACGACTTCTTCGAAGGTTCTGTCTTCGTTTGAAAGGAACTTTTGAGCGCGTTCGAGCACCGTCGAAGGCATCCCGAAGCGGCGCGCGACCGCCAGCGCGCTCGACCGCCCGGGAATGCCCGTGGTGAGCGCAAACGTCGGCGTCATCGTCGCCAGGTCGAACCCAACCGACGCGTTGACGAAGCGATCGTCGCTGAGCGCGAGCGCCTTGAGCCCTTCGTAGTGCGTCGTCGCAACGACCGCGCCCCCGCGCGCACAGAGCGAATCGAGCACGCCGGCCGCGAGCGCCTCTCCCTCGCGCGGATCGGTGCCCGTCGCGATCTCGTCGAGCAGCACGAGCGCGCCCGGGTGCGTTGCGTCGAGCACGCGCGTGAGATTCTGAATGTGCGCGCTGAACGTCGAGAGGCTCTTCGACAAGTTCTGATCATCGCCAACGTCGGTCAGCACCACGTCAAAGAAGCCGACGCGGCTTCCATCGCGGCACGGCACCGGCAGGCCCGCGCGCACCAGCATCGCGGCGAGCCCCATGGCCTTGAGCGCGACGGTCTTGCCACCCGCGTTGGGGCCGCTGACGATCATGGCGTGGCCGGACCGGATGAAGAGATCGCTGCCCACGACTTCGCCCTTCGGCGCGTCGAGCAGCAGCAACAGATGCCGCGCGCCGAGCAGGTTCATGGTGGGCGCGTCGTCGAGGTCGGGCAGGCGCAGCCCGAATTCCTGCGCCAGCTTCGCGCTCGCCGCGCGCAGGTCGGCCCGGGCCACCGCCTGCGTCAAGCCGGCGAGACTGCCGAGCGCCTCGGCGAACAGGCCGGTCAGGCGCCCGAGCACCGCGAGCTCCTCGCGCGCGACGTCGGCTTCGAGCATTTTGAGGCGGTTGCCCATCCCGACCACGGCGCGCGGCTCAACGAAGATGGTGCCGCCCGAACCGCTCGTGGCGAGCACGATCCCGGGAAAGCGGTGGTGCGCGTCGGCGCGGATCGGCAGCACGTAGCGGCCCTCGCGCTCGGTGACGAACGCGTCCTGGACGACGTCTGCGTAGCGCGACATGAGCTCGTCGAGCCGGCGCATCATGCGCTCGCGCGAGGTGCGGTACTCGCCGCGCAGCTCCTTGAGCCGCGGGCTCGCGTGGTCGGCCAGCGAGCCGTCGGGGTCGAACGAGCCGAGCACCTCGTCGGCCACGGCGTCGAGCGTCGGATCCGTCGCGCACGCGTCGAAGAGCGCCGGGCACTTCGCGCGGTTGGCGACGAGAAAGCGCCGCAGCGACCGCGCCCCCTGAAGCATCCGGCCCAGCACGACGAGCTCGGCGCCGTTGAGCACGCCGCCAATGCGCACCCGATCGAGCGCCTCGGCGACGTCGACGCTCGCCGGCACTGGCAGAGGCGTGCCGTCATCGGCTACGCGAATGGCCTCCCGCAGCTCGGTCTGCGCGAGCCGCGCTTCGTCCGCAGTCTCCGCGAGCGCTAGCGTCAGCGCCGCGCGCGCGCCGAGGTAGCCGACGCAGCGATCGGCGACCGCCGCGAGCACCCGTTGCCAGTCGAGATCGTGGAGGGTCTTGGTGGGGAGCGTCGTCATGCGAGGGTCGTCGGCGCAGCATGCCGCGTCCGTCGATGGATCGCGACAGCCGATTGCGCTCCGCGCCTCATGCGGGCGGTCGTGAGCGGCTGCGCGCGCGACCGGCGACGCCTCGCCCGATGGGTAGTCCAGTCGACTGGATTTTTTGTCCAGTCGACTGGACGATGGCGCCCGGCGTCCCAAGCCCCACGCGCGTGCGCGCGTCGCACGCGGGGCTCGCCGTGCGGCGACGGCGCGACAAGCGCGATGGGACGCGCCGCTCCGTTGGGTTCGCGCGGCCAGACCCCGGTGGCCAAGAGCAGGAGAAGTTCGGGTTGACCATTCGTTCCGAGGTTGTGAACGAAGAACGCGTAAGCCCCCTTCGCAACGGCGGTCGCCGAGAACGTCGGGGAGGCGAATGTTGTCCTTCGGGCTGGCGTCCGCATGATCCACAGAGTCGATCGGGCTGCCTCCCGCGTCGTCCAGTTCGGGCGCAAACGCCCCGTGGGAGAACTGGTCGAGGGCAGCGGCGGGTCCGACGATGCCCCGCCCTCAGCGGGGAGAACGAGCTACGAGGGCGGCGGCGACGAGGCTGAGCAGGCGCACCGACGCCGGGTCCGCTCCACGCGCCCGCCGCAGGAGCCGTCGCAAGTCCGCGTCACGCGGCTCTGGCTGCGCCGACGCAGGCTTCCGACGAGGCTGCGCGCGCCCAAGGAGCACGTCCGCGGAAACATCAAGGGCGTTGGCGATGGACAGCAGCGTAGGGACGCTCGGAAACGTCCCTCCCCGCTCGATGCGAGCGTAGAACTCCGTTGAAATCCCGCAGCGCTCCGCTGCGTCGGCCTGACTCAAGCCGAGGCGGGTGCGCGCCGCGCGCGCGGCGGCGCCGATGATGTGCGCGAGGTGTCGGTCCATGCCGCCCACTCAGGGCAGTCCTGAGTGGTATGCCCCGTCCGGTTGACATCACAGGCACTGATAGGGCAGCATTTACAAAGACACACACTCAGGCAGGTAAACTCTCATGAAGAACTTGATTTTCGCAGGCTTGCTCACGGTCGCGCTCGGCGCGTGCAGCTCCGCCAACACCAAGGTCACCTACAACCTCGCGTGCGCCGCGAAGTGCACGTCCACGGGCAACTCGGAGGCAATCGCCCTTTCCGTCTGCGACATCGACGGGCAGGACCCGAACACCATCGCGGCCGCGAATGTGAGCACGTGCGTCTCAAAGGCGAAGGCAAGCGGCTGCCCGGACCCTGTATGCGCTTGCCAGGTCGAGCGGACGGCGAACGTCTGCGAGTGAGGCAGGCGGGCGCTGTCGGTCGTGAGCGCCATTCAGTCGAATGGTGAGGCTGGCGTGGAAGGTGAAGACCTGGCGCATCGCGGCCTCATCGACAACAGGCGCGGTGGGGTCGGCAGGCCCGATGCGCTCGGCGCAACGGGAGGCGCATAGCCGTGAGTCAGGTGCCAGGCGTGTCCCCGGGACGGCCCCGCGCTGGCCCGGCCACCCTCCCGAATCGCGATCTCCCTGAAATCAGCCCGATCGCACGTGGCACACGCCCTGCTCAGTCTCGGAGCGCGATGCCGACTCTCGAACACGAAGCGCTCATCGAGCTGATCCGCAGCGATCCGTCTCTGCTTCGCACGCTCCTCGAGTCGCTCGGCGTCGAGATTGCTCGAGGAGAAGCGGAAGTATGCGACACCGCGCTTACGTTGCCGGAGCTACGCGCCGATCTCGTAGTCGCCTTTGGCAATCAGCAGTCGCCCGACGTAGTGCTAATCGCCGAGATTCAGCTCCGAAAAGATGCGGATAAGCTCTACTCGATGCCGTTTTACGCGATATCGGCGCGAAGCCGCTACCGGTGCCCCGCGCTCGTGGTGGTGATTGCCATAGACGAGGTCGTAGCAGCGTGGGCGCGCAAGCCCGTGCAGCTCGACCCGTACAACGCCTGGCGGCCGCTCGTGATCGGGCCGCCGCAGGTGCCTCGGGTGACAGATGTGGCCGAGGCTCAGGCCCGACCGCATCTGGCGGTTTTGTCCGCGCGGATGCACGCGAAGGGCCCGGACAGCCTCGCGATCGCGCGCGCTGCGCTGCAAGTGTTGCCCACGCTGCCGGATGACCGCGACGTGGTATATTTGGATGTAATCTGGTCCGCCCTCGACGCGGCGGCGCGTCTTGCTCTGGAGGCTGAAGTGAACTTCGCAAACTACGTTCCGACCAACCCGTTTTACTATCGGGCCCTCGAAAAAGGCATCGCGCAGGGAATCGAAGAAGGAATCGAAAAGGGAATCGCGCAGGGAATCGCGCAGGGAATCGAAAAGGGCCGCGAAGAAGGGCTTGAAGCCGGCCGCGGCGAAGGCGAGCGCGACGCGCTGCGGGTGATTTTTCGCACACGCGGCCTCGCAGCGACTGCCGATCACGAAGCGCGCATCGCCGTGTGCAACGACGTGACGGTGCTGCGCGAGTGGGTGGCGCGCGCGGTCACCGCGGCCTCGGTCGACGACGTACTCGCGGACTGAAGCGGGACGCTTCGGCAAGGCTCACGCGCAGTCGCCGCGAATTGGCCCGGGGGACCGCCCGGCGCTGGCCCGGACACCCTCCCGATTCGCGATCGCGCTGGAATCAGCCACCAGACGTGGCCCTGGTCTACGCCGGTTCGCCAACGGCAAGCTGGCGCCGGCATCAAAGCGTAGGAGCGCCGTCGCGGAGACGAGTGGTCCCAGAGGCAGGACGCCGCCGGTGCGATCGCGATGAGGTGGACGGTCGGCGACTGCGGCACGCGAATCGTCCAGTCGGCTGGACCACGGCGCCGGGGAGTCTCCAGTCCGCGCGATTGAGGGCGTCACAAGCCAGCAGGAGCGATCGCGGCGCAGGCAGCCTCACGTGGCTCCGCGCGGCGCGCACCGTAACGCGTGCGTCGCAGCCGTTGCTGAGCACGCGATCGGTCGTGCCTCGAGACGGCGCGATAGGGTAAACTGCCGGCATGCCCACCTTCGAGCAGAAGCGGTCCATCGTCGTCGCGGCGGCGCCTGGAGCCGTGCGCGCCTTCGTCGACGACTTTCATGCATGGACGAAATGGTCACCCTGGGAGGACCTCGACGCGATCCTTGAGCGGACTTATGCCGGACCACGCGAAGGGGTCGGCGCCCGCTACGCGTGGGCCGGAAAGAAGGCCGGCGAGGGCTCGATGGTCATCACGAAATCGACGCCCGACTGCGTCGAGGTAGACCTTGAATTCGCCAAGCCGTTCAAGGCGAGCAACAAGATCGTCTTTCGGTTCGACGCCGAAGGCAGCGCAACGCGCGTCACGTGGACGATGTCGGGCACGCGCAACGTGGTCTTCGCGATCCTCGGGAAGCTCCATTTCGACGGCGTCGTCGGCAAGGACTTCGACAGTGGGCTCGCGAAGCTCAAGGCCGTCGCCGAGGCGTGACGCGAACGAAGAGCGGTCCACTCGCGCACCCGACCACGGCCTCGGTACGATCCGTTGTGTTGAACACGTGCGGGATGGCCGCTGGCCTCGAGCGTCGCCCGCGTGGAAGCACGCAGTCGCTGAGGAAGCCGCTACGGAGGCGCCACGCGGTCGTCAAGCGCGCGGGGCAGTCCTCGCGGTCTCCTGCTGCGTAGTGCCGCCCGGCAGCGCGGGCGGGGGCGCTGTGGTCTTTCGCTTCGGCGCATGCCATCGCCCGGTCCAGGCGTCGAACGTGGCAGGGGTTGGGTCTGATGCGTGTGTGGCGGGCGAGACTGGCAGCGAAGCGGTGACTGCGCTTCGGGGTGCGTGCTAGCAGGCCGTTGAAGAACGGCCTGCTAGCCTTTCATCTCGGGGAGGTATGCACCTCCCCGCCCCGAAAAACGCGGTTTTTCGGGGTCCCCACCCCACGCAATGGGCTTCGCCAATTACTATCAGGGTGTTTTTCAACACCCTGCTAGCAGGGTGCTCGGGGAAACTGGCTTCGTTTTT
>CANJCO010000031.1 GCA_947473045.1 Myxococcales bacterium | reverse complement strand
TAGCAGGGTGTTGAAAAACACCCTGATAGTAATTGGCGAAGCCAATTGCGTGGGGTGGGGACCCCGAAAAACCGCGTTTTTCGGGGCGGGGAGGTGCATACCTCCCCGAGATGAAAGGCTAGCAGGCCGTTCTTCAACGGCCTGCTAGGGCCGTTCGGGTGGGAGGATGCGTGGCTGGCATTCGCCACGCATCCCGCGGCCCCCCCGGAGTTGGTCGGCGAAGCGCATTACTTCGCCGTCCAGTGCGTGCACAACGAAGAGCGCTCCGATCAGGCGTTCTTCCGCGATGCACGCGCGCGGATCGAATCCCTCCCCGCGTGGGACGAATACCGGCGCGGGCCGCAACCCGCACCGCCGGTCCCGGGGCCCCGGCCAGCGCAATCGTTCGGCGGCCGCGTCTGGGAGTGGCTGCGTTTTCATCTCGGGTAATACCCGAGTACAAGGCGCGACTCGGTCCCACCAACAGGAGTGGACCTGTCAGGGGAATATGCGCACTTACGATGCGCGCCGAAATACGTGTTCGAGATGCCACTCGAGGGCCTCGGGGCTGGGCCGAAGCTCGGCGCGCTCCGGGAGCGCTGCGAGACGCTGGCCGTCATAAGGGTAGTAGCGCTTGCCGTTCTTGAAGTCGGTCTTCAAGGCGGTCGAGACTCGCACTTTGTAGTCGGGGGTCACCGCGACGTACCCGAGGTCGAACAGCGCGTGGAACTCCTTCGTGAGCAACAGCCCGTTCTGCACGTGGTTGCTGCGCACCCCCCTGTACGGCTGAATATGCGCGGCGTCGAGCACGGGCTCGGTGTGCTCTCCGGTGACGGCGCATTGGCGACCGTACGCGTCGAGCACGCGCGCGCGAAAAGCCCCCTGCCCTTCGCGCACGATCTGCGACGCGGTTCGCATGGTGCGTTCGTCGATCGTGAGCGGCTCGAAGCGATCGGGCGTAAGGTCGGGGATCAGCTGATCGCTCGCCTGTAGCTCGGCGAGCAGGCGGGTCGCGCGGGCGGGGGCGTCCTCCGTCTTGCCGCGCACAATGTTGGGGGACCATCCCTCCTCCGCGCCCCAGCGGATCCAGCGCTCGCGCGGCCAGAACTGCGCAGCGCGCAGCACGTTGCAACCGAGCTTCTGGTGATCGCCGCGGTCGGCGAGTAAATCCACTTTTCGGTACTTGCCAATGCGCTGCAAGAAGCGCTCTTCGTCCGGGTCGCCGTTCTTCCATCCGAAGAGGTCCCAGGCAACGTCGAGGCCAACTACGCAAAAGTGCGCGAAGAATGCGTATCCGGCGATCGCGTTGTGGGGGTGCTTGAGGCGAAAAAACACCGGGGCGCCGGGGGCCATATTCTTGATGGGCGACTTTGCGCTCGGAGACCAGAAATTGACCTCATCGACGGCGCCGCCCGCGGACCGACTGCCGAGAAAGTCGAACCACTGTTTATCGGTCACTGCGAGGAACGGCCAGATCATTAGCCACCATCGCAGATACCGACTCAGCGCGCACCAACGCAGGCAACTCGAGCGCTTCACGCTCCGGCGCCACCTCCCAAAACACCCGATCGATTTCCGTCCAGACGCCACCTCTGGCGTCGAACCGTGCGACCGGAAAGCGTCTGCGATCGATCGGCATCGAAGGCCTGCACGCGCGACCACGTCACGCGGTGTACACGTGAGGGATTTCTGGCGCGCCCGCAAGGATTCGAACCTTGGACATTCGGCTTCGAAGGCCGACGCTCTATCCAGCTGAGCTACGGGCGCAAACGGTGACGGTCAGCGCAATACCACGGCCACGCCCCAGTGTGCGAGCGCTACGAAGCGGATGGGCGGGCGCGCCGCCGCGACGCTGGCGTTTCGCCGCGAATTTGGGCGCGGCCACGCGCACCGACTAGCATGGAGGGTCGATGCGAAAGCCAAACACCGAGCCGGGTTGGGGCCCAGCGCGACCGCACGCGCCGGAGGCCCCTGCGCCCCAAAACGCGCAGCCGGAGGCCCGACGAAAGGCCGATACCGTCGACATCCTGCTCGAAGGATTCAAGGAGCGCCCCGAGCGCCCGCGCATTCTGCCTACCGTGTCGAAGGACGAGACGCCGACGCCGCCCGGCGGCCGGCCCGCAGGCGCCGCTGAGCCGTTCAGCAAGTCCGAGGCGCGAGCGCAGATCGTGACCGAGCCCGGACGCCGGCAGCGCCATCGCGGCGCCGCGCTGAGCGTCGTCGGTGGCCTCGTGGTGCTCGTCACCGTCAGCCTCGTCGCCCTCAGAGCGGGCGGGTTCTGGCCTCCTCCGTCGGCGGCCCCGGTCGCGCCGCTCACCAGCGCGAAGCTCGCAGCCCCGCAGCCCGCAGCCGCTACGCAGCCCGCAGCCACCACGCAGCTCGCGGCCACAACCGCCGTTGCCCCGGACGCAAGCAGCGCAGGCGCGATCGCATCGACTGACGCCGCAACAGCGAAAGCCGGCACCGGCGCTCCACGCGTCGCTCCGACCGCATCGCCGGCCCGGCCGCCGACCAGTCACGCTCCTACTTCATCTGGAACCGATCCCTCCGACCTGCGCGGCAGCAACTAATATGAGACCTCTCACGACTTCGCTCTGCACACTCGCGGTCATCACTACCCTCTCGGCAGGGGCGGTCGCCGACGACCGCAGCGACTCCGACAAGATCTTCAAAGAAGGCCTTTCGGCTTACGGGCACAAAGATTTCGAGGGCGCGCGCACCAAATTCGCGGCCGCCTACGCGAGGTACCCAAGCCCCAATTCGCTGTTCAACCTCGCGCGCGTCGAGCAGGTTCTCGGCCGCAACCTCGAGGCCTACCGGCATTACAGGGCCTACAGTGAGCTGCCCGAGAATCCTCGAATTACGCCTCCCGAGCGCGCGGAGGCCAAGCAGCGCATGGGCGAATCGCTGGCGAAACTGGGGCGCATCGTGCTGGTCGCTCCGCAGGGAGCGCGCGTCGTGATCGACGGCGCGCCGCAGGACAACACTTCGGAGTCGTTTCCGGTGGAGCCCGGCAGCCACAGCGTAGACTTCGTCATCAACGACCAAACGCGCAAGCGGTCGATCGTGTGTCAGGCCGGAGAGGTGCATCAAGTCAAATGGGATAACGACGCCCGCGAGACAACTCCCATCGTCGCACGGGCCGCCGCGACCTCCGCGCCCGCCACGCCAGGCTCCGCGATCGCGCCGCCCACCACCACGGATACGCCCCGCACGGATGCCGACGACTCCCCGAATTCGCTGGTGAAAGCGGGAGTTATTGTGGGAGGTGTAGGCGCGCTTGGTCTTCTGGGAGGTGTGACGTTCGGAGTTCTTTCAAGCGGAAGCGCGAGCGAGGCGCGAGCCGCGGCGGCGCCGGGCGTATGCGTCGACCGAGGGTCGGCCGCGTGCACCAGCGCGCAGTCGTCCGTCGACAGCGCCAACACGTTTCACACCGTTTCGATGGCGTCCTTCATCGCGGGAGGCGTACTCCTCGCCGGTGGCGGGGCGCTCGTGGCGCTCGGAGTGATGCACAAAAGCGAACCCGCACGTACTTCGCGCGTGGTGCCGGTAGTTGTGCCCGGCGGCCTTGCCGTCGGCGTTGTCGGCAGTTTCTGAGAAGGTCTTATTTCCATGCGTCATTTGTTGGTTGCCGTACTCACCCTCTCCGCGACCTACGTGCTCGCGTGCGGAGAGAGCATCGAGAGCGTCTGCGATCTGGGCGCCGCCTGCCAGGCGCAGGCCGATGCGGGATCGACGTGCGACGCCGGCACGTTCGAGTCTGATTTGAAGCCCGGGTGCGTAACCGACGCGATAGGCATCTTCGTCGCCAGCTCCGGACTCGACACGAACGCCGGCACCCGGGCGGCTCCCGTAAAGACAATCTCCCACGCTCTGTCGCTCGCCCAATCCGGGAGTCAAAAACGCATTTACGCTTGCGGCGGCGTATACAATGAGTCGATCGCAATTAGCGAAACCTCCGCGATTTACGGCGGGTTCAAGTGCAGCGACTGGTCGTGGTCCGCGACTGCCGTGCCGGCAACGACCATCGTGGGGCAGAATCCCGCTTTCGCGATCTCGATCGCAGCGAGCGACGTTGCGCTGGTCGCGCTGACGGTCAACGCTGCGGCCGCTACGGAGGCAGGCGAGTCGAGCATCGGCATCGTCGTGGGCGCGGGCGCAGCTCGCACGCGCCTCGTCTCGCTGGCGATCACGGCAGCCGCCGGCAAAGACGGCGCACCGGGCGCGGCGACGAGCAACTACGATCCGAAGATCACGCGCACAGACGCCGCCATCGCCGGCAACTCGGCCTCGGGCGGGGTCGGCGGTCCCGAACACGCGTGCATGCTTTGTACGGACCAGCAGAACAGCGGCGGGGGCGGCGGGGGCGGCGCGGGCGGGTCGAATCAGCCAGGCGGCTCTGGAGGGGGGGGTGGCAGCCTACAACTTCCAGGCGGCGCGGGCGGCAGTGGCGGCAGCGCCTCGGGAGGCTTTTGCTCCGCTGGAGCCAACGGGTCCGACGGGGCGCCGGCAGCGGCCGCGACTGCGGGTCCGGCCTACGTCAGCAACGCGAGCGGGTGGACCCCGGCAGATGGAGCCGCGGGCGCCAACGGCGCGCCCGGACAGGGCGGCGGCGGCGGCGGCGGCGCCGGCAACATTCCAGGAAAGACCACCGGCGGCGGCGGCGGCGGCGGGTGCGGCGGGTGCGGCGGCGGCGGTGGTGGTGGCGGCAAAGGCGGCGGCGCGAGCATTGGCGTGCTGGCGCGCGCTGCGGGGCTGACCATCGAGCGCTCGTCGATCGCAACGGCCGCAGGCAGCGCCGGCGGCAACGGAGTCGCAGGGCAGCCCGGCATGGGCGGCGGCTCCGCGGGCGCCCAAGCGGTGGGAGGCTGCAGCGGCGGCGCTGGCGGAAACGGTGGCAACGGCGGAGCGGGTGCGGGCGGGGCGTCCGGAGCGTCGATTGGCGTGGCCTGGAGCGGCTCGGTCGCCCCCGTGATCGACCCTGCGACGAGCATCAAGCCCGGTGCGGAAGGCAAGCCCGGACTCGGCGGCGTCCCCGGGATGAACGACGGCCCGAAGGCTCCATCGTCGGCAGTCGAGAAGGTCGGCCCCTGAGCCGATACGGGTAGTCTGCACGCGATCGAACGCGCGCGACGCCTGCCGCGATTTCGACCTCGGCCGCGAACGCCGCTATACTCGGGAAATGACTTTGTCCCGCGCGCGCTTCGCTGCCCTCCTCCCCGTTTCTGCGTCGCTTTCGGCTCAGCACTGCCGCACCCCAGGGGCCGCGCTCGGGCTCGGCGCGCTGCTGCTGGCGCTGACTGCAGCGTGCGGCGCCGACTCGTTCGCCACCGACAGCCCCGACGCGGCGGGGGCCGACGCGGGCGGCAGTGACGCCCCGGTCGCCGCGGGCAACTGCGATGCACAGCACGCGTTCGACGGCGCAGGCAACCTCAAGAAGGCCTGCGTGAGCGACGCCGTGGGCGTGTTCGTCAGCGCGGCCTCCGGTAGCGACAGCAATCCCGGCACCCAGGCGAGTCCCGTAAAGACGATCACGAGGGCGCTCACGCTCAATAGACTGAGCAGTCCCAGTTCCACTCCCAAGCGCGTCGTCTACGTCTGCGCCGGGAGCTACCCGGAATCGCCGGTGATCGACACGACAGCCGCGATCGTTGTTGGCGGATTCAACTGTGACAACTGGTCGTTGGCTGCCAATGACCTGAAGAAGTCCGAGATCATCCCTCCCCCCAACAGCGCGGGTGATGTCGTCGGCGTCACCATCAAAACCCAAAACGTGACCCTCGCCGGGTTCACCATCACGGCGGGGGACACCTCGGCGCCGGGCGCGTCGAGCGTGGGTGTCTGGGTTGGCAAATTGGCCAAATCTGCGAACCTTTCCCTGCTGACCGTGACCACGGGCAACGGCAAAGACGGCGCGCCGGGCGTGACCGCGAGCAACTACTCCGGTGGTCCAAACCCATCCGCCCAAAACGGAGCAAACGCGGTGGGTGCGACTGGCGGGAATGCGACCGTGTGTATGTGCAAAGATGGCACGTCCAGCACTGGCGGCGGCGGTGGTAATGCTGGCGGGCCAAATTCGCCGGGCGCGGCTGGCACCGCGGGCTTGCCCTCTGTGCAGATAGGCTGGGGTAGGGGCGGAGCGGGAGGATCGGCAAGCGGCTCCGGCACGGCCCAGAGCGGCGAACCTGGCTACACCAAGAGCCCCGACGGCCTCCCGTGCACGCCATCGCAGAGCTACGGCTACATCGCAGACCCCGGGTGGCACCCTGGGCAGGGAGCGAAAGGTCTCTCCGGGGCCCCCGGACAGGGCGGCGGCGGCGGTGGCGGCGCAGGAAACCAAATGTCCGGCGGCGGCGGGGCAGGAGGCGGCTGCGGCGGTTGCGGCGGCGCAGGCGGCGGGAGTGGCAACGGCGGCGGCGGAAGCATCGGCGTGCTTGTCAGCGCTGACGCGAGTTTGTCGTTGTCGACGATCACAACAAAAAACGGAGGCAACGGCGGCGACGCCGCACTGCCCGAGAACGGCCAGGCGGGCGGCGCGGGCGCGAGCGCGCCGTCGCCGGCCGGGAGTGGCGGGCCCGGCGGAGCGGGAGGCCGTGGCTCGCCCGGCCAGGGCGGCCCGGGCGGACTGTCGGCGGGCCTTGTTGCAGCACCTGCCGTGGTGGTCACAGTCGATCAGTTCACGAAAATCACGGTCGGCAACGCCGGCACCCCAGGCCAGGGAGGCGGCGGCACTGGCGCTCTCGCGCCCGCGAAAGACATCGTGCGCTTCTTCTGAGCCTGGCGGGCCTCCACCCGCGCCTGCGACAGTGTTACCCTCGGCAACGTGCGCCTCGCTTTCCCGCTCGCATGGTCCGTCCCGATCGCAGCCCTCGCCTGCTCTTCCGAGCCCGCGCCCCGCGACAACCCAGGCGCGCTCGGGCTCGCGTTCGACAGCGCCGCAGCAGCCGCGGGCGTGCCGCGTGATCTCATGGTCGCGATTGCGCAGGTCGAAGACGGCCTCAGCATCCCGGCGCGGCGCGAAGTAGAGCCCGACGCCGCCATTCCGATCGCCGGGCCGCTTCAGCTTCGACGCGGCAAGCTGAACACCCTCGCGCTCGCCGCGAGGCTCTCGGGCCACAGCGAGCTCGAGCTTCGACAAGACGCCGGTCTGGCCCTGGGCGCCTCTGGCCTCGCGCTCGCCGAAGTGGGCGCGAACTTCGGCGCGCGCGCCGCCGACCTGACGAGCTGGGAGGCCGCACTCGAAGCGTGGGGCGGCTTCGCCGACGAGCCCCATCGCGTGCAGTATGCACACAAAGTGTTCGCGCTGCTCGCGCGCGGCGGCACGTTCGAGGCGCGCGACGGCGAGCTCGTGGCGCTCTCGCCGCACGACCTTCCGCCCAGCCTCACCCTCACCATCGACACGAGCCTGCGCACCGAAGGCGGCGCGGAATATCCCGGCGCCGAATGGTTTCCGACGAGCTGCACTGGCAAGTGCGACACGACGCGCGGAGGCAACGCGGTTGGCTTCGTCGTGATTCACGACACCGAAGGCGGCTGGTCGGGCAGCGTCGCGACGCTGCAAAACGACCCGGGAAAGAGCGTGCAGTACATCGTCGACACCAACGGCCACGTCGGCCAGTTCGTGCCCGAATCGTACACGGCGTGGCACGCCGGAAACTACTATTACAACCAGCGCTCGGTCGGCATCGAGCACGTGGGATATTACAACAAGACCTACCCAGAAGCGCTCTACGCTTCGAGCGCAAAGCTGGTCGACTACCTCGCAACGAAATACAAAGTCGCCCGCGACCGCGCGCACGTTATTGGGCACGATCAAATTCCCGACGGAACGGTGATCGCGTCGAGCTCCGCCCCCTGCGACAAAGCTCCGTCCGTGTGCGAGGGCGGTAACAGCTACGGCGGCGCGGCCAACCACGTCGATCCGGGCGACTTTGAGTGGTGCACTTACATGCCGAGGTTCGGCGGCACCTGCAAGTGCAACGACATATGGAGTCTGTGGAACTGCAGCAGCGACAAGGTGCGGGCGTTCCGCTGCCAGGGCGGCACCGTCGAGCTCGAGAGCTGCGACGGGCCAGGCGGATGCGAGTCGATGCCCAACGGTCAGGACGACGTGTGCCACCAGCTGCCGAAGCCTCCCGACGCGGGCGTAGCCGACGGAGGCGCATCCGACGCCTCGACCGAGGCTGGCGCGGCGCATGATGCGGGCCCGAGCGCGCCGCCCGCGACATCCGACGAGGGCTGCACCTGCAGCGCGACGCCGGGCACGCGCGCAGGGTCGGGCGCATGGGCCGCGGGCGCCGTGGCCGCGCTCGCGGCACTGCGGCGGCGTCGCCGTCAGAGCTGACCGGCCGAGCGCGGCGAAGCAGCGGCGGCAGGCGGCAAGGCTGCGGGCGACGCTGCAGGCGCCGCGACCGGCTATGCCTCGGCGCTCGTAGCGACCGGCGCAGGCAGCGGCGGCAACGCGGCACTGCACTCCGCGCGCGCAAGCTTCGACGGAGCAAGAGCCAGCGCGAGGACCGCTGCCAGACCAGTGAGCGAGCGCGTCCGGATCACTTGCATCATGCACGAAACGCGATCAACGTCTGGCCGCGCGCGTCTCGCCGGCCACAAGTTTCAAGCCGCTGCTGTTGACACGCGAAAGGCCCCCCCGTTAGCGTCCTGCGTCGCATGATTCCGCGATTTCCGCGTAGCTGGCTGGCTGGTCTCGTGGCGCTCCCCGCGCTGCTGACGCACTCCGGACGCGCTCGCGCCGACGAGCCTGTCGCCGCGAGCGAGCCCCGCCTGATGAGCGAAACGGCCGAAATTACCAGCGTCGTCGACGCCTTCGATCGCGACGATGCCTTCGATCTGCACCTCACCGCGGGCTTTCAGCAAATCTGGAAGCGCGCCGACATTCACCGAGAGACCTCGCTCAACCAGCCAGGCCTGGCGACCGGCGGCTTTGTGCCGGCGACCGAGAACGTCGGCACGTTCTCGCAGAGCCAGAGCATTCTCAATCTTGGGCTCGATATCGGCCTCTTTCGCGATTTCGCGATCACGGCCCGCCTGCCGCTCGTGCTGAGCGACGCGCGGCAGATCGACGATCTGGGAGGCGCGTCCAAGAATCCCCAGCGCTTGCAGGATCCGAGCGGCCAGCAGCTGTTCACGGTGCCGTTCAAGAGTCCGACGCGAAGTGGTGTCGACTACTTCGCCCTGGGCGTCAACTGGGCGATCCTCAACCAGCAGCGCGATTCGAGCAAGCCCACTTGGGTGGTCGGCGTCGAAGGCCGCTTCGCCGTTGGGGCCCCGATGCACGCTTGCAACGCGGCGGGCGTCAAGACGGGAGCCGCCGACGGCTCCTCGCGCACCTGCCCCGACCCCGTCAACCCCGGGGGCGCCGACCGCGATCCCGGCATCAGCCGCGCGCTGCACGCCATCAACGGCAAGATGGTCGTCTCGCGCCGCGTCGGTTACGTCGAACCCTATACCGGCTTCGATGTGCTCGCAGAGTTCAGCGCGAACAACACGAGCGACTTCGGCGCCACCAACGGGCTCACAGGTTCGCTGGTGAACCACCCGCCGCTGATCGGCTCGTACACGCTTGGCCTCGAAGTCATTCCGTGGGAGCGACGCGAGCAGTTCCAGCGTTTCGTCGCCGATTTCCGCGCGACGGGCATCTACAACTCTCCGGGGCGCGAATACTCCGAGCTGTTCGACGCGCTCGGCAGCTCGCAGGCCGGCTCGCTCCGCAACCCCAACCCTGGCGGGTATACGGCGTCCGCAGCCGACGCGACCAAGAGCGTGACCGACCCCTCGTCGCCTCCGGTGTACTTCCGCGGTATCACCGACCAGCAGGCGTTCGGAGCGTTCGCGGCGCAGGCGTCGGTGACGTGGCAAGCCGGCGAGTACGTGAAATTTCAGCTCGGCGCCAGCTACCGCTTCAATCAGTCACACATCGTCACGGCCGCGGACGCCTGCAACCCCGACGTGAGCAAGCAACTCGCCACTTCCGGCCCCTGCCGCGTAGGCGATCCAACGTTCGGGCAGAGCGTGACCGGGGTGCCCAACCCCAACCACCGCGACGCCCTCGACACGCCGGGCCACCGCTTCAGCGTCGACAACACATCGATTACGAGCCTGTGGGTTCAAGGGTCGGTGATGTTTTGATCTCGCGAAAGTAGCTGGATGGTGCGCGCTCACGTCGCGGCGGCGCTGTGCGTGGCGATCGTCGCGGCAGGCGGCGTGGCCCGCGCCAGCCAGCCCGAGGTCGTCGCGGAAGCAGACCCGCGCGAGGCGGCGAAGGACACGCTCGCGCTCTGGCCGACGCTGACGCCTGCAGGCGACGCCCCGGGTGCCGCCCTGCACCGGCCCGGCGATCCCGACGGAGCGGTCGCCCTGCGGGCCCAGGAGCTCGACGCCACGCTTCGCGAAGCCACACAGGACCTCGGCTTTGCGCTGGCGCTCGGAGAAAAGCCGCCAGCGGCCACGCGCGACACCGATGTGCTCGACAAGGCCGCGGAACGCAAGGCAGGCGGCCGCGGTAGTTGGGTGGTGAGTCCCAGAATCGAAGCCATGGGAGGTGACACCTTCCTCATTCGCCTCGTGATCGCTGCGCCCGGCGCCTCCGATCTCCGCGTACGCGTCGCGACGGTGCGCGGCGCCGACGTCGCCGTTCGCGGGCTGATCATGCTGCGCGATGCGCTCGCGCTCGCCCCCTCCGCCGAGGCGGCAAAAGACGATCGCGAACGCGAGCGGGCCGGACAGCTCGCGCAGCTCAGCTCCGCGCCGGCTCCGCGCTCCGAAGGGCGCGCCGTGCTGGCCGCCAACGGGGCGCTGGTTGGCGCCTTTCTGGCCTTCGGCCTGCAGCGCGCGTCCGTCAGCAGTGACGCCAACGCGGAAGACCCGCGGGTGCTGCTGCCCTTGCTGACGCTGGGCATGGGCACAGGGCTCGGCGCGTCGCTCCTCGCCGCCGAGGAGTGGGACGTCCACAGCGGCGACGCGTGGTACCTCACCGCGGGCACGTGGTGGTCCGCTGCCGCGGGTTTTTTCATCGCCAGCGGCACCGACGTGCAGCCGCTCAACACCCGCTACCTGTGGGGCGCGGCCGGGGGACTGGGCGGCGGCGCGCTGTCGGCGCTGGCGCTGTCGCGAGGCCATATCGATGAAGGCGGCGCCCTGCTCGCCCACTCGGGCGGCGCGCTCGGTGTGGGGCTCGGAAGCCTTGTCGAGCTCATGGCGAAAGGGTCGTTCGACCGCCCGCCTCCGCTCGCACAGGGCATCGGAGCGGCCGCGGGGGTGGCCGCGATGTCGGTGCTGGCGACCCAGTGGCGCGTGACGCCTTCGCGCGTGCTTTTGCTCGACCTCGGCGCTGCGCTTGGCGCGTTGGCCGCGGCGGCGGCGAGCAGCCCGCTCATCTTCGGAGACCCGAGCCCCGCGCAGGCCCGCATGTTCCTCGGCGCCACGCTCGTGGGCGCCAGCGCCGGGGGGCTGACGGCCGCCCTGCTCACGCGCAACCTGGCGGTGCCGTCGAAAGCGCAGAGCCGGGCCCTCGGTGAACCGGTCATCGGCCCGATCGGAGCGAGCGCAGTGCCCGGCGGCGCCACGCCGATCTGGGGCCTCGCCTTTCGCGGCTCGCTGTAACGACAGTCGCTACTGTTTGCACGCGCCTTGACCTTTTTGCGGCCGAGGCTCGCGTCCGGCCGCGGAGCAAAGCGCAAAAACCTTCAACATACCCCAGCTATTTGTTAGCGTCCAGTCGGGCACGAAATCTGCTCCTTTCATGGGCGCCGGCCGAGCTGCGCGCTCGGGCCGCGCTGGGGAAATAGAAACCATGAACGCTGCGTTTTTTCGTTTGCTTCGCGCACTGCCGCTACTCATCGCCACCGGCGCGGCCTTCGCAGCGCTGTCGTCGGCGTGCAGCGGCGCAGACCCCGAAAGCGAGGCGGCCGCAGCGCTGTGCGCGACCCAGCGCGCCGGGTGCCCCTGCCCGCAAATCGGTGAGTCCATCGCGTGCGGCGAGACGTTGTCGAAGACCGACGACACCGTCACTTGCTCGGTCGGAAAGCGATCGTGCACCGCCGCGGGCTGGGGAGCATGCGTGCAGGAGCACATCGCCGAGCAAAGCATGCAGAGCGCAAGCATCGACGGCCTCCGTCCGATGGGCCTCGGCAACGGCTCGCCGTGCATCGACGATCCGTGCAACCCCGACTGCATGACGATCACCGACAGCCCGAACGGGGTCTCGAGCGACGGCGGCGTCGCGATCACCGACGGCGGCATCAGCATCTCTCCCGCCGACGGCAGCTCCGTCGAGGGCGGCTTCACGGTGCTGGGCTGCAGCGCCGATTTGCACAACGTCATCAACGGCAACGGACTCGTCATTCAGACCTGCCCCAACACGCAAGCTTGCCAGAACGGCGCGTGCATCGCGGCCTGCCTCGCAGCGGCCTCGAGCCACGGGTCGGTCGGCTGTGATTTCTCGCTGCCCACCCCGTCGTTTTATGCGTACATCAAGTCACCCTGCCACGCGGCGTTCGTCGCCAACAACTGGCCGCAGCCAGTGCAGCTCACCGTCACGCGCGGCGGCATTTCGTACAACCTGAACAACTTCGCGCGCGTCGCCCAGTTGGGGGTGCCCGAAGCCTCCTGGCCCGCAGTGCCCGCCGGGGGCCTCCCCTCAGGTCAGGTCGCCGTGCTCTTTTTGTCGCAAGATCCGGCGTCGATGAACGGAACGCCGCTCACGTGCCCCATCACGCCCGCGATCAACACATCCTATGGCGCGTCGGTCATCGGCGCGGGCTCGGGCGCGATCACTGCGCGCGGCACGGCATGGAAGATCACCGCAGACTATCCCATCTCCGTCTACGACATTTTGCCCTACGGCGGCGCGAAGTCCTACCTGCCGAGCGCATCGCTCATCTTTCCGACGACGGCGTGGGGGTCGAGTTACTACGGCATCGTGCCAAAGCGCGGCACGCAGGCCCCGCAGTGGGGCCAGGTCGTCGCCGCGAACAACAACACGACGGTGACCGTCGTCCCGAACGTGGCGCTGCCCGCCGGCTCGAACGTGGCCGCTGCGCCCGCGAACGCGACCACCACCTACACCCTGCAGGCCAACGAATACATTCAGTGGGAGGAATCGAACGAGATGAGCGGAACGGTCATCACGGCCAACCAGCCCATCGCGTTTTTCGGGGGGCAGGGTTACAACTGCTACAACAGCGCGACTTCGAGCGGCGGCGGGTGTGACTCGGCGCACCAGCAAATGCCGCCCATCGCAGCCTTCGGCTCGACCTATGTGGCGCCCCCCTACCGCACGCGGTACGCAAACGGCACGCCGGAGTCGATTCCGTACCGACTCGTCGGCGCGGCGAACGGAACGACGCTCACCTACGATCCGCCCGTGGCCGGCGCACCCACCACGATCGCGAAGGGTCAGGTCATCGACTTCCAGACTTCGCTCGCGTTCGTCGCCACGGCCCAGGACAGTTCCCATGCGTTCTACATGGGTCAGATCATGTCGGGCTGCCTGATTTACGGCACGAGCCGCGGCGGATGCTTCGGCGGGGCGTCCTGCAACCTGGGCGATGAAGAGTACGTAAACATCATGCCGCCCGCGCAGTTTCTCACGAGCTACGTGTTTTTCACCGATCCGACCTACCCCACCACGAACCTGGTGTTCACGAGGGTCAAGACGGGCGGCGTCTTCAAAGACGTGACGCTCGACTGCTACGGCACGCTCGGCGGCTGGACCAACGTCGACGCCGCCGGCAACTACCAGATCACCAACGTCGACGTAAAACTGGGAGGCTCGAAGGTCGGCGCCTGCGACAACGGCCCCCACAGCGCGACCAGCCTCGCGCCGTTCGGTGTCATGGTCTGGGGCCTCGATTACTGCTCCTCGTACGCGTACCCGGCCGGCGGAAACCTCGCCAACATCAACACCATCTCGGCGCCCCCGCCTTTTCAGGCGCCGGCGTACTTCATCCGCGACTACCAGGCCGTATGTCCCGTGGGGAAGTACCCGTTCTGGCGCTGGTTCGACTTCGGCTCGGTCACCCCGAGCGACTCCTCGATCAACTTCTCGGCGCAGACCGCCGACACGCAGGCCGCCCTCGGAGCCGCCACACCCTACGCTGTCAATGGCGCCATCGCCGGCCCGTCCAACCCAGCCTGGACGGGGGCAGGCGATCTCGAGAGCATCTTCCCGAAGGGGCAGGACAACCACGACTATGTTCGCATTACGATGAAGCTGTCTCCCTCGTCCGACATGAAATCAACGCCGACCATCACTGCATGGCGCCAACTCTACGACTGCCGTGACAACCTCTAATCGCCGCTGCTCGTTCGCCTTCGCTACTACCTCAGCAGCAGCGCTCGTCGCGCTGGCGGCAGCGTGCTCCGATCCCGCCGCGCCGCCGAAGAGCACGCTCCTCGCTGGCGACGCCGGCGACGCCGCGCTCGCGGTCGATGCGGCGATTGAGCCGGACGCAGCGCCTCCCAAACCGCTCTGCGATCGCGACGCGTCCTGGGACCCTCCCACTCCCGTGCAGGGGCCCGCAGGCACACTCTCCGGCGACGACGACGAGCTCATCGGCTCGATGACGTCCGACGAGCTGTCGGTGTCGTGGACGGTCGCGAAGAACGCTGAGGCCTACTACGCCGACCGCGCCAAACCGGGCGATCCGTTTGGCGCGCCCCAGAAGGTCGCGGGGCTGGCGGTCAGCCCGCTCGATCGCGTCGCCCTGTCGCACGATGGCCGGCAGCTGGCGACCATCGGCGCGGGCGGCAGGTCGATCGTGGTGTTTGCGCGCGCGGCCCGTGGCGACGCGTTCGCGCTCGGCGACGCCAAAGATTTCACTGCTATCACGGCGCAGGCGTCTGCAGCGCCGGCCTCGGCCCTGCTGAGCGATCTCGTGTTTTCCGGCGACGGTCTCGCGCTCTACTACTCGCTCTACGCGGCCCAGGCGGCCGACGGCGGCGGCGCGAGCACCCTCTTCGTTTCGACCCGAACGGCCACGACCGACCCATGGCCGACCGGCAAACCACGTTCAGAGGCGGAGCTGTCGCAGGGCGGGGACGGCCTTCGCAAGCGGCCCACAGGCATCTCGGCCGACGGGCTCACCCTCTTCTTTCTCGACGAGGGCGCGGGCATGGAGCGCGCCGCCCATCGCGTGACGGCGGCCGCCCCGTTTTCGTCGTTCGTCGACCTCGGGCCACGCCTCTTTGCGACGCCCTCGGCTGACTGCTCACGGCTGTACTATTCGCAGCTCGGGCCGGCGCCCGACGCGGGGATAGGCTCGTTCGGATCGATCGACCTCCTCGTCGCGAACAAAAAGTGACAGACGCGCGCGCGCCGCGTTGCGTGTAAGCTGCAACTTTTGGAGGTCTCCATGCGCCGAGCCGGACTGACACTGGCACTCATTTCTGCAGGCGCGCTTGGCGCAGCCGCGTGCTTCACTGCGTGTGGAAGCGAGCACGGATCGGGCTTCTCCGCGGAGCCGGACGCGGCAACGGCGGAAGACGCGCAGACCACCGACGACGCACCGGCGGTCTCGTTCAAAGACGTCACAACCGACTCTGCGCAGGGCTCGTGCGTGAAGTGCTCGGGAGATCTCCACAGCGTCACCGACTGCAGCGGCAACGTGATCACCCAGTGTCCCCCCGATCAGGGCTGTGCCCCCGGGGGCGTCTGCGTTCCCGCGTGCGACGCGGCGAAGGCGAACAAGAGCAGCGTCGGCTGCGAATATTACGCGGTCAGCGCCACCGATTTCGTCGCGCAGACCTGCTTCGCCGCGTTCGTCGCCAACACCTGGGGAGCGCCTGTGACGGTCAGCGTCGAGCGCGCCGGCAAGGCACTCCAGGGCATCGCGTACGCGCCTCAGGGCAGCGGAAAATCGACGACCTACACGCCGCTGCCGGGCAACCAGATCCCAGCGGGCGGCGTCGCGATTCTATTTCTGAGTGACGACGGCGCGTCGTGCCCGGTCGGCGTCAACGTCGGCGTCAAGGGAGGCGTCGGAACGCCGGGAACGTCGGTGAGCGACGCGTTCCACATCACCACGTCGGCGCCCGTGGTGGCCTATGACATCTTCCCCTACGGCGGCGGCGCGAGCGCAGTCACAGGAGCCACCCTCCTGCTTCCGAGCTCCGCGTGGGACGACAACTATGTCGCCACGTCTACCTGGAGCGAGACCGGCTTCGGCAACCCGTGGATCGCCTTCGTCGCCCAGGATAACGGCACGACGATCACCATCAGCCCGACGGCCGACATTCTCGCGGCGGGCGGCGTTGCAGGCGCCCTCAAAGGCAAGCTTCAGACGTACAACCTGAACAGAGGGCAGCTTCTGAGGCTTCATCAGCCCAATGATCTGTCCGGCAGCACCGTGAAGGCGAACAAAGCCATCGGCAGCTGGGGCGGTCATGGCTGCACCAACATCGAGATGCCCGCCTGCGACGGGATGCATCAGCAGATCCCCCCGGTGAAAGCGCTGGGTCACGAGTATGTGGCGGTGCGTTACCGAAACCGGCTGCCGTCAAACGATGAGTCGCCCCCGTGGCGCTTCGTCGGCGCAGTCGATGGCACCACGCTCACCTATGAGCCTCAAGTTGCCGGCGCCCCGACCACCCTGAAACTGGGGCAAGTCGTCGAAGTCGACGCGCCCGGGCAGTTTATCGTCAAGAGCCAGGACGATCAGCACCCGTTCTTTTTCGGCGCCCACATGACGGGCTGTATGGCGCTTCCTGGAGGCTACAATTCGCCGGTCGGCTGCGCGGGCGATCCCGAGTTCGTGAACGTCATACCCCCGGCGCAGTACCTGGCCGACTACGTGTTCTTTACCGACCCCACGTACCCGGAGACCCACCTGGTATTCACGCGGCAAAAGGGCCCGGATCAGCAGTTTCATGACGTCACACTCGACTGCAAGGGCAAGCTCACCGGGTGGACGCCGCTCGGGTCGGGCGGCATGTACGAATACACGCGAACCGATTTGGTGACCGGCGACTTCGCGAAGGTGGGAGCCTGCGACAACGGTCGCCATGAAGCCAGCAGCGACGTGCCGTTCGGACTCACCGTCTGGGGATGGGGCACGAAGGCGAGCACCACCTTCAGTCAGGCCGTGAGCTACGCCTACCCGGCTGGCGCGAGCGTGCAGCCGATCAACACCGTTGTGGTCGTACCCACGCCGAACTGAGACCTTCCTAACGGCGCCGGCGGCGGATCGCGAAGGCCCCGGCGACCATCGCGAGCGCCCACGCGGCCCCCGAGCCAGGCAGTCCCGGTGCCGATACGGAGCAGGCGCCCTTTGCCCGGGCGGAGAAGCTCGACGACCACGGATCGTTCGAGATCGGAACCGTCACCGGTGCGACGAGGTCGGCCCCGTCGAACCGCGCGCCTACCGTAAGCGACTCGCCGCCGAGCCCGGCTGGAAGCGCCACGTCGAAGTAGAACAGGCCCGGCGCCGCCGCGCGCATCATCACCGGCGCGGAGCCTGCCGCGCGGCCTCCCACGAGCGCGACCGGCGTGAGGCGGGAGAGCTCGAAGAGGTTCGCTCGATGACCGTCCGCCGCCCGCAGCTCGAGCACCACACGAAGCGGCGCCGACGCGTCGGCTGCGGCAAACCCTGCGCTCAGCGTCATCCAGCTGCTCGCGGGGTCGGGCAGGGCAACGACGGGGTGCTCGAGCTCTTCGAGGGCGGCAAGCGCGCCCGCGGCGTCGAGCTCGCCCGGCCCCGACTGATCGTAGAACGGCGCGGCGCCGCGAACGCGATGCGCGCCGGCCTGCAGCAGCGCGCGCACGAGATCCTGCGAAAGTGTGCGATCGCGCTCGAACAGCAGCGCGGCCACACCGGCCGCCATCGGCGCGGCCATCGACGTTCCGAGCGACACCCCGAGCCGCGGCGCGATCTGCAGGCAGCGCTTGTCCCCGCCCGGACACGTCGGCGTCGTGAATATGCTGGTCGCTACGCCCGGGAGCGCCTGCTGACTGAGCGCCGCGATGACGATGCCGCCGGGAGCGAGGATGTCGGGCTTCGAGACGCCCGAGGCGGTCGGCCCTGCCCCGCTAAACCACGCGACGTCTCCCACCGCAGGGGCGGCGCCGAGCGGCTGGCTGGCGTCCATGAGTCGCCCGCTGCCATCGAGCACGGGCACGCCGACGCCGACGCGCTGTCCCCCGATCGAGCGCCAGTCGGCCCGGTTCACCGTAGCGCCCACGGCGATCAGATCCGGGTGGGTTCCTGGGAGATCGACTGTGCCCTCGCGAACGCCCACCGCAAACCGCGCAGGCGTGGGACCGTACAGGTCGGCGTCGCCGATCCCCTGCAAATAGAGCTCGGCCGTGCCCTCACCGCTCAACGTCACATAGTACGTTCCGGCACTCCACTTCCCCGACCACACGACTGTCGCGCCGCGGGATTCACGGGGCACCACGGAGCCCGACGCGCTGGCGCCATGCACCACCCCGGCGTTGTAGTCGTGGGTATTTTTGCCGACTTGATCGCCGTCTGCGACGGGCGCTATCCACTCGCCGTCGGGGCCGTCGAGGCCAATCGACAAGCTCGCGCCGCTGCGCTCGGTCACCCAGACTTCGACGGTCCCCGACTTCGCACCTGAAGTCACGATCGGTACGCGAACTGTGGGGCCGCGGGTGACGTGCACGCTCTGATGAACGGGCGTCTCAACGACGCTCCCGCTGTTGCCCGCTGCCACGATGAGGGCGTGCCCTGGCTTGCTGGCGCCGACATGGCTGGCGAGCGTCTTTTCCCAGAGCGTGGTGCCGTCGTGCGGGCCGAAGTCGCTGCCGAGCGAAAAGTTCGCGACGACAGGCACGCCGAGGGCGTCGCCGCGATCGAAAATGAACTCCGCGCCCCGGAGAATGTCGTCGTTTTCAATGCTCGTTGAGGCCGATCGCGTGACGCGCGCGATGATGAGCGTGGCTTCGGGAGCGAACCCTGCGTAGGGCGTTCCGCCGCCATTTCCAGCCGCGATCGACGTGACGTGCGTGCCGTGACCGACCTCGTCAACGGGCAACGGATCGCCACGCAGCTGCAGCGCGTCGATGTCATCGGCGCTCAGCACGGCGCCGGCGATGACCTTACCGTTGCCGTCCTTGAGACCGAAGCGCGCCTCAAGTTCAGGGTGCGCGCCCAGCGGCGGGCGCGACAAATCGAGGTACCAGGCGACGCGGGTTTTGTTGCTAAGCGGATCGCGAAAATCGGGGAGGCTCACGTCGAGGCCTGTGTCGGCGACGCCGACGGCCACGCCCTTGCCGCGAAAGCCCGAGCGCGCCTGCGCCTGCGCGAGCTGCGCCGAGGCCGTCGCGCTTGTAAGCATGAGTCTCGCGGGAGGCGTGAGCTCCACATGCAAGTCGGGGTGCGCGTCGGCAAAGGCCATCACAACCCCGGCCGGCGCGCGGAGCCTCCCAATTCCCGGCGCGACCGCGTCGAGTCCCAGCGACTGCGCCGTGCTCCCCTGCGGGATCGCCACGAGCGCCCCGATCTGCCCCGTGACGGGCGCGAGCACCTCCGACGCGTGAGGGCCGAGGAGCCGTACGAGGGCGGCGCCGTGCTCGCCGGTCGCCGCGACGCTCGACTCCCTCGCCAGCGCCGAAGCGACCAGGAGCCCAACGCCCAGGCGGGCGGCGCGCCTCACGCGAGCTCCACGTCGGCTCGCGTATCCCAGTCGCGCAGCTGCGCGACTTCCTCGGGCGACAGTTGCATCTTCGCGCCCCCGACCGCGGCGAGCAGCGACTGCAGCGAGTGATCGCCGCTGGAGATTCGTTCGGGAAGTCGACTCAGCATGGTGGCTGCATCATAGCGCGCCAGCAGTGGCTCGTAGCGGTCGCCATGATGCGGCGCGACCGCAGGTGCGGCGGGCGCGTCGAGCACGCGGCCCAGCAGCGCCGCGGAGACGAAGGGCATGTCGCCCCCGAGCGCGACAACGCTCCCGATGCGTGCAGTCTGCACGAGCGCGTGCAGGCCTCCGATCGGTCCCGTTTCAGGCGGATCATCGTCGATGACCGGGCCGCACGCAGCGTACTGTTCGCGACCGCCCACCACCACCCAGGCCACGTTCGCGGCGTCGAGCAGCGCCGCCCACCGCGCTACGATCGAAGTCTCGCCGCTGGGGGGTCGCAGCAAGCCTTTCGCCACACCGCCCATACGACGCCCGCGGCCGCCGACGAAGATCCCCGCCAGCAGCCCCGGGCGCGTCACCCGAGCGCCTCAGCCAATCTCGATGACGGCGGAAACCTCGCCGGTTCGCTGTCCGTGCACCCGCACCACGAGGGCGCCCGCACCCTTCACGACGAAGCGCGCGCGCTTGGACGAGACGCTACCGCGACTGCGCACCAGAAATATCGACTGATCAAACAGACCGCGGCCCCAGCCATCGAGGTGCTCCAGACACACGCGCTTGTCGCCGATCACTTCGAGCCCGCGCTCGCCTGTGACCTCGACGAAAATGCGCGCGTCGAGCGACAGTTTCTTCGCCGACGACAGCACGAAGGTCGGCAGGTAGCCGGTGTTGCTCGCCTCGATCTCAACTTCGTGCGCGCCGCTGGCGACAGGCTTCGTCGCCACGTGGCGAACCGAGACGCGCGGCGCCATCGCAGCTACGCGGAGGAACGCCTGGCTCTGACGCGTGCAGGTTGCATCGATTGCCTCCAATGGCGGATTGCTCATGCCGACCCGCATGTCGAACCCGCCCACCTCGACCTCGCCGAGCTGCGGGTGGCTTGTCTTTCGCCACGGCAGAAACACGCGCCCGTGGTTGACCTCGCGGTCCCACTTCGCGAACCGGTGAAGGTCGTCGACGGTGACGTGGGAGTAGTAGTCGACGAACTTCTTGCCCTTTTTTGCGCCGATGACGGTGAACAAATCCCACAGCTCGCAGACGTAGGCGATGGCGCCGAGCTGGTGGTAGGCAAACTCTGTGAGATCGCCGTGCAGCGGCTTGTCGGGCTCGTAGGTGAACTCCTCGTAGCCGCTCACCGTGGGATAGCCGCCGTATTTCTCGCCCCACTCGGCGATCTGGTGAAATAACGCGAGATCGCGCGAGTCCATCTTGTTGTCGGCGGCGGTGCCGAGCGGCCGGATGTACACGCCGCCGAACGTGTGGAGGTTGAGCCACGCAAAAATGTGAGGTCTCGCCTGCGTGTATTCTACAACTGCGCGCGACTCCGGCTCGCTGGTCGGGTAGCGGCCCGCGCCCGCCTGCTCCGGCTCGGGCATCCACGCGTACGGAAAATTCCGGTTGAGATCGGCGTCGTTGTCCGAGAGGTAGAACGGATCGGGCACGACGCCTTCGAAGTTCTCGATAAACCCCTCCGGATACACTTTGTAAAACGGGCCGACCGACTCGAGCGTGCGCGGCAGGAGCACGTTCGGCTCCACGCTGCTCGTCACGAACTCGCCGGTCGGGTCCTCCTTGCGCATCACGAGCGCGAGGCCGTCGCCGTCGACGTCACCGGCGATCCAGCGCGGAGTCGGCGCGTGGTGGCGGCTGTCGCGCGGAACCGAGCGCACGTAGCGCCCCTGCGTGAGCACGGTCTCAGCCCCGTCGGGCGACATGCGCGGCATGATGTAAAACAGCACTTCGCGCAGCTGGTCGCACACGTGCGGTGGCAAGTCGAAGATCTTGCCGGTGCGATGCAGCGTCAGGAGGTCTTCGGCGATGCCGAGCGCCACGCTCGACCCGCAGACCTCGGTGGCGTGCATGTTGCCGTCGACCCAGGCAGCGGGGCGCTTGCGATCGCGGTCCTTACCGATGACCAGCACCCACAGATCGCGACCCTCGCCGCTCTTGCCGATCGACTCGAGCGAGACGAGCTCGGGGTTGGCCGTCTGAAAGCCTCGCAGGATGTCGGTCAGCTCGGAGTAGGTAACGTATTTTTCGCGGTGGGGCAGCATGTAGCGGCAGCATGCCCGCCTCGCGCGCCGGCGAAAAGAGGCTATTTCAGCGCGAGGGACCAGTCGCTGCGCGCGCCGCCCAGCGCGAGCCAAACCTCGGTCAGCTCGGGAGGCACCGGCGCCTCGAACACGATCGCCGAGGCGCCACGCATCGGGGGCAGCGTGACGCGCGCGCAGTGCAGGGCGATGCGCGAGGGCGTCACGACGGTGCCGGCGGGCGTCACCACGCGCGAGGCGCCTCCGTACGCGCGATCGCCCACGAGCGGCGCTCCGGCGTGGCTCGCGTGAAGGCGTATCTGATGGGTGCGCCCCGTGATCGGCGTGACGGCGAGCATGACGCCTGCCGCCGTGCGACACGCTATGCGGTAGCGCGTCTGCGCGTCGGCGGGCTCGCGTCCGTGGACCGCCCGCAGGCGAGGGTCAGTCGCGCGGCCGATGGGCTCGGACCAAACGCCGACGTCCGTCTTCGGAGCGGTCGTCGCGAGGGCGACATACAGGCGCGCGTACTTGCCGCGCTGGCGGCACAAGGCGAGGTGTTCGCGTGCCTCGTCGCTGGTCGCGAGCACCACGATGCCGCTGACGTCGGCGTCGAGGCGCGAGGTCGTGTGCACCCGCGACTCGGGCAAGTCGAGCGCGCGCGCCACCGCCGCGACGACTGAAACCACGCGGCCGCGGTGATCGGCGATCGTCGGGATCCCGGCCGGTTTGAGCGCAGCGACGATGCCTCCGACGGCGCGAAGGATCTGCACGCCGTGGGCCTGCTTCGGCGGCGCGTGGAGGGTGACCTCGTCTCCTGCGGCGACCGAAGCGCCCGCGATCGCGCGCGCGCGGCCAATGAACACGCGCCCTTCGGCGAGCGCCTCCAGACCCTCGCCCATCGCGCGCACGACGTCGTCGACCACGCGGTGCGATCCGGCCTCGACCACCCAGCGCTTCATCAGGAAGGCAGCTCTTCGCGATCGCGCGAAAGTCGCTCGACGGTGCCGCTGCCGCCGTCGATTCGAAGCCGCTCGCCGGTGCGAACCACCCGCGTCACACCCTCGACGTTCACCACCGCGGGAACGCCCAGCTCGCGCGCGACCACGGCGGCGTGCGAGAGCGGCCCGCCGAGCTCGGTCACAACGCCTGCAGCGACGAGAAACAGAGGCGTCCAGCCAACATCGGTCGTGTGCACCACCAGGATCTCTCCAGGCAAAAGCTGCCCGATTTGGCTCGCGCCGTGGAGCACGCGCGCGCGGCCCTCGACGACTCCCGCGCCCGCGGGGAGGCCTCGGAGCGTGCCCGATCCGGAAGGCGGAGACAGCACGTAAGACGGCGACCCGGTGAACGTCGGCGGCGCATCCGGTCTGGCGACATCGCGCGCATATTCAGCTCGGCGCAGGCGCACCAGCGGGGCCAAATCGGTGCGCGAGGCGCGCAGCGCAGAGGTGATCTCCTCGACCGTCAGGAAGAACACCGGCGGGATCACGGGCCCGCCGGCGGCGGCGAGCGCTGTCGCGTCGGCGTCGAGCTCGGGCATGAGTCGGCGAAGCCTGCGATCGGCGTCGAGCGCCACGTGACGAATCACGTCGAGAACGCGCGTCACCCAGGCGCGCATGCGCTCGCGCAGCCGAGCCGCCTTTTGTGCGCGCGAAGCGAGGTGGCGAACGGCCGTCTGCTCGATGACGCCGAGCCGCGGAAGCAGGCGCTGCATTTCACCGTCGGCGTGCGCCTGCGCTCTCGAGAGCAGCTGCTCGACGTCGCGACCGTGCTCTTTGAGCGCCACCCGCAGCATCGCGAGGATCGGCCTCGGATCTTCGCGCCAGCGCGGCGTCGACAGCTCGGCCTCGCGCACGGCGCGGTCGCCGTAGAGGTCGAGAAAGCTCGCGATCGCGCGACGCGTGGAGCCTTCGGGAACAGCGTCGAGCCCCTGCGTCGCTTCGTCGCGCAGCGCGGCCGCCGCGGCAGGCTCACGCTGCGCGAGCGACACCACGCGCATCAGCCCGATCGCAGGGCGCGCGCTCTCGAGATTGCGAATGCCGCCCGTGAGCGCCTGCGCCACGCGCTCGGCGTCGATGGGAGCGACGCGCGACAGGAGCATCGTGAGCAGCAGGTGCGTGCCCAGCGCGCTCGACGCGCACGTGAGCATGACTGTGCCGGTGCGCTCGAGCATGGCCTGTACGTCGACGAATTTCCGCGCCAGGCCTTCGTCGGGCAGGATCGACAGATCGAGCGCGTGATGCAGTTTGAGCGCGCGCTCGGCCCACACTTCGAAGCTGCCCACGCTGTCGTCGAGGCGCAGCTGCTGGCGAGCGAGACGAGCGGCGGTCAGTGGGAGCTTCGCGTAGAAGCGCTTGCGAGAGACGTCGCCGGGCTCCAACGACAGGGCGTCGACGCCCACGCCTCCGCCGAGCTCGACGAGCGCGCGCGGATCGAGCCACGGCACCTGCGCCGCGATGCGAACGAACTGCGTGAGGTTCAAGTAAAACCGGCCGTGCACGCTGGCGACGAGCTTCGCGCTGCGGGGCACCGAGCAACCCAGCGTCGAAAATGCCTGACGGAAGCCTGCCTCGCTGAACGCGCCGGCGACCGACCACGTGAGCGGAGTCGCCACGCCAGGCAGCGCCTCGCCGACGTTGAGGTTGCTCCACACCGTGTCGGCATCGCCGCCCTCGGGAAAGCCCTGCCCGGTGACCGGACGCGCCTGCACGAGCCAAACGCGCTCGCGATCGACGGCAAACTCGACGTCCCACGCGATGTCGTCGAGCTTCTCGAGGCGGCGCGCGATCTCGGCGAGCTGCGAGATGTGATCGGCCCCAAGCGCCGGCTGCGTGCCATGAGGGGTGGCCTGCCGCTCGACGCCGCGTGGCCCCACCACGAGGGCGAAATCTTTCTTCGCGATCGCGGCCTCGACGACCCGACCGCGCTCGTCGACGCGCAGCAGATCGGGCGTTGCGATCCCGTCGACCACCGGCGATCCGAGGCCGAACGCAGCGTTGATGAGGCGCTCGCGCCTGCGCGGCGAATCGGGGGCGCGGGTGAACATCACCCCGGCGCTGCGGGCGACGACCACGCGCTGAAGCACCACCGCCATGCCGAGCTCGCGCACCCCGCGCGACGCGAGATAGGCGAGCGCGCGGCCCGAGGCCATCGACGCCCACACCTCGCGGACTGCGCTCGCGAGCTCGGCCGCGTCGTCACCGCGAACGCCAAGCTTGGAGTCCGCGATGCCCGCCATCGACGCGAGCGTGCCGTCCTCACAGGTGGCGCTCGAACGCACCGCGAGGCCCCACGGCGACGCCGCACGTTCGCGCTCCCACAGCTCACCCAGCTCGTGCTCGAGCACCTTGGGCAGCGGCGCTCTCAGGATGTGCTCGCGCGCCTCGGCGGCGCGGGCAAAAGCCGCCTTTCCGCTGGCTGCGCGAAGCAGCGCGCGCGGGTCGCACGACGCTGGCAGCTCGCGCAGCGCATCGGCGAACACGCTCGCCGGGATGATCCACGCGTCGGGCACCGCGAAGCCCTGGCGCACGAGCCACGCGAGCCGCGCGGCCTTGCCCCCGACGGCGCGCGCGTCGTCGGTTCGGCCTTCAGCGAGGGTCTTGAGCGGAACGATGAGCACGGGCAACCGGTGAGCAGTCTAGTCGCCCCGGGGCGCGCGCGGGTGACGAACTGCGCGCATCAACTGCGCCAGACGCCGCTCTTCTTCGCCTGCCCGAACAGCTCGACGTCCTGCTCCTTCTTCAGCAGCACGCCCAGAAACGGCAGCTCACGCACGAAGCGCTCGTGGCCGAGACCGGCGGTTTTGAGCACCGAAATCCAGTCGACGAGCTCGCTCGTCGAAGGCCGCTTGCGGAGCTTGGGAAGCGCGCGCAGCTCGTAGAACTTCACCACGGCCTGGTCCACGAGCGCGTCGTCGAGGCGCGGGTGGTGCACGCGCACGATGCGCTTCATCAGCTCCTGATCGGGAAAGTCGATGAAGTGAAAAACGCAGCGCCGCAAGAACGCGTCCGGCAGCTCTTTTTCGTTGTTGGAGGTGATCACGACCACCGGCCGCTCGCGGGCCACGATTTCATCGCCGGTCTCGCCGACGGTGAAGCGCATGCGGTCGAGCTCGTGCAGCAGGTCGTTCGGAAACTCGAGGTCAGCCTTGTCGATCTCATCGATGAGCAGCACGCGCCGCCCCCGCGGCTCACGCGCGTAGTCGTAGGCCGTGTCGGCGGTCGCGGCGAAGGCGCGCCCGAGCGGACCAAGCTTGATGTAGCGCCGGATGTCCTTCACGTCGCCGTCGCCGAAGCGTGCATCATACAATCGCTGCACGGTGTCGTAGACGTAAAGGCCGTCCTGGGCGCGTGTGGTCGACTTCACCGGCCAGTGAATGAGCGGCAGCTCAAGCGAGGCCGCGAGCGCCTCCGCGAGCAGCGTCTTGCCGGTGCCCGGCTCGCCCTTGATGAGCAGCGGCCGCTCCAGCGCGAGGGCGCAGTTGACCGCCGCCTCGAGCGACTCGCTGGTGAGGTAGCCCGGGGTCCCCGTAAAACGTCGAAATTCTGAGCTCACGGACGGCATCTTTACGGCCACTGCCACCGGCTCGCAAGGCGCCGCGAAAACCCGCGCGCGCGAGGCAACCCGAGGCAACCCGTGGCCGCCGCACGTGTTCAGGCATGTGAACATGCGTGTTCAGGCGTGTGAACATGCGTGTTCAGGCGTGTGAACATGCGTGTTCAGTCGTGTGAACATGCGTCAGTCGGAGGCGACCCCCGCGACGAGGCGGGCCAGCGCAGGCTTCTGCACCTTTCCCATCGCGTTTTTCGGCAGATCGTCCAAAAAGACCACCTGCTTGGGGCATTTGTAGGCAGCGAGTCGCTCCTTGGCGAACGCGCGGAGCTCCGGCCCGGTGACCTCCGCCCGGCGCACCACGCACGCCACTACCCGCTCGCCCCACGTTTCGTCGGGCAGACCGATCACGGCCACCTCGCCGACGGCGGGATGATCGCGCAGCGCCTCCTCGATCTCGAGAGCGCTCAGTTTGTAGCCGCCGCTCTTGAGAATATCGACGCTGGTGCGACCGAGAATTCGATAAGCCCCGTCCTCTTCGCGCGTGACGGTATCGCCCGTCTTGAACCAGCCTCCGGCTGCGAACGCTTCGCGCGTCGCCTCCTCGCGGCGGTGGTAGCCACGAAACACGGACGGGCCGCGTATCCACAGCTCGCCGGTGGGCGCGTCCTCGCCGCTGTCGCCCACGATGCGCGCCTCGACCGACGGCGGAGGCAGGCCGACGCAGCCCGCGCGGCGCTCACGCGGATCGAGCGGATTCGACAGGCCCACGCCGATCTCGGTCATGCCGAAGCGTTCGAGCGGAATGCAGCCCGCCACGGCCCGCCAGCGCTCCGCGAGCGAGACCGGGAGCGCGGCGCTTCCGCTCGCGGCGAGGCGAAGGGCGCGGGCATGAGCCGCGAACCGCGCGCGCGCGTCTGGCGCTGCGGCATCGAAGGCCTGAAACAGCTTCGCGTACATGGTCGGCACCGCCATGAACACTGTGGCGTCGCGCATCGACTCCCACACGCGCAGGGCGTCCCACGCGGGCATCATGCGGGCCGCGGCCCCTGCGCCGAGAGCCGTGAACAGGGCGATGCACAGCCCGTGCATGTGGTGCAGCGGCAGCGCGTGAAGCAGCACGTCGTGGGGACCAAACGCCCACAAATCGCGCAGGATGGCCGTCTGCGCGGCCAGGCTGGCGTGCGGCAGCAGGGCGCCCTTCGGCTTGCCCGTGGTGCCGCTCGTGTAGAGCATGATGGCGTCGTCCTCGCCGCGCGCGCGCGACACTTCGAGCTGCTCGCCCGCGCCAGTCAGCGCCGTGACGTCGAGCACGGCGCGCCCTGCCGACAATCCCTCGGCGCGCGCGGCGAGGTCGGGCGTAACCACGATCGCGGCGACGTCGGCGTCGTCACAAAAATAGCGACTCTCGGCCTCGGGATGGAGCGGCGACAGCACGAGCACGCAGCCGCCGGCGTGCAGCACGCCCAGCACCGCGTGGAGAAAATGCCGACCCGGCGACGCGAACACGCCGACGCGCTTTCCTTCGAGCGCGCCGAGCTCAGCGAGCAGCGCAGCAGCCACGCGACGCGCGCCGGTATCGATGTCGCCGAACGTCGCCACCCCGGCCTCGTCGTAGACCGCGGGGCTCGTTTGATCGTGCGAAGCGAGTCGTTCGAGGAGCGTCGTCACGAGCAGACTGTCTACCACGGCGAGGCTCAATCGCGCGGCATGTGCGCGCGCAGTTCGTCGCTCCGAAGCACTCCCGACTGACGAAACACGAGCCGTCCCGAGGCGTCTATGATCAGCGTCGTGGGCACGTCTTTCAGCTCGCCGAGCGGCCCGGTTCCGGCGAGCAGCGCGGCGTCGCCCATCGCAACGGGAAACGTCACGCGCATCACGCGGGCGTACTGCTCCACGAGCTCGCGCGCGCCCGGCTCCTGCACGGCGACGATCGCGTAGTTGACCCGTGCGCCGTCGCGGCCGGCCATTTTCACGAGGTAGCTCACCTGAGCCTGACTCGCGATGTCCCACGTGGTCACGAACGACACGACGCTCGTCTTGCCGGCAAACGCGTCGCTCGACACCGGCCGCGCGTCGAGCGAGTCGAACGAAAACGTCGGCCCCGCCTGCGCGACGGCACCGCTCAGCCCCACCGCCGCCATGGGCGCCGGAGGAGGCTCGCCGCCGCAGGCTGCGACCGCGAGCAGCGCCACGAGACAGCCCGATTGCACGACGAAGCGCACGCCGGCCTCAGTCGTCCGACTTCTGCCCGACGAAGGCATCGGCCTTGTCGGCGAAGAGCACGTTGAAGCTCGTGAGCGTGCCGTAAGTCTGGGTGATGTACTGCTGCATCTGCACTTTTTCTTCGTCCGAGAGCTTGGCGTGCGCGTTGATGCGCTGCTCGAGCACCCGCAGGCGATCGCGGAGCATGACGATCTTGTGAAAGAACGTCTCGATCGGAACGCGCTTGTCGGCGGTGCCTTCTTTGCCGGGCTTGAGAATCATCTCGCCGCCCTCCCAGCGCGCGCCGAGCTCGACCTCGCGGGCGCCGAACTCTTCGCGAATCACGTCTCTCAGTACGGCGCGGAACTCTTCAGGGGTCATGGCGAGGATCTCTTCGGGAATAACGACGGGATGGTGAACGCGGGCTTCGCGCGTGGCCGAGGTGCCGCGCGCGGCGGGGCTGCGCGAAGGCTGCGAAGGGCGCGAGAGCGTGAAGGTACCGCGCTGCACGAAGCGGTTGCAGGTGCTGGTCGCGTAGAGCGGCGACGGCCAAACGCCGAGGAGGCACTCACCTGCGCGGCGCACGACGCCGTTTTCGTCGATCGACTCGATCACGCGCACGAATCGCGCGCAATCGCCGCACCGGCCCTGCTCGGGGGTCGTCACGCGGCGCACCCGCCGGCTTCGAGCCGCACGCCGAACAAATGCGAAAACGCTGCGAGGTCGGCAGGCGCCGTGCGCCCCTCGCGCAGGTCGGCCAGCACGGCGTGGGCGAGCTCGTCGATGACGTCGGCTATCGGCGCAGGCGCCAGCGCGTCAGGCGAGGCGAGCCCCGCCAGCTCACGCTCGTGACGAAGCGCCTCGCGGCGCGCCGAGGCGACGCCGAAGTCACCGGAATAGCGGCACACGAGCACTTCGAAGAACGACAAATACAGCGGCACAGCGACCACGCACACGCGCGCGTTGGGCGCGCCGCCAGCCAGCGCGCGCGGGCCTCCGAGGGACCCGACAGGCGAGTCGATCGCGGCGGCCATGCGCGCTCGCAGCGCATCATCGCGCTCGACGGCGAGCAGCGGCGCATAGGCAGCGATGGCAGGAACGCCGAGCCGCGGCACGTCCTCGTCGAGCGCATCGAGCCAGCCTGCGCGCGCGCCCGCGTCGAGCGACTCGTAAGCCATCGCCGCCGCCATCGCAGCGTCGGCGTCGGTGGCGAGCGCCGAGAGCCACGCGCGCCAGGCATCGCTGCTCTGCCCCGCCCCGCGGGGGCCGACGGATCCGCGATCATCCGAGCTCATCAAGCGGCTCGGTATCACCGCGTCGGCGCGGGCGAAAGCCCCGACGCGTGGCGGGCGCATCTCGCGGAAACATCAGACCCAGTCGCGCCGCGTCCGCGAGGCATGGGTCTGGCTGGTGTGCTGGGCGAAGCTAGTTTGCGACGCCGCCGCAAGTGCCGTAGCTGCCCGGCAAGCCCCAGTCGCCGATGTTCGCGTTGGAGCACGGCGCGTTGTTCGCGCAGCGGTTCTTCGAGTTTGCAGCGGCGGGGTCGCACAGCATCGCGTCATTGGGGCCGCACGCCTTCATGCACGCCGACTTGAGCGGGTTTTGGCTGACGCAGCACACGTCTTTGCCGCCGCAGTCGGCCGCGCTGGCGCACTTGAGCGCAGTCGCGATGTTCGGGCACTGCGCGAGGCAGGCGTACGTCGGGCCGGCAAAGACGCAGCACTGCTCGCCGGGGAGCTTGCAGGTGAACGGTCCGCACGAGAGCGTCACCGCAGGTCCGCCGCCGTCGACGATGACGGGTGGACCGCTCGGACCGCCATCAGGCGTCGGAGCGCCGCCGCCATCGGGCGTCGCGCTCGCTCCGCCATCCCCGCCAGCCGCGCCGCCATCGGGCGTCGCGCCCGCGCCGCCATCCGTCGCCCCGGGAGCAGGCAAAAACAGGGTTGAGTCTTCGCCGCCGCACGCAACCGCGGCCAACGCAACCAGTGCCAAAGCGAACGACGAAGCGCGCATGAAGTCTCCTGAAAGAAAAGTGGGCTCGATCCCTCGAAGTTACACCGGCCCCTGCTCGCGCGCCACGCGCCACCGCGCGCGTCACGGCCGAGCCGGCGATCGCCCCGTTGTCGTCTCGTCGTGGCCTGCCCCGGCGACGTATCGCCGCTCAGCGGCGGAGCTTGCGACCGAGCGCGAGGGCGCACAACGCCGAGACTGCGATCATCGCCCCGCCCGGAATGCCCCCGCCGCCCGAGGTCGAGCAGCCGTAGCCGATCGTCTGGACCGCGCCGCCACCCGAGGCCGCGTTGGGGTCTTTGCAGGCCTTGAGACTGTCGATGTAACTCGGCGAGCCCCCGAGCTTCTTCTGGTCGGCCGCCGTCAGCGCCGCCTTGAGCGACGCGGGGCTGCTCACCACGAGCCCCTCGCTCACGAGCGCAATGCCGAACCCTGTGACCGGCACGCCTCCGCCCGACGAAGTGGCGTGGCAGACCGTGCAGGGCTGGGCCGCGCAGCTGATGCCGAGGTCGGTGTTGATGTCGGCGGGGTAGTCGGGCGACGCGAACGCGGCCGATGACACCAGCAGCGACGCAGCGGCAAAAATGGCGGCGAGGGCTTGTTTCATGGGGCTCACAGCAGAAAGTGAAGCTGCCCGAGCAGCAGAATTTGGGTCGTTGGATTCGAAGTTCCGAGGCCCTTGTCCTGGAACACGGCGTCGAAGCGGAAGTCGACGTGCGGCGCGAAGTACCACATGAAGTTCGCCGACCCCGAGATGGCAGTGCCCTTTCCGAGCGGGTCGGCCTGCAGCAACTCGGCCGTGGGCATGAAGTGCAGGCCCTGAACCGGCTCGATGTCGAGTTGTACGAACGTCGCGTTGCCGAAGCTGTTGGTCGGCGCGCCCGTGGGGGTCGTCGCGGGTTGCGAGAACAGCAGCAAGTCGCTCTCGGCCATCAGCACCAGCGATTTCGCCGGCGACCAGCGGGCGAAGGCTCCGTGCGCGTGGCGCCACAGCGGCGTGCCGAGCGTCGCGTCGGTGTCGGTGTGGGTAACCATGCTGCTCACGCCGGCGGTGGCCTTGTCTGCGAGCGTGTATTCTGCATATCCCGCATAGCCGCGCTCACGGTAATCGTCGGGGCGAACGTTGAAATTGCCTGCGATGCCCATGACCTCACCACGCACTTTGTCGCCCGTGTAGGCCAGCGAAACGCCGTATTCCTGTGCTGCGTTGATGTCGGTGCGCGACGCGCGACGCACGAACGACGTGTGCTCGATGATGCGCAGTCCGAATGGCACGTTGATGCGCCCCGCCCGAAGCAGAAACGGGTTGTCGGTGCCGAGGTCGAGACCCGCCCAGAACTGACGCGAAATGAGGCGGTAGTCGCCCCGCGTCACCGACGAGGCGAGGGCGCCGCCGGGAGCGCCGAGGCCGAGGTCACCGTTGACGCGAAAGCGGCCGAATGTGGCCTGCGCGTCGACGTTGGCCTGCATCAGGTAAAACGACGGATTGGAGCCGGTCGTGAAGGGATCGCCTCCGAACTTCTGCGTCGCGTCGGCATAAATCAGCGAGCGGCCGTCGGCCTGAAGCAGCAGCCACTCGGGCAGGTCGACCGCTCCGAACATGAAGTTTCCGACCTTGCCCGGGTCTTCCTCGCCGGTGTGCTTGCCGAAGTAGCCGCGAACGAGCGTCTCCTCCATGCCACGCCCGTAGGCCGTAAGAAGGCCGGCGCCCGACGGGTCGGCGTGGCATGCGTTGCACACTTTGTAGTCGTGGCGAATCATCCACGGAAACGCCTCGGCGCGACGCTCGACGACTGACAGCAGTCCGAGCGCGAGCACGAGGGCCAACAAGACGCGAAGGGCGGCCGGGCTGCGGCCGTTGGATAGAATCACTGGGCTGGGTTCCTGGCAGCGAGCTGCGTTCAGGGAGCCATGATACGTCCGGGCGCGGTGCTCGTGAACCCCGGGGCGAACGGATTGGCGCCGGCGCTCGTGTGGCACGCGTTGCAGCGCCCGTTCGGCGCGGCCTCAGCCATATCGCGGTGCGCGGCGCCGCCAACGACCTGCACCTGGCCAAACGGCGCCTTGATCGGGAGCTTCACGCCGTTGTTGTCGTAGAGCCAGAGGTAGAAGTTGCCGTAGCGGTTCACCGGCGCCGTGTACGTCTTGCCGTTGACGTCGACGAGCGACACGCTCAGCGCCTTCGATGTGCCGTTGGTGCCCTGACAGAGATCGGGCTCATGCGCCGAGGGATAAACCGTGCCACCGAACGCCATCGCGATGTTCGACGCGGGGTTGCCGTGGCAGCTCGACGACATGCAGTCCTGACCCGGGCGCATGCTGCCGCCCGTGACATTGGCGGCAGTGTTCATGCCCGAGGTGCACACTTCCGGCGTGTTGTAGTCGGTGCCCGCCTCCGCAGGGGTGTCGCAAGTCGACGCGGGCGCGCCGGCGCTCTGCCAGCCCGACAGCGCGGCAACGTCGGCCGCCGCCGAGCCGCCACCCGGAGGCATGGGACGTGCCGCATCTTGCATTCGCGCGATGCTCATTTCGAGGTTGCTCTTCGACGGATCGCTGAGCGACTTCGCGACCAGGTCGGCGTAGCTCATCAGCGCCATCGGAGCGCCGGCCGCGGGGGTCGACCCGTGGCAACTCTGGCAGTGCGCCGCCAGCACAGCCTGCACGTCGCAAGGGAGCCCGCCGCCAGCGCCCGCATCGGAGACGTTGCCCCCGGCGTCGCCGCCGGACGACGTCGCATCAACGCCGCCGCCCATATAACAAGCCGAAAAAAGCCCGGCGACGAGCGCTGAGCCGACCAGAGACAGAGTGAGTTTCATGGGGCAGGTCCTTGAGTGCTGCGCGATTGTGGCGCGTTCTGCGGCGTCACGCGAGGTGAGCCTGGGACAAGTGCCGCGAACCGCCACGCAGGCGTCTGCTATTATCAAATAAATGTCTGCGGCTCTCGCCATCGTCGTGCTGGTTGCGTCGGGCGACGCCCACGAAGCCGCCACTTCAGCCATGGTCGACGCCGCGGCTGCGGTCTCCGGACGCCAGATTGCGCTCGAAGAAGTGACGGCTCCCTCCGACGCGCAGGCCCTCGCCCTGGCATCGCTCGACGGAGCCGACGTCGTCGCTGTGCTGACCTGGGACGCGACCCGAGCGCGCGCGACCATTCACTTGCATCGAGACGCCGACACGCGGTGGCTCGATCGCGTGGTCGCGTTCGACAGCACGGATGCCGCGCAGGAGCGAGGCCGCACACTGGGATTTGCCATCGCCTCCATGCTCCCCGATCGCGCCCCCGAAGTCGCGGCGCCCGACCCCGCGCCCGCTCCTCCGGCAGCGCCTGCTCCGGTCCCGGCGCCGGCGCCGCTGCCGGCCAGAGCGCCAGCCGCAACGCCCCGCCCCACGCGCTCGGACCCGCTCTTTCGAGGCGCGATCGACGCGTGCGGCGCCGCGACCTTCGCAGTCGGCGGCGCGGGGGGAGGTATCGGCGTGACGCTGCGCGCGCACGCGTACGTGACACCTCGCGTCTCGGGCGCTCTCAGCCTGAGCCTCCGATCCGGCCAGATCACGGGCGCCCAGGCGACCACGCTCGACCTCGGTGCGTCGCTCGGGCTGCTGTTCGACATCGTCGCGGCGCGGCCCGGTCAACCGCTGAGCCTCGGCGCGCGGGCAGGCCTCATCGCGATGCGCCAGTCGGTGAGCCATTTGCAGACCGCAGGCGCCGCCGCGACCGAGCGCGCCCGACTCGTTCCCGGAGCCGGCCTCCGCGCCGAGCTCGCGGCTTATTTCGCGCCCTCCGCGGGGTTCGTTCTGGCCGTCGGGCCCGAGCTGATGTTCGGCGAAACGCGCATATTTATAGGAGATCGCGCAGTCGCGTCGCTGGCTCCGTGGCGCCTGGTCACCGAGATCGGCGTGCGCGCGCGATTCTAGAGCCTGATGCGGCGGCGCTACGGGTACAATTGGGGTGAGATGTCATCTTCCGTCGCTCCGAAGCTGAGGCTCGTGTCCACCACGACCGCGGACCGCGCGACCCGGCAGAGCCCGCCGATGGCGCACAAGCCGACGCCCTCGCTCGACGACATCGAGCTGCTCACGGCCCTCAAGCAGGGCGATCCGACCGCGGCCACAGCGCTCCACGACCGGGTGCGCCCGCAGGTCGACCGAACCATTCGCAGACTGGTCGGCCGCGACGTCGATCACGACGACCTGGCCCAGCTCGCCATGATCGAGCTCATCTGGACGATCGACCGATTTCGCGGCGATTGTTCGCTCGACTCCTGGACCGGCACGGTGACCGCGCACGTCGTTTTCAAGCACCTGCGCCGGCGAAAGACCGAGCGGCGCATCTTCGCGGCCATGGCACCGGACGATCTCGCGCTGACTTCGCCTCGCCACGAGGGGCGCGACGCGACCGCCCGCAGCGTTTTGCGACGCGTGCTCGAACACCTCGACAACGTCGATGAGCAGCGGGCGTGGACGTTCGTGCTGCACGACGTCTTCGGGTACGACTTGAAGGAAATCGCCGCGATCACGCAGGTGTCTGTTGCAGCGGCACAAACGCGCCTCGTGCGCGGACGCCGCGAGGTCCATGAGCGCATCGCCGCCGATCCCGAGCTCGCCGGCAAGCTCGAACTGGTGGCCCAATGAACGCATCCCGCTATGCCGAGCTTGCAGCACGGGCCCTGCGCACGACCCGCGTAGAGGTACCCGAAGCGCCTTCCGACGACGTTCGGTCGGCGGCCATCAGCGCGCTCCGCGAAGCGCTCGTGCAAAAGCAGCGGGCCCGCAAACGTAGGGTCGTCGCGTACTTCGGCCTCTCGGGCCTCGCAGCAGCCGCGGCCGTCGCCGGCGTTTTTTTGATGCGCGCGGCGGCTTCCACCCACGCGGCGTCACCGCCTCCGATCGCGGCGATGGCCGCGCCCGCCAGCCACGAGATCGCGGTGATCGCGCATCCGTCCGGGTCGGGCGTGTCGCTCATCAGTCCGGGATCGCCAAAGGGAACGCTCACCGACGGACGCGCCCTCGATCGCGGCAGTCGCGTGATTTCCGACGCGGCAGGTCATGCGCTGCTCGCGCTCTCCACCGGCACGAACCTGCAGATCGGCGAGGCCAGCGACTTGACGGTCGTCGACCGCGGCGACGAGCAGCGATTCCGGCTCGATGCGGGCACGGTGCGCGCGACCGTGTCGAAGTTGCACGCCGGGCAGCGATTCCTGGTGAGCACGTCCGATGTCGAGGTCGAAGTTCGCGGCACCGCGTTCGACGTCACGGTGGTAGGGCCCGGCGTTTGCGCCGGCGGCGCGCGCACGCGGGTGAGTGTCACCGAAGGCGTCGTCGTCGTGCGCCACGATGGCCTCGAAGATCGTGTGGTCGCAGGCCAGGCGTGGCCGCGCGACTGCGCCGAAGTCGCAGGGGCGCACGAAGCTGCCGCTCCTGCCGTTCCGGCGTACCCGAACGCACACACCTCAGCGCAGTCGAAATCACAGGCCGCCGCAAAAGCCTCCATGCTAGCCGAGCAGAACGACCTGTTTGCGCAAGGCGTCGCCGCGAGACGCAAGGGTGATGCACCGGGCGCCGCGCTCATTTTCGACCGCTTCCTTGCGACCTACGGAGCGAGCGCCCTCGCCGAGAATGCCGCCGCCGAGCGCATGCGCGCGCTGGCCGCCTTCGATCCGCCGGCCGCGCGCAGCGCAGCGCGGTCGTACGCGACCCGGTACCCGGGCGGCTTCGCGCGGGCCGAGGCCGACGCTCTGGCCACGGCGAGCCCGTGAAACGCGCCGCCGCAGGGGCGTTCGCGCTCACGCTGGCTGCAGCCTGCGACGCGGATTTTCGATTCGACCCTGTCACTGATGACTCACGAGAGGGTGGCGCGAGCACCTCCGACGGCGGCACCGACAGCGCCGGGCGCGCGTGCATCGTCGACAGCGACTGTCCCCTGCCCTCTCTGCACTGCGACACCACCTCGGGAGCCTGCCTGCCGTGTGTGCTCGACTCACAGTGTTCGGCCCAGGGCCGCCCCCGCTGCGATCTCGCGCTGCATGCCTGCGTCGAATGCGGCAGCAATCAGGACTGCGGCTTCAACGCCACGTGCGAACCCCTGACGCGCAAGTGCGTTCCGCGCTGCGCCGACAACGCACCCTGCCCCGCGAGCGTGCCCCGCTGCGGCGAGCTTGGCTTTTGCTCCGAATGCGCGAACAGCGGTGACTGTCCCGCGGCGCGACATTTCTGCGAAAAGCCCTCGGGACGCTGCGTCGAGTGTCGCGGTTCCGCCGACTGCAGCGGCGCCAGACCGCGCTGCGACTCCGCCATGTCGCGATGCGTTGGCTGCGTCTTGTCGACCGACTGCCCTCCAGCCGCGCCCGTGTGCGATCCGGCGACCTCTGCGTGCGTCACGCCTTAGCGGACTGCCGGTGATCCGCTAAGGTCGCGTGCATGTACTCCGTGAGCGACTACGGCGCGATGATCGCCGATCCGGTGCGTATGAATGCGTATGCGCTGGCGCTCGCGCGCAGCGTTCGTCCCGGCGACGTCGTCGTCGACGTGGGTTGCGGCACGGGCATCCTTTCGCTCATCGCATGCAAGCTCGGCGCGCGCCGCGTCTACGCGATCGAGCCCAGCCCATGCATCGAATTCGCGCGCCGCTGCGCCGCGAAAAATGGCTTCGCCGATCGCATCACGTTCTTCGAGTCGCGGTCCACCGAAGTCGAGCTTCCCGAAATGGCGGACGTGCTCGTCTCAGACTTGCGGGGCTCTACGCCGCTGTCGGGCTCACACCTCTCCGCGACGGCCGATGCGCGGGCCCGGCTGCTCAAACGCGGCGGAATTCAAATTCCCCTGCGCGACCGGCTCATCATCGCTCCAGTCGAGATTCCCGCCCTCTACGCGTCGATCACTTCGGGCTCATCGTTCGGCGAGCTCGACCTTTCGCCGTGCCTTGAGGTGGTCGTCAACGCGCAGCACGTCGACGCGGTCGCGCCGCTGCAGCCCCACAACCTGCTCGCCGCACCGGAGCAATGGGCGACGCTCGACTACGTGAACATGGGCGAGCCGCGCGTGAGCGGCCGCGCGAGCTTCGAAGTCTCGCGCAGCGGAGTATTTCACGGCTTCGGTGGTTGGTTCGCGGCCGAGCTCGCAGACGGCATCGGCTACGCGAACAGCCCTTTTTTGGCGCCGATGATCTACGCCCGCACGCTGCTGCTGTCGCCCGATCCGGTCGCGGTTTCTGCCGGCGATCGCGTCACCGTCGCTATTTTCGCGAGCGAGCATGCGCGCGAAGGCGTTGCCGTCGGCTGGTCGACCACGATCGAAAGCGGGAGCCGCACGCGGGCGCAGTTCAAGCAGAGCACGCTCAGCGCCACGCCGATCGGGCGTGCGCTCGGCCGCCTGCGCGAGCCCTGACACTTGGCTTGCACCGGCGCTGCGCTATAGTGAGGGCTCGGCGCCGACGCGGCCGCGCCGTGACCCATTTTCGCATGCCGCAACCCGACGCCTGGAGACCCCATGAAGCCCAAAGACACGACTCCCGCGCTGCCCGAGCGCCGACCCTACAAGGCCCCGAAGCTCGTGGAACTTGGCAGCGTGAGCGAGGTGACGGCGAGCGGCGCGGCATCGACCACTGACTTCATGGGAAAACGCGCGGTCGTTATGTAGGGCATCAACGTGTTGGTCGGTCGGTGGTGCGCGACCGACGCACTGGCGCAGCGGCCGGCGTCGGGCGGTGCGCCCATCCAGCGTGGAGCCCGTGCCTCCGTCAGCGTGGTGCATGCGTCGGCGCATGAGCGAATTTCAGGCGGAGCGCGCGTCGTGGCTACGCGCGGCCACGTGCGGCCTGCGCTTGTCGCCAGCCTGACTGCGTCACTCGATTGCGCAACGCTCGACACCTCCGGGGCGCTCATGGCCAGCGACGGCGTATCGCTCCTGCTGGCCCGCGGCCCTCTCGGCGGCGAATCACTGTATTATGCATGGCTTAGCGACGGGCAGGTACTGTTCGCGAGCACCGAGCTCGCCGCGGTCGTGAGGCAGCTCGCGTCGCGCCCGCGGGTGAGCGAACCGAGGCTCGCTTCCTTTGCTGCCGGCCTCTTCGCCGAAGATCGCACAGGCACACACTACGAGGGCGTCGCGAGGCTCGATGCAGGCGAGTCGCTCTACGTCGGGCCCCACGGAGTCGAGCGAAGGCGCAGCTTGCCCGAGGCGATCTCGGAAGTCTGGCTGGAAGGCGACGTCAGGGAGCTGGCGATCGAGCTGCGGAGGCGGATCGACGTGGCCGTCGGCCGTGCCACCGAAGGGGCGAAGCGGGTCGCCGTGCTCGTCGGCGGCATCGACTCGTCGAGCGTCGTGGCTTCGCTCGTCGCGCAGTCGCGCGGGGCGACCCCAAAAGAGCTCGACGTCCTGACGTGCGATCTCGGCGGACCGGGCTGCGACTCCGCGTACGTCGACGCCCTGTGCGACGCCTACGGTCTCGTGCCGCTCCACATCGCCGCCCATGCGACGCGCAACGCTGCGCCCCTGTCGCTGGTCATGGACGACGCGCCCGCGACGCTCGAGCTGTACGAACACGCAGCCATCGAGCATGCGCGCGCGCGCGGGGCCGACGTCGCGCTTTCCGGCCACTTCGGCGACGATGTCTTCGGCGGAGATCTCGGGCTGCTTGGCAGCGCGCTCGCGACGCAGCAGCCACTCAAAGCCATCCGCGCCGCGGCGTTCACGCGCTTTCCGCTTCCGCAGTCGCGCGCGTCGCTGGTGCTGCAGCTGGTCGCGAGGCCGTTCGCCCGACGTCTATTTTCGCCACTTTTGCGTCGCGCGAGCCAATTCGAATCGCTGCGGGCCCAACTGCCCTGGGCGCGGCCGCGAATGCTCGCGCTGTGCGAGCGGGCGTTGCGCGCCAATGCCGAAGTGCGCGCGGCCGACCCTGACGGACCGGGCGCGTACTTCCGCAGCTACGCGGACTCTCAGGCATTTGTCGATTCGGCAGACGCAAGCGCGCGCGTTGAAAGCGTGACGCACCTGGCGTGCCGATGCCCGTTCGCCGACGTCGATCTGGTGCGGTTCGTCACGGCGATTCGCCCCGACCTGCTCCACACAGGCGGCATCTACCGCGGCCTTCTGCGATTGGCGATGCGCGATGCGATGCCCGAGCACGTGCGCATGCGCGTCGACAAGGCCGATCCGCGCGCGAATATCGTGAGCGCATTCATCGATCATCCAAGCGCAGTGCCGCTGCGTTCGGTGCGCGAGCTCGCCGCGCGCGACCTGGTCGATCCCGTCGCATTCAGCAGCGCAGTGACAGGGGCAGACCGCGCCCGGTCCGCTGGCGCGCTCCTCGAAGTTCTGGCCGCCGAGGCTTTTCTGCGCCACACGCAGGAGGCCTCGTGAGCGACGTGCGGTGGCACGTCGAATCGGGCGGTGCAGCGGCTCCTGCGCACCGCGTGGGCACCACGAGCTCGGGAGAGTTCGTCGCCGAGTGGGAGGGCATCGGGACGTTTCGCGGAAGCGCCTCCGCCGGCCATTTCGAGCCGGATCCGCGGGCCGATCCCCGCATCGCGGCCAAGCTCGAACGGGGCGTTGCTCGGGCATTTCAGCAACAAATCGCCGGCAAGTTGGCGCTTCATGCAGGCGCCGCGGAGCGCGCCGGCAAGGCGGTGGTGCTGCTCGGAGCGAGCGGCAGCGGCAAGTCGACGGCGACGGCCACGCTCTGCGCGCGCGAAGGCTTCTCGCTGCTCGCCGACGACGTGGCCGCGATCGATCAGGAAGGCGACCACTTTGTCGTACGACCGACAGAGGCGGTGCACTCGCTGCGGGACGGAGCGCTCGCCCTCATGGGCTTTGACGAGACCCGCGCGCCCGCCACCCTGGGCACGGGATGCGCCGGAGAAAGCTCACGGCTCGCGGCCGTGGTCCTGCTGTCGCCTCGCGTCGAGGCCAGCAGCGTCACCGTACAAAGGCTGCGCGGGCGCGAGGCCCTCACTGCGCTCGTGCGATCGACGTTTCATCTGTGGCCCGACGCCCGGCGCAACGATCTCGACCGCATTTCCGAAGTCTGCGAGCGCGTCGCCGTTTGGCAGCTGCAGCGCCCGCTCGACGCGTCGCTTGCGTCCGTGGCTGAAATGCTAGTCTTCGCATGCGAGGCCTCATGAACGATACGCAGCGCGTGAATCCCGATACCCGCGTCTTCATCCCGGCTCACGTTCACGCACGCGAGTTCGAGGGCGAGATGGTGATCGTCGACCTCGAGCAGGGGCAGTACTACGCGCTCGACGACGTCGGCACGCGGCTGTGGAATGGCATGAGCGCAGGTAAAACGGCTGCCGAAGTCGCGATCGATATAGAGCCGCACTATGACGTGGCGCTCGCCACCCTGATCGCGGACCTGTCGGCCCTGTGCGACGAGTGGCTCGCACGCGGTCTCGTGCAGCTTCCGGCATAAGTCGCTTTGCTGGCCTCGCTCGCGCTCCACATGGTCGCCCGCGTGGCGCTGCGTCGGCTCCCCCCGCCTCGCGCGGCGAGCCTGGTTCGCGCCTTGGGGCGCATGCTTCCCGCGCTCGGCGACGCCGAAGCCAGGCGCGACGCCGCGCGACTCCGGCACATCGGCGGCGGCACGTGCCTCACGCGCGCGATCACCGTGGCTGCGCGCGCGCGCGGCGCCGAGGTCGTCATCGGAGCCAATCCTTCAGCGAGCAGCGGAGAAATCGCGCACGCCTGGGTCGAGCGAAAGGGCGCGGTGCTCACCGACCCCGCCGACTACGCCGAACTTGCGCGTCTCGGCCTCGACCTTGGCCTCTGAGCGCCGGAATGCTAAAATAAAGCCTTCTGTAAGGAGCGTTCGACCATGAGCAAGAGTTTGTCGCGGGTGAGTGCAGTCGTGGGCGGAATCGCAGCAGGCAGTCTGATGGTCGGCGCGCTCCTGATCGGCTGCGGCGATGACACTGCGGTTCCCCTGCCCGATGCCACGACCGACGGACGCGCCGACGTCACCCGCGTCGACGCGGCTCAGCCTGTCGACGGCGCGACCGACACCTCGGTCGGCGACAGCGCACCTGAGGCAGCCGTCGACGCGGGCAGCCTCTTCGACTTCCCGGCCGCGCAATCGGCGGCGCTTTGCATGCACGCAGCGCACTGCTGCAACGGCCCGGATGCGTCTGCCTGGAAGGAAGCCCTCTGCGAGGACATTCAGCTGACCGGCGGCGGATTCGACAGCAACTTCGCGGCTCTGATCGGTCCCGACGGGGGCAAGCTTCCCACGATGACGCGCGGCAAAGTGAAGTTCGATGCCGTCGCAGCCGCCTCGTGCGTCGCGGGGCTTGGAGCGCTCACCTGCCCCGTCTACGGCAGCGCCGAGTATCGCAACGTCATGCAAAACTGCTACGCCGCGTTGAGCGGCACGGTTGGGATCGGGCAGACCGGTTGCATCGATTCGGTCGAGTGCGTCAAGGGCGCGTACTGCCAGCTCAACACCGATGGCGGGGAGGGTTCGTGCATCGCGCTGGCGGCCCCGGGCGCAGCTTGCGGGCCCGACAACAACGATATGTGCGCCTACCGCGGCTACATCGGCAACGAGCGCTGCGACATCTACAAATATGGGGACGCGGGCAAGACGTTCAAGTGCCTCGCGCAACTACCCATCGGCTCCCCCTGCACGCTCGACTGGGAATGCGCGAGCAGCCTGTGCAGCTTCGTCACTTCGAAGTGCGTGCAGACCCTGACGCTCGTCGACCCCGAGACCTGCGCATATTTCACCAAGGACGGCGGCTGATTCGACGCGCGCAGCCGTCATGAGCCAACGCGCCCTGTTCGGCGCCAGTTCAGCCCTGCTCGTCGTCGAACGCGCAGGGCTGTTCGCGTTGGCCACGGTCTGGTCGGGCGACCGGAGCATCGTAGGCGGCGTCTGCATTTCCGCAGTGCTCGCGCTCAGCTTCGTCGCGCGCGGGGCGGTGACGCACGCCCACCGCGCGCAGCTCGAAGGGAGCCTGTTTTCGGAAGCGACCGCGGGCGTGCTTCGCGGAGACGTGCTCCGCGGCGACGAGGTCGAGCTGCAGCGCGCACTCATGGAGGGCGTTGACGCCGAAGCGCGCGCGCGCGCCGACGTGTTTCCGAGCCTCATCGGCGAGGGCGCCGCAGCGGCGCTGGCCATCGCGTGGGCCGCCGCAAGCTGGAGCCACGCGCTCAGCTTCAGCCTTGTTCTCAGCCTCGCCGTCGCGCTGACGATCGCCATTTTCGCGCAGCGTCTCGCCGCTCGCGAGGCCGAAGCCGCGTGGCGCGGGTACGAAACCCTGCTGCGCAGTGCGAGCGAGGCGCTGCTCGGGCGGGTCGAGCTCGTGAGCGCCGCACGCGAAGGCGCCGCCCTGGGGCGCATCGCTTCCGCAGTGCAGGAGCGCCGTCGCACGTCGCGCAGGTCGAGCCTCGCACTGGCGCTCGCGGGTCGCGCTCCGATGGGCCTCGCCACGATCGCGGCGCTCGGGGCGAGCGTGCTCGTCGATCCGCACGCTTCGCTCGCATCTTCGCTGCTCGTCGCCAGCGCGCTGCCGCCGTTTGCCGGGCTCGCGCTCGGATCGATAGCGCTCATCCGGAGCAGAGCGGCGCGCGCGCGCATCGCGACGCTGCTTCTGCCCGCCCCACTGCGCTCCGCTGGCGACGCGCCCCCGCCGAAGCTTTCACGCGTCACCTATCGCAACGTCAGCTGCCAGTATGGAGACGCCCCGCCCGCCGTCGACGAAGTAACGCTCACGTGGGACTGCGCGCGGGTGCTCGTGCTTTCGGGCGCGAACGGCTCGGGCAAGAGTACGTTGCTCCGGCTCGCGGTTGGTCTCGTGGTGCCTCACGCCGGCGACATCCTGCTCGGCGACGTCAACATGGCCACGATCGACCTCTCGCTGTGGCGCGCACGCGTGGCCTACTTGCCCCAGCGCCCCTGTCTTGCCCCGCAGGCAACCGTCCGCGAGGCCATTCGCTTCCTCGAACCCGAGGCCACGGATGCAGCCATTTTCAAGGCGATTTCGCGCGTCGAGCTGCTGGGCACGCTCACCGCGAAGCGCGCGCACGATCCCCTCGGGGTGTGCGCCGACGACCTTTCATCAGGCGAACGCCAGCGGGTGGCGATCGCGCGAATGCTCGTGCGGGACGCCGACGTTTACCTCTTCGACGAGCCCGACCAAAACCTCGATCGCAAGGGCCTGTCGATGATCGCGCGCGTGGTGGCGGAGCTGTCGGCGCACGCGGCCGTCGCGATCGCCGCTCACGATCCCGAAGTGCTCGCGATCGAAGGCCACCACGTCGAGCTCGCCGGCGGCCGCGTGGCCTCCAGCACGCCTACCGCCGCTCGACCCTCGGGCACGTAGCCCCGACGCGCGGGCGCGAGGGCGGCGCGATCGACACGCGCTCCGGCGCCGAGAGCGCAGCGATGAGCGCGAAATGCTCGTAGTTGCAGGGCGTCACCGTGAGCGAGCCCGCAGAACGCAACGAAAGCCCGACTGCGATTTGCGGAGCGCGATCCTCTGCGGCGCCGGCGCCGGGCGGATCGCGAAAACGCAAGACGGCAAGCGCGACCAACGCCGCCACCGCCGGCCCCGTAACCAGCCAGTTCAGCGCGCCGCCCGCGCGCGAAGCAACGACGACTCCCGCGCACGTCGCCACGATCGCGACAGCGCCGAGCGCGCGCTCCGGATGATGCGTCGGCGCGCCATCTTTCAGGTCGCCCCACACGAGAAAGCAGACAATCGCAAGCGCCCCTGCGAGCGGAAGCGCAAAGCGCTTGCGGTCCGACGAGACAAGGCAGAGAGCAGCACCCAGCGCGGCCTCGGGAAAGGCCGTCACGAGCGCTGCCGGATACTGCGCGACCCGCGCCCAGACGGTGCGCGGCGCATCCCCGCTGGCTTGCCGAAAGGCCGACACCCGCGCGAAGAAGTGCAGCGGATCACCGTGCGCGTGCGCGTTCCAGAGCATCCACGACGCGGGCCCGATCGCGGCGATGAGCGCGCTCGCGACGAGCACGGCCCGATCGGTGCGCGACGACCACGCGCGGACAAGCGCCACGAGCGACACGAACGCGCACGCAGGCCAAACTTCGTAGCGGCACAGCGCCCCCGCGAGCACGAGCGCGGCCGCGGCCGCGAGCCCGCGCGGCGCCTGGGACGCCGTGAGAAGCAGCGCAGCCGCGGTGAGAGCCGCCGCCCATCCATCCGGGACGGTCGCCGACGCGAGCCAAACGCTCCACGGTGCCGCGGCGCTGAGCAACGCCGCGATCGCAGCCCATTTAGTTGCAATCTGCAAGTATCGAAGCGCAAAGAACGGAGCGAGCGATCCGAGCGCGCCGAACGCCCAGGCGCAGGCACGCGCCGCGGCGAGCGAGCGCCCCAGCACCATCATCGACGCGCCCGACAGCCAGAACGGCAGCGGCAACCAGCTCGTGCCGCTCGGGTCGACCCGCGGCGCGTGCGCGAACTGCTGCGCGATGACCGTGCGTGCGTAATCGTCGTCAGAGACGTGAGAAAAGCCAGCGCGCGCGGCCAACGCCATGAGCGCAAGCTTGCCCGCGACGATGAGCGTGGCAGCGAGCGCGTCGCGCGCGCGAGGCGTCGGGCTCAGGGCTTCGCGGGCGCGGGAGAGGCACTGTCGGCGGGCGCGCCGGAAGCCTTGGGGCGGGCGGTTCCGCGCTCTGCCTTCTTCTGCTTCTCGAGGGCGATGCGCTGCTCGAGCGCGCGGTCCTGCGAAGACGAACCCGCGGCGAGCGTCACGCTCGTGAGCATGAAGATCGTCGCGCAAACGGCCGTCGCGCGCGTGAGAATGTTGCCCGCGCCCCGCCCGCCGAAAACCTGCGTGGTTGCGGCGCCACCGAACGCGGCGCCCATGCCGCCGCCCTTGCCTTGCTGAAGCAGCACGACAAACACGAGGAAGGTGCACGCCATGACGTGCAGGATTCGGAGGGGGACGTCGAGGAACTCGAGGACTGCGTGCATTTTACACTCAATTATTGCGCGCGTGCGCGAAGGCGGCGCTTGCGATAGCACCGAAAGAGGCGATGTCCAAGCTGGCTCCACCGATGAGGCCGCCGTCAATGTTGGATTGCGCGAGCAGCGCAGCGGCGTTGTCGGGCTTCAGCGACCCACCGTAAAGCACCCGCGTCGTGCGCGCGAGCGCCTCGGAGCGCGCGGCGAGCCAGCCGCGAATGGCACAATGGACAGCCTCGGCGTCCCCTGGCGAGGCGTTCTTTCCGGTTCCGATCGCCCAGACCGGCTCGTAGGCGACCGCCGCTCCGTCGGCCCCTTCAATGGCGTCGAGGACCGCTGCCAGCTGCGCGCCGACGACTTCGAGCGTGCGCCCGGCTTCCCGCTCGGCGAGCGATTCGCCCACGCACACGATGGGCGTGAGCGAGGCGGCCGTCGCCGCGCGAATCTTTGCGTCCACGCCGGCGTCGGTCTCACCGAAGAATTGACGTCTCTCGCTGTGGCCGACGATGACCCAAGTGGCGCCGCTTTCGACGAGCATGGGCGCGCTGATCTCGCCGGTAAACGCACCGCTCGGCTGCTGGTGCAGGTTCTGTGCGGCCACGAACACGCCCGTGCCGTCGAGCTCGTGGGCTACGGCGGCAATGGCGGTGAACGGCGGAGCGACGAGTAAATCGACGCCCGGAACCTGCGGCGCGAGCGACTTCACGCGCATCGCCAGCTCGAGCCCGGCGAGGCCGCCAAGGTTCATCTTCCAGTTGCCCGCGATGAGCGGCTTGCGACTCGGGTTCATGTTATTCCGCCGCGCTTCGGAGCACTTCGATGCCCGGGAGGCGCTTGCCTTCGATGAGCTCGAGCGAAGCTCCGCCGCCAGTGGAGATGTGGCTCATTTGCTTGGCGATGTCGCCGCCGGCCGCGTGAACAGCAGCCGCGCTGTCGCCGCCGCCAACGACGGTGAACGCTCCGCTTTCGGCCATCGCTTTGGCCAGTCCGAAGGTGCCGTTCGCGAACGCCGGGCGCTCGAAGAGCCCCATCGGACCGTTCCAAAATACGGTCTTCGCGCCGACGAAACGCTTGCTGAACGTCTCGACGCTGCGGGGGCCGATATCGAGAATCATCATGCCGTCCGGCACAGCCGTGACGTCGACGACTGCGCCGGAGGAGGCCCCGACGCCAGCGGCGACCACGGCGTCGGTCGGCAGCAGCAGCTCGACGCGCCGGCTGTGAGCCTTGTCGACGATGCTGCGCGCGAGGGCGAGTTTGTCGGCCTCGACGCGCGAAGCCTTCACGTCTTTGCCGATGGCCGCCAGGAACGTGTTGGCCATCGCGCCGCCGATCAGCAGCGCGTCAACCTGCGTGAGCAACGCCTCGACGACCGCGATCTTGTCGGAGACCTTCGCGCCCCCGAGCACGGCGACGTAGGGTTTCTCGGCCCCGAGCACGAGCTTGCCCAGCGCCTCGATCTCGCGCTCGAGCAAAAATCCGCAGCCGCGATCGCGAAATAGCCGAGCGATCGCGTGCACGCTGGCGTGCGCACGATGGACCGCGCCGAACGCGTCGTCGACGTAGACGTCGGCGAGCCGCGCGAGTTCTTTCGCGAAGCCTTCGTCGTTTTGCTCTTCTTCGGCGTGGAAGCGAAGGTTTTCGAGCAGGCATACCTGCCCGGCGCGCAGATCGAGGACCACCTTCTTCGCAGCATCGCCGATGCAATCTTCGGGAACGTGAACCTCGGCATCGAGCAGCTCGGCGAGCCGGGCGCCGACGATCTCCATCGACAGCGCGGCGTCGGGGCCTTTCGGACGCCCCAGATGACTCGCGAGGATCACCTTCGCGCCGCGCTCCATCGCGTGACGAATGGTCGGGAGCGCTTCGCGAATGCGCGTGTCGTCGGCGACCTTGCCGTCTTCGAGCGGGACGTTGAAATCGACCCTCAAAAACAGACGCTGGTTGTCGATGGGCAGATCTTTGATCGAGCGAATGCCTTCGAGATAGCCGGCCATGTTGATTCTTTCGTTGCTCAGAGCTTGGACGCGACGACGAGCGCGAGGTCGATCATTCGGTTCGAAAAGCCCCACTCGTTGTCGTACCAGCTGAAGACCTTGGCGAAACGGTCGCCCATCACCTGCGTGATGGTCGCGTCGAAGATCGACGAGCGCGGGTCGCCGATGTAATCGGACGAAACGAGCGGCTCTTCGGCGTAGCCCAGAATGCCCTGCATCGCGCCGAGGCTCGCGGCCTTCATCGCCGCGTGGATGGCGTCGCGGGTCATGGCGCGCTCGGTCTCGAACGTGAGATCGACGAGGCTTACGTCCATGGTTGGAACGCGAATCGCCTGACCGTCTACCTTACCCTTAAGCTCGGGGATCACCTCGCTAAGGGCCTTCGCTGCGCCCGTCGACGAAGGGATCATGTTCTGGGCCGCGGCGCGTGCGCGACGCAGGTCGCCCTTGCGGTGCGGGATGTCGAGGACGGCCTGATCGTTGGTGTACGAGTGGACGGTGGTCATCAGCGCCTGCTTGAGGCCAAAGCTGTCGTGCAGCACCTTGGCTACGGGCGCGAGGCAGTTGGTCGTGCACGAACCGTTCGAGATGATGTGATGGCTCGCGGGATCGTATTCGTGGCCGTTGACGCCGAGCACGATCGTCTTGTCGTGGTTCTTCGCGGGGGCGCTGATCATGACCTTCTTTGCGCCGGCCTTGAGGTGCCCGATGCACTTGTCGCGCTCGGTGAAGAGGCCTGTGCACTCGAGCACGATCGGCACGTCGGCGAGCGCGAGGCTGGCCGGATCTTTTTCGGCCGAAACCTTCACGTGCCTGCCGCCCAGGTCGAAGCCGCCCTCGACCGCGGTGGCGCGAACCTGCGCGCGGCCGTGGACCGTGTCGTAGTTGAACAGGTGCGCGAGCGTCTTTGCGTCGGTCAGATCGTTGATGAGAACGACCTCAAGCTCGGTCACGTTGCGCTCGGTCAGCGCGCGCAGAATGCAGCGACCGATACGACCAAAACCATTGATGGCGATCTTCGTGGGCATGGGAAAGCTCCGGGATGGGCGGCGCAGCCTAGTCGCACGCCCTCAGCCCGGCAACCCTCCGAAGCGCACAACGGCCAATTGATTGCATAGTACATGCAAGCAGGATCGGCCGGAGCCTCGTCGGGTCAGGGATACAGCTTCTTGATCGCGGCTGTGCAGACCTTGTCGCCCTGCGACTTGCAGATACCCTTGAGCAGGTTGACTTCGTCGGTGGAGCCCTTGCCGCTCATGACCCGCGGCTCGAGGATGGCGCGCGCTCCGGCGGAGTCGCCGTTCAGAGCGAGGGCGGCGGCGCGGTCGAGGGGGCTGCGCGCGGGCGGGCTTTTGACAGTCGCCACGGGCGCAGCGGTCGCGGCGGTCGCAACCGTCGTCGGGCGCGGAGCAGGGGTCGACTGCGGGCTGGTCGCGGAAGGGGCAGCCTGGGTCGGCGCCACGACGGGCGGCTTCGTGGTTGAGGCTGCCGGCGGCCGTCCGGAGGGGGCCGAATCGAGCTCTTTCAGCTTCGCAGCGGCCACCGCGCGACTCGGCTCGGGAGCCGTCGTTGCGCTCGCCACGAGGTTGAGCAGCGAGCGCCTGCGCGACAAATCGGGCTCCTGATCGGCGCGCTGCAGCACGCCGTCGGCCCATTTCGATTCGATGGCCGCGAAGGCGGGCGAGGCGCGCAGCGGCGACGCCGCGGAGAGCCCGACAGTGAGCTTGTCGTGGGCGACCTCGCAGTTGCCCTGATCGCACAGCGTCTTCGCGGCTTCGAGCGCCGCGTCTTCCGCGCTCACGACGACAACTGCGCCGCTGCCGGCGGGCGCAGGAGTCCCCTGACCGATGTACATCCAGCCGCCGACCATCGCGATGCCGGCCACGACTGCGCCGAGAATCGCCCACGGCACGATCGTCGAAGCGCCGCCCGCCGCGCGAGGCGCGGGAATCGACTGCGCGCGGTCGCCGAAGGCCTCGAGTTGCTGACTGTCACCAACGCCGGGCACAAAAACCTGTCCGGCGCCGACGAAGCGCAGCCGCACGTCACCGAGCTCGATCACGTCCCCGGCCTCGATGATGCCACGACGCAGGTCGGACCCGTTGACGCGCACGCCATTGGAGGACCCTTTGTCGACGACCTCGAACCGGCCCTCTCCGAGCGCGTGTATCTCGCAGTGAAGTCGCGACACCGAGTTGTGGTTGACCGAAATCGTCGCGTCTTCGGCCCGTCCGATCGTGACCCGCTCGCCCGTGAGCGGGTATTCCGCGCCCGGCGTCGGACCTGCGAGCATCACGAGCCGGTTCGGACGCTCGGTGAGCTGCGATCCCCGGTTCATCTGACCGGTCGGAATCGTCGACTTCATCTGTTCGGTGGTCGCACCGATGACCGGCACGATCTCTTCGCCCGCGCCTTCGTCCTGCAAGACGATGCGGTAGTCGCCGATCTGAATCAGGTCGCCGTGTTCGAGCTGCTGGGGCTCGGCCACGCGCAGGCCGTTGACGTAGATGCCGTTGTAGCTTTCGTGGTCTTCGACGACGTAGGGCGAGGTCGGACCGTTGGCGCGACGAATCTTCGCGTGGTCACGCGAGACGTTGCGCTCGGTCAGGCGGATCGTGTTGCCCTCTTTGCGGCCGATTGAATAATCGTCGCGAGAGAGCGGAACGGTCGTCCGCTTTCCTTCTTCATCCTCGATGGTGAGCTTCCACATGGGCTCGGGCAGGTAGGCGCAGGAAGGCGGCCCATAAACGGGACGCCGACATGCACGCTGCGCGAGTGTAGCGATTAGAAAGGCCAAAACGCAACCAGCGTTGCGGAGTTGCGGCGCCTGCGAGAAAGTTTTCGGATCGGCGGCCCGGAGGCTTGACGTATCACGCGAGCGTGACAACGTATCACTTCGTGACACAAAATCAGTTCCCCAAACCCGATGATCCCAAAAACACCGCGACTTCAGAGCCTGCCGACCGCGCAAGCGGCGACGGGAAGAAGGAGCGCGTACTGCACACGCGCGTGCCCGCCGTTCTCGAGCAGGAGCTCAAGCGCTTCGCCGACAACCTGCGCGTGCCGGTGTCGAACCTCGTGCGGACCATCCTTGAGGACGCGCTCGAGGTCGCCGACGTGGCCACCGATCGCGTCGAGGAGCGCCTGCGGCGCGCGGCCGAGCAGCTCGACGCCGAGCGAACGAAGCTGAAGCAGAGGGTGCAGCGCGGCAATCCGCTGGCGCGCGTGTTTGCGTTCCAGGACGTAACGCTCGCGCAGAGCGCCGCGTGCGCCCAATGCGGAGTCCGCCTCGAGGCCGGCGGCCGCGCATTCCTCGGGCTGGTCGACGCCGTTTCTACGAGCCGGGCCACACCCCGACTGTTCGCCTGCGCCGCCTGCCTTCCAAACGCCCAGTCACAGACGCCTGAAAACCCCGCCGCGAAGGAGAATGGAACATGAAGCAGCAAACCGAAGCCAGCGAAGCCGTTGAGACCATGGCCCGCAGCCTTGTCGACGTTGGCGAAGTGTGGGCCACGCACGCGCTGAAGGTCGCGCGCCTCGGACTGCTCGCGAGCGCTCGAACGCTCGAGTCCGCGGCGCGCGCGATCGCCGCGCTCGAAGAGTCGGTCGGGGCTGCTGCCCAGGCCGCCGTAGCCCCTTCGTCGGCCGAGAGCTGAACGCAGCGCCGGCCCCCGCCTACTCGATGCGCTGCGGCTCACCGGCGGGCAGGGTCGCGACAAATGCGTCGCGCGCGGCCGCTACGCGCGCCGCGTCGCGTCCGTCGAACGTGAGCTTCGTCCTGTAAGCAGGATCCGACCATTTCGGATACGACCCCACCTGCACGTCGGCGAACGCGAACACCACGCGATCGAGCAGCGGCTTGAGCACGCCCTCGTCCATATTCGTGTATACTGCAAGCGACACAAACGCGGGCTGACCGCCGATGCGGGCGAGCACCACGGGGAGCTTCATGCGGAACACTTCGGGAATTCCGGGCAGGAGCCAGGTGTTGCCGATCCGCACCGTGGGCCAGCGGAGCTCCGGCGTAGACTCGAGCACCGCGCCTTCGGGGACGAGGGCCATTCGGAGGTGCCCGTCGGTGCACCGATCCATGTAGTGCGCACGTATCATGGCGGCGAGCTCGGGGTTGATGACCGCGCGCACCCCGAACGCGAGCGCGGCCGCCTCGATGGTGACGTCGTCGTGGGTGGGGCCAACCCCGCCCGACGTGAACAGCCAGTCGTGCGAAGCGCTGAGCGCCCGTATTTCGGCGGCAATGAGCTCGACAACATCGGCGACCATCACGACGCGCGTGAGCGCGACGCCGGCGCCGCGCAGGCCGCGGGCGAGGACGCCGAGGTTCTTGTCGTCGACCTTGCCGCTGAGTAGCTCGTTGCCAATGACGAGCGCAGCCGCGGTGGAGGGTGGCGCGAGGGACATGTCGCCTACGAGCATGCCACGGCCGCGTCCCGGTCGCATCACGCCGCGTGCGATAGGCGCGCCTTGCGAGGCCCGTGCGTAGTACAATCCAGGCTCTGGATGCTTCACGTCCTCGTTGTTGAAGACTCCGCGTCGATGCGCGGGTACATCCGCGCCATCCTCGAGGACGCGGGTGGGTCCGACGCACTCGGCGTGTGCGCCGTCACGCTCGCCCCGAGCGGCTTCGAGGCGATGCGCCAGCTGCCGCGGCGGGCGTTCGACCTGATGATCACCGACATCAACATGACCGACATCAACGGCCTCGAGCTGATTCGCTTCGTGCGCACCAGCCAGCACCTCATGGCGACGCCGGTCGTGGTCATCTCGACCCAAAGCTCGAGCCAGGACGTCGCGCGGGCGATGGCCCTCGGGGCCGACGGCTTCCTGGCCAAGCCCTTCAACGCCGAGGCTCTTCGCGCCGCCTGCCTTTGTGCGCGCGCGGCGCGGGGCGGCGGATGAGCGACTACGGCAGCAGCCTCGACAAGGCCCGCGAAGACTTCTTCGCCGAGGCCCAGGAGCTCATCGACGGCCTCGGGCGCGACGTGCTGGCCCTCGACGCGCGCCTGAAGCAAAACGCGCCGGCCCACGAGCTGATCAACGACGTGTTTCGCGGCGTGCACACGCTCAAGGGTCTGACCGGGCTGTTTGGTGCAACGCTGATGCTGAGCGTGTCGCACGAGCTCGAAGACGTGCTGGACGACCTTCGCCTCGGCCGCCTCGCGCTCTCCCCCGAGGTTCTCGACATCGTATTTGGCGCCGTCGAGCTCTACGGAAAGCTGCTGATCGCCGAGCGCGGACAGGCCCCGGAGCCCACCGGTGAAGTGCGCGCGCTGCTGAACGCGCTCGGAAACGCCGGAGTGCAGGGCGCCGATGCGCGGGCAAGCCCGATCGCGCGCTACGAGCTCGACCCTGCCCTGCTCGGGGTGCTCACCGAATACGAGGAGCACCGGCTGCGCGCGGCCATCGAGTCCGGCGCACACCTTTTCAAGCTACGCGTGACGTTCTCGCTGATGAGCATCGACACGGCGCTTGAAGACCTCAAGCAGCGCGCGCGCACCTACGGCGAGATCATCACGTATCTGCCGAGCGCGTCGGCGACGTCGGGCGACGACATCGAGCTCGAGGTCATCCTCGCGAGTCCCGACTCGGCGGTCACTGTCGCCGATGCGCTCGCGGATCTGAGCGTCGCGGTCGAGGAAATCGCGCGGGCGCAGCCACTTCCCGCTCCGCCGCGGATGGGCTCGCGGCTCAGCCCGACCTCATCGCTGCTCCCGCCGTTCGCCGACCTGGTCGCGCCGCAAGGCATCGACGCGCCGCGCGATTCACTCGGGCCCCCCTCGCTCGCGCTGGGCGCGTCGCTGCGCAGCGTCAGCCAGACCGTCCGCGTCGACATCCGCAAGCTCGACAACCTGATGAACATCGTAGGCGAGCTGGCCATCGTGCGCACGAGCCTGCTCGAGGTCGTCGAGCGACTTCGGCTGAGGGCCGGACAGCGCGAAATTGCCACCGACCTCCAGCGCCTGCATCGGGCGTTCGAGCGTCACCTCGCCAAGATGCAGGGCGGCATCCTCGAGGTCCGCATGGTGCCGCTCGGGCAGGCGTTTGAGAAGCTCGCGCGCATCGTGCGCCAGCTCTCGCGCGAGCACGACAAGGAGGTAAACCTCGTGGTCACGGGCGCCGAAACTGAGATCGACAAACTCATCGTCGAGGAGCTCAGCGATCCGCTCATGCACATGATCCGCAACTCGATCGATCACGCGATCGAGAGCCCTCACGAGCGCGCCCGGGTCGGCAAGCCGGCCGCCGGGACGATCGTCGTCAACGCTTACCAGAAGGGCAATCAAGTCGTCATCGAAGTCGAGGACGACGGGCGCGGCATCGACGAAGACCGCGTGGTCGCCTCTGCGCTGCGACTCGGCATGATCACGCACGACGAGGCGCGCGACTTGCCGCGAAGGGACATCCTCTCGCTGCTGTTCCGGCCCGGACTTACTACGCGCGACGCGGCCGGCGACACCTCCGGCCGGGGCGTGGGCATGGACGTCGTCAAGACGAACATCGCCAAGCTCGGCGGCATCATCGACGTCTCGGGCGAGTCCGGCATCGGCACCAAGATCACGATCACGATGCCGATCACCCTCGCGATTATTCGCGTGCTCATGGTGAGCGTGGCAGGGCGCATCTATGCGGTGCCGCTGCCGGCGATCGAGGAGGCCATCGCATTCGACGAGCGCCTCGTACGGGCCTACGATGGTCGTGAAGTGCTCACGCAGCGCGGCGCGACCTTGCCAATCTGCAGGCTCCGGAAGCTGTTTGGACACGACGCTGCGCCCGCGCTCCCGACGGAGCCGCGCGGTCGGGCCGGATTCGTCGTCATCGCTTCGGTCGGCGGAAGGCGGGCCGGGTTCGTCGTCGACAAGCTGCTCGCCCACCAGGACATCGTCATCAAGTCACTCGGAAAGACGCTGCGCGGCGTACGAGGATTCGCAGGCGCCGCCGAGCTGGGCGATCAGCGCGTAGGGCTGGTCGTCGACATGGCGCAGCTCATCGACGACGCGCTGGACTACTCGGGCGTGCACCACCAACCCGCCGGCGCGCTGTCATGAAAGCGCTCTCGCGAAAAACGTCTCGCGCCGCGGCGCGATCGAACAACGCGGCTCGCACGGAGTTTCTCACGTTTTCGCTCGCGGGCGACGAGTACGCGGCGCGCATCGCCGTGGTCGCCGAAATCGTTCGGTCGCCGCCGATCACCGAGGTGCCCCGCGCTCCGCGGTGCGTGCTCGGTGTGGCGAGCGTTCGCGGGAGGCTCGTAACCGTCATCGACGGCCGGCGCAGGCTCGGACTTCCCGAGGCCGCTCCGGGCGCGCGCTCCCGCATCCTGCTCGTCGACACCGGCGGAGGCGAGTTCGTCGGCGTGATGGTCGACGCCGTGTTGCAGGTGCTCCGACTGAGCGCGCTCGAGATCGAGCCGGCCAGCGTCCTCGGCGGCGACCAGCCCGCCCACGTCGTCGGCATCGGCCGTCCCGAGGGGGCTTCTGGCGAAAGCACCGCGATGCGAGCAAGCGCCGCGAGCGCGATCATCGTTATCGTCGACCTCATGAACCTCGTACAGGCGGTCGCCTGACATGACGTCGCGCCGCCGCTTTTCCCGGGAAGAGCCGTCGAAGAACTTCGTTGCCTTCGTCATCGGCGACGTTCGCTACGCGCTGCCGATCGCGGCGGTGCGCGAGATCGTCAATCCCCTCGGGCTCATCGAACTTCCCGGCGCGCCCACGGCGTTGATGGGCGTCGCTCAGTACCGCGACGAAGTGCTCCCCGTCGTGAGCATGCGCGCGCGGCTCGGCCTCCCCGCGCAGTCCGCCACGCGACAAACAAGGTGGATCATCATCGAATTCGAAAATACGCGCGCGGCCGTCGTCGTCGACGCGGTCACCGAAGTGTTTCAAAGCTCGGGCACGACGAAAACTCCCGCCCTCGGCGCGCACGAGCAGCAGCGCGGCATCGTCGGCGTCGCCGGGAAGTCCGGCGCGCTCGTTTTCGTGCTCGACGTGGCCGCGATCACCGCGTTCGCGGCGCCGACAAACAACGACACCCTCGCTCTGGCGGAAGCACACGGTGAGAAATGACCACGCCGCGCAGCACCATTCGGCAGGGCCTGCAAAGCGAATCACCCGAGGTTCGGCGCGCGGCCGCAGTTCGACTTCCTGAGCTGCGCGCAGACGAGGCCGGTACGTTGCTCGTGCTCGCGCTCGGCGATGACGATTGGCGGGTCCGCAAGGCAGCCGCGCAGGCCGCCGGGGGCATCGAGCCGCGCACGGAGGTCGCCACGGCGCTCGCGCAGGGCCTTGGCGAGCGACACAACATCGCCCTCCGAAACGCCTCGGTGGAGGCACTCGCGCATCTCGGCGAGGCGGCCTTGCCCGTCGCGCTCGCCGCGCTCGCCCAGCCCGACGCCGACCTGCGCAAGCTGGCCATCGAGGTCCTGGCGAATCTCGAGTCGGAAGAGGCCGCTCGCGCGATCGCCGGAGCGCTTCACGACGCCGACGACAACGTGAAGGCGGCCGCCGCGGAAGCGCTTTCGCGCGCCAACCGCGAGCTGCGCGCCATCGCCGTGCCCGCGTTGCTCGGGGCCCTCGCGCGCGGGAGCGCGGAGCTCAAGCTGGCGGCGCTGGGTTCACTCGTTGCGGTCGACGCGACGCCGTCATGGGCGGTTGTCGCGCCGCTTCTTCGCGAGCCGCTGCTCCGCCGCGCAGCCCTCCGCGCAGCGGGCAGCTGCGACGACCCCGAGGCGTCCGCCGCGCTGCTGGACGCGATCGCCCGCGACGCGCTCCCGCTCGCGGAGGAGGCTGCTCTCGCGCTCGGTACGCGCGCCAGCGGGCTCGAGGCGTTCGCGGTGGTCGCCCGCGATGAAGTGGACGACGGTCGCGCGATGGCGGTGGTGGGCAAGCGCCTCGCGGCCTGGGTGAACGGCGACGACGTCGCGTTGCGGAGAGCGGCGGTGCTGCTCATCGGATCGACGCGGCAGGCGCACCTCGTTCATCTCGTCGCCGAAGTGTTTTGCGACGCGGACCTCGAACACGAGGCCGAGTGCGCGCTGCTCGTGTTCGGCGATGCGGGATACGCCGCGCTCCTCGCATCCGCGGCGAATATGGCTCCGTTTGCGCGCGCGCGGGCGATCGCGATGGGCACGCGGCTGCGGTCACCGGGCGGCTCGGAGGCGCTCGCCGGCACGCTTCGCGACTTCCTTGGCGACGCAGACCCGGAGGTCGCTTCTGCGGCTGGGGCTGCGCTCGCCGCGCTTGGCGGTCCCGCCGATTTCGAGGCAATCGAAGCCCTCGCGGCCCGAGCCGACGCGCGCGTCTCGACCGCCGCGGGCAACGCGCTGGCGGCGCTCGCCGCGCGCATGCCAGAGACAGCGCGAAGCCGCGGCCTCACCGCCGGCCACGGGGCGCCCTCCGCGAGCGCTGCCTGCCACCTGCTCCG
>CANJCO010000030.1 GCA_947473045.1 Myxococcales bacterium | reverse complement strand
TGGAGCGGTCACGGCAGCCAGCTGGGTGGCGAGTCTCCGCAGGGGCAGCAACCCGTCTGAGGCCTACACACTCGTCAGGGAGCTGATGAAGGCCTGTGGCAGCGAGCAGCAGTACTTGAACGTCCTGCTTCGCACGTACGGTGGCGTCCCTCGGCCGAGCGCTGCAGGCGCGCTGACGCGTGAGGAGCACGACCTTCTACGCTCCTCCGCATCCTTGTTCGAGAAGTACGGGCGCGGTCCTGAATTCGTCGCGGCCGTCGCGGTGACGCTGCATCACGACTGGGCGACTCTTAGGCCGATCGTTGAGGGCACGCTCGCCCGAGCTCCACAGGAGCAGTTGGTGGCCGTGGTTGCCTCCCTTGTTGACGCCGTGTACTGGGCCGTTCGCGAAAGCGATCCTGCGGCCACGCCTTCAGACCTCGCCCAGTGGCTCCTCGGACAGCTACTTCGGTTGCCCGATATCGACGACCTTGGCGGGAACGTCGAGTGGCACATCGACGAGATCCTCAAGCGCATCGGACGCGCGCCAATCTCGTGGCTTCCCGGCGCGCTCGTTCAGCGGATGCGTGTTGAGGCGGCGACCGATCCGAAGGGCAGAGCGGTGAGCTCCCACGCGTCAATCAGTCGATATGTTGTGGACGTCACGGACGCCGACGCCAACAACCCAGAGGCAGTGAAGGCCATCGCCGCGCTGCTGCCCCTTGTCGATGACAATGGCAGCGTCGGTTACCATCTGCCGGAGATACTCCGCGACGTCGATCCTCACGGTTACCTTGTACCTGCGGAGGTGCTGCGTAGACTTTCCAGTGCGACCACTCCGGAGGAGCTGAGGCGTCTCGCAAGAATTGCGGGTGCCTACGCGATCGGAACCAATCCTTGGAGAACGATCGCGAAGGCGCTCCTGACGCGCACCCACGACCAGGAGGAGCGGCGCTCGCTATTCAGCGCGCTGTCGGATCGTGGAATTCGCTCATGGTCCGGTCGACCCGGAGAGGTACCCGCGATCTTTGTGTCCGCCGTGGAATCGGCGAAGAAGTCGCTGGCCGATGAGACCGACAGCGAACTGCGGCCGTTCTGGGAGTGGCGGGTCGCAGGAGCCGAAGCCGACCTCCGTTATGAGGAAGAGCGGGCCAAGGAGGAACGGGGCGAATGAGCAAGACCCTTGAGGATCGCCTCCGCGACGCGAAGGCCGCGCTCGGCAAAGCGAACGCGGCGCTCGGGCGTCACGTGGGGAAGGTCCCGTCGGACGTGGAGGTACAGTTCCGAACGGTGATCGACTACGACGCCGACATCGAGCATTGGATCGGGTTGCTGCATGCGCGGGCCGCGGCCAGTGCGCTTCTGGCCGACCTCGAGAAAGGTGCAGACGCAAACGACTGCGTCCCGCTCGGGACGGCGCGAGTAAAGTTTCAGCACGTCCGCCGCATCGGCGTTCAGGCCTACCTGTCCACGACGTGGTCTCTTGCCGACCGAGTCGCAGGGATGGTCGGCCGCGTTCTCTGCACACCCGATGCAGGCTTCAACGAGGCGAGCCCTGCGCAACTTGTCTCGCAGTTTGTCCAGAAGGAACGGAAGAAGACGACAGCGGCCGCGGTCTTTGAATCTGTTCGGCAAACCTTCGGCTGGCCGATCGGACTGTCGTACGCGATCCGCAACCACTTCGTGCACGACGGCGCCCAAGTCGCCGGCTCGGACTTTTTCGATGGTCCGACCGCCGCGTCGAAGTTCGGCATCTCGCTCAAAGGCTGGATGCGAGTGGAGGATCGCGCAAAGACCTACGGGGTCGAACCGGGTCACCATCGGGCCGGACCAAGTTGGCCTGCTACCCCGCGGGACGACCTCCGCGCGTTGCTGGAGGTCTGCGAACGGGAAATGGACGATGCGCTCGGGGTCCTCCTCGGCTCTGCCTGCGGCTCTCTGCTCACGCACGTGGCCTGCATGCTGGGTGAGGACTGAACGTTGAGCGCCGTGGTGCACCCCACGCATGAACCCCATGCAGTAACGGTTACGAACCGCGTCTGTGGTGCGAAGGCTCGCCCCTCAACGATCTCCACGCCTTACGCCCCGCTCTTCGTACTCCTGGGTCACCGACCCGCCGCTCCGGAGACCAACCTCCGTAGCCGTGGGTCTCTCCTCCGGAGCCGCGGGTCACTTCGTCTCCCCGAGTCTGCCCCGGAGAGCGCCCTCGCGACGGGTAAACCGAGCACTCGCGTGCACCCTACACGCACCGCGTGCTCTTTGTAGAGAGCGCCCCGAGAGCCGCGCCTCGCAAATTCCAGCGCCTCATGCGCGTCCACGACCTCCGGACCCGTGGGTCACCAAAGTTCGTAAACGCTATCGACTGGCGCGCCACAGAGGATTCGAACCTCTGACCTACGGCTTCGGAGGCCGCCGCTCTATCCAGCTGAGCTAGTGGCGCAGAACACCTGCTCGACTATCACCCATCGCGGGCTACGTCCACACGACGCGTGAGCACTGGCGCCGCATTCGCTTTTTCACTACCTACGCTTCGTGCGCCGCGACTTTTTCTCACGCTTTGCGTTGGGCGTGCTCGCCTACAACCTGCTCGTCATCGCGTGGGGCGCCTTCGTGCGGGCCACTGGGTCCGGGGCGGGGTGCGGGGCGCACTGGCCGCTGTGCGACGGCGAAATTGTACCGCGGGCGCCGTCGCTCGCGCGCATGATCGAGTTCAGCCACAGGGCCTCGAGCGGGGTCGCGCTGGTGGCGGTCGTAGCGCTCGCGATCGTCGCGTTTCGCGCGCGCTCCAAGGGCGATGCGGCGCGCTTTTGGGCGACCTTGTCGGTGGTGTTCATCTTCACCGAGGCGCTGGTGGGTGCCGGTTTGGTGCTGTTCGAGCTTGTTGCGCATGACGCTTCGATGAAGCGCGCGCTGTCGATTGTGCTCCACCTCAGCAACACGTTCATCCTGCTCGCGTGCCTGACGCTCACAGTGCGTGCGGCGACCGGCGCGCCGAGGCTCAGGCTCTCGCGTCAGGGGGTCGCCCCCTGGCTGGTGGCGCCGGTGCTGCTCGCGGTGCTCTTTCTGGGCATGAGCGGCGCCGTGGCTGCGCTCGGCGACACGCTCTTTCCGGCGAAGTCGCTCGCCGACGGCTTTCGGCAGGATCTCGCGGCGACCGCCCACCTGTTCGTCAAGCTGCGCGCGCTGCACCCGATGATCGCTACGTTTACAGGCGCGCTGGTGGTCGCGCTTGCCTCGCTCGCGCCGGTGGTGCGTCGCGATGCACACGTGGCGAGGGGATCGAAGCTCGTTTTCGGAATGTTCGCCGCGCAGTTTCTGCTCGGGCTGGTGAACGTGGCGCTGCTCGCGCCCGTGTGGATGCAGCTCGCCCACCTGCTCGTCGCCGACGGCGTGTGGATCGCCCTCGTGCTTCTGGCCGCGGCCATGTTGCGCGACGACGATGCGCCCCAGCCTGCGGTGATGTAAACTCCGCGGATGCGAAACGCCCTCGCCGCTGCGCTCGCGTGTCTGTCAGCCTGCGGCGGCGCAGTCGCGACCTCTGACGCCGGCGCTCCATCTGATGCGGGAAGCTCCGTCGACGCTGCGGGCCGCGGCGACAGCGCAGCGCCCCGAAATTGCGCGAGCTGCACGGCGAGCGAGTACTGCAAGCGCGACAACACCTGCGGCAGCGTCGGCGGAGTGTGCGTTTCGCGTCCTTCGGCGTGTCCCGACCTCTACGGTCCGGTCTGCGGCACCGATGGCAAGACCTACGCAAACGACTGCGATGCGCATGGCGCCGGCGCCGACGTAAACGCGGCAGGCGGCTGTCCCGAGCCTCAAGGTTGGGTCGCATGCGGCGGCGGGTTTTGTGACGCGGCGACTTCCTACTGCTCCAGCGCGCTCAACGACGTGGGGGGGGCCGGGCAGCCTTGCAGCTTCGACAACTGCGCGCCGCTGCCCGCCGCGTGCGCCAGGTCGACCGACTGCGCGTGCTTCGGACCGGGGGCGCCCTGCATGTGCACGCGCACTGCGAACGGCTTCAAAGTCAGCTGCCCGGGCGGCTGATCAGCGCAGCGGATACATCGCGAACACGAACACGCCCGGCGCGCGCGCGATCGCTGCGAGCACATCGGGGAGCTTCGCCTTCGGATCGTCGCAGCTGAAGATCGCCGCGAGCGCCTCGCCTTTTTGGAATACGCCCTCGGGAGCCGGCGCGAGCGTGCCCAGATGCGCATCGCCCGCCGACCACTTGCGCCGCAGCAGCAGCTCGCCGTCGCGCCACTTCAAGTCAGCCGAGCCGCCGTGGCCTGCACGCAGCCGCGGATTGTCGCGCTGGGCCCGCAAAAAAGGCTCCATTTCGTGCTCGCAGAGCAGAAATCCGCTGAGCACGGCAGCGCCGTCGCCGAGCGCGATGGTTACTGCGGGCGCGCTCGCGTCGACGACCAGATCGCCCCACACGAGCACGGCGTCTGAGCACGCGCTGCCGATGATCGCGCGCTGCGCTTCGCGGACGGTGGCGCTGGCGCCGAGCGCAACCCGCCGCGCCTTCGCGGCGTCGACCTGCGACGGGTGCCAGTCCGCCGTCGCGCGCGCGACCGGAGCAGCGGCCTCCTGGGGCGCGGGCGCTGCGCCACACGAAACGAGCAAGCAAGCGATCGCTGCGAGGTTCGCTCTCATATGGATCGTCCCTTCAGCCACTCGCTCACGAGCAGCCAGATTGTCTTCGGTGCGTCGCGGCCTACGAGCAAATCGATGTGACCCAGCGGCAACGCGCGGTAGGTCTTGTCGCGCGAGGCGCTGCGGGTGAACGCCGGGCGAACGCTCGCAGGCGGAGCGAGATCGTCGTTGGTGCCTGCGATGACCAGAAGCGGCAAATCGAGCGACTCGAAGCGCTCGGTGAGGCCGCTGCCCGCGCCGCCGAACTGCTTGTCGTTGGCCCATTCGAACATGTCGACCAGCTCGCCGACGCCGGCGCGATCGAACGCAAGCTCGAGGTGCTGCGCGAGCACTTCCGGCTCGAGCGCGCCCTTGTGCCAGCCCCGGAGCGGAATCGGATACAGGGGGCTCTCGGCGAAGCGGCGAAGCGCCGACAACGTCAGCCCGATGGGCTTGAGCGCGACGCTCGGGTTCGGGCGCAAATCGAGCCACGAGGCCATGCGCACAAAGGTGGCGATGGCGCCGAGCGAGGCCGATCCGCGCGTGAAGTGATAGGGGCTGCCGATCGAGACGACGCCCGCGATCGCGTCGCCGAGGGCCGGGGCGCCCGCGTAGCTCACGAGCCCTCCGAGCGAGTGCCCCACGAGAAACACGGGCCTGCCGCCCGAGATGCGCTGCACTTCTTCGACGGCGTTGGGCAGATCTTCGGCGTAGTAGTCGTGGACGCTCTTGCTGCGCTTGCCTCCGAACGCGCGCGAGCGCCCGTGGCCCCTCAAGTCGAGGTTGAACACGTCGAAGCCGGCCGCCGCCAGATGATTGGCGAAGCTGCGCAGGGGCAGGTGCCACGCGTAGCGGTTTTGCCCGAATCCGTGGATGAGCAGCACCGGCGCGAGGGTGGCGCCGCGGCGGTCGGCGAGGCGCTTGCGCACCATCGCGAGCGGCACCTTTCCGCGCGTGACCACGACCTCCTTGACGAAGGTTGCCCGCTCGCTGCGGTCGATGGTCTGGTCGACGAGGTGCCCGTGGAGGATCACTTGGGGGCGGGCCGTGCGGAGCGAAGGCTTCGCGGGAGCGCTCGCATAGTGTAGCATCGGCGGGTCATTTCAGGTCGGCGCGTGCGCGCCCCATGAACGAAAGAGACCTCATGCGAACGTTGCTTGCTTCAGCTTTTGTCGGTGCCCTGGTTACGACGATGGCGCCTGCCCCGGCGCTGGCGCAGGGCCTTGTGGGCGGCGGCGGCGGCGAGACTGCCGGAGCGGCTCCTGCGGCTGCCGCGACTGAGGCCCCGCTCGATGGCGTGATGCCCGCCGAGGCCGCCACCGACGTCGCCGAGAAAGACCACAAGACGTACTACTTCGTGGGGCTGCGCTACCGCGGCAATTACATCCCGAAGGCCATGGTCAACATCTTCGTCGATGAAGGCGCGGCGTTTTTCTCGAACATGGTCGGCCTCGAAGTCGATATTCGAAAAGACCGCTTCTCGTTGATTCCCGCCCTCAATTACGTTGAATACGGGTTTGGTAATACCCTGTTTGCGGAGAAGGGAAAAGACCAGAACAACGCCGGTAACTGGTCGATGGTCTCGAGCTCTCTGAAGGCCGCCTACTTGACGCTCGATTTGCTCTGGTCGACGCCGGTGCACAAGAACATCGACTTCGAATACGGCATTGGCGTGGGCGTCGGCGCGCTCTTTGGCAACTTGAACAACAACTGGGTAACCACTGCGGCGCAGACTGGCGCGCCGAGCGTGAAGGCCTCCAACGGGTTGACCTATTATCAGTGCCAGGCGACAGGGCCTGCGGGCTCGGGCTGCAATACGGGCGACCACAGCAACGCGACGGTCGCCAAAGTGGGCGGCTACACTGAGTCGAAGTGGTCCGACGGCGGCAGCGTGCCGAACGTGTTTTTGCATTTGTCACTGCCGCAACTTGGCATTCGCATCAAGCCGGTAAAGCAATTCGAGGCGCGCATCGGGCTGGGCTTTTCGCTCACCGGATTCTGGTTCGGAATGAGCGGCGATTACGGCCTCGAGCAGCCCGAGCGCGCGAAGGCGCCGGCGGCCCACGAAACGCGGTAGGCGCGTTTGCTGAAGCTGCCGGCGCGGTATGTGGCTGAGCAGCGCCTCGGCGCCGGTGGGGGCGGGGAGGTGTGGGCGGTTGCCGATCGCGTGACCGGCGCGCGCCTCGCCCTCAAGGCGCTGGCGGCGACGTCGGGCGAGGCCGAGCTCATCGCGCTCGTGCGCGAAGCGACTGTGCTCTCGGGTCTCGAGGGCCTCGGCGTGCCTCGCGTGGTGGCGTTCGGGCGATTGCCCGGCGGCGCGCGGCGGTATCTCGTCCGCGAGCTGGTCGACGGCGTGAGCCTCGAAGAAGTCTTCGCTGGCGATGATGCGTGGCTGGAGCCGCTCGCTTGCGCGGCCGACCAGCTGACGGCCCTGCATCGAGCCGGTCTTTTGCACGGCGACGTGAAGCCCGCGAACATCATCGCGAAGGGCGAAGGGGGCACCCTCGTCGACCTCGGGCTCGCGGCGTCGTGGCGCGAAGGCGGCGCGCGCGCAGAGGGGTTCACTCCGCGGTTCGCTGCGCCCGAGGTGCTCTCGGGGGGGGCGCTCACGGTGCGTGCTGAGGTGTTTTCGCTCGGAAAAACCCTCGCCGACGGGCTGTCGCAACAAAACACGGCGCTCTCGCCGCAGGTGCGCGCCGCGCTCGCGGAAGTCGCCGCACGCGCCACCGCCCACGAGCCTGCCGATCGCTTCCCCTCGAGCGAAGAGCTCGCGATCGCCGTGCGTCGCGCCGCTGCGCTCCCGCCGCCGCGCCGCACTGAGCCCGCGTGGCCGGTGCTCGGCGTTGAGCCTGTGGCCGAAGCGCTCGGCAGGCACGTAGCCCGCCTCGCTCCCGGCGGCGCGCTCGCGCTTGTGGGGCCGAGCGGCAGCGGTCGCACGACCCTCGCGCGCCGGCTCGCCTGGTCGATGGGCGCGACTGGCGGAGACGTCGTGTGGCTCGACGCAGCGGGCGACTCCGGGCTTCGGTGCGCGGTCGCCCGCGATCAGCTTTTGTCGCTGGAAACGGGCGCGGCGGTGCTCGTGGTCGATGACGCAGAGCGCCTTGACGAGGCGACGGCTGCGATCGTCTGCGGGGCGCTCGACGGCGGCGCGCGGGCCTTGATCGTGGCCTCGCCCGCAACGGCGCAGCGATTTTGCGCGGGGCCGCCGGAGGTGTTCGAGGTGCCTGCGTTGCCGCCGTCGGTCGCAGCCGATCTGCTCACCCGAGCGATACCTTCCCTGTCGCCGCAGCTCGTCGCGTACCTTCAGGAGCGCTGCGAGCGGCGCGCAGGCAAGCTTCGCGCAGCCGTTCGCCTGCTCGCAGACGAAGCTGTGATCTCGCGCGAAGACGTAGAGCTCGCGCTGGGCGCCGACGTCTCTCCCGGCGTGGTGCTGCCGCCCGAAGAGGCGCTGGCGCTGATCGAGCGCCTCCTCGACAGGGGCCGCCTCGGTGATGCGCGCGGGCGCATCGGCAGTCTGCGCGACTCGGCACCCGCCGCGCTGGCGGTCCCGCTGAGCCTCGCGACTGCCCGGCTCGCGTTCGGCGAAGGCGACGCGCGCGCGGCCCTGACCGCGCTGAGTCAGGCGCCCGCCAACAAGGGATCGCACGAGCGCCGTTGGTCGATGCTGCGGGCGCGTGCGCTGGTGCGCGCAGGCGATTACGCCGAGGCCGCCGTCGCTGCGACGTCGGTGATAGCAGGTGGCGCGGGCGACGCTGTAGCCGCCGAGGCGATGGTTGCGCACGGCGTGGCGCTCGCGTTTGGCGGCGATCTCGCTTCCGGTCGAACGACCCTCGAGCGGGCGGTTGACGTCGCGCGCGCCGCGGACGATCCACGGGTCGAAGGCGTCGCGCTCGGATCGCTCGCGATCGTCCATCAGCGCAGCGGCGACATCGAGCCCGCGAAGCTCGCGTACGCAGCGGCGATGGCGGCCTCGGTGCGCGCGCGCGACGCTGCGACCGTGGCGACGATGGCCCTGAATTTGGCGGCGATTGAGCGTTCACAAGGCGAGCTCGCAGCCGCGCTGGAGCACCTCGGGGCGGCGGTCGACATGGGGCGTCGCGCAGGCGGAGCGGCCGCCTCGGCGCAGGCCGCGCTCAACCTCGCCAACCTTGATTTGTACCTCGGGCGCACCGAGCGCGCGCGCGCGGCGATCGACCAGCTCACGCGCGACGCCGCCGATCCCGCCGTGGCGATGAGTGCGCCTGGCCTGGCCCAGCTCGAAGGCCTGCGCGCCGAGCTCCACGCGCGAAGCGGCGACGCTCGTGCGGCCGCGGCGTACGAAGAGTGCGCGATGGCGTGGGAGGCTCAGGGCCGCGCGCTCGACGCTGCCGAGGCGAGGCTGGAGCGGAGCCTGCTCGCCGCCGATTCGCCGTCGGAGGGGCTGGCTGCCATCGACGCGATCGAGGCCGGGCTTGGCGAGGGAGGTTTTCGCGAACATGCCGCGCTGGCCGAGCTGGCACGGGGGGTCCTGCGTTCGCGCACCGGCGAGCTGGTTGCCGCGCGAGACTGCCTCGATCGCGCGGTCGATCGGGCGACTGCGGCAGGTCAGCAGGAGCGCACGCTCTGGGCGCTCGAGGCGCGCGGGAAGCTGCTCCTCGCGAGTGGCAGCTCGCTGCTGGCCCGCCGTGACGCCGAGCGCGCGCTGTCGCTGCTCGAGGAGACGGCGTCGCGTCTGCCGCGCGATCTGCGCGAGGTGTTCTGGAATGATCCGCGCAGGCGCGCAGTGCGTGTGGCCGCTATGACGGCGGACCTCGGCGTCGCAAGCGTGCACTCTGCAAGTAATCGAGCGACCATGCCGCCCGATGAACGGCTCATGCGCATCCTCGAGATCAACCGCGACCTCGCAGGCGAGCGGGACCTCGGGCGGCTGCTCGCGAAGGTGACCGATCACGCGCTGGCGCTGCTCGGCGGGGAGCGCGGCTTCGTGGTGCTCCTCGACGACGACGGCGGGCTCGTCGTGCACGCCGCGCGCGACCGAAAAGGCGATGAGGCGCACGCGCGGTTTTCACGGTCTGTGGCCGAGCGCGTGGTGGCGAGCGGTGAGCCGGTGGTCACTGTGCGCGCCCGCGAAGACGCGCGCCTCGCCGAGGCCGTCAGCGTGCATCAGCTGATGATTCAGTCGATCGCGTGCGTGCCGGTGCGCGGCGCGCCGCCGCTCATGCGCACCATCGGCGCGCTCTATGTCGAAACGCGCCTGCGCATTGGCGCCCGCTTCGAAGATGAGCTCCCCACGCTCCGAGCCTTCGCCGACCAGGCGGCCATCGCCATCGACAACGCGCGGCTCGTTCAGGAAAACGCCATTCGCACCGCAGAGCTCGAGTCGCAGCGCAGCGAGCTCGCCACAGCCCGCGACCGGCTCGCCGAAGCGCTGGCGCTCCGCGAAAACCAGCTCGACGTCACCCGCCGCGATCTGCGCAAGGCGAGGAGCGAGCTGCGCAGCCATTTCGGCTACGCCGGGCTGGTCGGTACGAGCGCACCGATGCGCCGCGTCTACGCGCTCATCGATCGCGTGAAAGACACCGACGTCCCCGTGCTCATCGGCGGTGAGAGCGGCACCGGAAAAGAGGTCGTCGCCCGCGCGATTCATCAGGCGAGCGTGCGCGCAAAGCGGCCATTTTTAGGCGTCAACTGCGGTGCCATCCCCGACAATCTCCTTGAAGGAGAGCTGTTCGGTCACGTGCGCGGCGCGTTCACCGGCGCCGATCGCGACCGCAAGGGCCTGTTTCGCGAGTGCGAGGGTGGCACGCTGCTGCTCGACGAGATCGGCGAGCTGCCGCTCAAGATGCAGGCGGGTCTGCTGCGCGTGCTTCAGGAAAAGACTGTGAGGCCGGTGGGCGGCGCCAAGGAAGAGAGCGTCGACGTGCGCATCGTCGCGGCGTCGAACCGCGATCTCGCCGCGATGGTCCGGGACGGCACTTTCCGTGAAGACCTCTATTACCGCCTCCACGTCGTCGAGCTCGCGGTTCCTCCGCTGCGCGCGCGCACCGAAGACATCCCGCCGCTCATCGATCATTTTCTCACGCTCTTCGCCAGTCGCTACGGCCGCGACCGTAAGAGCGTCGATCGCGCGGCGCTGCGCAGCCTCGTGGCCTACGCGTGGCCGGGCAACGTACGGCAGCTCGAGCACGTGCTGCTCAACGCCTGGCTCATGAGCGACGGCGACGAGATCGGCGACGAAGATCTCGCGCTGCCCGACGCCCGTCCGGTCGACGCCGCCGCGCGCGCCACGCCGGGCGCCCCGACAACGCGCGAAGTGTTCCGCGGCTCGGAAAAGGATCGCATCGTCGCCGCCCTCGCCGCGTGCAACTGGAACCGCGTCGCAGCTGCGAAAATGACAGGCATTCCGCGTCGAACGTTCTACCGGCGCCTCAAAGATTTCGGCATTCTGTAGGCTCGCTCCCTGCTCGCGCCCGGCTCGCGCGGGGAGGGCAGGTGTGCGAGGCTGGTGGCCGATGAATCGAGCCCTGTTGGCATCCGTGCTGTGCGTTTCGCTCTGTGCCTGCGGGGCCGCGCCGCCGCCGTCCGCGCAAACTCCCGCTGATCAGGCCGCCCCGCACGTCGCGTCCTCGCCGCCGCCCCTTCTGCCCGCGCCTGCCCCGCCTCCGGCGTCGATCGTGCGATTCGATGATCTCGGGGTGAGCTTTGCGGTGCCTGCCGGCTTCAAGGTGCTCGGCGATGACGAGCTCGCGTCGCGCATTCGTGCCTCTGCGAACCCGCGACTTACGGCGTCGCTCGAGGCCCGAGGCCAGAAGCAGAAGGGGATCCCGCTGCTGTCGCTCGCGCGCGACACCGCCGATCGCGACGGCGCGCTCGCCGTGACGATTTCGGTGACGATCGTGCCGGCGGACGCGACGGCGGCCGAGTTGCTCGCGCATCAGCAGTCGGCGATGGCCACCAACCTCGACTCGTTTCGCGTCACCGCCGGCCCCGCGGAGCATGCGCAGGACGGCGTCGTCGGCGCCGAGCTCGCGGGCGCGTATGTTCTCAAGTCGGCGGGGCAGGCGCGTCAAACCGGCTCGTTTATGCGCATGTTTGTGCGCAAGGGGGTCGCCTACCTCGCCGTCGCCGTGTGGCCCGAGGCGTCGGCGCGCGAAGAAGAAGCACGCCTGATGCTCGATGGCCTCCGCTTTTACGAGCCCGCGCCGTAGCGGCGGCGACCTCCGGCGGGCACTCCCTCGGCGATGAAGTCGATGAAGTCCCGGGCTGCGGCTTGGCAAAACGTTCGCGAAACCGGCAACGACGAGGCCGCCGTGGGCATCGAAAGGCCCATGCGCACGCTCCTATTCGCCCTCCCGCTCGTTTTCATCGCCTGCACCAAAGAGCCCGCGCCCGCGCCTGCCTCGGCCAGCGCGGCCGCTTCGGCGCCCGTCGCCGTCGCTCCGGCCGGCCCGCTCGAAGTTGGCGCGCCCTCGCCCGATTTCGACGTGACCGCGAGCGATGGCACCCGGCTGCAGCTCGCTGCGCTCAAGGGCAAGCCCGTGGTGCTCTATTTCTACCCGCGTGACGAGACGCCGGGATGCACGACCGAGGCCTGCTCATTCCGTGACGCGTGGGACGCGCTGTCGAAAAAGGGAGTCGTCCTCGTCGGCATTTCCTCCGACGACGACGCCTCCCACAGGGCGTTCGCGCAGCACCACAAGCTGCCGTTCAAGCTCGTAAGCGATCCGGACGGTGCGCTCGCAAAGCGTTTCGGGGTCGGCATGACGCTCTCGTTCATGAGCCGCCAGACAATCGTTATCGGCGCCGACGGCAACGTGAAGAAGATCTATCGCAGCGTCGACGTCAGCAAGCACGCGCAGGAGATTCAGGCCGACCTGGGCTCGTGATACCATCGCCGGCGATGCCGACTCTCCAGGTCCTCGTCGACGGCGCGCTCATGCCTGAAGCCGAGGCGCGCGCCTTCTGGACGCGCTTCAGTGAGCACATGGAAGCCAACAAGGGCGATCTCGCGGGCTTTGCAAAGCGCGAAGGCTACGCGAGCGTGCACCCGGCCATGGGGCCGGCCGGCGCGCGCTTGATGGTGAGCAAAACGGCCGCGCAGACTGCCTACCGAACGGTCAGCGCCGGGGAGCCTGCCGGTGGATCATCCGGCCACCAGTCCAAAGGCAAACGATCCGCTCCCGGGGGCAAGTCGCGCAAGAAATAGCGCGACAGTGCGCGGCTCGTGCCTTGCTTGGTGGGGCTTTCATGGAGATCGTCTACGCGGCATACACCGAGGCGGCCACCCTGATGCTCGACGAAGCCGGCGTTTGCCGGTGGGCCGTCTCCGCGCCCGGCATGACCGGCTCGCAGGGCTGCGAACGCATCGTGGGGGCCCAGTACGTCGCTTCGCTCGATACGGGTTCGGACAAGGGCCTGGCAGCGCTTCCCACGGTGGGGATGCCGATGCTCTTCGCGGTCGCCGACGAGCAGGGGCGCATCTCGCTCGTTCGAACGTCGGTGCTCCTTCGCTTCGAAGACAAGCGGGTGGCTGCGGCAGTCCTTGTCGACGAGCTCGCGATTACGCCGGTGCTCGGGATGCCTGCAGCGCATCGCCCTCCAAAGCTGGCCTCGCAAGCCACCTCCAACGAGCTTGACGCTCCGCCCACGCCGCGCGTCTGGCCGGCGCTCAGTCCGGGCCGCGCCAAGCTCGTCCTGGCCCGCGACGACGCCGCTCCCACGCTCGAGATTCGACTCCCGAAGCCGCCGGTGACGCGCCGGAGCCTGCCGGCCCTGCCGCCTCCGCTCGAGTTGAAAACGCGCCGGAGTCGCGGCGCCGCCCTGGCTCGCGCCACCTGAGTCGCCCCGGCTCTGACCCGTCGAAACGCTGCCCGCCGGAGGGCTTGCCTCACCGTTCGACCACGTCGCTTGAGCGGCAGCGCGCTGCGGCGTTGCGCACGCTTTTCGCGGGGGACGGCGCAGCGGACACGCTCCCGCCCGTAGCCGAGCCCGCGCTACGCTCCTCCGCCAGCTGCGTGGGCGCGCCGCTGCGGCCGCGCCGAGCCAACCCATAGACACCCTGTCGTCATGGTGCTATCTGCGCGCCCACCTTCTCGGGGCGTCCGACGCCCTCTTCACCGCAGGAACCTCTCGAAATTATGTGGTCAGTCCACGCAAGCGACGCACTGTCCGCGGTCATTGGCGGCGGTGACGTGAACCTCGACATCGACGCGACTGCCTTCGTTCAGGTTGGCATTCTCGTTGGGTTGCTCGTGCTCCTCAAGCCGATGCTGTTCGATCCGATGCTCAAGCTCTTCGAAGAGCGCGAGCGGCGCATCGAAGGAAACATCGTTAAAGCGCGAGGCATCGACAAAAAGAGCGCCGACGCGAAGGCCGCGTACGAAGCGGCCATGCATACTGCGCGCGTAGCCGGCGCCACCGAGCGCGAGAAGCTCCGCGCCGAGGGCCTTCGACAAGAGGCTGATTTGCTGGCTGGCGTTCGCGCCGAGACAGCGGCTGCGGCCGCGGCGGGGCGAGCCAGGGCCGCTGCCGAATTCGCCGATGCCCGCGATCAGCTTGGCAAAGACGCCGCGAAGCTCGCCCAGCAAGTCGCCGGCGTGGTCATGGGCCGGGAGGTGCGCTCATGAGCAAGCTGTCGACTTCGTGCTTCCTCGCCGCGGCGATCTCCGTCGGCGCTGCAGCCGCCAGCGCCGCTCCGGACGCCGGACGACCCCTCAGCTCGGTCGAATTTGCCGCGCAAGCGGCGAAAAATGACGCCGGCGCAGTGCAACATCCGGGCACTGCGACCGACCCGGGAGGAGCGGCGCCTGCGCTCGCGGCCTCGGCCATGCCCGAAGCGGTCGCGCCCTCCACGGCCCTGGCAGCCGACCCGATTCCGCACGCGCCGCCTGCGCCTCTTCAGCCCCCGCACACCACGAGCGGCGAGATCGCGGCGCCGCCGGGCGAGCACGGCCACACGGCAACTGCTCACGGCGCAGAGGCCCACCACAGCGCGGAACCCGACGATGCAGCCGGTCCGGAAGCCATTAACTGGCTCGATTTCAGCAAAAAGGACAAGCACGGAGGCAAGTGGCCCCCGCTCGTCGCGCTGCTGATCAACTTCGCCGTGCTCGTGTTCGCCTACGTGCATTTTGGCAAGAAGCCGATCGCCGCGGGCCTGCAGGAGCGACGCGACGCGATCGCCAAAGATATCGAAAACGCCGCAAAAATTCTCGGCGAAGCCGAGGAGCGCGCCGAGCGGTACCAGGCGCAGCTGGCCACGAAAGATGCCGACGCTCGCGATGCCACGCAGGGGCTCGTGCGCGCCGGCGAAGCCGAAAAGGAGCGCATCGTCGCCGAGGCGGGCGCAAAGGCAGCCCGACTGCGAAAAGATGCCGCCTTCCTGATGGAGCAGGAGGTCAAGCAGATGCAGCTCGACCTCGTGCGCGACACGGTTGAGCGCGCCATCGCGCAGGCCGAGACCCTGCTCGCCAAGGGCGTCACGCAGGCCGACCAGGAGCGCCTCGCCGAAGAATACCTCGCCACGCTCGCCACTCAGAAAGCGTCGGGTGCCACGTGATCGCAGCCAACATCTCGCGCCGCTACGCCCGGGCCATCCTCGAGCTGGGAACCGAATCAGGCGAGCTTGACGCCGTGGTCGCCGAGGCCGGGGCCATGGCCGAGACCTACGCCGCCTCGCCCGAGCTGCAGCGCGTTATGGGCGATCCGCTCGTTTCACACGCCGCGAAGAAGGCGATCCTGAGCGACCTCGCCGCGCGCCTGTCGCTTGGTCCGGTCACGCGCAACTCGCTGCTGCTGCTCGGAGACCGTCGCCGGTTGCGACTGCTTCCCGAGATCGCACAGCTGCTGCGCGAAATGAACGACCTCGCGAAGGGCGTTGTCCGCGCCGAGGTCACGAGCGCAGTCGCGCTCTCCGACGCCTTCTACGGCCGCCTTCAGGCGCAGCTCGAGAAGATGACGGGCAAGAAGGTTGTGCTCGACAGGAAAACCGACGCATCACTCGTCGCCGGCGTGGTCACGCGCATCGGCGATCAAGTCTTCGACGGCTCGATTCGCTCTCGCCTTGCGAGCCTCAAGAACGCTCTGTTGCCGAACTGACAGGAACCAAAGATCATGCAGCTCCGCGCCGAAGAAATCTCCCAGATTATCAAAAAGCAGATTCAGAACTACGAGAAGACCGCCATCACGATGGAGACCGGTACGGTCCTCAGCGTGGGCGACGGTATCGCGCGCGTCTACGGCCTTGAAGGCGCCATGGCGGGTGAGTTGCTCGAGTTTCCGGGGGGCCTCATGGGCCTCGTGCTCAACCTCGAGAGCGACAACGTCGGCTCGGTTATTTTCGGCGACGCAAGCGCCATCAAAGAAGGCGACATCGTCAAGCGCACCGGCCGCATCATGGACGTGCCCGTCGGCGAGGCCCTCGTGGGCCGCGTCGTCAACTCGCTCGGAATGCCGGTCGACGGCAAGGGCCCGCTCGACACGCCGCACCGCCGCCGCGTCGAAATCAAGGCGCCGGGCATTCTCGCGCGCCAGCCCGTCAAGGAGCCGCTGCAGACCGGCATCAAAGCCATCGACGCGATGGTTCCCATCGGCCGTGGTCAGCGCGAGCTCATCATCGGCGATCGCCAGACCGGCAAGACCGCCGTCGCGCTCGACGCGATCATCAACCAAAAAGGTCTCGGCGTTTACTGCTTCTACATCGCCATTGGTCAGAAGCAGTCGACCGTCGCGAGCGTCGTCGCCAAGCTCGAGCAGTTTGGCGCGATGGAATACACCACGGTCGTCATCGCGGGCGCGAGCGAGTCGGCCCCCCTGCAGTTCATCGCGCCGTACACCGGCGTGACGATGGGCGAGTACTTCCGCGACAGCGGTCGCCACGCCCTGTGCATCTACGACGACCTGTCGAAGCAGGCGGTCGCGTACCGCCAGCTCTCGCTGCTGCTGCGTCGCCCGCCGGGTCGCGAGGCGTATCCGGGAGATGTATTCTACATCCATTCGCGTCTGCTCGAACGCGCAGCCAAAATGGCCGATGAGTTCGCAGTCGTGAAGTCCGGCACCAAGGCCTGGAGCGACATCGGCGCGGCGAAGCTGCACCGCGGCGAGCCCGGGAAGCACTCCGCGGAAGAAGAGCTCAAGGCCAAGGGCGACGGTTACGTGATCTTGCGTAACCCCGAGTCGGGCGGCTCGCTCACCGCGCTTCCGATCATCGAAACGCAAGGCGGCGACGTCTCGGCGTACATTCCGACCAACGTCATCTCGATCACCGACGGCCAGATCTTTCTCGAGAGCGACCTGTTCTTCTCGGGCGTTCGTCCCGCGATCAACGTCGGTATCTCGGTTAGTCGCGTAGGCGGCAGCGCGCAGGTCAAGGGCATGAAGGGCGTCGCCGGAACGCTGAAGCTCGACCTCGCGCAATACCGCGCCATGGCAGCGTTCGCGCAGTTCGCGAGCGATCTCGACGCGGTGACGCGCAACCAGCTCGAGCGCGGCGCCCGCCTCGTCGAGCTGCTCAAGCAGGGGCAGTATCAGCCGCTGTCGATCGAAAAGCAGATCGTGGCGATTTACGCGGGCACGAAGGGCTACCTCGACTCGATCGAAATGTCGCTCATCGGCAAATTCGAGCGCGACATGTACGCGTACCTCGAGGGCAAGCACCCCGCCGTGCTCGAAGACATCAAGACCAAGAAGGCTCTCGACAAAGACCTCGAAGATCGCCTCAAGTCGGCGCTCTCGGACTTCAAGAAGGTCTTTGGTGGCGGCTCGGAATCGGACAGCGCCGAGGCCAAGCCCAAGAAGAAGAAGGCCGCGAAGGACCAGGCGGCGGAGTGATCTGAATGCCTTCGCTCAAGATCATTCGCAAGCGCATCGCGAGCGTCAAATCGACGCAGAAGATCACGCGCGCGATGAAGATGGTGGCGGGTGCGCGCCTCAACCGCGCGCAGCAGCGCATCGTCGCCCTTCGGCCTTATGCCCAGAAGACCGGCGAAGTGCTTCGTTCTGTCGCCGGCTCCATGACGGCCGATGCGAGCGAGGGCAGCGCAGAGGTCGACACGCAGGCTCAGGGCGGCGGCCACCCGCTGCTCGCGCGCCGCGCGGAAAAGCGCGCGCTCATCGTGGTGATCACGAGCGATCGCGGGCTGTGCGGCGGCATCAACACCAACGTCGGCAAGGCCGTCGAGGTGCAGTGGAGAGCGAAGGAGGCCGACGGCACGACGGTCCGCTTCGCGACCATCGGGCGCAAGGGGCGTGAGTACGTCGCGCGGCGCGGCGGTCAGGTGATTCACGATTTCCCGAAGCCGTACGAGAAGCTCGACCTCGACCGAGCTCGCGTCATCGCCCAGCATCTCGCCGGGCTCTATGCGCGCGGCGAGTTCGACTCGATCACGTTGGTCTACAACGAGTTTAAGAGCGCGATCAGCCAGCAGGTCGTGGTCAGTCCGCTGCTGCCGTTGGCGCCCACCGCGGGCGGCGCTGTCGAAGCCGACGCGACCGGGTTCATCTTCGAGCCCAACCCGGACGCGCTGCTGGTGCGCCTGCTGCCGATGTACATGGAAATCACCATGCTTCGCGCCATGCTCGACAGTCAGGCGAGCTTCTTTGGCGCGCAGATGACGGCGATGGACGCGGCCACGACGAACGCCAAGGACATGATTCAACGTCTGACGCTCGTGTACAACCGCGCGCGCCAGGCTGCGATCACCAAGGAGCTGATGGAAATCATCGGCGGCGCCGAAGCGCTCAAAGAGTAACCCGCGCGCGTGGTCGTCACGCGATGGGTTGCACCATGGGCGCCGCTGCACGCGGCGCTCGTGCTTTTGTGCGCAGGGGGTGAGGCGTGGGCGCATCCGGTGCTCGTCGACCGGATCGAAGGGCACCTCGGCGCGAGCACGCTCGAACTTCAGGTTCGCACCACGCTGCGAACGCCGCTCGTGATTACGCGCGCGGCCGACGACGCGGCGCTGAAGGTCGCGCGCGCGCCGGCCATCAAGGCTGCCCTCGATGCGTCAGGCTACGTTGCTTCGCACCTGTCGGTGCGCGTGGGCGGAGCGCCGCTGGTCGCGAGCGTCGGATCGACGTCAATCGTAGAGCCTTCGGCTGCTTCCGCCGCTGGCTTCGTCGTCGAGGAAACATATGTACAATACAATATTTCGTATGCGCTTCCCGAGGGCGATCCGGAGCTGGATATTGCGCTCACGACGAGCATGCTCAGCGAGTTCGAGGCAGCCCCGCTGCAGTCGTGGGATCAGAGCTTCGCAGTTGTGCTGTGGGCCGATGCGAGCCGCAGCGCTTCTGGTGTGCTTCGCTCCGGCAGGCCACTACTGCTGAAATGGCCGCGCGCGGCGCCGCCGAAGGCCGCGCTGAACCCGTGGCTGCGCTCGGCGCCCAAGCTGGCCGTCATCGCCGTTGCGGCGGTGATGCTGCTCGCGAGCGCGCGCCGGGTTGCCCGCCGTCGCTTCCGTCGCCAGTAGGCGTCAGGCGTCGATGTGGTCGGGCGCGGGCGGGCGATCGGTCGCCTGTCCGACGGCGCGCTGTCCGACGAGCAGCCAGTCGACGACGTCGATGCGCAGAAAAGCATCGACCACCTGGCGGTCGAACTGAACGCCGGCGACCGAGGCGATTTCCTGGCGCGCGCTGGCGTCGGGCTGACCGCGACGGTACGGGCGGTCGCTGACGATCGCGTCGTAGGCGTCGGCCACGGCGAAGATGCGTGCTCCCAGCGGAATGTCTTCGCGAAGCAGGCCGCGAGGGTAACCGCTGCCATCGACCCGCTCGTGGTGATTTTGCACGATGGCGAGCGCGCCCGCGAGCACCGGAATTTCGGTGAGCAAAGCGGCGCCAAGATCGGGGTGCCGTCGAAGCTCGAACCGCTCGTCGGGCGACAGCGGACCGGGCTTTTGGATGATGGCTTCGCGAACGCCGAGCATGCCTGCGTCGTGCAGGAGGGCGCCAAGCTCGACCTCGAGGATTTTGGTCGGTGACAGCTCGAGCTCTTGCGCGAGGCGCTTGCTCCACGCGGCGACCCGCTCGCAGTGCGACTCGGTTTCGTATTCGCGCAGGGCGAGGGCTCGCACGATCGTGCGCGCGTGCGCCCGGGCGTTGTCGCCGCGGGTGGTCGACGTGCCGCGGGTGCTAGAGAGCAGATCGCGCAGCATCGGAACGAGCTTCACCGCGGCGTCTGGCTTGGCGATGAGCGCGTCGACGGAGTAGGGCACCAGCAGCTCGGCGACGCGCGCGAAGTCGGTCTCGCTGGTCATCAGCACCCGCGCAGCGGAAGGAGCGGCCCGCGCCAGCATGGCGAGCACGAGGTGGCCTCCGAGCTCGGGCATGTGGAGATCGCTCACGATCGCGTCGGCGGAGTCGCAGACCACGTGCTCCATCGCCTCTTTTGCCGACGTGGTTGGGGTCACGCGCATGCCTGCGGCGCGGAGCAGCCGGGCCGTTGCACGAAGGACGATGATGTCGTCGTCGAGCACGACCACATGCTTTTCTGAATCTCTCGGGGTACTTTCAGCGGACATGGATCTCCCTGCCTCGCGTAGCCAGGGCCGCGCGCCGCGCCAATAGCTACGGCCGCGCGCCGCGCCAATTTAGCGCTCTTGCGCCGGGAATGCGTCCGCCAGGCTGATTTCGCCCGGTCCCTTTGGATTGAGCGCCGGACCGAGATCGCGCGCGGCGCCCCAGGCCGCGCTGAAGAGCATGCCCGGATAGACGCCCGCGGCGCCGACCACGAGCGCAAGGAGCGCGATCGCGGCGAGCTGGCGGCCGCGCAGGTCGGGCACCCGGCCTCCGTGTGGCTCGAGCTCGCGGCTGTCGCGCAGGGTGTCGGGCAAGCTGCCCGAGACGATGCGAAGCGTGAGGCGCCCCAGCGCGGCGGCGAGCGTGGCCCACACCAGCGCGACGCCTGCCGCGGCCCCGAAGCCTCTTGGCACCGCTGCCAATAACGTCGCCATCGTGGCCCAGCCGGAGCCGGTGAGCGGCGCTGCCATCGCCGACAGCCCGCCCAGCGTCAGCGCGACGGCGAGCATCGGGGCGTGGGCGCCGAGGCCCCGAATGGCGAGACCGTCGCGAACGCGCAGGCGGTCGCGCAGGTGCCCCCACGCGAGCGCGAAGAGCGCGCATCCCGCGGCGCGCGCGGGGATCAGCACGAAAAACGCCATGACGCCCTGCTGGGTCGAGGACGCCAGCGCAGCTACGGCAAGTCCGGTTTGGGCGGCGACGGCGAGCCCGAGGGCGCGACCCGGATCGCGCTGCGCGGCCGCGCTCAGCGCCGACGCCAGCGCCGACGCGAGGCCCAGCGCGAGCAGTGGCGTGGCCGCCCAGCGCGCAGCCTCGGGGAGCGTCATCGTGATGCGCGCGAGCGCGTGCAGGCCGACTGTTGGCACGGTGACAACAAGGAGCGCACCGAGCGCCGTCGGAGCGCTCGACAGCGCGCCCGACAACCACGACTGCACCGGAAACGCTCCGGCGTAGGCGAGCGCGCCGGCGACACCGAGCGCGTAGGCCACCTTGACGAACGGCAGCCCGAACACGGTGCCGCTCTTGAGCACGAAGCTCACGCGGGCGAGCTCGGGCAGCGACCATGATCTCGCGACGGTCGCTCCGCTCGCGAGCAGCGTCTTGTCGGCGTGCAGGTGCAAAATCACGAGCGCGCCCGCGATCGCGGCGAAGCCGGGCACCAGCGAGCCGAGGGCCCTTCGCACCGACACGGCCGCGGTCGCGTCGCCGAAGTGCGCGAGCGCGAACCCGACCGACAGGGTCAGCGTGGCGATGCACGACAACCAAAGCAGCGCGTCCTGCGCAGCCAGCGCGCCGATCCCCGAGGCCTGGGCGATCAGGTAAAGCGCATCGAACGCGACCGCGTCCCGCGCGGGCGGCGCCGTCGCGACAAGGCCGACCGCGGAGACGATCGCGATGATCGCGATGACGGCGACGTTGGCGGCGTCTGCGCCGACGAAGTATTCAGCGCCGGCGCGACTGAGCCAGGCGGCGTGCTCGACGAACTGCAGCCCGTCGTTGCCGTCTGCGCGGGTCACCGAGCCGTCGAACGCGTGCCACATCCACAGCGCGAGCGCGCTCTGGGTGACGGTGATCGCGATGGCTGCCGCGCGCACCGATCGGGTTGATATTCCCCTCAAATAAAGGGCGATCGCCGCGAGCGCCCCGAGCAGCGGCAGCAGCAGCAGGGTCGACAGCGCGTGATCGGTCACCACGCCGAGCGGTGTCGGCATCTGCGCGCGGAGCCCGACGGCTACCTCGCCCGACGACTCGTCGCTCGACGTGACGACGACATGTCCGAGAAGTTGTCGCTGCCGCGTCGTGGGCTCGGGCGTCCACGCGATGTTCACACGCTTGCGGGTGTGCGGTGCGATGGTGAGCGGCATCGCGCCCTCGGGCTCGACGGTTACGTTTCGGGGCACCCTCGGATCATCGGCGTCGGAGCGGACGGCGACGCGCGAGAGCACGAGCGGCGTGTCGGCCGTGTTGTCGATCGCGAAGCCGCCCTTGTAGCTGCCGCCGCTTTGGGAAAGCTCGACGGGGCCGCGCTCGATGGTGATGTGGCCGCTCGGAGCAGCGAGCGCGCGCGCGGGGAAAATGAGGCAGAGCGTGAGGCCGACGGCGATCGAAAGCGCCCGGATCAGGGTCTTCATCGCTCCACCCACGACGCGATGATCGCGACGACAGGAAGCGCGCCGACGACGACGAGCCCCCAGACTAGTCTGCCTCGGGACCGTTCGGCAGGAGGCTGGTCGTCGCTGACCTTCGACGTGAGGCGCGCGAGCAACGCTTCGGCGTGCACCAGCGCCAGGTCCGCGAGCGCTGCGGGCTTTGCGATCGCCCAAGCCGCGCCCATCGAGGCATCGCTGCGTTCGGAGCGCCCGGCGACTCCCGCCTGCGTGTAGCGGCTGCGGGCCAGCGCCAGCGCCCCTAACGTCAGCCCGAGCCAAAGCAGCGTCACGGGGGCAACCGAGCTCTGCAGGTCGTTCGCGGGGCCGGCATCGAGCGCGTGACCAACGACCCTCGAGGCAAGCGATGCGTCCGAGCCGATCGCGCGGGCGTCGAAGCCCAGCAGGCACGCTGCGCCGATCAGCGAGGCCGCCGCTGCGATCCAGGCCTTGACGGGGGTGGTTGCGGGTTGGTCTTTGGACCGCGTCGCGAACGACATTGCATGCACGCGAGCGAGACCAAACGCACCGAGCGCGACTGCCGAAAGCGAGGCGCCAAGCAGCGCGACTCCGGGCACTGCTTTCGCGCCGCTGAACCCCAGCGCCGCCACGAGCTCGGTCGCGATCGGGGCCGACGCCGTGATGGCCAGCGTCGCGAAGACGAACACGCGATTCCAACCCGAAGGCGCATTTTTGCTAGCGTTTGCAGCTAGCAGCGGGCCGCCCGTGGTGGTTGCGAGGGCCTGTTCGAGGGCGACGATGGCGACGAGCGTGATGCCTGCATCGAGCAGTGCGGCCCCGGGCGCGCCGGCGAGGACGCCGACAACGCTGAGCGCGGCCTTCGAGGCAGCCACCCCCACGAGCGCTCCGTGACCGTCGCTGGCCGTCGCGGCGCGCGCAGCCAGCACCAGCGCGCAGAGGGCGGCCGCTGCGGCGACCATCCCTGCGACCGCAGGCTCGACGGTCAGAAGCGGCGACAGCCGCGTGAGCAGCGTGAGCATCGGCAGTGAAATCAGCGCCGACACTCCGACGAAATCGCGCACGGAGTACGCCAGCGACACGAGCCGCAAGAGCGCACCGAGCGCGATCGCGAGGGCGGCCAGCGTCGACAACCGCGTGCCGGGCCAGGCCTCGTGGCTGAGCAGGTCGGTTCGAAGCGGGCGGTCGCCCTGAAGCCAGCTCGCGGCGAGTTGCTCGGCGGTTTCGCGGAGCGAGGTCGTCGGCCCCACTGCGATGATTCGCACGTCCTGTCCTGTGGTCGCGACAACGTGCGACAGCAGCGAATCTTCGCCCGCCCCCGGAGGCCGCAAACGCACCACGTGGAGCCCCGCCGGGATCGACAGCCGCACGACGGGCGTGCGGACTGGAATCTTCTCAGCGCTCAGGAGTGGCGTCTTCGATTCGTCGAGAAAAATCAGCGATCCCGGGAGGGCAGCGATCGTGAGCGACGCCTTGCCGCCGCCTGTGAGATCGAGCGGCTTCGGCCCTGCGCTGGCCGGCCGGCGGGGGCCGTCATCGTCGTCGTCGTCGTCCATCGGAAGCGACCGGGCCGCGGTCGCGCGCGCGTCGTCGTGGCTGCCGCTCTCGATGGCGATTCGGGGGCTCATGTCACTGGTGAACTCGCCGGCGCCGAAGCCGCCACCAAGCGCCCACGCGAGCGTCGCCGCGCCGAGCAGCAGCAGGGCGTCCGAGAAGCGATGAATGCAAAATGCACGCAAATGAGCGCTCGCGACGATCGCGCCGGACAGCGACGCGACGAGGCCACCGAGCACTGCAATGGGCACCGCGTCTGCGAGCGCCGCGACGAGCGCGCCCGAAGTCGCGAGCGGGATGAGCACCGAATCGCGGGGCCTTGCGGCGCCCGCGCGTCCGAACGAAAGCGCGCCCGAAGCGAGCAGCACCGACGACGCTGTCAGGAGCGACACGGGATCGAGCAGGAGGTCGGCGGAGAGCTCGATGCGGCCGACTCTAAAAATGCGGGCGAGGTGCTGAAGTTGCTGCAGATCGTGGCCCCAGCGAATGAGCGCGAGCGCGGCTGCCGAGAGGCCGACGCCAGCGCGCCATGCCAGCAGCTGACGCGCGGCTGCGACTTCGCCCTCGCGCGGCAGCGCGGTCAGCCCGATGTACCCCGCAAGCAAGGCGCCAATGAGGGGTAGTCCGGGAACGAGCCATAACCAGGCCGCGAGGCTGAGGCCGTGCAGCGGCCCGTAGAGATCCAACACGGCGCGCACGCTAGCAAAGGCGGGCCCCTGAGAGCAAAGCGGCCCAGCCGCGTGCGGCGGGCCGTTCAGGTAGCCCGCGTGTTTGCGCGGGCTCGCGCCTCTTGCAGCACCTTCAGCGCCGCGCGCGCGACCACGACGACCTCGGCGTCGCTCACTTTCATGCTAAGCTGCGTCCTCGCGGCGAGCACGTACGTCTCAGCCTTGCTCAGGCGCAGCAGCAGCGCCCGGAGCTCGAGCAGGCCTTTGCGCTCCAGAAGGTGTTGGTCTGCAAGGCTCCGGAGCAGCGTCTCGCCGCTCACCGGCTGGCGAAGCTCGCAAAGAAACGCCAGCTCTTCGTCGAGGGCGCTCTTGAGCTCCAGGAGCGCGAGGATGCGCGACGTTCCGGGAGCTGAAATCAGCGCGGCGTGGCCTGCGATGCCGCCCTGCGCCGCGATGGGGACCGGCCTCGCGTAGCGCGGCGTCGAGGGGGCGTGGAGCCTCGCGGCGCGCGAGCCGGTCCACACGACGACGCCGAGCGCGACTACGGCGGCCATGGCAAACATCGCGACGGGCGGAGCGCTGGTTTGGCCCATCGCGCGCGCGGCGTCGCGGATCTGCCGAAGCGCCCGCGAAAGCGCGCTGGTCTCGGCGGCCGCGCCATACGCGCCGACCTGTGCGAACTCGCCGGCGACGACCACGAGCGTGCCGCCGCGCTCACCCCACGAATCGTCTTCCACTGCGTAGTGTACGAGCCCGCGCGCGAACACCTTGTTGCCGGGGTATCGCAGCATCGCGTTGATCACGATCGACGAGTCGCCGACCGCGAGCAGTCGTCCGTCGCCAACGGCGCCTGCCAGCGCGAGCATCGGGCGCTCGCCGCTCGCGGTGGGCACGGCGAGCACGGGCGTCAACTCGGGCTGCTTGAGCGAGGTGGCATGATTGGTGACCACGCGCGCCACGCCCGCGACCGTGCTGTGCGGGGGATCGCTGGCGGCGATCGCGATCGCCAGCGATGGATTGTGCCGAAGCATCTGGGCGGGATCGCGCGGCTGCGGCGATCGCTCGATCGAGAAGTGCTCGAGCAGTGCGTCGCCGGTACCGAAGTCGTCGAGCAGCACCACGCGTCCGCCGTCGTGCATGAACCGCGAGAGGCTCTCGATGTCGAGCTCCCGCGTCGGGTGCACCATAACGATCGCGTCTCGCGGACTGAGGTGAGCGTAGTCGATCGAACCGTTTGCCATCACGCTCGCGTCGCCGAGCTCGACGCGAGCCATCGCGACGAATTGCGCGAGCCCGTCCCAGAGCCCGGAGCCTTCGGCCCTCTCGCTGTCCGCGCGCGCGCCCGTCGTCGCGATGGCGAACGCGAGGGCCACAACAACGAAGCAGAGCAGGCGGCGCATGCCTGTCAATCATGCCACGCCGGTGCGAATGTTAGGTCGAGACGTCGCGCGGCGGTCGATGTAGCCTCCAGGGGTTATCGTGGAAGATGCACCGAACGGGATTGCTGCCGCGAAGGAGCGAATCGACGCGCTTCGGCGCGAGGTCGCGCGCGTTTACATCGGGTCGCCGCGCGCCCTCGAGTTGATGATTGTGTGTCTGCTCGCGAGGGGGCACGTGCTGCTCGAGGGCGTGCCAGGCGTCGCCAAGACCACGCTCGTAAAGGCTTTCGCGGTCGCCCTCGGCTGCAGCGCAAAACGCATTCAATTTACGCCCGATTTGATGCCAGCCGACATCACCGGGTCCTACGTGCTCCAGCCGCGCGAGGGCACCTTCGCGATGCGCCCCGGGCCCGTGTTTGCCAACGTCGTGCTCGCGGACGAAATTAATCGCGCTCCGGCCAAGACGCAGAGCGCGCTGCTCGAGGCGATGCAGGAGCGGCAGGTCACCGTGGAAGGCGACCGGTTCGAGCTGCCGAGTCCGTTCCTCGTGCTGGCGACCCAAAATCCGATCGATCTCGAGGGGACCTACCCGCTGCCCGAGGCGCAAATCGATCGCTTCATGGTGCGCGTGCCGATGGGCTACCCGTCCGCGCGCGACGAGGTCTCGATGCTGCGGGCCTTCGGAGTCTCGCCCCCCGCCGCCCGTGCGGTGCTGACCGCAGAAGGCGTCCTCGCGCTGCAGGCGCTGGCCGCTGCGGTTCATGTCGAAGACGACCTGCTCGAATATGCCGTTGCCATCACGGCGTTCACCCGCTCGCACCCGCGCGTCGCGCTCGGCGCGAGCCCCCGGGCGTCTCTCGCGCTGGTGCAGGCTTCCAAGGCGATGGCGCTCACGGCAGGGCGCGCCTTCGTAACCCCTGACGACATTCAAGGGCTCGCCCCCAGCGTCCTCGCGCATCGCCTTGTCCTCGGGCTCGACAGCGATCAGGACTCCCGCGCCCGGCAGCAGGTCGTCGATGAGGCGCTCTCGAAGCTCAGCTACCGACGCGCCGCACGCCCTGTTTCGCCATAACGATAAACGGCGTGCAGCGCTTGGCGAGTCGCGTGGGCACGATGGTCACGAGCCCACCCGCCGGCGGCGAAGCCGTCTCGATGGTGAGAAGAACGTCGCGACGGCGGAGCACGTCGTGATGGCGCGCACATTTCGAGCGCTGTGCGCCTGCCTGCTTCGCGGCTCCTGAGCCTAAAACGACTTCAGGCCCTCGAAGAGCCGCTTCGAGATCACGATGCGCTGGATCTGCCCGGTGCCTTCGAAGATGTCGTAGACCTTGATGTCGCGAAACCACTTTTCGAGCAGCTGGTGATCGCGCTGGAGGGTGCCTTCCACCCCGCAAATTTCGATGGCCTCGATGCACGCGCGGATGGCGGCCTGGCCGCCCATCGCTTTCGACATGCTGGCCTCCTTCGCGTTGGGCTTCTCTTGATCCGCGAGCCACGCAGCCTGCCAGGTGACGAGCCGCGCGGCCTCGAGCTGACGGCCGGTGCGGGCGAGCCGCTCGGCGATCGCGGCATAGCGGGGCGTGTGGCGCGCGAGGGCGTAGTTTCGTTTGGCGAAGTCGCGGGCGTACTCGTACGCCGCGCGCCCGATGCCGATGGCCATGGCGGCCACGAGCGGGCGGGTGTTGTCGAAGGTCTTCATGGCGGTCATGAAGCCTTCCTTGTTCGTGTACTTTTCGTCGCCGCCGAGGAGGTTGTCGGCGGGCACGCGCACGTCGTCGAGCACCAGCTCGGCCGTCTCGCTTGCGCGCAGGCCCATCTTGTCTTCGATCTTACCGACGGTGAAGCCGGGGGTGCCTTTCTCGACGACAAAGGCTCTGTGCCCTGCGCGACCGAGGGCGGGATCGACCGTGGCGAACACGACGTTCCAGTCCGCGCGCGCGCCATTGGTGATGTAGCACTTTCGGCCGCTGAGTACCCAATCGCTTCCGTCCCGGCGGCAGGAGGTCCGGATGCCCGCCACGTCGCTGCCCGCTCCGGGCTCGGTGAGCGCGTAGGCGCCCCACTTGAGCCCCTTCGACATGTCGCGGAAGATCGAGAAAAATCGCTCTTTTTGCTCGGGCGTGCCGGTGGCCCGCACGGGCGGTCCTCCCAGTCCAGGTCCTGGGAGGTTGAGCAGCAGCGCGGCGTCACCCCACGCCAGCTCTTCGGCCGACAACACGGTCGTCAAGTTGGCCGAACCCGATTTCTTCGCGGCGGATGTCTCGGGCCGGCCGGGCTCAGCGTTTCCTGCGCCGAGCCCCTGCACGCCCCACGAAGCCGCCGGACCTCCCATCTGGGCAGCCATCGCCACGAAATTCGACAGGAACGCTTCGTCGATTCGGTGCTCGCGGTCCCACGTGAGCGCGAGCGGGCGCACCACACTTTCGGCAAAGGCGCGGACCATGTCGCGCAACTGAAGCTGCCTCTTGCTGAGCGAAAATTCGATCATGGCCATCTCCGTCAGACGAGCGCGCTCTGCGACTCTGCGTTGGGAAGTACGAGCCCCAGGTCGAGCGGGCGTCCCAGCTCCACTGCGGCGGCGAGCTGGTCGGCGCAGCCCGACGGCATGCCGGCGAGCTGAAGTTGTTTGGCGTCCCGCATCATCTTCTCCACCGGATAGTCGCGGATGAACCCCGCGCCGCCGTGCAGCTGAACGGCGTCGTCGCCGCAGCGCATGGCGGCCTCGAGCGCGAAGCTGACCGCGAACGCCGAGGCGAGCAAGGCCTCCTGCTCGGGCACGGCCGCATCCCACATCCACGCGGCGCGCAGGACCATCGCAGACGAAGCCGCCACATCCATGGCGCGGTCTGCGACGTTGAACGCCACGGCCTGAAAGTGCCCGACGGGCTTGCCGAACGCTTTGCGCTGCTCGACGTAGTCGCGCGTGACATCGACGGCGGCGCGCGAGAGTCCGACTGCGCGAGAGGCCATAATCAGGGCATTTTTTACAAAAAACCGCAGCGTTGCGGCTTCGAAGTTGGCGCCCTCGCCGAGGCGCTCCGAGGCTTTGACGCGCACGTCGTTGAAGGTGACGTCAGCCACGCTGGCGACGTCGAGTCCGAGGGTGGTCTCGCGCGGGCCGACCTGCACGCCCGGCGCATCGCTGGCCACGAGGAACGCGCCGAGGCCGGCCCAGCCGAGCGACTCGTCGACCTGTGCGAACACGACGAAGGCGCTCGCGCGGCCAGCGTTCAGGACGTAGGCCTTTTGACCGCTCAGCACCCAGTCGTCGCCTTCGCGGCGCGCGATCGCGCGCAGGCCCGGGCGCGTCGGGTGCGGGGCGCGCTCTCCCCACGCCACGGCGCCGAACCCATCTTCCGCGATGAGCGACAGCGCGTGGATGGCCTGCGCCGTATCGGCGAGCTCGGCGACCGCGCGGCCGAACGCTCCGGGGCCGGGGAGCCCGAACGCTGCGCCCACGTCGCCCGCGGCGAGCTCCTGCTCGATCAGAGAAGCCGTCGCGAGTCCGAGGCCTGCGCCGCCGAGCGACTCGGGGATCGCCACTGAGCCGAGGCCCATCTCGATGGCGGTCTTTCGGAGGTCTGCGGGCACTTCGCGCGCCGCCTCGGCCTCTCGCATGCGCAGGCGCAGCGACCTGGCGAACGCGCGCGCCTGATCGGCCATCATGCGTTGGTCTTCGGAGGGTTCGAACGAGATCATCGGCGCGGCTCCTCGCGAACTGTTTCGCGTAGCAATCTTTTACGTGCGAACCAATTCGAGATCAACCGGGCCGCGCGCGGTCGGATGCCCGCTCAGTGCGGAAGGGGCCTGGCCGGTCCCATCCACGGCGCGGTCATCTGCCGCCAGTTCGCCTCCGCGCCGAGCCCTGCCAGCACGCTTGAAAGCCCCCACTGCAGGCGGTTGACGAACGTGTGGTCGGTCGGCATGTGAATGGGCTTCGGCATGTTCGGCATCGCCTCGCCGTCCTTGAAGACGATTCGCTTTCCGTTTCGCACGAGGAACGCGACGGCCTCCCGCGCGTATTCCCGCGTGTACTTGAAGGGGGCGTCGACGACGATGGGGCGGGTCACGAGGCGCGTGTATTCCATGTAAAGCGGGAACGCTTCTTCGTCGGACGGATCGTAGCCGAGCACCTCGACGCACGCGCGAACGAACTCAGGCTCGTCGCCCGCTTGCTGCGCGAGGAGATACCGCTTCTGGCCGGCGACCAGCTCCGGCGGCATGATTTTGTGACATCCGAAATCGAGGAACGCGACGCGGCCACCTCCCAGAAACCGGTAGTTGCCGGGGTGCGGATCGGCATACAGCAGGTTGTGCCCGAAGAAGGCGCGGAACATGAACCGCCAGATCGTCTGTCCCGCTGCGTTGCGGTCGGACTGGGAGGCCGTCTCGCAGAACTCGGAGTATCCAACGCCGCCTATCAACTCGGTGGTGAGCACGCGCCGGGTGGTCAACGCGTGGTGCACCCTCGGGATGACGATCTCGTCGTCTCCTTCGTGAATTCGTCTGAAGATATCGCTAATCTCGGCTTCCTTCGCGTAGTCGAGCTCGGCCATGAACACTGCGCGGATCTCGTCGAGCGTCTCTTTGGTGTGGTACTTGCGTCCCATCGGCGCGATCATTTGTTCGAGCAGCGACAGGCTCTTGAGGTCGTTTTCAATCGCCTTGTCGATGCCGGGGTACTGCACCTTCACAGCGACTTTGTCGCCGCCCCGGGTGACGGCGTGGTGAACCTGTCCGATGCTCGCGGCGGCAAAAGGGTCTGCCTCCCACTCGGCGAAGATCTCCCCGGGATGCGCGCCGAGATCGGCAGTGATGACCTTCACCGCTGCAGCAGGAGACAGGGGAGGGGCTTTGGACTGGAGCTTTTTCAGGGTCTCCTGAAATTTCTCTTCGTATCCCGGTGGGGCGAGGCCGTCGATGTAGGAGGCCATCTGGCCGAGCTTGAGCGGCAGGCCTTTCATCTCTCCGAGGGTCTTGAGCATCGCCTCGGCGGTCTTCTTTGCGCTCGCGGCCAGTCGCTTGCGATCTTCGAGGTCGGACTCGGCCGTGCCCTTGCCGCCGAGGGCTTTGCGAACTGCGGCAGACGCGAGCGGAAGGGCGCGCGGGGCGAGCGCGGTGAGCCTGGCGAGCCGCCCGAAACGGGACGTGGGCGGTGCGTCTGGACGCTTTGCTTCTGAGTCGTCGCTCTCGGACATGCGCGCAGTATGCGCCCGCGGCGCGGCTGTTGGCCAGCGTGCGCGGATGGCGGCTGGCGCTGCCGCCCGCGCTTCGAATAACATTGGAGGGATGCGGGGTCGCGTGATCGTTTGGGGCGCCCTCGCGCTGCTGTGTTCCGGCTGCGGCGGCTGCGGCGGTTGCGGCGGTTGCGCGAGCCGGTCGTCGCCCGAAACAGCCGCGGGGGCCCTGACCGCGCCGAACAGCGCGATCGCGCCGAGCGCGGCTTCGGACGTTGCTCCCGTCGTCAGCGCCGCGAGCGCGCGGACGCCTGCGGTGGCTCCCCCCGGGCCCTCAGCGGCGGCGATGTTCACGGCCCCGGAGCCCTCGAACCGGGTGCCGGCTTCGCTCCTTGTGGTGCGGTTGCCCGACGGCGGAATGTTGTCGGCTGACGGCGCTGTTCGAGCCTTTCAGGGGGCCCAGCAAGAGCCGACTTACGGCGTGCCCCGCGTGATGCCGACGGTGATGTACCCGGACTCGCCGCTGCCGCCGGAGCTGCCGTCCAACATCGGCGGCGTCAAGGTCCCGTCGGTGATGCCCACCTACGAAAACCGCCCCGTCGACCCGGCGTCCCGGCGCCGTTGACCGCTGCGGACGTGCTGGCGGGGAGGTGCATGCTTGCCGTAGGCTGAGGGGATGAATGCACGCTACCCGGTCGTCGCGTCTCTGGTCGTCTCGCTGCTGGCATGCGGAAAGCGAGACACGTCGTTCGACGCGGGCGCGGCGGTGACCCCTCCGGCCGTTGTCGAGCCGACGGCTCCCACGGCGCCGGACCCGGCCCAGCCGCTCGCGCCCCTCGCGACCCATCCGGGCGCCTTGCCCGCGCATCCTGCGATCAGGCTCGGTGACGGCGGACTCGCGCTTCCGGACGCAGCCGCCCTGGTGCCGGGCTCGGCGCCGACGGCGTTTCCGTTCGCGGTACCCAGTGGCCTTCCGTCCGCGTTTCCGATGGGGATTCCGAGCGGTCTTCCCACGGCGCTTCCGTCCGGGTTTACGATGCCCCCGCTCCCGTCGGGCTTCCCGATCGCCATGCCGCAGCTGCCGGCTCCGCCCAAGTAGGGCCACGGTGATCTTCCTTCCGCGCCCTCGGCGCTTGACCCCCGCGCGCCGGTCGCGCATGACCGCGCTGTGACCGCCGCTGCCTCTGCTCCTCCGCGACTGCCGCGCACGTTCGGTCGCTACATGCTCTTCGACGACATCGGTCGCGGGGGCATGGCCGAGATCTATCTCGCGCGGCTGGTCACCGAGGCTGGCGCGGCGCGCCACGTGGTCGTCAAGCAGATCCTCCCAGAGCTCGCCGAACACTCCGAATTTGCCGAGATGCTCGTCAATGAGGCCAAGCTCGCAGCCCGGCTCAGTCACAAGAACGTTGTCCAGGTCACCGACCTCGGACGCGAGGGCGACAAGCTCTTCATCGCGATGGAATACGTCGAGGGCTTCGACCTCGCCACGCTCCTGCGCCGGTGCTCGCAGGACAAAGTGCCGCTGCCGCCCGAGTTCGCCCTGCTCATCGTTGGCGAAGCGCTCGCGGGACTCGATTACGCGCACCGCGCAAAGTCCGATGAGGGCAGGCCGCTCGGCGTCGTTCACCGCGACGTGTCCCCGTCGAATGTGCTCGTGAGTTTTGAAGGGCAAATCAAGGTCTGCGACTTCGGCATCGCCCGCGCGACCGAGATCACAGGCGCCGATTCCGATCAGTCGATCAAAGGCAAGGCGGGCTACATGAGCCCGGAGCACGCGCGAGGCGAGCCTTCGCTCGACGCGAGGGCCGACGTGTTCGCCGCCGGCATCGTGCTCTGGGAGCTCTTTGCTGGGAGAAAGCTGTATTCGAGCAAGGCCGGGAGCCTGATCGAGCAGGCGCGCGCGGCCGAAATTCCGACGCTTCCCGCGCGTGATCTTCCGGAGTGGAGTGCGCTCGCCGCCATCATCAACAGAGCGCTCGCGCCCAACCGGGACGATCGCTATGCGAGCGCCGGGGCCATGGCGCGTGACCTCGACGATTACGTTCGCACGGCGAAGCTGCACGCGAGCTCGCTGCGGCTTGGCGAGTGGCTCACCAACCGGTTCGGCGCCGAAATTTTCGACCGACGCAGGCAGCGCGAGCGCGCAGCGCAGGCCATGATGCTCGGCCCTGCTGTCGTGATGGTGCCGATCGCGAAGCCGCTGGCCAGCGCGGAGCCGGACGAGCCGCAGGAGGCTCCCCCCGCGTCGCTCGTCGCGACGAGCGTCGATGTTCCCGAGCCCGCGGCGTCGGCCCCGGCGGTGGTGCGCGACAGCACGAACGCGCCGGCGCCCGCGAACGCGAATCTGGGGATGTGGGTGGTCATCGCCTGCGCCCTGGCGGCTGCGATCGTCTGGTTTTTGCTGCACGGTCGCTGACCGCCCCGATGCGCCTCGTTGACGTAGCCGTACCGGTGCCGCTGGGGCAGGCGTTCACCTATGAGGTCCCCGACGCCCTCGACGAGAAGCTTCAGCCAGGGGCGCGCGCGGTGGTGCCGTTCGGTTCGCGCAAGCTGGTCGCGGTCGTGCTCGAGCGCAGGGAGGGAGAGCCTCCCAAAGGCGTCAAGCGTGTGCTGTCTGCGCCCGATGACGCGCCGTCGTTGCCGGGCGATCTCCTCGCGTTCCTGCGCGATCTCGCGAGCTACTATTTTGCGCCGATCGGCGACGTGCTCAAGCTCGCCTTGCCCCCGATCGAACGGGCGACGCAGCAGGAAATCGAGACGCCTTCGCTGTTCGGTCCGGCGAAAGGAGTCGCGCCGAGGCAGGTGGCCTGGGTCGTCGCTCTCGACGCTCCGGCGCCGGCGAAATCGAGCGCGCAGGCGCTGGCGCTGCTTGCCCACGTTCGCGGGACCGGGCCGTCGCCGCTGTCGCGACTGTGCGAGCGGTGGAGCTCGGCGCGCGCCATCGTCAAGCGGCTCGCCGACGCCGGCGCGCTCGCGATCGAGCTGCGCGAGGCCGCGCGTGATCCGTTCTTCACCGCGCCGGTGGCCCGCGACGCTCCACCCGAATTAACCGGGCCTCAGGCCGAGGCCGTCGCGCGTCTCGAAGCCGCAGTCGCCGCCGGCGAGGCGCGAACGTTTCTGCTGCACGGGGTCACCGGTTCGGGAAAGACGGAAGTCTACCTGCACGCGATCGCCGCCGTGCGCGCGGCCGGACGCGGTGCGCTCGTGCTCGTGCCCGAGATCGCGCTGACGCCGCAGCTGGTGTCGCGATTTCGCGCGCGCTTCGGCGACGAGGTCGCCGTCATCCACTCGGCGCTCACCGACAAGGAGCGTTGGCTGATGTGGCAGCGCCTCCGAAAGGGCGAGCTTGACGTCGCGATTGGGGCCCGCAGCGCCCTGTTCGCGCCCGTCCGCGATCTGGGCCTCGTCATCGTCGACGAAGAGCACGACGGCTCGTTCAAGCAGGAGGAGGGCGTTCGCTATCACGCGCGCGACATGGCGATTTTGCGCGCGCACAAATCCGGCGGCGTGTGCGTGCTCGGCAGCGCCACGCCGTCGCTCGAGAGTGAGCTGCTGACGCGCGGCAAAAAAGCCGAAAAACTGCGCCTTCCCGACCGCGCGCGCGCCCAGGCGATGCCGGTCGTCGAGGTGGTCGATTTGCGTCGCATCGGAGCCGGACCGACCGGTGACAAACGGATCAGCCTGCCGCTGCACAGGGCGCTCGAGGCCACGCTCGCGCGCGGGGAGCAGGCGATTGTGTTTCTCAACCGGCGGGGCTTCGCGCCGAGCGTTCGCTGTGAGGCGTGCGGCGAGATGTGCTCGTGCCCGTCGTGCTCGGTCGCGCTGACGTTTCACAAGCGCGCGGGCGGCATCCTGCGATGCCACTACTGCGACTTTTCGGCGCCCCTTTTCGCGAAATGCCCGAAGTGCGCGGCTCCTGCGTTGGCGCTCGAGGGTCTCGGAACCGAGAAGCTCGAAGAGACGCTCTCGACCGCGTTTCCGACCGCGCGCGTCGCACGCCTTGATCGCGACGTCGCGAGCGGCAAGGCGATCGAAAAAGTGATCGAGCGGGTGCGCGCGCGCGAGGTCGATATTTTGGTCGGTACGCAAATGGTCACCAAGGGTCACGATTTGCCGCTCGTGACGCTCGTCGGGGTCATCAACGCGGATGCGGCGCTGTCGCTACCCGACTACCGCGCCGCCGAGCGCGCGTTTCAGTTGATGGTGCAGGTGGCAGGGCGAGCGGGCCGCGGCGACGCAAAGGGCAGGGTGCTGGTGCAGACGTACGCGCCCGAACATCACGCGATTGTGTTTGCGCTGCAGCACGACGTCGACGGCTTCATCGAGCGTGAGTTGGTCGACCGTCGGGAGCTCGACTATCCCCCGTACTCGCGCATGGCGCTGCTTCGGCTCGACGCGCCCGATGAGGGCGAAGTCAAGCGCGCCGCCCAGCACATCGCGCTGGCGGTGCGCGACGCGGCTGTCCCCACGGTGCTCGTGATCGGGCCCGCGCCTGCGCCGATCGAGCGCATTCGGGGCCGGTACCGCTATCGCGTCATGCTCCGCTCGCGTGAGCGTTCCCACTTGCGGCGCGCGCTTCAGGCCGCGCTCGCGGCGCGCGCCGATTTGCATCGAAGCGTTCGCTGTTCGCTCGACGTGGACCCGGTGCAACTTCTCTGAGCAACTCGCGCGGGCTCGCGGCGATGGGCGCGGATGCTCGCCTGGGTCCGCTTCCTCGCCGCCGGTTCGCTGGATGTGCTCTCCCCGCCACGCTGCGCGGCATGTTCGGAGCGCGTCGCCCGCGCAACGATCTTCTGCCCGCTCTGCGCGCGCACCTTGATTCGCTCAAGCTCTCCGGACGCCGTGTTTGTGTACGGCGGCGCCCTGGCGAACGCGATCCGCGCCTTCAAGTACAGCTCGCGTCCGGACCTCGCGGCGCCGCTCGGTGACCTGCTCGCGCGCCGGGCCCGCGCGTTCGAGGGCGACGTAGACATCGTCGCGCCGGTCCCGCTGCATCCGCGCAGGCTCGCCGAGCGGGGGTATAATCAAGCGTCGCTGCTGGCCGCTACGGTCGCGCGTCGACTTCGCGTTGCGTTCGAGCCGCGCCTGCTGTCGCGCGTGAAGCACACCCCTCGTCAGGCCGAGCTCGATCGCGCAGCGCGGGCGAGCAACCTCGGCGGCGCGTTTGCGGTCCGCGCGGCATGCCGAGGCGCGCGTGTGCTGCTTGTCGACGACGTGCGCACCACCGGCGCCACCCTCGCCGCCTGCGAGACGGCGCTGAGGGAAGCGGGCGCGGCACGCGTCGCGCGCCTTGTGCTCGCCGAAGCGCTGCTCGGCGGCTAAGCGGTCGCGATCAGTTGGAAGCGAACTGGCTCGCGGGGTATTTCTTCGCGGCCTCATCGAGGTGCCGCGCGACCATGTCGGCAGTGATGACGAGGGGCAGCAAGTCGCGCGAACCGTCGGGAAAAACGATGACGTAAATCGGGATCCCGCTGCGTTCCTTCTCGTTTTTCAGAACGTCGTCGACCATGGCCGACTTGTCGTCGTCGTCGTTGGTCATGTCGACCTTCATGGGCAGTATTCCGGTGCGCTCAAACGCCGCTCTCACCGTGTCGGTCTCGATGAAGGCCTTGTCGTTGGTCTTGCAGGACGCGCACCATTCTGCGGTAAAATCGAGGAATACGGGGCGCTTTCGCCCTTGTTCGAGCGTGAGTCGGTCCTTGCCGTAGGGCGTCCACGCCAGATGTCCGTCGCGCACGATCGCCTCACGGGCCGAGGCGGCGCTCGTGACGGTCGCGGCCGCGGCCACGGACTCGGGCTTGGCAAAACTCACCACATATGTGCCGACGAACGCGAGCGCGCCCACGGCGATCACGCGAATGAGCCAGCGCCTCGCCGGGGGTGCTGTGACCCCGCCGAAGCGGCCGCCGAGCCAGAGCACGAACGCGAGCGCGAGCAGGAAGATCAGAAACGAGTTCGCGCTCGTCGGGGTGAGCTGCACTTGAAGGGTGCGGTAGAACCACACGGCGGTGCCGAGCAGCAGAAAGCCCATGACCTGCTTGACGGTCTCCATCCACGCGCCCGGCTTCGGCAAGATGCGCGACACCTGCGGGATGAGGGTGAGCATGAGGTAAGGCAGCGCGAGCCCGAGGCCGATTGTTGCAAACACCACGATCGTCTGCCACGGCGCTGCCGTCGCGCTGAGCGCGAACGCGACGGCGCCGCCCAGGAAGGGGGCCGAACACGGCGTTGACATGATCGCCGCGAACAGGCCGTTGCTGAATGACCCCCAGAATTTGTCTTCGTCGGCGTCTTCACGGCTGCTCGACACGGCCAGCTCGAAAACCCCGAGCGCGTTGAGCGAAAACGCGAACACGATCGACGTCATGACGGCGACGAACTGGGGGTGTTGAAACTGGCTTCCCCAGCCGAAGTGCTTGCCGCTGAAATGGTTGATTCCGATGACGACAAGCGCCAGCGCCACGAACAGCGAGATGGTCCCGAGCGTGTAGGCGAAGCCGTGCTTGCGTCGCTTCGCGGCGTCGTCGCGGGCGTGGTCGACGACGCTGAACGCCTTGAGGGCGAGGACGGGCAGGACGCAGGGCATCACGTTGAGAACGAGGCCGCCGGCGAGCGCGAGGGCGAGGACGCTGAGCATCATCATGGCAATACCTTTTACGCGGACCCTTCTGGCCCGCTCGAAGCAGCTTACCAGCCCGACCGCCGGGTGACGAACCCGTCTGGCACCGGGCTGCGTAAAGCGCCCGCCGCAGCGGCAAAAGCGGCGCTAGTTTTCGGCCATCTTGGCGAGCGTGGCCGTGGCCATCGCCAGCTCACCCTCAAGGGCGATGGCCATCGCGGGACGGCTCGCCGCGGTGCGCGTGACGAACGCCGTCAAGTAGCGCCGCGCGGCAGCCCAGTTGCGACCAGCGTACGCGAGGTGCCCGAGCAGGAAGCGGCCGTAACCTTGCCCGCACGGAGCCGCGGCGAGCTCGTCGACGATCGATTGGAGGCCGAGCACGCGCGTGCCTGCGGCGATGCGCACGAGCGCGAGGTGGGCGCGATAAAGCGGCTTGTCAGTGGTGCCCCATCGCGCGGCGCGCTCGAGCGCTGCGATCGACTCGTCGTAGCGTTGCGCCAGAAACAGCACGCTGCCGAGCGTCCAGAAGTGAAAGGCCCTGCGTTCGGGAGGCGAGCGTCGGGAGGCGGCGCGCAAGTGCGTCACGGCTCGCGAGACCTTGCCCGCGGCGACCGCTGCGCGCGCCGCGTCCTGAAGCAGGATGTCGGTCAGGTCGATGCCGAGACTCGCGGCGTCTTCCGCGAGCGCGAGAGCCTCGTCGAAGCGCCGCTCCTCGAAGCGCGCGAGGTAGAGCTGACGCAGCAGCATCGCGTTGGTCGTTCGGTCGAGTGGCGCCTTCGTGGCGAGGCCCCGTTGCGCGTTGCGGGCCCGTCCCGTCGGCGTCTTCGCGCACATGGCCTTGCGCAGCCATGCCTCCGGCGTCGCCGCTCTGCGCGAACCTGCTGGAGCCTCCTTCGGCGAACTGGACATCGACGCACAGTGTAGCAACGCGAGCGAGCAGCGGCAGCTTTGCTGCAGAGTCGCTCTGTCAGCCGGCAAAAGGCGCTATCTCGCGTGCGCCAACTGCGCTACCAACCGGGTCGATGCGGCGCGCGATTGTTACGGCGGCACTCCTCACCGGCGTTGTGGCGTGCGGCCGAAAGGCCACCGTCGCGGACTGCCAGCTCATCGTCGATCAAAACGTCGCCGTGCAGATGCGTGCGATGCACGTCGTCGACCCCGCGGCGATCGCGAAGAAGCAGGCAGAGCTGCAAACGGAGCTCAAGGGCGAGCTGAAAGAGTGCGTCGGACGCCGCGTCAGCGACACGATGATGAGCTGCGTCAAGGGCGCACAAACCTCCGACGAGATCGCAGCATGCTTGCGGTGAAAGTGGGCCTCGCGCTCGCCGTGGGCCTCTGCGCTGCGGGCTGCAGCAAGAAGGTCAGCCAGCCTCAGTGCGACGCCATCGTCGACCATTACGCCGAGCTTGTGGTGCGCGACGCGAAGCCTGACGCCTCAGCAGAGGCACGCAAGGCCGATCAGGCGCGTGAACGCGAAGAGGCCCGCAGCGACGATTTGTTCCGAAACTGCACGAGCGAAATCATCGCAGCCGACTACGACTGCGCGATGGCCGCGAAGTCGGCCGACGCCGTCGAGAAGTGCCTCCAGTAGGGGCTTACTCTGCGGCTTGCGGCGCCTGCGCGAGCAGCGGAAAGCCCATGGCTTCGCGCTGCGCGAGGTAGGCCTCAGCGACGCCTTTGGAGAGGCCCCGAACTCGACCGATGAAGCGCGCACGCTCGGTGGTTCCGATGGCGCCGCGCGCGTCGAGCACGTTGAACATGTGGGCGGCTTTGGTCACGAAATCGTAGGCGGGAAGCACGAGCTTGCCGAGCGGGTCCGCCGACAGGGCGAGCAGTCGCTTCGCCTCGGCCTCGTAGTGATCGAACGCCGCGAAGTGCGCCCTGGTGTCGGCCTGCTCGAAGTTGTAGGTGCTCCACTCCCACTCGGCGCGCTTGGCAATTTCACCGTAGCGAACGCCCTTGGCCCACATGACATCGTAGATGGTATCTGCATTCTGCAAGTACATCGAGATGCGTTCGAGGCCATAGGTCAGCTCGCCGCTGACGGGTCTGCACTCGATGCTCCCGACCTGCTGAAAGTACGTAAACTGGCTGATTTCGAGGCCGTCGAGCCACACCTGCCAGCCCAGACCCCACGCGCCCAAAGTGGGTGACTCCCAGTCGTCTTCGATGAAGCGGACGTCGTGATCTTCGGGAACGGTGCCGATCGCGCGGAGCGACTCGAGGTAGAGATCCTGGATGTCGAGGGGCGCCGGCTTGAGGATGACCTGAAACTGGTGGAACTGCTGGAGGCGGTTGGGGTTGTCGCCGTAGCGGCCGTCGGTGGGCCTGCGTGAGGGCTCGACGAAGGCGACGTTCCAGGGCTCGGGACCGAGCGCGCGCAGAAACGTGGCGGGGTTGTAGGTTCCGGCCCCGACCTCCGAGTTGTACGGCTGCACAATGAGGCACCCGCGGCTGGCCCAGAACGATTGCAGCGATAAAATGATGTCTTGAAAGTACACGGCCCGCCTTCGTTAGCACAAAGCCGCGGGCAACTACTCGCCGCTCAGCGTTTGGAGCAGCCTGCTGGCGAGGGAGTTGCCTGCATCTTCAGCGACGGCGCGCTTGAGCAAAGCGATGGCGCGCTTTGAATCGCCCTGCTGAATCGAGATGGCCCCGAGTCGCGCGTAGGCTTCGGCTTTGGGCAGGGGTGACGGCCCTTTGAGCATCGTTATCGCGCGCAGCGCTTTCTGTGCGAGCTCGAGCTTGCCTTCGCGCGCCGCGGCCTCGGCGAGCTCGGAGGCGATGGTTGCGCTCTGGCCGTCGGCTTCGAAGGCGCTCATCAGCATGCTCACCTCGCCCGCGTCGCTCGCAAGCGCACGTTCGACGCGCGCGAGCACGTGGTAGAGCGCCCCGATCTCGGGTGAACGGCGGCCCTTTTGCGCAACAATCGCGGACTGTGCGCACCGGGTCGCCTCGTCGAGCCGGCCCTCGCGAAAGAGCGCCTCGGCGACGAGCGCGGCGGAGGCCAGGTCGGTCGGCCTGAGCGCCTGCGCGGCCGTCAGCGCCAGCGTGGCGCTCCCGGCGTCGTCGGCCTCGAGGTAGAGCGCGCCGGCGCGCATGAGCGCGTCGAACCGGGTGTCGTCGGAAGCGGCGGTGCGGGCGTCGCTCATCAGGACTGCGGCGAGCGCCCCCGCGTCGTCGGCGGCCTCGTAGAGGCTCTTCAGCTCAGCGCTGACAGCGGCGTCACCGGGATCGATCGCCCACGCGCGCTCCAGGCTTTGCCGCGCGAGTGAGGGCGCCCCGATGGACGCACCGATGGTGACGAGTCGAAGCGCGAGCGCCGCGACTTCGCTGTCGGGCGTGATCGCCGTGATGCGATCGAAGACGCGCGCGGCGTCGTCGTGACGACCCGCGCGCGTATGCAAGGCCGCCATGAGTTCGAGCGCACCCGTGTGCGAATCATCTACGAGCAGGACGCCTTCGACATGGACAGTGGCCTCTGCCTCGCGTGACGATGCGGCCAGGGCCGTCGCCAGCCTCACGGCATGATCCCGCGCGCGCTCCGGAGATTCGATCGATGCGCCGGTGCGCTCGAGCAGCTCGATGAGCAGGGTCGCGTGCGCTTCGCTGTCTGCGGCGAACGCGGCTTCGGCGTCTGCGATGGCTCCGAGCGGATCGCCTGACTCCGCCAGCATCCGCGCGCGCCTTCCGAACACGCGCGCACGCTCGGAGGCAGGCGCTTCTTCCATCGAAGTGAGCTTGGTCGTGAGGTCCGCCTGCGCGCCGTCGAAATCGCCGCCGCGCTCGGCGCAGGAGAGCATGTCGTCGAAGAGTTGAGAGTTGCCGGGGTCGCGAGCTACCGCAGCGCGAAGCACCCGGGCGGCCGCTTTCAGGTCGCCGAGCTCTGTGTCGAAAATGGCGGCGGCACGGATGAGCGTCCGCGCAGCCTCCGCGTCGTCTGTCGCACCGCGTCCGATAGTCTCGAGCAGCTCCGCGCTCTTGCGTAGGTCTCCTCGCGCCGCGTAGGCCTTCTCGAGGCGCTCCTTGAGCGCCGTGCTGCCCGGGAACGCCGCGAGGCCGAGCTCATACGCGCGCTCCTCGCCAACCTCGTCCCACGCCTCGATGCGCAGTCTGCCGAGCTCGAGCGCGTGCTTTTCGGCGACCTCGCCGGACTCGAACGGAATCAGCTTGCTCAGAAGCTCGGACCGGTCGATGGGGTCGGAGGTTGCTCCGAGCGCCGCGAGCAGCAAGCGCACATCGTCGCCCCGCCAATCGAGCGCCGCAAGGTAGACGTCGCGCGCGTCGTCGGCGTTGCGTTTTTCGACGATCGCGCCGAGGCGCAGCGACAGGGCGCCTACGGCCTCAGCGTCTTCCCGGTCCTTCGCAGCGTCGATCAGGCGCAGCAGCACGCGTTCGAGCCCGATTTCGTCACCGCTCGCCTCGAGCAGCCGCAGCAGCATCGCCCCGGATGCCGCATCCCGCGGGTCTTCGTCGAACAGCGCTTCGAGCTCGCGCGCGGCCTCTTCGGGGCGACCGAGCGCGTCCGCTAGCAACTCGGCTCGCTCGCGTCTGAGCTCGGCGCGCGCTTCGGCCGTTGTGCTCAAATCGATGCGGCGACCGAGCAGATCGGCGAGCTTTTCGTGGTCCGCTTGAGCCCGGTACGCGAGCGCGAGCGCCGCAAGCGCTTCGTGATCATCAGGCTGCGCGTCGACCGCCCGCTCGAGCATGCTGATGGCGAGCTGGGCAGCGCCGATCGGCAACGCCCTGCGGGCTACCTCCAGTCGAAGTGCGCGGGCGTCGTCGCTGCCCGCGTGCTCCGACGCGCGCGCCAGGTGCCGCAACGCCGAGGCCTCATCGCCTCGCGTCTCGGAGAGGCGGGCCCGCTCGGCTGCTGCCCATCGCGCAGTAGGCAGCCGGTCGCCGACGGCGCGCGCCTCGCAAAGCTCGAGCAGGGCGTCCGCCGCCGAATCGTTGCCCAAAGACAGCGCGAGACGCGCCGCCTCCTCGGCGACGGCCGCGCCCGACTCCGACGAGCGCGCGCGAAGCGACAGCGCCCGAAACAGCGTGGCCTGCTGTTCGGGCTCGCGTCCGACCCGCTCGAGCAGGTTCAGAAACGCCATGCGCGTCTCATCGGGAGGGCCTACGCAAGCGAGCGCGGCGACCAGTCGGTCGATCTGTCCAGGCTGCGACATCGCCCTGCCGAGCCACAGGCAGGCCTCATCGACGCTGTCGCTGCTGCCGAGGAGTCGCTCCCCGAGCTCGCAAAAGAGCTCGGCGCTCGCCGAGGACTCCGCGTCCGGAGACTCGAGCTCGCGCAGCGCGAGTCGCTTGAGCGCGGCGGTTTCGGCGACGAAGTCTCCGAGCGACTCGTGAAGCTGCCGCTGCGCGCGCAGCGCTTCGATCGCGACCTCGGGCGAGCTCTCGGCATGCGCGAAAAGCCTGGAAGCGCGCGCGGGATCGGTCGCCGCGAGTTCATTCGCGCTTCGCATGAACAGACTGCCCGCGAGGCGAAGATCTCCGGCCGCCGCAGCGCGCGCGGCCTCGCGCTCGAGCTGGTCGATGCAGTCGCCGAGGCGCCCGAGCTTCGCGCAGAGCGCGAGCGCGCCGTCTAGAATGACAGGCAGCTCGGGGGCTTCGCTGAGCGCTCGCATCGCCGCTCGAAATGCGGGCTCTGGCGCCGCAAGGTGCTCGTCGGACAGGCGCGCGAGATCCGCGAGCAGGGTGGCCGCGAGGGCGCCGTGACCGGCCCGCGCGATTCGGGCTTCGAGCGATCGCGCGAGGTCTGCGTGTCGGCCTTGCGCGCGGAGCGCCGCGTCGAGCCGGGCAGCGTCGACGTCGGAGGTCGCAGCCGCTTCGAACGCGCTCTCGAGGATCTCTCCGGCGCGGTCATTTTCGCCTTGTCGCTGGGCGATGAGCGACAACTCCAGAAAGACCTCTGCGCGCACAATCGGAGCGCGCGGATCGGTCTCGGCCTGCCTCCGAAGCACAGCAAGAAGGGCCCGATACGAGCGCTCCGCCTTTTCGAACTGCCCGTCGTCACGGGCGAGCTCCGCGACCGCGCGCAGGATCTCGGCGTTGGTGGGGTCGATGCGCGTTGCGGCCTCGAGCTCGGCGAGCGCCTGCGGTCGCGAGCCCGTCGTCAGGGCCAGTCTCGCCAGATAGAAGTGGACGACGGCTCTCTCCTTTGGGCGTCGTCCCGCGAACGCGCTGAGCATATCTTTCAGCAGGTCGCGAGCATCGTCGCTTCGGCCCGCTGCGCGAAGCGCGTCGGCGAGCGACAGGCTCAGGTCGCGGTCGTCGGGCGCGAGCCGCCGCGCAAGCTCAAGTAGCGGTATCGCGCGTTCGGGCATCGCGCATGGAGAAAGGTACAGCGCGGCGGCTTCGCGCGCGACGGCAAGCTGCTCTGCGGAGTCGAGCGAGCGCGCGGCGCGTTCGGCCAGAATGTCGGCGAGGGGCAGATGCTGATCGGTTCTTCGGTAGATCGCCTCGAGCATTGCGAGGGCGCCCTGCGGCTCGATGCCGTCTGCGCGCGCTCCTTCGAGGCGCTGCTGGGCGAGGTCGTCGCGCCCGGATGATTCCAGGTTCCGTGCGAGCCAGCACAGGTTGCCCGTGCGCTCCCCGGGGAACTGCTGGAGCAGCTGATCGAGGCACTTTGCAGCGCCCGCGTGGTCTCCGCGCGCTTCGAGCAACTGTGCCAAATCGCGCAGCGTGCCGATGCGCAGCTCGAGCGTCAGACTCAGGCCGAGCGCCGACTCGGCGCGCGACGAATCGGCGAGCTGCGCCCGCGCGACCTCGGCTGATCGCGAATACAGCGACGACGCCTCTGCGCGATCGCCGTCGGTCTCGGCGCGTGCCGCCTGTTGCTGCAGCAGGGTGAACAGCTCTTCAAAGCGCGCGCCCCGCTCCAGCAGCGCCGCGAGCGCCGCCGCGCAGCCCGGGTGCCGTGGTGCCTCGGCGAGGCCGGCGTTCAGTGCATCGAACGCAGCCTCGTCGTTGCCGAGCGTCACTTCGATGCGCGCGATCTCTGCGAGCAGGTCCGGACGCGCCAGGGACCCCGCACCCTCGGCGAGCTCACGGCGCCGAACTCCGAGCAAGGCGCGCCCGTCGCCCCGATCTGTGTAGATTGCAGTCAATCGCTGGGCCGCGACTGCGTCGTGCGCGGACTCCGCGAAAAGTCGCGCGTAGATCTCCTGCGCTGCGTCGATGTCTTCTGCGCGCGTCTCGGCGATATGCGCCGCCTCGTGCTCGAGGGCGCGCCTGCGCTCGCTGCTGAAGGGAAGGCCGGCCGCGCGCAGCGCGAGAGCGACGCGCTCGCGAGGGGCACGGGCGTGGTCGTGGATTCGGGCGAGCTCGGCCAGCACCCATTCGACGAGCTGCTCGAGCTCGGTCTCCTGCGCGGGGACATCGCCGGCTCGCGCGCTCTGCCACCGCGTCGCAGCGATATCGAGCGTGGCCATAAGGATGGCCAGCGCGCCCTCGCGATCGGCTGCGCGAATCGCTACCTCAGCGGCCTCTCGCATAAGCTGCAGGTCGTCGCCGAGACCGCGCGCGAGGCGGAGCAGCGTCTGGACGAGCGAAGGGCCGGGCGCCTTGCGTTGAAGCTCCGCGAGCGCCTGCAGCAGCTCGATGTCTGCCTCCGCGTGCGCGAGCGCGCGGTAGAACGCGGCCTCGGCGGAGGCCAGATCGCCGAGGCGATCGCGGTGCCATATGCCGATCAAACCCTCGAGGTCGCGTCGATCGCGCGCGGTCAGGTCCGGCTGCTCGCAGACCGCTGCTTCGAATGCGCGGGCGGCTTGACTCCACGCCCCGGCCGCCTGGAGCGAGCGCTCGATGCACTCGACGAGCGCACCGTCGAGCCTTTCGGCGTCGCGCGTGTGACGAAGCGCGACGGTCGCCATCGCGTCGAAGCGCCCCGCACGTGCGGCAACGCTGATCGCGAGCGCCGCCGCGGAGGGGCTGTGAGCGCCGCTGGAAAGTATGCGCTCGTAGGCCGCGAGCGAATCGCCGAGCGCGCCGAGCTTTTCGTCGAGCACGTGCGCGAGACTCAGGCGCAGCGCCGTCAGTCGCTCCGGCTCGCCGCTCTGCGCGATGACGGGCTCGAGCGAGGTCAGGGTGCCCAGGTGGCGCTCCCAGTTGTTCGTGAGTTCGGCCAGCCGCGCGGCCTCGACTTCGATGTCGGGGTCTCCGGCCGACTCGAGGAGCGCGCTTTGGAGCCATTCGAACGCGACGTCCTGCTGGCGTGTGTGCTGCTCGGCGATGCGCGCGGACTCGACGAAAATGGCGACCTTGGCGGGGGCATCGGCCGCGGTGCGCAGGCGGTGCGGGGTGAGCTCGAGAAACGCCGTCCAGTCTTCGGCCCGCGCGAGGACCGCAAGCAGCGTGCGGGTCGCCAGCGGTCCCGCCTCGGGGGAGTCCGCGAGCGCACGCAGGCCTTCGCGGGCGGCCCTCGCGGTGATGTCGGCGTCGAGTGCGGCAGCGTAGGCGCGTGCGGCGCCCGAGTCGTCGCCGAGGTGCGCGCGAAGCAGGTCTCCCCGTTGCGTTCCCAGCGCGGCGCGGCTGTCGTCACTTGTCGCCCGCGCGATCGCCCGACTGAGCACGTCGCAGAGCGCAGCGTGGTCGCCGAGGGCTCCGTGGAGGCGCGTCAGGCACGCGACCGTCTCGTCGGTCTCGCCGAACCCGGCCTCGACACGGAGCCAGGCTTCGATCGCGCCGGCACGGTCGGACAGCGCATGCTCCAAAATATGTGCAATATGCACGTGATCGCGGCGTACGTCTGCGGCGTCAGTGCTTGCCGCGGCGCGCGCCGAAAGCACGGCGACGAGGGGCCGTGAACGTCCGTCGGCTTCCAGCAGATCGGCGAGCCCGGTGAGCGCCTCCAGGTCTCCGGGTGCGTCTGCAAGACACGCCTCCCAGGCGTTGATGGCGCGGTCGATCTCGCCCAGCTGCGCGGCCAGTCGCGCCACGTCGCCGCGCGCCATGCGGCGGGCGGTCGGCTCCGCTGTGAGCGCGGCGATACGTTCGAGGATGCCGAGACGCTCGTGCTCCCGGCGCGCAGCACGAAGGAGCTGCTCGAGCTGCGTCGCCGCCGCGAGCGCTGTAATCGTCGCGCCGTCTACGAACGCGACGCGCGTGAGTTGTTCGATCGCGCGAGCTGAATCACCCGCCGCCTCGCTCCAGACGAGCCCTGCCTGAAGTCGCAAGGCGGCGCTGAGCGCGACGTCCTCGCTCCCGGTCGCGGCGCGCTCGAGGACGTCTGCCAGCCGGTCGAACCGGCCCGTCGATGCCGCAAAACGCTCGAGCTCTCCGCGATTTGCAGCGTCGGCAGGGTCGTGGAGAAACAAAGCGACGGCGTGCTCGAGCGCTGCTCCGGGATCGCCGAGGCCGGCGTGGAGCGCGATGAGATCGCGGTGACGTTGTGCGCTCTCGTCGCCGCCGAGGTACTCGATCTCGACCTCGAGAACGCGCGCGAGGTTGCGCTCCTGACCGGGCGCCGCATAGCGCGCGGCAAGCAGCGCTGCGGCGCGCGCGCGAACGAGCACGGCCGCCGGGCCCGCCTTGCGCGGACTGGGATCGAGCGGTCGCTGGGACGGGCGCGCTGCGGCGACGCTCTCGCTCGCGGGCGAGGAGGTCACGGGCAGCTCGCGCTTCACTTCGTCGTGCGGCAGGGCCGTCGCGAGCACGCGCTCGAGCAGCCGCGTTGACGTCACCTGGTCGTCAGCAGCCTCGATGAGCGTTTCGGTGACCAGCAGCGCGGCGCCGGCATCACCGAGCTCGTCGAGCCAGAGCTGCGCCATGCGAACGCGCAACGCGCGGGCATCGCTGTCGCTCGCTCCGCCGACGCGTGCGCCGAGCAGCGCGATCAGGTCGCGGTGTCGTCCGCTGCGCTCATACAGCCGCTCGAGCGCCGCAATGAGCCTCTCGCTGGTGGGCCGGAGCATGAGCAGTTGCTCGAAATACCCAATCGCCCGGTCTGAATTTTTCGCGAAATCCTTGGCGATTTGCGCAACTTCGTCGAGCAGCTCCGCTCTTCTGGCGTCGGAGGCGCGCGCGATGACGCGATCGCACAGCTCGAACAGATCGTCCCAGCGTTCTTGCGAATCGTACAGCAGCCTGAGGCGATCGAAGGCCCACCCACCGTCGGCCTGTGCATCGACGAGCTGGTCGAGGATTCGGATCGTCTGCGAGGTGTCTTCGAACCACTCTTCGTGAAACGCGACCGCTCGCGCTCCGAGCTCGAGAAGGTCGTCGGGGGAGAGCTTCGAGGCGAGCGCATGACGGTACGTGTCGGCGACGTCTTGTGGACGGTCGAGCTCCCGAGCGAGGAGTTCGGCCTCGTCCCACCACGCGAAATCGAGCGGCACCTCAGGCAGACTTCTGACGAGCGCGCGCAACGTCTCGGCGGCGGAGATCGCGCGGCACGCGTCGACGAGCGCGACGAGCCAGCGCTGGCGAGAGTCTGCCGGCGCATCAAGGGCGCCGGCGAGCAGCGCCTCGAGCAGGACGGCTCGCTCAGCGGGTTCGCCGGGCGCAGCGAGCGCAGATTCGAGCAGCGCCGAGGCTCGTTCGCGGCAGGCGTCGACGCTCATGAGCCGCGCGACGATGCGAATTGCCTCTGCGTCATCGGGGCGCTCGTCAAGCAGCGCCTCGACTTCGGCCAGCGCGAGCGGCTCGAACCCGGGATGCTCGGCCAGGAGCCTCGCGAGCGCGCGCGCCGAACCTCTCTGCGCTTCGCGCGATCCGTCCGCCGCGTCGGCTCGCAGGACCGCGATCGCCGCCTCGACGTCTCCGGCAGCGAGCAGCAGTCTCGCGACATCGGCCGCTGCTGCCGCTCCGAGTTCCATCGCTTCCTTGAAGAGCGCGAGCGCGCGCGGCGCGTCCCCGTGTGCCTCTTCGAAGCGGCCCCAGTCCATCGCTGCGCTGGCGTGTTCTGCGCCGCTGGCGTGTTCGTGCAGCCACGCTAAGAGCGCGCGACGCTCGATCGACGCGGGTTCGACGCGGGCGATCTCCTGCTCGAGCGCACGAGCAAGCTGCGCGCGGAACGCGCCATCGAGCGCTTCGCTCGCGAGCGTTGGCTTGAGCAACCAGACCGCTTCCTTGACGGAGTCTGCGCATCGCAATCGCGCGGCGGCGAGAGCAAGCTGGGCGCGGGGCTCCGCGGCGTCGACGCGCTCCGTGGCGATCTCGAGGGTCTTGGCGAACGCCGCCGCGCTGCCGGCGCTGTGCGCGTAGGCCACTGCCGCGTGCAAGAGGCTTGCGTCGTCAGGGATCGCCTCGAACGCGCGCGACGCTGCCTCGAACGCTGCGAGCGCATCGCCTTCGCGGTCGCGGAGATGCTCGGCGAGCAGCATGAGCGCAGCCGCCATCGCCGACGGCGAGGTCTCGCTCGCCGCGAGCGCCCGAAGCAGCTGCCCGCGCGTGTTCCACTCTTGCGCCGCGAGTGCGAATTGCGCCAGCGCGGTCATTGATTCGCGATCGCCAGGCGCCGCGCGGAGGGCTCGCTCGAAGAGCTTGCGCGCCGCCAGCGGGCCATCGTTTTCGCGGGCGAGCCGCGCTGCAGCTTTCCACGCGGTCGCCGCGGCGTCGGCGTCGTTCCTTCGCTCGCCCTCGAGCTCCCCGAGGCGCGTGAGCCAGAAGATGCGCTCGTCGTGCCCGTCGGCGCGCGACGTTCTTGCCGCGAACGTATCGCGGACCAGATCGATGTCACCGAGTCGCTCGGCGACGGCCTCCACGACGTCGAGATCCTCGCCGGTTACGTCCGCGTCGCCCAGTACGCCGCGAGCGCTCGCCGACGCTACTTCGGGCAGTCCGCTGACGCTCGCGAGTTCGGCGATCTTGACCTGCACTGCCCGTCGCTCGCCGCCCGAAGGCGCGCGGCGAGCGCGCGTCTCAAGGATAGCAAGACCCTCTGCTGCGCGGCCTGTCGCGACCAGCAGATCGACGAGCGCGTTTTCGGCGAGGAGGTCGTCTGGGTCGAGCGCTGTGGCTCGCTGCAGCTCGGCGAGTGCCCCCGCCGGATCACCGAGCTCGTCGCGCAACAGCGCAGCGATCGCGCGATGCCCGGCGCCAAGCGTTGTCGCGTCGCCGCCGTGCGCGAGCGTCGCGCGGAGGAGCGCGAGGCGGTCGGCTGGGGAGCCCTGTTCGCGCAGCAGCGCCTCGAATTCGAAGGCGAGCGCCGCGTCGCCTGGACGATACGCGAGCGCGAGGCGGTAGGCATCGATCGCCGCACCGACGTCGCGCAGCGCTGCGGCAGAACGCGCAGCGCGAAGCGCCACGGCCAGCCGCGCGTCGCTGCTCACTGGAGCGCCGCCGAGCGCGCCGAGCAGCGCTGCCGGAAGTGAGCGCGCGTGCGCCGGTGAATCGGTCAGCGCTGCTACGCAAGTGAGCCATTCGCCCGACGCGAGCGACGAGTCGAGCGCCTCGCGCAGTCCGCGACACGCGAGCGCGATCGCGCGGGGTCGGGCATCCGGCAGCGCACCGGCAATTTCGGTGGCCTCGAGGAGCGTTTCGATGCGTACGCCGACATCGGGGGAGCGCCGGGCGCGCTCTTCGAGCAGACCCAGCAGCGCGTGCGGCGAACCCTCGGCGCGATAACGCGGCTCGAGAGAACGTGCTGCGATCAGCGCCGCTTCGTCGTCGGGGCCGTCGACGAGCGCGGCGAGGGCGCGGAGGCACGCGTCGTCGGAATCATCGAGCGCGAACGACTCGGCGAGGGCGGCCGCGCCTCCGGGCGGATCGCCCCCGCGCTCCAGTCGCACGAGGCCAAGCTTTGTGAGCACCTTCGCACGCTCCGGCATTTGCGTGAGCTTCGCGAGGGCCTCGAGTCCGCCGGTCAGCGCGGCGATGTCGCCCTCGAGTTCGAGCAGTGGCAGCCATGACCGGAGCGTCTCGGCGTCGGGGCCGAACCGCTCGACGATCGCGCGCCACGACGCGGAGGCCTCCGCGAGGTGACCGCTGGCTCCCGACAGCGCCCGCGCGGCGCGAACGAGCAGGTCGCGCGCGCTCGCCGGATCGGTGGCCTCGCTTGCGCGCTCGCGCAGCAGCGCGGCAAGCGCCACGTCGTCGCCGTGCTCAGCGAGCAGCGCTTCGAGTTCGGCCATCGCACGCTCGCGCGCCGCGGTGGTCAGCAGCGCGCGCCACGCGGTCATGGCTTTGCGATGATCGCGTGGGGGAGCTCCGGCGAGCTCGGCGATCCGCACGAGCACCCGCTGGCGGGCATCGGCGTCCGTCTCAATTCGCGCGAGGCCGTCGAGCACCTCCGCCAAGGCTGAAAAATCACCGACCTGTTCGAGTAGCGACGCCAGCGCGTGCGAGGCGCGCGCGCGGAGACCATCGCTGATTTCTGCCGCAGCCAGCACCGTCTGCAGCGCGCTTCGAGCGCGCTTTGGGTCGCCTGCCTCTGCGAGGAGCACGCCGATTTCGACGCCGACGCGGCCCTTGCCCTCCGCCTCACGCGCCGAGGCGCCGGCGCGCTGCAGCGTCCTGAGAGCGTCAGCCTGCTTGCCGAGCGAGCGCGCGAGTGCCACGTACTGCGTCATCAGCTCGCCGTCGCCCGCGTCCAGAACGAGCGCGGCGTCGGCCGCCTCGAACGCGCCTGCGTCGTCGCCGAGCCGGTCGCGGCGCAGCGCTGCGAGACGTTTGAGCGCCGCCACGCGCTTCGGTCCGCGAACCTGCTCCGCCGCCGTCGCCCAGTGGCGCGCAGCCGCAGCAACTTCGCCCGTAGCCTCGGTGGCCGTTGCGAGCGCCTCGGCGGCCCGAGCCGTTGTCGTGCGAATCTCGAGCAGCAGCGCTGCGGTTTGGAGCGCTTCCGAATCGCGCGGGTCCTCGGCCAGCAGCGCTTCGACGTGGGGCATCGCGCGTTCGAGTTCGCGCTTTTCGGCGGTGTAGATCGCGATGAGCTTTCGTCTCGCGGCAGGCGCGTCGGGTTGGCTCGCGATCGTCTGCTCGAGCAGTCGCGACAGCTCCTTGGTTCGTCCCGCAGCGCCGAGCGCGCTCGCGAGATCTGTACGCGCCTGCGCGTCGTTCGGGTCGAGCCGCACCACGGTCGTGAGCACCTCGATGAGTCGGTCGAGCGCCTCGGGCGCCTGCTCGAATGCGGCGGCTGCGCGCTTGAGTTGCTCCACCTGCTCGGCCTTTGGACGCGTCGCTGCAGACTCGGCGTAGTGCGCGCCAAGGCCTGCAAAATCACCCTCGGACAGCAGCCGCACTTCGCGTAGCTGGCGGGCGCCGACGTGCGTCGCCTGCGCGGCGAGGGCGCGATTGACGAACCCGAGCGCGCCCGCGTTGTCGCCTAGCGTGTTTTGAAAAAACGTAGCCGCCTGAAAGAAGAATTCGGCCGCGAGCGCAGCGGTCAGCGTCTTGATGCGCTTGTCCTGCGACAGCTCCTCGAACGCGAAGGCCACCTCGGCCACGCGCCCGTCGCGGGCGGCCGCTTCGGCGAGCTTCTGCCACGCGCCTTCGGGCAACTGATTGCGACTCAGCGCGAGCAGGAACGCGTCGAGCGTCTCGCGTTCACCTCCCATTCGCTCGTCGAGAGCAGCGAGCGTTGCGGCGATTGCAGCAGGAGCTTTGGGGCGGACTGACTCGATCATGGGCGCGCCGCGCGCCGCCTGTGGGTGGGGCGTGCGGCATGGGCAGCGTACCGAATCTCGCGCCGCCGCGTGAGTCGGTTTGACGGGCGTTTTGCGCGACTGATCCCGCGTTCAGGGCGGCGCGCCGAAGCAGGCGTCGGCGGGCGAAGATCGCCTTGGGGACGGAAACAGTTTGGCGAGCGCAGGGCCGACTTCGAGCGGCTGATCCGGACCCCCTCGGCGCGCGCCGCTTGCCGCGCGCACGGGTGACGGCGTGCATGGGGCGGCGCGGGCGTCGGTTTCCGTGTTGCGTCAGCCGCGCCTGAGCGGGGCGCAGCGCCTTCGCGCGGCGCGCAGTGGTTGCAGCTCAAGCGCGCCGAAGCGGGCGCATTTTCCGGGCGACCACAAAGGCACGCGGGTTGCGAGCCTGCGTCGGTGAGGTCGCAAAATGCCCCGTGAGCCGATTTACAAGCACATGAGCGTCTGCCCCTACACCATCTCGCGTGACGAGTCGGTCGAGCGCGCGCGGCGGTTTATGCACGACAAAGGCGTGCGGCATCTGCCTGTTCTCGACGAAGGCGTGCTTGTTGGCGTGGTGACCGAGCGCGACGTCGAGCGCATCGTCGCGAGGCCCGGCGTCGACCTTGCGCACACCCTGGTTGAAGAGGCGATGACCGCGGAGCCTTACATCGTCGCGCCCGACGCCAGCGTGGCGCGGGTGGCTGCCGATATGGCGCGCCACAAGTACGGCTGCGCTATCGTCGTCGAGGCCGGGCACGTGGCGGGTGTCTTCACGACGGTCGATGCGCTGCGCGTGCTCGGAAAAACGCTCAACGGCGCGAGCGATCCGGTCGGGCCGAGGCGGTGACCGCCAAGCGCACAAAGAACGAACGCCGAGCCCTTTTTGGGGACTCGGCGTCGTCGCACTTGTGGGCCAAGACGGACTTGAACCGTCAGCCAATGGATTAAGAGTCCACTGCTCTACCAATTGAGCTATTGGCCCATCCCTCGCGAGCTGTTCGCTTTCGAGGAGGGGCCAATTACCCGGGCCCCGGTTGCATGTCAAGGCTTGCTCGTCTACGAAACCGAATGTGCTCGCGAGGGATCACGAGGAAGGCGCTCTGCGCTCACCGCCGCTGATGCGTCAGGCTGTCGTTTTGGCGGGCGGCCTCGCCACGCGGATGCGTCCGCGCACGCTCACCGTTCCCAAGGCGATGCTCGAGGTCGCGGGCAGGCCTTTCATCGACTGGCAGCTCGAGCGCCTTCGCGCGTGCGGCTACGATGACGTCGTGCTCTGCATCGCGCATCTCGGCGAGCAGCTCGAGGCGCACGTAGGCGACGGCGCGCGGTTCGGCCTGCGCGTTCGCTGCTCGCACGAGGGCGGCAAGCTGCTGGGCACGGCGGGCGCCCTTCGCGCGGCGCTGCACCTGCTCGCTCCGGCGTTTTTGGTGACCTACGGCGACAGTTACCTGCCGTTCGACTACGCGTCGCCGCTCGATGCCCTGCTCGCCCACGCCGACTGCGAAGGCGTCATGAGCGTCTACAAGAACGACGGCCGCTGGGACGCCTCCAACGTCGAGACCGACGGCGTATGGGTCGTACGCTACGAAAAGGGCGGCACCGACGCCGCGCTCGACCACATCGATTACGGCGCCCTCGCGCTTCGTCGCGAAGTGATCGCAGCGTTGCCCGACGGCGTAGCCATGGGGCTCGAGGGCGTGCAGTCCCGCCTCGCGACCGATCGGCGCATGCGCGCCGTGGTCGCCGCGCAGCGATTTTTTGAGATTGGGTCACCCGAGGGCCTCGCCGCCCTCGACTTGAAATTGGGAGAGAGTCGATGATCGTTTCGCGGGCGCCGGTGCGTTTTTCGTTGGGTGGTGGCGGAACCGACTTGCCGAGCTACTCGCGCGAGCACGGGGGATTCCTCGTCGCGGCGTCGATCGACAAGTACGTGAGCGTGGTCATCGCGCGACGCTTCTACAACAACATCCGGCTCGCCTATTCGAAGCTCGAAGTGGCCGAATCGGTCGATCAAATCGACCACCGCATTTTCAAGGAGGCGCTGCGTTTCGCCAACATTGAAGGCGGCCTCGAGCTGCACTCGCTCGCCGACGTTCCCGCCAACAGCGGCCTTGGCTCGTCGTCGTCGTTCACCGTCGCGCTGCTCAACGGACTGCACGCGTTCAAGCGTGAATACGTGCCGACCCCGCAGCTGGCGGAAGAGGCCTGCCACATCGAAATCGACCTGCTCAAGGAGCCTATTGGCAAGCAGGATCAGTACATCGCGGCGTATGGCGGCATCACCGCGTTCACGTTCGACAAAGACGGCACCGTGCACGCCGAGCGCCTGCCCGTGAAGTCGGAGGTCGTCGACGAGCTCGAAAGCAACCTGCTCATCTTTTATTCGGGCGTCGAGCGCAGCGCGTCGGCGGTGCTGAGCGAGCAGGCCAAGACGGTCACGAGCAACAAAGACGACGCCGTGGCGCGCATGCACCGCATCAAGGAAATTGGCTACGAGACGCGAAAGCTGCTGCTCGCGGGCGAGGTCGATCGCTACGGCGATTTGCTGCACGAGCACTGGACTGCGAAGCGCAAGCTGGCCTCGAACATGACCGATCCGGTGATCGATGGGCACTACGACGCCGCGCGCGCGGCCGGCGCGATCGGCGGCAAGCTCATGGGCGCGGGGGGCGGCGGGTTCTTCATGTTCTACGTTCGTCCGGCCGAAAAGCGCCGCGTGTACGACGCGCTCGTGGCGCGCGGACTGCGGCCGATGCGCTTTCACTTCGACTTCGACGGCGCGCGCATCGCGGCCAACTTCCACAAGTCGTAATCGCGCAAGCGTTTGGTCGTTTGCGCCGGCCTCAGCTAACCTGCGCCCCTGTGAAGCGCACGACCACACTCGCCCTCGGCGCTTCGGCCGCGCTCGGGGTATTGTGCGCGGTTTGTAATATCTATACGGCTGACCTCGTTACTTCGACGCCGGGGCCTGCCTCGGGCCAGGGCGTCGGCTGGTGGAGCGGGGTCGGGGCCAGCGGCTGTTACAGCGCGAAGATGCCGGCGGCGGCCGGGCGCCCCACGGGGCACGACACCGCAGAGCTGCCGCCGATCTACCTCGCGATCCGCGACCTGCGGCTCGGCTCGCGCGCCCCCGACGGCGGCGCGGATCCGAACGCGTGGCAGAGCCTCGGCTTCGACCTCGACAGTACGTGCACTTCGTCGCCCACCTGCCCGATGGACGATCCGGTCGTGTCGTGCAAGCCCACCGGCGCAGCCGTTCCGACCGATGGCAACTACTGCCGCGACAACATGTTCGGCAAGCTCGAGGGCTACGCCGCGAATATTCCTGAAATCGGCGGAAAATACGGGCTCTCCGACGACGCGTTCAACTGCGCGCTCTGTCGCGGCGATTACAACTTTCTCATTCGCATCTCGCACTACAACGGCAAAGAGAGCGACGACCAGGTGCGCGTCGACCTCTACCCGTCGCCGGGCCTCGAAGCGCCGCTTCCGTGGAGCTGCACCGACGGCACCTGGCGCAATCACCCGTGCTTTACTTCGGACGCGCCATGGCTCGTGCGTGACACCGGGCTCACCGCGCAGCAGGGCGGACCGGCGCTGCCCGACGCGGTCATCGCAGACGCAAATGCCTACGTGCGACAAGGCACGCTCGTCTTGCAACTGCCGCCCGGATCCGTGTTCTGGTTTCCCGGAAAACGCGCCGCGGCGACGGCGTTTCCGCTGACCTTCTCGCAGTCGATCGTCACCGGTCAGCTCCACAAAGCGGCCGACGGCACCTGGTCGGTCGACGACGGCGTCATCGCGGGGCGGTCGCGCAAAGAAGACCTCATCGCGGCCTTTCGCTTGATCGGGTTCTGCGAGGGCGACACGAACTACTCGGTGATGACGAACTTCCTGTCGACCGGGCTCGACGTGCTCGCCGACGGCGGCAACGCGCCTGGCGTGGCGTGCGACGCGCTCAGCATCGGCGTGGGCTTCACTGCCATCCAGGCGGTGGCCGGCAAGGTCGCTCATGTCGAGCCGCTCGTCGAGTGCCAACCGGGCGCCGACGCCGGGGCAGAGGCGGGCGCCGACGCGGCGAAGGACGCCGCGAAGGATTGACGTGTTGCCGCGGCTACACGCAGGGGCCCTCGGGACCTGAGCCGCAGAACGCGCAGCGCGCCGGCGGCTGGACTTCGCCGGTTCGGCGTCCTATTTGTAGTCAATTGTGCGCGATTTCTGTCGCGCGCCACCAGGAACTTTCATGACGACCCGCCCCTCGATTGCAGATCTCGCCCAGCAGCGCATTGTGATTCTCGACGGTGCGATGGGCACCATGATCCAGCGTTACCGGCTGGCCGAGGCCGACTACCGGGGAAGTCGCTTCGCCGCGCACGGAAAAGACGTCAAGGGCAACAACGATTTGCTCGTGCTGACGCGCCCCGATGTGATCTCCGAGGTGCACGCGCAGTATCTCGACGCCGGCGCGGACATCATCGAAACCAACACCTTCAACGCGACCAGCATCGTGCAGGCCGACTACGCCCTCGAGCCGCTCGCCTACGAGCTCAACGTGGAGGCGGCGCGGCTCGCGAAGAAAGTCGCTGCACAATACACGCAAAAGACCCCGGGCAAGCCGCGCTTCGTGGCCGGCGCCATCGGGCCGATGAACAAGACGCTGTCGATCTCGCCCGACGTCAACGACGCCTCATTTCGGCCGGTGAGCTTCGACGAGGTGAGGGTCTCCTACGCCGAGCAGGTGCGCGGGCTCATCGACGGCGGCTCCGACGTGATTCTCGTGGAGACCATCTTCGACACCCTCAACGCCAAGGCTGCCCTCGTCGCCATCGAAGAGACGTTTGCCGACATGGGCGTGCGCCTGCCGGTGATGATCTCGGTCACCATCACGGATCGCTCGGGGCGCACCCTCTCCGGCCAAACCATCGACGCCTTCTACGCCAGCATCGCCCACGCGCGACCGCTCAGCGTCGGCCTCAACTGCGCCCTGGGGGCTGACGAGATGCGCCCCTACGTCGATCGACTCTCCCAGATTACCGGGCACCTCGTCTCGGCGTATCCCAACGCAGGGCTTCCCAACCCTCTCGCGGCTACAGGCTACGACGAGCTGCCCGAGCAGACCGCCGGCTTTCTCGCCGAATGGGCGCGCAGCGGCCTCGTGAACATCGTCGGCGGCTGTTGCGGCACCACTCCCGATCACATCCGCGCCATCGCCCGCGCAGTGGCCGAAATGCCCCCGCGGGTCGCTGCGCCGCCGCCGAAGGCCACGCGCTTCAGCGGCCTCGAGACCTACACGATCACGACCGACACGAACTTCACGATGATCGGCGAGCGCACCAACGTGACCGGATCGGCCAAATTCGCCGACCTCATCAAGAAGGGCGACTACAACGCCGCGCTGTCCGTGGCGCTCGACCAGGTACGCAGCGGCGCGAACCTCATCGACGTGAACATGGACGAGGGCATGCTCGACGGCGAAGCAGCCATGACCAAGTTCCTCAACTTGCTCGCGACCGAGCCCGAGATCTCCCGCGTTCCGATCATGATCGACAGCTCCAAGTGGAGCGTCATCGCGGCGGGGCTGAAATGCATTCAGGGCAAGGGCGTCGTCAACTCGATCAGCCTCAAAGAAGGGGAGGCCGACTTCCTCGACAAGGCCCGCACCGTGCTGCGCTTCGGCGCCGGCGTGGTGGTCATGGCCTTCGACGAAAAGGGGCAGGCAGACACCGTCGCCCGCAAGGTCGAGATCTGCACGCGCGCCTACCGGTTGCTCACCGAAACCGTGGGCTTTCCGGCCGAGGACATCATCTTCGACCCAAACGTTCTGGCCATCGCGACCGGAATCGAAGAGCACAGCGAATTTGGCAAGGCGTTCATCGAGGCCGCGACGCTCATCAAGGCCGCGTGCCCGGGGGTGCGCGTGTCGGGTGGCATTTCGAACCTGTCGTTTTCGTTCCGCGGAAACAACGCCGTTCGGGAGGCCATTCACTCGGCGTTTTTGTTCCACGCG
>CANJCO010000029.1 GCA_947473045.1 Myxococcales bacterium | reverse complement strand
TAACAGGCCGTTGAAGAACGGCCTGCTAGCCTTTCATCTCGGGGAGGTATGCACCTCCCCGCCCCGAAAAACGCGGTTTTTCGGGGTCCCCACCCCACGCAATTGGCTTCGCCAATTACTATCAGGGTGTTTTTCAACACCCTGCTAATTCGCGAACAGCGATTTTGCGGCGTGTTCGAGGGCCTTTGCGCGGACCTTATCGCGCAGCGGGCCATGGTAGAGGCGCGCGAGCGTCTCGAGCGCGAGGCGGCTCGCCTCGGTCGCGTCCCCGGTCCACGGAGTGCGCGCGAGCCTGCGCCAAAGCACCTTTTCGAGCGTTCGAGGCCGCGTCGACAGGCCTGCGATCGCTCGCTGCGTGATCGCGACCGACGCGGGCACGAGGCGAATCGCGCGCGAGTAGAACTGCATCGAGGCCCCCGCTCGGCCGACCGCGGCTGCGCACGCGTCGCCTGCATCGCACAGCGCCATTGCGCGGGAGGCGTCGTCGGGAGCCGCTTCGATGCGCTCGCGGGTGCCCTTGAGCACGACGCGAAGCGACTGCCGCTTGCCGTCGATGACCGGGCGGACGCGGTAGAGCATGAAGGCGCCGAAGGCGAGCGCTGCGCCTACGAGGCTGACGTTCTGCCAGCTGAGATCCATGGCGGCAGACCTGTATCAGGAAAACGCTGCGCGCCGCCCCTTCCTTGCGCACGCGCCGAAGACTTGCTCCCGCGTCGCGGTTCCGGCACGATCAACCTCTGATGCGAAGCCGCGCGCTCATGATTGGCCTCCTGGCCGTGCTCGCGCCAGCGGCGGCCCTTGCGGACATCTATCAATACACCGACAAAGAGGGCGTTTTGCACTTCACCAGCGCGCCTCCGGCGGTGGCGGGCGCGAAGCTGCTCTTCAAGGGCAGCGGCAACGCGGGGGCGGTGCGCCCGGGAGTCATCCCCTTCATGCCGCAGGACCGCGACGTCGCTCGCTTCAACCGCTACGACGACTGGATCCGCCAGTCTGCCACGCTCTACCAAATTCCCGAGGCGCTCGTGCGCGCCGTGATGAAGGTCGAGAGCGACTACGATCCGCGGTCGGTCAGCGTCTCGGGGGCGCGAGGTCTGATGCAGCTGATGCCCGACACAGCGTCGAGCCTGCAGGTGCGCGACATCGACGATCCACGTGAAAATATCTTCGGCGGCGTCAAGCTGCTGCGCATCCTTGCCAATACGTTTAACGGGGACCTCGAGCTCACCGTCGCCGCCTACAACGCGGGGCCGGATGCGGTGATGCGCCACGGGGGCATCCCGCCGTACCAGCAAACGCGCGATTATGTGGTGAAGGTAACGGGCTACTACCGCCGCTACCGCTCGATTCCGGATGTGGCAGCCGCCAGCCTCGCCCTGCCGTGAGGGCGCGGCGGGCGGCCTCGTCGCCGCGCGCAGCCGGGGCTACGACCTGCAACCCGCCGCGATCGACCTCACCCGCGAGCGAGGGTTCGCGGCTCTTGTGCGAGTGTTCGATGTATATTGCATGTAGAAAAGGTCAATGAGACTTATTCGGATCGCAACCGCCAGCATCAACGCCACCGTCGGCGCCGTTCGCTCCAATGTCGATCGCGCGATCGCCGCATGCGAAGCCGCAGCTCGCGACGGGGCGACCCTCGTCGCGCTGCCCGAGCAGGCCATCGGCGGATACGCGCCGGAAGATCTCGTGCAGTGGCGGGCCTTCGTGGAGGCGCAGTGGGGAGGGTTGCTCCGACTGGCTGCGGCGACCGAGGCGTGCGGCGTGCTCGTGGCGGTGGGCGTGACCGTGGCGATCGACGCGCGGCTCTACAACTGCGCTGCGCTGCTCCACCGCGGGCAGATCGTCGGCCTCGTGCCGAAGGAGAAGCTGCCGACCTACAGTGTGTTTTACGAGGCGCGCACGTTCGCTTGCGGAACGCCGAAAATGCGCGAGACGGTGCGCGGCGTGCCGATGGGCGACCTCGTGTTCGAGACCGATTTCGGGATTTTGGCGCTCGAGGTTTGCGAAGACGTCTGGTCGCCGGACGGACCGATGCGCCGCCGCTGCTACGCGGGCGCGGAGCTGGTCATCAACCTCTCGGCATCTCCGTTTCGCGTTGGCATCACCGACACCCGCCGCGAGATGCTCGCGACGCGCGCGTCCGACAATCAGTGCACCGTCGTCTACGCGAACCTCGTCGGAGCCAACGACGGTCTCATCTTTGACGGGGGCGGGCTCGTCGCGCAAAATGGCAGAGTCATGCTCGACGCCCCGCGCTTTCGCGAGGGCGTGTGGGCCGCGACGATCGATCTCGACCGCACGCGCCGGCTTCGCACCGAAAACACCACTTGGCGGACCGATCGCGACACGTTCGTCGCCACGTCGCCCTGCGCCGAGGTCGTGAAGCTGACTTCGCCATCCCCCGGTTCGGCCGCGCTCACCTATCCGGTTCCGCCCAACAAGAGCTTCTTTCTTCCGCGCGAAGTTGCGACGCCGTCGCCGCGCGCGCGATTCTGCGAAGATATTCTGAGCGCGCTCGCGCTCGGCATCGGCGACTATTACGAAAAGACGGGCGCGTTCGAGACGATTGGCGTCGCGCTCTCGGGCGGCCGCGACAGCTTGCTGTGCCTGTGGATCGCGCGCCGCTATCTCGACCAGCGGCTGGCCGAGCGCACGCCCGAGGAGAGGGACGCGCAGGCCCGCAAGACGCTGCGCGCCTTCTTCATGCCTTCGCGCTTTTCGTCTGCAAAAACCCGCGCGGCTGCGATCGCGGCGGCGGCCGAGCTGGGCGCGCCGCTCGAAATTGTGCCCATCGACGACGCGTTCGACCGCGAGGTGGCGGAGTCTTCCAAGATGCTGCAACCCGGCGAGGCGCTGACCGCGCTCGCTAGGCAGAACATCCAGGCGCGGCTGCGGGCAGCCCGCATGTGGACGTGGGCCAACAGCGCGCGCGGACTGTTTTTGCAGACGAGCAACATGAGCGAAAAGTCGGTGGGATATACGACCATCGGCGGAGACATGGAGGGAGCTCTCAGCGTCATCGCAAACCTCCCCAAGACGGTCGTGAACTACCTGCTCGACTACCTGCTTGAGACTACCCGGTCTGCCGCGATCGCGATGACGCTCGAGATGCCGGCTTCGGCCGAGCTCGCCGAGGGCATGGAAGACGAAAAAGATCTGATGCCATTTCCCGTGCTCGACGCCTGCTTCGCGCTCTACGCCGGCGAGAAGATGAGCCTCCCGGAGGTGAAGTTGGTGCTCCGGGCCATGTTCGCGGAGTACGGACCTGACAACACCGACGCGTGGGCCTCGAAATTCGGCAGGCTGTTTACCTCCTCGATTTACAAATGGGTGCAGACTCCCATTACCCTTCACGTCGGTAATCTCGATCTTGATCGGGAGCGGGCGTTGCAATTGCCCGTTGTGCAGCGCAGCGAGTGGTGAGTCGTTAGCGCGCGCTGGGCACTGCGCCGACGCTTTGCGCCGGCGGGCCGAAACCGACGGGCGAAAGCGCCTGCGCAAACGACACGTACACAGCCACTGGGCCGGCGCCTTCGGGCAGGCTCGAGCGGGAGATCGGCACGCCCACGTCGGCGCGAAATACGATGCGATCGAACTGCGGAAAGAGCGCGCGCAGGCCAACGCCGACTGCGTGCTGAGGGTGGAGATCGCTCCATCCGTCGAACGCGTCGGCCACGTCGTAGAAAGCCACCGCCCCGAGCTGCACTTTGAATACGTCGACCGGACGTGACCGCAACTCGAGATTCGACGCGACGACGTTTTGGCCCACGAACTCGCTCGTCGGATAGCCGCGCAGCCGGTTGTTGCCGCCGATGACGCTCCGCGCGTTGAGATAGTTGGCGTAGCGGCCTACGATCTGGGCGCTGTAGACGAGGCGGCCGAACGGCGTGCGCGGAGTCGCGAGGTAGGCGTTGAACGCGACGACCCCTTGGAGCAGCTCGCTCGCGCTGGCTTCGGCTGTATTTTGCACGTCGACGCGGAGGAGCCCGTCGCGCAGCGGCAAGGTGTAGCCAAGCTCGGCGAAGACGCCGAGGAAGGTGCGCGTCGAGCCGAGGTTCTGCGAAACGGGGTAGACTTTCACGTCGGCAAAGTGACCGACGCGGTAGTCTTCCTGCAGCGACAGCGACTCCATGTTGATGACGCTGGTGAAGTTCGAGGTGTAACTACGCAGCTCCAGGGCCGGGTAGAAGCGGTCGTCGCTGACCGGCAGTCGCGCGGCGATGTATTTCGCCACGAGCGCGGGATCGTAAGCCGACAGATCGCCCGGATCGAACCTGGCGTGCGTCGCCTCCATCGACAGGGCGACGTCGGCTTTGTAGGTGCGCCCGAACGACCGAACAACGCTGATCTGCGCCTGCTTTTGGTCGCTTCGGTAGGCTTCCGGAATGCGATCCCCCGGCGCCGTGTCACGTCGGCCGAAGCCGGCGAGTAGCGCCTGCGAATAGCGTCGGGATATCTCGTCGCGCCACTGCGCGCCCGCCGAGGCTGCCCACTCGGAGTCGATCGAATACAGCGGCTTGCTCGCGCCGAAGGCACCGAACGATCCTTCGGGGCTGCCCGTTCGGTTGCTCACGATGATGTTCGCGGAGGCGCTGAGCGCCACGCGCGATCCCGCCACGCGTGGCCACCCGTATTTAGCGCCGAGCGCCGTAGAAAGCGGTTGGTAGAAGAGCGTCGCCCCCGCGGTTTGGTGTGCCCCGCCAATGTTGATTTCTGCGGGCTGCATGACGAAGCGCTCGACTCCCGCGTTCGCGAGCGCCAGGTCCCACTGAAGCCTGAGGCTCCAGACGTCTTTGGTGATGATGAGAACGCGAACCCTGTCGGGCGCGCTTCCGACGAGCGGCACCGCGAGCACGAGCGACAGCTGCGTCAGCCCGCGGAGATTCCTCGCGCTCTCGTCGATCACGCGCTTTTGATACGCGTCTCCCTGCTTGAACAGCAGCTCGCGCTCGATGACGTATCCGCGCGTCGTGGCATGCAGCGCGTTCACAAACAGGGCAAAATCTGGCAGAAAATCGCGGGACTCGAACACTTCGATGCGCTCGGTCCCAATGGCCTCGATCGTCTTGCCTTCGGGCGCGGTGTCGACCGCGCCTCCCAGCTTGGCGGTCACGAGGGCGATCGTCTCGGCTTCGTAGGCGGAGTATCCGAAGGAGCGGCTTGCCGGTTGCGCCCTCGGGGCGCCCTGAGCGCGCGCGTCGGCCGTCGCAGTGAGCAACGGCAGCAGCAGGATCGCGGCGGCGAGCCTCACGACCAGGACCGCGTGGCCGCGCGCCGCGTTAGGACGGAGACAAGGGCGAGGGGACCCCACATGGGAAAGAGCAGCGGGCACGTGCGGGCCACCGCTGTCAGGGCATGCAAGCCGGTGTGGCGTGCGCCGTCCCGATCGACGATGACCACAGCGTGATGGCTCGCCACGCTGTCGGGCGTCCAGGCCCTGGCGTCGAAGCGCGACAGCCAGTCGATCGCCATGATCAGCCTTCCGCAGGCGCGCCCCCGCAGCGAGGCGGGGTTCCATCGCAGCTTGCGCGCGCGCCCGTCGTGCGTAGCGAACAGTGCGTACGCCGCGAGCGTGAGCCAGGTGAAGCCTTCGACTTTGCTTGTCACTTCGATCGTCAGATGAAACCACACCCCCCACCAGAGCGCGACCACGCGCGTGCGGCGAAACATCAGCCCGACCGCCAGCCCGAGCTCGGTCGCGATGGCAATTTTTGCCAGCAGAGACGTGGTCTCGGCGCGGCTGAGGGCCTCGACGAGGCTCGGCGGCACGCCGCGACTCAGCGCCTGCTCTCCGTAGCGTGCGAACCGGTCGAACAGCACCAGGCCGCCGCGCCAGTCCGGGTCGAGCAGCTTCGAACCGCCTGAGCCGAGGTAGATCAAGATGCACTGCAGCTGCATCAGTCGCGCGGCCCAGAGCGGCCCGTGCGCGGGCGAAGCGCGGGAGGGGCGGCCAGCTACCAGATTTTGGTCGCACGGAGAAAACGACAGCAGCCACGCGTAACAGAACAGCGCGTAGCGGTTGTGGTGGAATTGCAGCCGATCGCACAGCAGCAGGTAGATGCCGATCGATGCGCAAACCAGCAGCGCCGGCCTTGCGCCGCGCCCCACGATGACCGCGGCGGCAAGCAGCAGCTGCAGGGCGAGCATCGCCGCGTAAACGCTGCGCGGGGGAACGAGGGAGGGTGCAATGAGGGGCAGGTGGAAGTGGTCGCCGAAGTAGCCGTCGGCCTGCAGCGATCGCGCGGCTCCGAAGGCCTGCAAGAGCAGCAGCACGCCGACGGCTGCGCGTACGACGCCGAGCACGCGACTGTCGCCGCCTTCGATGCGCCAGCGGCTGAGCGCCGCGCTCACCATCGCGGGCGGCTCGCGAGGCGTACGCGAGCTGGGACGCGGCCGTTGTGCGTGACGACGACGTCCGCGAGCAGGCGCGTGGTCTCGGCATCGGATGTGACGTGGGCGGCGACGTCGTCGAGCGCCGCGGCGAGGCGTGCGAGCTGAGCGCGATGGCCGTAGGCAGCGTTTACCGTGACGTCGAGCCGCGAGAGGATCGGGTCGCGCACGCGGTCGGTCCACGCGTGCTCCCGCGGCACGCCGCCGGCATCCCGGGCGACCCACCGGCCGTCTTCGATCGGTACGACGAGGCGCGCGCCGGCGGCGTCACGGGTGGCGATCTCGCGCGACAGCGAGATGGCGATCGTCGACGACTCCGGAAACATTCGAAACGCAAACGCGCCATCGTCGCGAAGGCCTCCGGTGGCGATCAGCGCGAGCTGTGCGCCGGCCCAGGTGACTGCGAGCGCCAGGCGGCAGCGCAGGCTGAGATCGAACATTGGGCCGCCACACTACGCGGCTCGGGCGCTCCGGACAAACTCGCCAAGGCAGCTGAAATGTGCTTCGATTCAAGGGTTGTGAAGCGTCCAGGCCTCCTCGCAGTCAGCGTCGTCGCGCTGTCCGGCTGCGGCCAGTCGGGGCCGTTCGGCGCCAAGCCACTGCGTGAGGTCGAGGCCGTCAGCGTTCCTACGCTCCAACGACCCAGCGACCCGGTTGACGCGAGCCCGCCCCGCCGGCCGGCCGGCGTTATTGGCGCGCTCGAGAACGTCGGCGCCCTCTCCAACGCGTTCGTCGCGCTGTCGACGCTCGATGACGGCGGAGCGCTCGACGACGTGCGCGTCGTGCAGTTCGGCGACTCGCATACTGCCGCAGACCTCGAGTCGGCGGTGGTTCGCAAGGCCTTGCAGGCGCGCTTCGGAGACGGTGGTCGCGGATTCGTCGCGATTGGCAAGCCGTGGAAGGGCTACCTGCAGGACGGCTTGCGAGCCCCGGGAATGTCGCGCGAGTTCTCCGCCGAGCGGGGCAAGCTCGATCACGGCAAGTTCGTCGGCGACGGTTGCTACGGCCTCGGCGGCGTGTGCGTCGTGGCCAGCAAGAAGGGCGCGCGCGCGTGGACCGAGGTCGCCGCCGCGTCGTCAGGGGTCGAGGTCGCCTACCTCGAACAGCCCGGGGGCGGAACGTTCGAGCTGCTGGTCGATGGCGCCGTCACTGCGACCGTGTCCACCAAAGGCGCGGCGGTCGCTTCGGCGTTCAAGTCCGTGCTCGTGCCCGAGGGGCCCCACCGCGTCGAGGTGCAGGCTGCGGGCGATGGGGAGGTTCGCGTCTTCGGAGCGTCGCTCGATCGCAGCCGCCTTGGCGTGGTTTGGGACGCCGTCGGCATCAATGGAGCGCGGGCCTCGACCGCTCTCCAATGGAGCGAGGCGCATATGTCTGAGCAGCTGCGCCATCGCGCGCCGGGGCTCGTGGTGGTGGCCTACGGCACCAACGAGTCGGTCGATGACGCGGCGCTTCCCTCGCACGAGCGTCATCTCGTCGACCTCCTCGGCCGCATCGCGCGCGCCCTGCCTGCGGCCTCGTGCCTCGTGCTCGGCCCTCCCGATCGCGCGACGTTGGCAGGCGGCGACTGGTCGACCGCACCCTCGCTCCAGCAGGTCGTCGAAATGGAGCGCGCCGTCGCTCACGCAGCAGGGTGCGGGTATTACGATCAGCTCGCGGCGATGGGGGGGCCGGGTACCATCGCGGCCTGGGCGAGCGAGGCCGTGCCCCGCGCGCAGAAAGATCGCGTGCATCTTACACGCGATGGGTACGCGTTCGTGGGGCAGCTGTTCGCCGACGATCTCGTGCGCGCCTACGGCGAGTGGCGTTCGTCGCGCGGGCTGCAACCGGGGGTGACGCCGCCCGAGCGACAGCAGGTGCCACCGGCCAACACGGCGCCCGAAGACCACTTCGAAAAACCGCCGGTAGTCAGCCCGTTCGTCGCGATTCCGATGTGAGCGCCGGTTTCAGAGCGCGCGCTTGACGAACAGCTGTTCGAGCGTCTCGCGCTTCGGCGCGATGCCGACGACCTTCGCGCCGTGGGCGTAGGCCAGCTCGACGACGTCGCGGACGGCTGCGTCGCCTTCGGCGTCGATGACCCATCGCGGCCCCATCGGTCGTGCGGCGAGGTCCTCGCGCGCGAGCGCGGCTTTGAGCGCTTCGGTGACGTCCTGCAGCGCGACTTCGGAGAGGGTCGATGAGCCGTCGAGCAGCTCTCCGATGCGGCCCGCGAGCGCGACTTCGCCTTTGCGCAAGATGCAGACGCGGTCGCACAGGGTCTCGACGTCGGATAGAATGTGGGTCGAAAAAAACACGGTCTTGCCGCGCGCCCGCTCCTCCAAAATGAGATCGCGGACGTCTTTGCGTCCCACCGGATCGAGGCCGCTCATCGGCTCGTCAAGAATGAGCAGGTCGGGATCGTGAACGAGCGCGGCCGCGAGCCCCACGCGCTGGGTCATGCCCTTCGACAGCGCGCGCACGGGCCTGTCGACCGCGTCGCTCATGCCCACGCGCTCGATGATCGCGATGACGCGGCGCTGCAGCTCGGCCCCGCCCAGACCCGAAAGCCTCGCGCACATGGTTACGAACTCGCGCGGCGTGAGATACGGGTAGATGTACGGGCTCTCCGGAAGGAAGCCGACGCGCTTCATGGCCTCGCGCGACGGAGCCGCCACGTCGAACACCCGAGCGGTGCCCGACGTCGGAAAGATCAGGCCTACGATCATTTTGATCGTGGTCGTCTTGCCGGCGCCATTGGGACCGACAAATCCAAAGACTTCGCCCGCCTCCACGCTGAAGCTTACGTCGCGCACCGCCTCGACGCGCGCGCCGGTAAAAGGTTTGCGAAAGCTTTTTTTCAGGTGCTCAGCGGCGAGCGCAGCGGTCACGGCAGTTCTCCTTTGTCGTCGGGCGTTGCGGGCATCGCCGCCGGGGATGGTGCCCCGTACTCGTGCAGTTTGTACTGAATCTTTCGGGTCGAAATACCAAGGATCAGCGCCGCGCGCGACGTCGAGCCCGCGCAGGCCTCAAGCGTGGTCAAAATGGCGTGACGCTCGAGGTCCGCGATCGACGATCCGGGCACGGGCGGCGGACCCGCCGGCAGCTGCGCCGGTACGATCGACGAGGGCAGGTGGCGCGGTTGAATGAGCGCTCCGTCGCACAGCACGACCGCCCGCTCGATCGCGTTTTCGAGCTCGCGCACGTTGCCGGGCCACGCGTGCGCCGCGAGCTGCTCGAGGGCCTCTGCCCCCATCGAGAGGTTGCCTTTTCCATTTTCACTGGCGTAGCGCTTGAGGAAAAAGGTCGCCAGCGCAGGGATGTCCCGCTTTCGCTTTCGCAGCGGCGGAAGCTCGAGCGACACCACGTTCAGGCGGTAGAACAAGTCTTCGCGAAAGCGGCCCGCCTCGATCTCGGCCTTCAAATCGCGGTTGGTCGCGGCGACGATGCGCACGTCCGCCTTCAGGGTCTCGTTGCCGCCCACGCGCTCAAACGCTCGCTCCTGCAACACGCGCAGCAGCTTCACCTGGACTCCCTGCGGGATGTCTCCGATTTCGTCGAGGAAGAGCGTGCCGCCCTCCGCCTGCCTGAAGCGCCCTTCGCGCCGCGCTACGGCGCCCGTGAACGCGCCGCGCTCATGACCGAACAGCTCGCTCTCGAGCAGCGTCTCGACGAGGGCGGCGCAGTTGACGCGGACGAGCGGGTTGCTCGCTCGCGTGCCGGCGGCGTGAATTGCCTCCGCGATGAGCTCCTTGCCTGTGCCGCTCTCGCCGGTGATCAGCACGCTCGCGCGGCTCGGGCCGATTTGCGCGACCAGCGACAGCACCTCGTGCATCGCCGCGTCGGCTGTGATGATGTGACCGAACGCGTTTCGTTCACGAAGCTTTTCCCTCAGGCGCTGCGCCTCCTGCGTCAGTCGGGCTTTGTCCATCGCGCGGCCTACGACGGCGCTGAGCGCGTCGAAATCGAGCGGCTTGGTGAGGTAGTTCTCGGCGCCGCTCTTCACGGCATGCACCGCGCTCGCGATCGTCCCAAAAGCCGTCATGACCACGAAGGCCGCTCCAGGGGCCGCGGCTTTCGCCTTCTCCATGAACTCGAGGCCGCTCATGCCCGGCATTTTGACGTCGGTAAGAATCACGTCGGGGCAGAAGTCTTCGAGCTTACCGAGGGCCTTGAAACCATCGGCGGCAGTCTCCGTCAGATAGCCCTCGTCGTGCAGCAGCTCGCTCAGCGCCGACCGCGCGTTGGCCTCATCGTCGACGATCAGAATTCGGCCGCGGGCTGCCATCGGCCGGGAACATATCCCATGCGCGCCGCAAACCCGAGCCCGTCGGCGCGCGTGCAAAACGACGCGGGCCGCGCGCGGGGCATCTCTTTTCTTCTTTCCCCTTGGCGGCGGAGCGATGGTACAAACTCGCACCCATGAAACTCCGCGCTTCAGCCATCGTTGGCGCCCTGCCCATGCTTTGCGCCCTCGGACTCACCTCCCGGGACGCCTACGCACAGACGATTACGTTCGGCGGCGCGGGGACTCCCCCTCCCGCCGCAGCGCCGACGGGGGCCGCTCCCGCAGCGACCCCTCCGGCAGCAGTGGCTCCCGCAGCGACGCCCCCGGCAGCAGTGGCTCCCGCGGCGGCTCCTGCCGCGCGCAGCGCGGGCGGGAACTATCGACTTGGCCGCGGGGGTGAGCCGGCGGCGCCCGCGACGAAGCCGGCTTCGGCCGCGCCCGAGGGTCCGAAGGCCCCGGAGGCTGCCGCCGCGGAAGACGAGTGGACGGGCCGCGACGCGCAGCTGAACGAGTCGAGCACCCTCGTTGGGGGCTCCGGTCTCATGTACACGCAGCACGCTCAGGGTAACGCCGCGGGTCAGTTTCGCCTCGGCTTCACGACCGAATTTTTCAGCAGCGGGTTTCTTTGCACGGCCGAGTTCCCCTGCAAAAACAAGTCTCCCGGCAGCGCACCGGTGACGAGCGATTCGATGCACCACATCGGAGGCACCATCAACCTCGGCGTCGGCATCACCAGCTGGCTCGAAGGTTACGCGAGCACCGGTGCCTACGCGAACAGCGACGACGTCAACCGCCCCTCGCTGCTGCAGGTTCTCGGAGACACCGCGTTCGGTTTCAAGGGCTACGGTAAAGTCGCCAATACGTTCCACGCCGGCGGTTTCGCTGAGCTGTTGCTGGTCAACGGTACCGGCGCGGTCGGTCTGGCGGGCCCCGCTACGGGCGCGCGCTTCGGCGCGATCGCGACCGAGGATCTGCGCGAACTGCGACCTGGCTCCAACATTCCCCTGCGCCTCAGCCTCAACCTGGCCTACAGCGTCGACAACAGCGGCGCCGTGGTCGAAGACACCGAGAGCGCGCGGGGCACCGCTGGCCGCCCGCAGCCGGTGACGCGCATCGAGCGCTTTGGCCTGCAGGTCAATCGCGTCGATCACTTCGACTGGACGCTCGGCGCCGAGACCTTCTTCGCCGACGACAAAGTGCGCCCCTTCATCGAGTACCGCATGCTCGCGCCGGTCAACCGTCAGGGCTACCTTTGCAAGCCCGACAACCCGAGCAAGGATCACTGCCTCGCCAACGACGCCGTGGCGCCCAGCAACCTCACCATCGGCGGTCGCTTCTTTCCGTGGAAGCGCGGCTTCGGGCTGACCGCAGCGCTAAGCATCGGAGTGACGGGCACGAGCGACTTCATCGAGGAGATGAGCCCGATGGCTCCGTGGACGCTCTTCCTTGGCGCCGGCTGGAACGTCGACACGCAGGATCGCCCGCCAGTCGAGAAGCTCGTCACGCGCGAAGTCAAGGTCGAGGGTAAGGTCGCAGCGCGCGGGCACATCAAGGGCAATATCCACGAAAAGGACAAGACCGACGAAATCCCCAACGCGATTGTCGCATGGGAAAATCACCCGGAAATCGAGTCCCTGCACACCGGCAACGATGGCCGCTTCGTCACGCAGGAACTTGCCGAGGGCAAGTACACGTTCGCGATCAAAGCCGACGGCTACAAGGACGGCGTGTGTGAGGCCGCGTTGCCCAAGGGCGGCCAGGACGCACAGGTCGACTGCGCGCTCGAGGCGCTCCCGCGCGTCGGCACGCTCATGGGTCACGTTCGCGACGCAGAGACCATGGCCGCGGTGCCCAGCGCGACGGTCGTTGTGACCGACAGCGCCGGAAAGCCGCTTCAAATCACCGCCGATTCGAGCGGCGGTTTCCGATTCGAGGGTGTTGCTCCAGGCACCGCCCAGATGCAGGTCGACGCGGACGACTTCCTCACGTTCGTTGCTCCCGCTGACGTCAAGGTTCGCCAGGAGGTCACGGTCGACCCCGTCATCCGCCACCGCCCGAAGCAGGGCCTCGTGCAGATCGGCGCCAAGGAGATCACGATCAAGCAGCAGGTCCAGTTCGCCCTCGATCAGGCCGTAATCCTGCCCGAGTCAACCGCGCTGCTTAGCGAAATCGCCGACGTGCTCATTCACAACGTGCGCATCAAGCGGATCGAAATTCAGGGGCACACCGACAACAGCGGCAGCGCCGATCACAATCAGACGCTGAGCGACCAGCGCGCAGACGCCGTTCGCGCCTGGCTGACCAGCCACGGCGTTACGCCCGACCGTCTCGTGGCCAAAGGCTTCGGCCAGAGCAAGCCGCTCGTGCCGAACGTCACTCCGGCCATGAAGGCCAAGAACCGCCGCGTCCAGTTCATCATCCTCGAGCAGGATGCTGCCGCCGCTGGCGTTGACGCGACGGCGCCGAAGAAAGCCGCTCCGCCGCCGTTCTGACGGGGCGCGACGAGCGTGAAACATGCACGGGGCTGCGGGAGACCGCGGCCCCGTTGTGTTTTGTGGTGACCGTTGGCCGTCAGTCGCGTCCGGAGTCGGTCGCGGGCGAACCTCGATGCGCGCTCGCGAAAGCGTCGTGGCCTGTGCTTAGGGCCTTGAAGAAGAGGTCACCGACCAGCTGCGCTCCCTGAGGCGTTGGGTGCGTGAGATCGGCGCCGCCAAGCCCTTTCGCGACCCACTTCGCCATCGAGCCCTTTCCGCCCATCGCTTCGAAGGTGTTCCAAAACGCGACGCCGTGCTGGGCGGCGATTTTCTTTTGCAACTCGACGATGCGCACGATGACGCGAGGCGAGCGCATCGAGCCGTCTTCGGCCTTCTCGGCGCGATCGAGCGGCGCGGCGACGAGCACCGACGCGAACGGAGCCGAGGCGCGCAGGGTGTCGATGAGGGTGCCGAGGGTCTTTTCGTACTCGGGCTCGTTGACGCCTCCGTCTTCGCTCTCGTTGGTGCCGTACTGCAGCACGATGAGCGCGGGCTGGCGGAGCGTGAGCTGCTCGCGCCAGTGTTCGGCGTTCATCGTCTTCCACAGGCTCGCGCGGCCTCCGAGAGCCCCGAGCGCGTCGTAGGTGACGCCCGGCGCTTCGCGTTCCATGACCACGCCGAACGTGCGCACATCGCCGCCGCCGATGGCGCGCAACGTGAGCTCCCCCGCGCCGTCGGGCACTGTAACGCTGCGCTTGCGTGACACCTTCGCGGGGCCGGCGGTCGACACGCGCTCGGGGGCCGAGCCCTTTACGGAGAGCTCGAAATCGCCGCCGCCCGGCTGCTCGAGGTAATAGACGTCGAACCGCGAGACGGCCTTTCCGAACTCGCCGCGCGCGAGCGTGGCGAAGGTTGCGTTGGCCCGTTGCGAGGTATGAAACGAAACGCCGCCGAGCCCGAAGAGCCCGTCGCTCGCGAGCGGCCCCGTAATGCGACTGAGCGACCACCCGTCGCTGGCGCGGTGCACGACGTCGTTGTGGAAGTACCAGTCCCAACCATTCGCGGTGAGAATGAACCCGTGCCCCGCGTCGCCGTAGCGAGCCTGCATGCGGCGGCGCATCGTGCCCGACACGTAGTCGCTCGCGATCATCGAGTCGCCGTAGTGCAGCACGCGGGTGATCGCGCCTGGCTCTTTGCTGAGGGTGCGCCCAAGTTGCGTGTAAAATGCATCGAGTGCATGCCCGGACGCATCCTCGACAGCGATGGAGCCAGCCGTCTTCGCGAGCACCTGCGGATCGAGCGCAGGCTCCTCGCTCTGCGGCAGCGCGTTGGTGAGCGTCCCGTGGTTGTCGCTCGCGCGCAGCTCCGATTCGCCGATCGTCGCGACGGGCGCGGGCACCACGGGCGCGGCTGCCACCGGGTCGGGATCAGCCGCATCCCACGGCGCCCGCAGGATGCGCAGCGGCCGCATCGAGGCGTGCGCATAGGGCACTGAAAGCAGCGCGAGCATCACGCCGATGGCGCGGGACGTCTTGCCGAGGGCGGGATGTTGCGGCGGAGCGCTCACGTGTCTTCCTGTAGCCAAACGCGCGCAAGCGCGCCAGCGGACGGTCAGGGGCCGTTCGACAGCACCACGTAGGCCACAGGAATCGCGACGCCGATCGCGACGAGTGCGGCGCCCCGGCCCGCGAGGCCCTTTCGGCCGGGGATCATGAACATGCCGCTCAGCGCGAGCAGCAGCAGGCCTGCCGCGTAGGCGTCCGCGAAGTAGGTCCACGCCTTTTTGCCGCGGTTAAGGTGCAGCCAGTTGACGGCGCGCAGGATGAACCGAGGTCTCTGGGCTTCGTCGAGCACGTGACCTGCGCTCGTGACGTGGAGCGTGCGGTGATCCAGCAAGATGGTGAGCTCGTCGCCAGCCCGGTAGGTGTCGGAGGGGCGCTCGGCGATGCCCATGCGTTGCAGCACCGCGCTGGCCGCGACCGCGTCGGTCTCGCCTTGAATGGCGCCGATTTCAAGCTCGCGGATCGTGTCGTGGAAATTCGGGTTCCAGTCGGCGATGTGGTTTACGGCGAGGCCGCTGAGCGCGTAGACAATCGTCAGCCCGACGGCCACGTAGCCGACGTCGCGATGCACGGCGCGCACCCATGGGCGCAGGTGCAGCTTGCGCGTCTTGACTCCTTCGCTCACGAGTAGCGCTCTTCTTTCCACGGGTCCGCGTGGTTGCTGTAGCCGCGCGTCTCCCAGTACCCGGGCTGGTCGGAGCCGACGAAGTGGATGGCCGTCAGCCACTTCGCGCTCTTCCAGAAGTACAAGTCGGGCACCACCGCACGAACCGGCGCGCCATGCGTAAGCGGCAGCGCCTGACCTTCGTAGCGATGGGCCAGCAGGGCGTTCGGCTTGAGCGCTTCATGGATCGGAACGTTGGCCGAGTAGCCGTGAGCGGACTCGAAAATGACGTAGCGGGCAGCGGACTTGAGCTTTGCGCGCGCCGCGAGGTCGGCGATTTTTACGCCCGTCCAGTGGCTGTCGAGCAGCGACCACTTGGTGACGCAGTGCACGTCGCAGGTCTGCGTGACCTGGGGCATCGCGAGGAGCGCGGCGAAATCGAGCACAAACGGTGCCTCGACCTCGCCGTACACGTTGAGGCGAAACGCGTTCGGATTCGGGTCGCCCTCCTGGCCGCCCATCGGCTTGATGCGCGAGATGACGTGCTGATTCGGGGGCAGCCGCGGACGACCGTCGGCGAGCGTGGCGCCGCGCGCACGACGGGTGGCGTCGTCGTCGACGAGGTAATAGGCGCCGCCCAGCGCCGCGATCACCGTGCCGCCGAGCGCCGCTCGCAGGAAGGTTCGACGATCGGTCATGGTGGGACGCAGAACGTCGCCGCTCGCTTCAGGAATGTCTCGGACCGTGGGCTCAGGCAGGACAGAACGCTTCACGTGGGCCTCTCCATAAGCTACGCACTGTTGTCGCGTTCGGTATCGCAGCCAACGCGCATCTGCATCATTCGATGATTCGCCAAGAACTTCTCGACAAAGTCCGGTCCAAGGCGTTCACGCCCGGGGCGCGCGATGCTCAGGCGCTCGCGGGCTTCATCGGTGAAATCGATCGCGAAGCTGCGCAGGACGTCATCCGCGCCCTCATTCGCACGGGCCGCCCTGCGCTCGCCATCGCGCTCGCGGCGGCAGAACGCGCACCCGAGCCGGCGTGCTCGCGGCTCCTCGAAGTCGTCGGCAAGCTCGCCACGCGCGAAGATGCGCAGGCTGTCACCGCGCTCGTGGCGGCCCTTGGAGACGACCGCGACCGCGTGGTGAAAGTAGTCGCGCGCGCGCTGGGCCGACTCGGCGCTGTGGGCGAGGCACCCGAAGCGGCGCGCAGCGAAATCGAACGCGCGCTCATCGAAGCGGCCGCGCGCGCGACGCGGGACGACCTTCGCGCCACGCTGATCGAAGCGCTCGGCAAGGTCGGCGGACGCGACGCGCTGCAGTCGATCGGGGCCGGTGACGCGTCTGAGCCCGCGGCTCTCCGGGCCACGGCCCGCGCGCGCACGATGCTCACGCGCGACCTGTCGCGAGACGCCGAGTCTGCGATCGACGCTGACGTTCGCGCGTCAGGCGCGGTCGACGTGCGCCTGCATTGCAGAGGGGGCCTCGAGCCCGTGCTGCTCGAAGAGCTCGGGGCGCTGCTACGCGCCAAGCGCGTGTCTCACGGCGCCGTCGACGCCATGCTCGAATCGCCCATCGCTCCGCTGCTCGCCGCGCGAACCTTCACCCACCTCACGTTTCCCGCGGTCGATCGCGCGCTCGCGCCCGGCGAGTCGCTCGTCGAGGCCATCGCCGACGCGGTGACCTCCCCGCGTGCGCGCCATGTTTTTTCAACTTTCACGCGAGGCCAGGTTCGCTACCGCATCTCGTGGAAATCAGGCGGCCATCGCCGAGCCGCAGTGTTCGATGTGGCCGCGCGCGTGGCAGCGATCGAACCTTCGTATGTAAACGATCCGCGATCGTCGACGTGGGAAGTATGCGTGGACGACGCCAGAGGGCGCGTCGCCATTGACCTCCATCCCCGCGCGCTGCTCGACGCGCGCTTCGCGTACCGCGTAACCGATGTTCCGGCAGCGAGCCATCCGACGCTCGCCGCGGCCATCGCGTTCCTGGGCGGCGTACGCAGCGACGACGTGGTGTGGGATCCGTTCGTGGGCTCGGGACTCGAGCTCATCGAGCGCGCGCGTCTCGGCCCCTGCGCGTCGCTGTCGGGTACTGATATCAGCGCCGTCGCGCTCTCGGCCGCGCGCGACAACTTGCAGCAAGCAGGCGTCGTCGCCGCGCTCGAGCAGCTCGACGCCCGAAAGTCGGAGGCGGCGGGCGTTACGCTGATCGTGACCAATCCGCCGATGGGCCGCAGGGTGACCAGCGCTGCTGCGCTCACCGACTTGCTCGTGCCGTTCGTCGCCCACGCAGCGCAGGCGCTCGCGCCGGGCGGGCGCATGGTCTGGATCACGCCTCAACCTCGCGACACCAATCGCGCGGCGGCACGGGCAGGGCTCGTGATCGATCGCGCCTATGACGTCGACATGGGCGGGTTCTCGGCGGTGCTTCAGCGCCTCGTGAAGCCGTAAAGGGCGCCTGTCGTAATAAGACGCCGGCGCGGGTTGTGCGCCGTGTGCGCTCTCTGCAGGTCGCAATAGTTGCTTGAGCGCGCTCGCGCGCTTGCGGTTAGGCTGAGCAGCTGGAGGCTTGTATGGGCATCAAAGCATTGGCGTGGACTGCGTCGGCGATCGCGGTATTGGCGGGCGTCGCGGGCGCGGTGGCCTCGTGCGGCGGAGACGACGGCACGACGGGCGGGTTCCCCCTCGACGGCGGCTCCGGCGGTCGCGACGAGCAGGGCAACGTGATCGACACCGATGGTTCGGTGATCACCACTCCCGACGGCGGCTCGTCCGCATGCTCTCCGAAGACGTGCCAGCAGCTTGGCTTCGATTGCGGCGACAACGCTGATGGCTGCGGCGGCGTGCTTCAGTGCGGCGTCTGCAACGCGCCCGACGTTTGCGGCGGCGGCGGCTTCAGCAAGTGCGGCAACAACGGGTTCGCTCCCGACGGCGCCGTCGCGTGCGTTCCGACGACCTGCGCCCAGCTCGCGATCAACTGCGGGCCGGCGGGCGACGGCTGCGGCGGCGTGCTTCAGTGCGGAACGTGCGTGCTGCCCGACATCTGCGGCGGCGGCGGCAAGCCGAGCATTTGCGGAAACTCGGTGCCCTGCAACGGCCTGTGCAAGCAGCAGGTGACGTGCGACGGCGGAGGCACCACGACGCTCAAGGGCAAGGTCGTGGCGGGCACGTTGCCGAAATACCTGCCGAACAATGCTGTGCCCGATCCGGTCCCGAACGTTCTCGTGTACGTCCCCAACGCGCCGGTGCTCGCGTTCAGCAAGGGCGTGCAATGCAGCCAGTGCGGCGCCGACGTTTCGGGCAGCCCGCTCGTTCAGGCGACCACCGATGTTGACGGCACCTTCACGCTGACCAACGTGCCCGTCGGCAACAACATTCCCGTCGTCATTCAGCTCGGCAGGTGGCGCCGGCAGGTGACGTTCAACGTTCCCGGGTGCGTGACCACCGCGATCGGTGACATTCACATGCCCCGCAACAAGAGCGAGGGCGACATTCCGCTCACCGCGATCTCGACCGGAAGCGTCGATGGTTTCGAGTGCGTGCTGCTAAAAATGGGCGTCGATCAAGCCGAATTCACCAACCCTGCGGGCGGCGGCCGCATCGAGACCTACCTCGGCAACGGCGCGCGCATCTCCAACCAGACCCCTGCCGAGTCGACGCTGACGGCCAAGCTCGCGACCCTCGAGAGCTACGATCAGGTGTTCTTTCCGTGCTGGGGTGGACAGATCGCCAAGCCGGCTGCGACGCAGCAAAACGTGGTCGACTACACCGACAACGGGGGACGCGTGTTCGCGACCCACTTCAGCTACACGTGGCTGTATAATATCGCGCCGTTTTCACAGACGGCGACCTGGAACGCGAACGCGGGATCGCTCGTGAGCACGTCGGCCGAGATCGACACGTCGTTCAACAAAGGGCAGACGTTCGCCAAGTGGCTCGGAATCGTCGGCGCGCTTACGCAGCAGAACCCCGCGCGCATGAACATCAGCGATCCGCGCCACGACTTCGACGCTGTGGTCTCGCCGGCCGTACGCACGATGTACACGGTGGGGCAGAACCCGAACTTCCCGCTCAACTATTCGTTCGACACGCCCTGGGGAAAGCAGAACCAGTGCGGCCGCGTGGTCTACAGCGACTTCCACGTCGCGGGCACGAATTCGGGCGGTCAGACGTTCCCGGCGGAATGCACGGCGAGCCCGATGACGGCGCAGGAGAAGGCCCTCGAATTCATGATCTGGGACCTGGCCTCCTGCGTTCCGCCGCCCCCCAAGCCGCTCTGCACGCCGCTCACTTGCGCGCAGCAGAACATCAGCTGCGGACCTGCGGGCGATGGCTGCGGTGGCCTTCTCCAGTGCGGCAACTGCGTGTCGCCGCAGACGTGCGGCGGCGGCGGCAAGTCCGGTCAGTGTGGCGCTCCCGACGGCGGGCCGTGTGCGCCGAAGACGTGCGCTCAGCTTGGCTTCGACTGCGGTCCGGCGGGTGATGGTTGCGGCGGCCTGATTCAGTGTGGCACGTGCAATGCTCCCGACACCTGCGGAGGCGGCGGCAACGGCGGCGTCTGCGGTAACTCAGCGCCGCACTGAGCGCCGCGCGACTCAGGGAAGCGTGCGTGATGCGATGACGGCGAGGTGTCTCCCCGACGCCTCGCGGTCGCGCCTGTACGAAAAGAAGCGCTCGTGGTCGCAGCGCGTGCAACCTGCAACGTCGTCGATACGGCGAATGCCGGCCCGCGCGAGCTTCAGGCGCACCCCGCGACGCAGATCGACGAACGCTTTCTCGCTGTGCGCGCGCGTTACGATGCCGTCGTCACCCGCGGCCTGCGCGAGCTGCGCGGCGACCTCGGTGCCGACCTCGAAGCAGCACGCTTCAATGCACGGGCCGATGGCCGCGATATCGAACCGCGCCCCTCGCTCGGCGCCCAACGCGATGGCGCGCTCGACGACGCCGGCGACGAAACCTTTCCAGCCCGCGTGAACCGCGGCGACCGCGCCCGTCTCCGAGTCCGCGAGCAGCACCGGCACGCAGTCGGCGATCCGCACCGCCACGGCGTCACCGGCGCCGCACGCCACGATGGCGTCGGCCTCGACGCTCTGCATCGCCTCGGGCGAACCGTCGGCGAAAATGGCGCGCGCGCCGTGTACCTGACTGGCGATGAAGATGCGCGCGGGATCGAGCCGAAGCGCGATCGCGATCGACTCCAGGGCCTCGGGCGTCAGCGGTTTGAAGCTCAGTCTTCGCGTCGAAAAGCCGTGGCGAAAGCCGGCGGCGCGCAGCTCGGCGCTCTCAAGCGCGATCGCAAGGTCGCTCATAGGTCTGATCCTACACGCTTCCGTGGTAGTGTTAGCCCCTCATGCCCCCGCCGGATCCCTTCATCGGCCGCGATATTCTGAACGGCCAGTTCAAGATCCTGCAGAAGATCGGCTCGGGCGGCATGGGCGCCGTGTACAAGGCGCTTCAGCCTGAGATGAACCGCATGGTGGGCGTGAAAATACTTCACCCCAAGCTCACGGCGCGCAAAGATCTCGCGTCGCGGTTCCGGCGCGAGGCGCGGGCGATGAGCCACCTCGCGCACCCCAACACCGTGAAAGTGTTTCTCTACGGCGAGCTCGAAGACGGCTCGCTCTATATCGTGATGGAGCTGCTCGAGGGCAAGAACCTCAACCAGACTGCGCGCTCCGAAGGCCCGTTTTCGATCGAGCGCGCGCTGCCGCCGATGGTGCTCGTCTGCGGAGCGCTCGAAGAGGCGCACCAGCAGGGCATCATTCATCGCGACCTCAAGCCTGAAAACATTTTCATGTGCCAGTCCGCGGGCATGAAGGACTACCCGAAGGTGCTCGATTTCGGCCTCGCGAAGGTCACCGAGCGGGAGATGCGACCCGGTTCCGTCATGCTGACGCAGGAGGGCATGGTGTTCGGAACGCCGGAGTTTATGAGTCCCGAACAGGCGCAGGGCAAGACGCTGACGCCCGCGACGGATCAGTACTCGCTCGCGGTGATTCTCTACGAAGTGCTTACGGGCAAGCTGCCGTTCGAGGCCAAGAGCGCGATGGAATACCTGTCGCTGCACGTGATGTCGAAGCCGATCCCGCTCTCGGCGCGCGTACCCGGACGCGTATTTCCGCCGCTTCTCGACAAAATTATCGACCAAGCGCTCGCCAAGGATGAAGCCGCCCGCTTTGGGTCGATGGCCGAATTCGGCGCGGCGCTATCCGCCGTGCTCGCGGGCGAGACCGCCCTGCCGGCTGCCGTCGCTGGCGTGCGCGCGCCGCTGCCGACCCTCGCCTCCGAGGTCTCGCTGCCGCAGCTTCCCGAGGCCGCGTCGTCGTCGCGCGAAGTGTCCGATACGCTGGTGGCGCGGCCGTCAAACACCCGGGCCCTCATCGCAGTAGCGGTGGCGTTTTTGGTGGTCGGCGCGGCTGCCGCCCTCATCGCGGTCAAGCTCTTCGGCAAGTAGCCGGCGCGGGCGTTACTGGCAGTAAGTCACGGTGAGCGTGGGCGCTGAAGACAGGCCGGCATCTCCGCCGCAGTCAGCCTGCCACTCGCGCGAGGCGATCACGAACTTCGCGGCGCTGTTCGGCTGGGCTCCCAGCAGAACGCTCACGGTGGGCCCGGCGCTGCTCTGCGACACCCAATTGTTGATGTCGTTCACAGCCTGCTGACTGAGGGCGATGGTCTCATTCTGTTTGGCGACGTGCGCGAAGCTCGCGAACGGCGGCGAAGACCGGTCGTTCTGGCCCACGGCGCCGGGTTTGTCCCAGAGTTTGTTCGGGCCGCGTGACTGCCACGTCACAGTTGATTCGTCCCAATCGCTTCGCAGAAAGAACGCATCGATTGGGCCTGAAACTTCGACCCCCGCGCAGGATGCGCATGGTCCGCCGCAATTGCTGGAGACGGGCGCGTAAGAGAGGCCCAACGTGAGGTCCCGAATCTTCGCGCCACCGGGCAACGTTGAGAGGTTGAATCGCATGATCGCGACGCGCGCGAGGGCTTGTCCGTAGTCGGCGGCGTGCAGCATGCTGACCTTTCCGACCGCGTACGTGGGGTAAGTTTCGAGCAAGAAAGCGTCGGCCTCCGCGGGCAGCTGGATGGTCGTTTTACCAGGGCAAGGCCCGACCTGCGCATCGGGGGCGCCGTCGAGGGGGCGCGCGTCGGCGACGGGCGCGTCGGTGACAGATGCGTCGACCGCGACCACGCTGGCATCGGTGCCCGGCTGGGCGCCGCCGTCGTCTGTGCCGGTGGAGAAGACGTCTGCGCCGCACCCGAGCGCGAGGGCCGACGCGGCGCAGCCGACCGCGTAGCGAACACAAGTACCGACCATCCGCCAGAAATGGCACTGCTGGCCACCGCGCGCAAGCCGCGGCGTTTGAGCGCCGAAATCGCGCAGGCGTGGCGATATCGTTTCGGCGTCCCGAGCGTTGTAGCCGCAAGACATGACGACCTTTGCTCTTGCCCGCCTCGGGGCGCCCGAGGCTCCCGCGGCCACGGCGCCTGAGTGCGATCTCCCGGCCCGCGCGCTGCGGGGCGACGTCGCCGCATGGAACGCGCTCATTTCCCGGCACAATCATCGCGTTGTCGTCGCCCTGCTCGCGCGTGGGGTGCCGGTGAGCCGTGCGCGCGACGTTGCGCAAGATGCGTGGCTGAAGCTCATTGAGCAGCAGCGCGCAGGCAAGCTCGCCGAGCTCAGACTGCCGTCGTTGGCGATCACGCAGGCGATATTTCTGTCGATCGACGCGGCTCGTCGTGACCTGCGCGAGCGTGCCGTGATGTCGTCTTCGCCCGCAGACGCAGCCGATCCGCGCGACCTGGCCGACGAGCGCATGCTCAGTGACGAGAGGCTTCGGGTGGCCGAGCGCGTGCTTTCCCGCTGCACGCCCAACGCGCGGAGGGTCTTCGAGCTTGCCTACGCGGGCGACGGACTCTCGCACGCCGAGATCGCCGCCCGGGTCGGGCTTTCGACCCAGCGGGTGCGCCAGATTGTGTGCGAAGTGCGCAAGCTCCTGCGCGACGCCCTCGCCGGAGCGTTCGCGTGAGCGCCGCGCACCTGCTCCGCGCGTCGCTCGAGGCTTACGTAGCGTTCGAGCTCACCGAAAGCGACGCGGCGCTCGTAGAGGCCCACGCCGGCGAGTGCGCGCTCTGCGCGTCGAGGCTTGCCGCTGCGGCGCGGCTTGAGGTTGCCTTCGAAGCGATCGCAAACGCGAGCGAGGCGGGCAGACGGGGGCGTCGCGGCCGCTCCGCCCGCGCCTCGGCGGCGTTGTGCGCAGGCGTCGCCGTGGCGGCTTCGGCCATGTTGCTCCTCGCGCCACGAAGCCACGCGGGCGAGGGCGAGCGGACATTCGAGGCTCCGGCATCGGCCCTCGCGGACGCGACCTCGGCGGTCTCCGACAGCTACGCGTTCGACGCCGCAGCGCCGCTCGCACGCGACTGAGGTCGCGCTACTCCGTGCCCGCGCCGCCGGGAGGCAGCGGGTTGGCCTCGCGCTCGAGGTAGCGGAAGATCGTGCGCGGATCGACGCCCAGATCGCGGGCTGTCTGCGTGCGGTTTCCGTTGTTGCGGTCGAGAACTTCGAGCACATAGGCGCGCTGAAATTCCTCCTTCGCTTTTTCGAGCGGCAAGATGGTGCTCTCGGGTGCCTTGCCGAGGTCGAGATCTTCCGGCGAGAGCAGCGACTGGTCACACATCACGAGCGCCTTTTTCAGGCGATTTTCGAGCTGCCGGATGTTGCCCGGCCACGCGTGCTTCTTCACCGCCGCGAGCGCTTGCGGGGTGAACCCCATCACGTCGGAGCGCAGCTCGTCGGCGTACTTGCTGAGCAGCGCCTTGGCGATGATGAGCACATCGTCGCCGCGGTCGCGAAGCGGAGGCAGCCAGAGGTTGACCACGTTGAGCCGATAATACAAATCCTCACGGAACCGGCCGCCGCGGATCTCGTCTTCGAGCACGCGGTTGGTCGCGGCGACGATGCGAATGTCGACCTTCTCGGGCTTGCTGTCGCCGACGCGGTAGACGACGCGCTCCTGCAGCGCGCGCAGCAGCTTCACCTGCAGGTTGAGCGGAAGCTCGCCGATCTCATCGAGAAACAGCGTGCCCTTGTCGGCGACTTGAAACTTGCCAGGGCGCGACGCCACGGCTCCGGTGAAGGCGCCGCGGACGTGACCGAACAGCTCGCTCTCGATGAGGTTCTCGGGAATCGCGCCGCAGTTGACGACGACGAACGGCCCGTTCGCGCGGTTGCTTCGTCGGTGCACCTCCCGGGCGATCAGCTCCTTGCCGGTGCCCGTTTCGCCTGTGATCAGCACGCTGATGTCGGTCGTCGCGACCTTTTGCAGCTTGCGAAACACGTCCTGCATCGAAGGGCAGACGCCGATGATCTCGCCGAAGCGCTTGTCCTTGAGCTCGTGCGTGAGCTTCTCTTTGTCGGCGCGCAGCGTGCTGAGCAGCATGGCGTTTTGCAGGATGAGGCTCGCTTGTCCCGCGAAGATCGTGAGCACGTCGAGCTGCGCGCGCTCGAAGAGGCCCTTGACGCGATCGTTGCCTACGTAGAGCACTCCGGTGATGAGCCCCTGCGCGACCAGCGGCGCGCACATCACGCTCGACAGCTGGAGCGCGAGCACGCTCTCGCTCGAGCTGAACTCGTGGTCGGTCAACGCGTCGCTGACGATCACCGGGCGCCCCGAGTCGAGCACGCGCCGGACGATGCTGTCGGAGATCGCGCCGGACCCATCGGTGATCGCCTCGCGCTTGACGTTGCGCGCGGCGCGGACAGTGGCCTTGCGCGTGGTCGCGCCGGGCTCGGCGTCTTCGCACAGCAAAATGAGGCCCTTCTCGGCGCCGGTCACCTCGATGACCGCGTCGAGCATCGCCAGCAGGAGCTCGCTTTCGCTCTTGACCGTCATCAGCTTTTCGCTGAACTCGAACAACTTTCGGAGCCCCGTCAACGAGCTCGCGGCGCTGAGAATCTGCGTGCTCGAAAGCGCTGCGGGCGGCTGAGCGGGCGACGTCTCGCTGCGCGGCGCGCTGCGCGAGGGTTCGTCGAACATGCTGAACGTCAGCTCGGTGTCGCCGAGGGTGATGCGGTCGCCGTGCACCAGCCTCGCGCGGCGTTTCTTCTTGCCGTTGATGAGAATCTCGCCGTGCTTGTCGACCTCTTCGAGGTTGAAGTCGCGACCGTCGAAGAGCACTTGCGCGTGGGTTTCGGCCATCTTCGCGGCGGGCACGGCGACGTCGTTGCCGAGCGCGCGCCCAAGGGTCGACACCGGCTTGTACAGCGCGAACGTCTTCGGCGGCCCGGCAGAAGGAAACCACTTGAGTGTCGGCATCGGTGAGGGAGATCTGTATCGCAACTTGCGACGCGCGTCCCCATCCGCTGCCTCGCGGCGGTCGTTGCCGCTGCCCGCACGCGGCTGGAAAAAATCGCGAGGTTCACACTTCCGACGGGCATCTCGGCCTCGGAGCTCTGTTCCGTCTTTTTGTGCACTCCACAAAGCATCGGTCATGCGACACTGGCGCCTACGGAGGGCCGCCCATGCGGAAAGTTCAGATTGTCGCGCTCGGACTGGTTCTGATCTCGGGGCTCGCGGCCTGCGGCGACAAGAAGCCGCCGATGGTTCCCGACAGCCCGGATCTGTCCGCGCCTGCTCCGGAGACGGACGCGGCCGCGCCGCCTGCGCCTCCGCTTCCCGCCGGCTGAGCGCTCGCAGGTTGCGTCGTCTGGCGGGTTGCGGCGATGCTGCGCACATGACGTACGACTCCGCGCCCATCTTCGGATTCAACGAGGCCAAGCCTGCGATCGTCCGCGAGGTTGTGAAGCGCGTCGTCGACTCTGTGAAGGACGCGCGCCTCGTGCTCAATGATGCGGCCTATCTCGAGGCCAGGCGCGTCGGCGCGAACGGAGGCGCGGCGTATTCCGAGTGGCGGGCCCTCGCCGCGAGCCTCGGACGCATGACCGACGGGGAGCTGCGCGCCAACGTCGAGCGGCTGGCCGAGCGCCACGCGTGGGACGTCGCCGGCAATTTCGACCCGCGCGTCTACAAGCTCGCGTCGAGGGCGATGGCGCCGGTGCTGGGCACCCTGCTGTCTCCGCGAAGCGCGCTCCGCAATCTGCACCGCATGACCGGTCTCGACGCGCTCGACGACCGCATCATCGTACAGGGGCCGGTCGACCAGCTTCGGGGACTCGCGCGGAAGGGCACGCTCGTTTTTACGCCGACCCATTTGTCGAATCTCGACTCCGTTGTGTTCGGCTTCGCCCTCGAACGCGCCGGACTTCCGCCGGCCACCTACGGCGCGGGCAAGAACCTCTTCACCAATCCGGTGCTGTCGTTCTTCATGCACAACCTCGGCGCCTACCGCGTCGATCGTCGTCTAAAACATGCATTATACAAGGATGTTCTGAAGGCCTATTCGACGGTGCTCCTCGAGCGCGGCTACCACTCGCTCTTCTTTCCCGGGGGCACGCGATCGCGCTCGGGCGCCGTCGAGCGCCGCCTCAAGCTCGGGCTCGCCGGCACCGGCATCGAAGCCTTCGGGCGCACCGCCGAGCAGGGCAAACCCCAGCGCGTCTTCTTTGTGCCCGCGACCATCAACTACCTGCTCACGCTCGAAGCCGAGACGTTGATCGACGACTTTTTGCAGGAAGAAGGCAAGGCCCGGTACATCATCGAAGACGACGAATCGACCCGCATCGGCCGCGTCGCCGCGTTTTCGCAGAAGCTGCTCGGGCTCGACGCAGCGTGCGTGATTCGTTTCTCTGCGCCGCTCGACTGCTTCGGTAATCGCGTCGCGGACGACGGCACCTCGCGTGACGCGCGCGATCGGCACGTGCTTCCCGAGAGCTATCTCGTCGGAGCGCGCGGAGAGCCGCAGCGCGATCCGCGGCGCGACGCGCAGTACACGAGGGAGCTTGGCCTCGCGATTTGTGCTGCTTTCAAGCGCGATACGGTCGTCATGCCGACGCACGTCGTGGCGACGGCGGCGTTCTCCGAGCTGCGCAAAGTGCTCGGGCACTCGGATCTCTTCGCGCTCCTCGGCGAGCGCGACGGAGTTCGGGTGACGCGGCAGCGCATGCAGCGAAGCCTCGAAGAGCTGCTGGGGCGCCTCGAACGCGCCGAGGACGCCGGGGAGCTCGTGCTCGCGCCGGGGCTGCGCGGCGCGCGGGCGGACGCTGTGCTGGCGTCGGCGCTCCGGGCGTTTGCCGGCTACCACGCGAGCCCCGTGCTCTCGCTCGGCGCGACCGACGTGGTGCTCGAAAGCACGCGGCTGCTGTTTTATTATCAGAACCGACTCGCGGCGCATGGGCTCGCGTTCGACGCGGTGGCCCCGCCTGCGAAGGCCGCGTGACTCCATCGTCGTCAAGCGCTAGTATTCGCGGCCCCGTTCAAGCTTTCCCACTTCAGGGGACGAACGCTCAGGCACCTCATGACGTCCAACGAAAACTCGCCCACGCTCGAAGCCGCGCAGAACGCGCCGGAAGCGAGCTCCCCCGCTGAAGCTCCCGCCGCGAGCGGTGAAGCCCCGGCCTCGGCTATGACCTCTGAAGTCTCCAACGGTGCCGCCGAGGGCAGCGGAGACTCTGCCGCCGCCGCGTCCACCGAGGGCGCTGACGGTGCCCCGCGTCGTAAGCGTCGTCGTCGTCGCAAGAAGAAGCCGGGCGCGCCGGGCGAAGGCGCCGTGGCTTCCGCCGACGGTGAAGGCGCCGAGGGCGACTCCGAGGGCGACGCCGACGGTGATCAGGCCGAGGGCGTCGAAGCCCACGGCAACGACGCGCCCGCGGGGCAGGGGCCGATGCGCCGCGACAACCAGCAGCGCGCGAGGCGTCCGCGACCTCCCGAGCCGCGGGAGCGCCCCGCGTTCAGCGTTGGCGACGTCGTGTTTGGCAAGCTCATTGAGATTACCGACGACTACTTCATGGTCGACTTGTCGGGCAAAGGGCGCGCGATCTTCGACCGCCTCGAGATGACGCTCCCCGACGAGCCCGCGCAGGGCCCGGGCAGCGAGGTCGATGACGATGACGACCTGCCGCCGCCGAAGCCGAAGCCCGGCGACGCAGCGTCCGAAGAAGCTTCCGCCGCCGGCGTTACAGCTGAGTCTGAAGCGACCGAAACCGCGGAGTCCGCGGAAGCGGGGAGCCCCGAGGTCGAGGCCACCGAGCGAGAGCCTGCCGTTTCGCCCTCGCGTACGCACGAGCCTGCTGTCGGGATCGTGACGTTGCCGCCGGTCGTGCTCGAGCTTGGCGCCAATTTCGTTGGCGTCGTTCACAACGACGGCGGACGCGGCGGACTTGTCGTGCTCACCCGCCATCCGCGACGTGGCCGCGGGCACAAGCCCGCTGTGGCTGCGGCGCTTCGCGAAAAGACCACCGTCATGGGGCTCATTACGGGCGCCATCAAGGGCGGCGTCGAGGTGGACATCGAAGGGTTGCGGGCGTTCGCGCCGGCTTCTCACGTCGAGCTGCGCCACGGCCACGGTCTGCAGCACCTGGTCGGCAAGCGCCTGCCGTTTCATGTGACCCAGTACGCCAAGCGCGGCCGCGATATCGTTCTGTCCCGCAGGTCGATGCTCGAGGTTGAGGCGAAGACGACCCGCGATGACGCCCTCAAGCGCGTCGTCGTCGGGAGCATCGTCGACGGCGTCGTCGTCAGCGTCGTCCAGTTTGGCGCGTTCATCGACATTGGCGGGGTTGAGGGGCTCGTGCCGCTCGCCGAGATGAGCCACAACCGGGGCGACACTCCGAGCGACGTCTTCACCGTCGGCGAGACCATCGGCGTCGAAATTCAGCGAATCGACGTCAAGGGCAAGATTTGGCTGTCGCACAAAGCGACGCTGCCCGATCCGTGGGCCGAGGTCGTCAAGAAGTACGCACCCGACACGCGCCACAAGGGCCGCGTCGCGCGTCTGCAGCCCTTCGGTGCTTTCATCGAGCTCGAGCCTGGCATCGACGGTCTGATTCACACGTCCGACCTGTCGATGAAGCGCATCGATCACCCGAGCGAGGTCGTCAAGGTCGGCGACGAGATCGACGTCGTCGTGTCGCACGTCGACGCGTTCGCCCACAAAATTGCTCTGCACCCCGTGCCCGAGGGCGCCGCCGAAGGCGAGACCCCGCAGCGCGTTGCCCCGCACAAAATCGTGAAGGTTGTCGTGACCCTCGTCGATCCAGGCGGCTTGCAGGTTCGCATTCTCGGCGCCACGGGCCGTCAGGCGCGCGGTTTCATCACCGGCGCGGCCACCGGCACCGAGCGCGGCTCCGACCTTCGCAAGCTGTTTCCGGTGGGCAAAGAGCTCGACGCGAAAATCGTCGAGATCGACCCCCGTCGCGGCGAAGTGAAGCTCAGCATTCGTGCCATGACCGAGCAAAACGAGCGCGACGCCTACAAGTCGTATCGCGCGCAAGTCACTCGGGAGGCCAAATTTGGCACCCTGGGCGATCTCCTGAAGAAGTCGGAGAAGTAGTCGGCGCGACTGGTTGACGGCGGGCCCTGCTCCAGTGACGGAGCGGGGCTCTCGCCTTTTGTGCTGCCGGAATCAGCCCGCGAGCAGGTGTTTCGCGATGACGAGGCGCTGCACCTCGCTCGTGCCCTCGCCGATTTCGCACAGCTTGGTGTCGCGCAGGTGCCGCTCGACGCTGAACTCGCGCGTGTAGCCGTAGCCCCCGTGGATTTGCAGCGACTTGTTGCATGCGCGGGTGCTCGCCTCGCTCGCGAAGAGCTTGGCCATCGATGCCTCGCGCGAATAGGGGCGCCCCTGATCGCAGAGCCAGGCCGCGCGGTAGGTCAGCAGCGAGGCTGCGTCGAGCTCCGTCTTGCAGTCGGCGAGCATCCACTGCACGGCCTGAAACTCGGCGATCGCCTTGCCGAACTGCCTGCGGTCCTTTGCGTATTTGGTGGCCATGTCGAGCGCGCCGTAGCCGAGACCGAGCGCCATCGCCGCGATCGAGATGCGGCCGCGATCGAGGATCTTCATGGTGTCGGTGAAGCCGTGGTCGATCTCGCCGACCCGCTGTGAGTCGTGGACGCGCACGTTGTCGAAAGTCAGCTCGGCCGTGTCGCTGGAGCGGCAGCCGAGCTTTTCGAGGTGCTTCGAAGCCGAGAACCCGGCCGTGCCGTGCTCGACGACGAACGCCGTGATTCCGCGCTGCTTCGATGCGGCGGGATTGGTGCGTGCGAGCACGACGCAGAAGCCGCCGACCCTCCCCTGGGTGATGAACATCTTGGTGCCGTTGATGATCCACTCGTCGCCCTCGCGGCGCGCCGTTGTGGTGAGCCCGGCCGAATCGCTGCCGCTCCCGGGCTCAGTGAGCGCCCACGCCGCGAGCCACTCGCCGCGCGCCGCCCTCGGCAGGTACCGCTGCTTCTGAGCGTCGGAGCCGAAGGCGAGAATGTGGCCCGTGCCGAGGCCGTTGTGGGACGCGACCGTCAGCGCCAGCGACCCGTCGATCTTCGCGATTTCCTCGACGCAAATCGCGTAGCTGGTCGTGTCCATCGCCGAGCCGCCGAACTCTTCGGGAATGCGAATGCCCAGCAGCCCCATATCGGCCAATTTGGGCACGATTTCTGAGGGGAACCGCTCTTCTTCGTCCCACTTTTTGGCATGCGGAGCGACCTCCGCGCGGGCGAAATCGCGCACGCTCTGGCGCAGGAGGTTGTGGTGCTCGGAGAAGTCGAAGTCCATCCTGCTTCCTTATGGGCAGAGCGGGCCGCGCGTCAACCGCCGCTGGCGCACGGCCGGCTGCCTCAGCGCGCGCCGGCGGCTATTTGGCCACGCAGACCGCCTTGCCCGACTTCGTGTGGGTGCATTTGTAGTTCGTGGGGCAGTGCTCGCTGGCTCCGCACGTGCGCGAACAGTACGTCTCGCTGCCGTTTTTGACGCACATGCCGGTCGAACAATCGCTGCCGCTCCGGCAGGACTCGCCCATATCGGTTGGAGGCTTGCCGCCCTTTTTTTTGCCGGCGTCGCTCGCGTTGCCCTTGCTTACGTCGATGACGCCCGCGTCGGATTCGGCGCTCGCCGCGGCCCGTGCGAGTGCGTCGGCGATGAGGTTGTCGAAGACGCCTGCGCGCGTATAGACGTTGTGGACGTCGCCGCCCTCGCACGCCGGACCGCCGCGTGAAACGACGCCGATGAGCGCTCCGCGAGCGTCGATGGCAGGCCCGCCGGAGTCGCCCTGGCAAGTCGCTTCGCCGACGAGGAATTCGCTCGGCGACACGCTCTGAATTCTCACGAAATCGCGCAGCAGTTTGGTGCCTGCAGGGCCGTAGTCGCGGGACTTGCCGAAGCCGACTGCACGAATGCGATCGCCGACTTTCGGCGCGATTTTGCCGACGGCGAGGGGATCGATGCCCTCGACGTCGCGGTCGAGGATGATCGCCGCGATGTCGGCCTCGCAGAGCTGCTCGGAGCGCGGCAAAACGAGCGCGTGGCCCTGCGCGATGTGCCGGGCGGTACGGATATCGTCGCCGGCAAAGAGCGCGAGCGAGGAGGGGGCGCGGTCGCGGGTGATCTGCGCGCCGCTCGACGGGCAGCTCACCGATTCGACAGTCTCGGAGACGCAGTGGCGCGCGGTCAGCACGACGTTGGTCGCGATCAGCGTGCCTGTGCACAGACCCACTCCGGCGACGTCGATCGCGACGACAGCGGGATCCCGGCCTTTGTCGGGAACGCCGGAGACGATCTCGACGGTGTCGACTTCGACGGTGTCGCCGCCGCTGACGGCGGTGTCGGCTCCGCTGCCGGCGGTTGCGGGAGCGACGGCGCCGGAGCAGGCCGCGAGCGCGGATGTGGCGAGCGCGGCGAGCGTGGCGACTGTGGACGCGGGGCGTATGCGGGAACGAATGGCAATCATGGGATCCTCCAGGTGAGTCGGCAAAGGGCCGGCTCGCGGGGCCCCTGAGCGAGGCGCGTGCCAGTCATAAACCGCGTGTTTTTGCTGGATATCGACACGTTCGCCCTGGCCGGGCCAGAGCGGGGCCGGCCCCGGGCCAGGGGGCGTCCGGGCGGCTCGCTCAGCGGCGGAGCATTAGCCGCAGCCCAGCCCAAACGACGAGCACGAGGGCGACCGCGACGACCTTCGACTTTCCGAAGATGGCGTCGAGAAAGAACGGAAGGAAGAAGATTCCCGCGATCACCGCGACGCTCAGCGCGACGCGTGCGGCCCGCGAGCGCTTGCGGGGCGGCTCAACAGGGTGCGCGCGCGCGAGGCTCGTGCGCAGCTGCGCGTAGGCGTCGCCGCCGCGCGGAATGTCGATCGTCTCCGGACTGTCGCGACTGCCGTCCCAGCCCGGAGCCAGCTCGACACGAAGTCCGCCGAGCACGCCGCCGAGTTCCCGAACGCGGGTGATGCTCTCGCCGGCGATCTCGTATTGGCCAAGGCGCGTTGTGACCGACAGCCCGCCGCCCTCGCGCTCGCTCACGCAAAACGCTTCGAGGTGCCGGCGCAGGCGGCGGTAGCCGGCGACGATACGCACCGACGCCAGCAGCAGAAGCAGCCCGAGCACGATGCCGAGGTAGACGCGCGGAACCAGACCGAGCTTGCCGAAGGTGACCGCCGTGAAGAGCGCGGGAGCCATCGCGCCGAAGGTTGCAGCCAGCGCGCTCCATCGCGCTCGCGCGCCTGCGGCGTCGGCGTCGAGGCGGTAGACCACTCAGCCTCTCGGCTGGATGTTTTCCTTCACCCAAGTGATGATCGTCTCGAGCGTCGTGCCCGGCGTAAACACGCCTTTTACGCCGCAGTCGCGGAGGCGCTGCATGTCGCCCTCGGGAATAATTCCGCCGCCGAACACGACCACGTCGTTCGCGCCTTTCGCGCTCAGCGCAGTCATCACAGCCGGAAACAGCGTGTTGTGCGCCCCGCTCATGATCGACAGGCCGACGCCGTCGACGTCTTCCTGGACTGCGGCGTTCGCGATCATTTCGGGGGTCTGGTGCAGGCCGGTGTAGACGACCTCGAACCCCGCGTCGCGCAGGGCGCGGGCGACCACCTTTGCGCCGCGATCGTGGCCGTCGAGACCGGGCTTCGCGACGAGGATTCGAACTTTACGAGCAGACGCTTCGGCCATGGCGTGACGATAATCCCTTCCGGTTCGCGAGGTAAAGCCCGCGCCCTCGTCTACTCACACGTCGGACGATCGACGGAAGATTGTATTTTGCACTTGTCTTCGAACACTGCCGTGGGGCCGGACTTGTCGCGCGACAGCTTGCGCACGACGGCGGCGTCGCCTTCGTCCTCGAGCAACCGCGACTCGATGCGCGGATGCGGGTTTCGTTTGTCGGAGGCGTGATCGTTGTCGTTCCAGACGAGCCGGTAGCCGAAGCGTGTTCTGACAGTCCCGCCGGGCGCCATCTCGAAGTCGAGGTCGGCGAGCATGCCGAGGCGCGTCCAGCCGTTCAGGTAGACGACGTGGCGGTCGCCCTGGCGCGCGGGCAGACTCGGATCCCACGTCTCGCCCTGATTCGAGGCCAGGTTTCCGACCGAGGCGAAGATCGGCACGTGGCGGCCGTCGCGGGTGGTTGCCACGACCATCGGGGAGACGACATGCGGATGATGAATCACGACTGCTGCCGCTCCGGCTTCTGCGACGGCGGTCGCCATCGTCATCACGCGCGCCGACTGCATTTCGTACTCGTCGCCCCCGTGAAATACGGCGATCGTGGCGTCGCAAACTTCGCGCGCAGCGGCGATCGCGGACTCGGCGGTGGCGATCCCGCGCGCGTCCGCCTTCGCGAACGCGAGCCTTCCGGAGCTCGCGCACCCGCTTGCGCGCTCGTTCGACAAGGTGGTCCAGGCGACGACGCAGACGCGCTTTCCGGACCTCTCGGCGATGACGTTCGGGGCCCACGGAGCGTCTCCCGCGCCGACGGCCGTGAGGCCTGCAGCCCGCGTGGCGTCGAGTGTCGCGGCGAGGCCTCGCTTGCCGCGGTCGCAGGCGTGGTTGTTGGCGACGCTCACCGCGCTGAGCCCTGCGGTCCGTAGGGCCGCGGCCCACGCCGGAGGCGCTGCGAGGGCGCGGGCGTGCGCCTTGAACATGTCGGGATCCCCCGTCGCGGTCTCGTAGTTCGCCATGGATGCGTCGGCCTCACGCAGCAGCGGCGTGAGCGGGGAGAGCGCGCTCCCGATGCGTTCGGGGTCGACCAACTGCGGGCGATGGGGCAGGAGGTCGCCCCCGATGAGCACGCGCAAGTGCACCGCTGCGGGCTCCGGATCCGCCGCCGGCCTCGCGATGACGGGAAGGGCGAGCGCCACCATTGGATGCTCGCGCGGCGCGCTCGAGCAGGCAGCCAGCATCGCGAAGAAGCACGCAGCGATCGGAGGGGCCTTCACACGCGGATCGTCGCGCGGAGCCCCCCCTCGGGCCAAGTTTATGTGTGCGTATGTAGGTGCAGTGTCGGAGGACTGAAAACAAGCCTACGCACGGTCACCCGCGCAGGCTCACGTGTCGTCGCTGTCGTCGTCGTCGTCGTCGTCATCGTCGTCATCGTCGGGAAGATTCGGGAGCGACTCCTCCGGCGGCGGGGCGGGGCGACCTTCGCGCTCAGCCTGCTGACGCGCCTTTTCGGCGGCGATTTTCGCCGCGGCAACGCGCTGCATGATGGCCGGCTTCGGCGCGATGAGGACGGTCATCGTGCGACCTTCCATGAGCGGACGGCCCTCGACGTTGGCGAGCTCCTCGGTGCCCTGGATGACCAGAACGAGCTGCTCCTGCGCCTTCTCGGGATGCGTGATTTCGCGTCCGCGGAAGCGAACGGTGAATTTGACCTTGTGACCGGCTTCGATGAACCGACGCGCAGCCTTGATTTTGAACGCGATATCGTGGTCGTCGGTCTTCGGGCGGAGCTTGATCTCCTTGATATCGACGACCGTCTGCTTGCGCTTCGCTTCTCCGGCCTTCTTCTTCTCTTCGTACTTGTACTTACCGAAGTCGAGAATTTTGCAGACCGGCGGATCGGCTTTGGGGTTCACCTCGACGAGATCGAGGGCCTGCTCGTGTGCTGACCGCAGCGCTTCGTGCGTAGCCATCACCCCCAGCATCGAGCCATCGGCGCCAATGACGCGCACCTCTGGCACGCGAATGCGGTGGTTGACGCGAATTTGAAACTGGCGCGGTTGGCGCGGATCGAACGGCGGACGGCCCATCGACATTAGGTGATTTGACTCCGAGATTTTGAGGCGTAACGGCGGGCAGGAGACCGCGTGTCACCTGCGAGCGCAAGGGAAAATGGCCCCTGACCGTTGCCTTTTGTACGCGTGAACACGCGCGCACGCAAGGCACCCGCCGTTGTGCGCTAGGATGGTGGGTGATGGCGCGGGTCGATATGGGCGCGGTTGCCGAGCGGCTGCTCGTGCGCTTTATGGCGCCGCTCGTACTCGGTGGCCCGCTTCGACCGGGCCGGCCTGTCGGTGGGCGTGTCGCGCTCGCGCTCGGCGAAGGACGCACGACGATTTCGGACATCGCGTGCCTGTCGGAGGTCACGCTTGCGCGCGTTCGCGTCGCGCGCCGCCTCGTCCCCGTCGACTTCCTCGAGCCGCCGGGGAGCGCGGAGTGGGCGCTGGGCGCCGTGCTCCACGACATCGTGCAGTCGTCGCATCCTGAATGGAGCGGGTTGCTGCGCGGGGGGGCATCCGCGCAGCTGCTTCGCGTCGCAGAGCAGACGCTCTCGCGCATTTCGGTGGCGCGCACCGCCGCCGAAGCGCTCAGCCGGCATGCGTGGTTTTCGCGCGTGTTTGAGATTGGCAGGACCGACACGACAGTCTCCTGGTGGGTCGGATCCCAAGCCTTCCGCGGCGCGGACGCGCCGAGTCGGCTGCGGGCCTGGCCGGAGCTGCGCCGGGTGCACGTCGAGACGACCGTGCGCGCCCTGTCCGAGCTCCCGGAGTCCGGCGGGCGCGTCGACCTCGCCGCATTTGAGCGCGCGCTTGCTGCCTTCCTTCGCCGCACGCCGCTGACCGATATCGCGACCTGCGGGCGTGCCTCGCCAGCGTTCGCCTGGTCGCCCGATACGCTGGGGCTGGTCGCCACGCGCGCTGGCCGCACGCTGTCTCTGCGCGCGCTCGCTGACGCTCGCGATGCCGACGTCGACGCGGCGCTCGGGCGGGCCGCGAAGGTGCTCGTCGCCTCCGCCTCCCGGCCGCAGTTGCTTGTCGCGATGGCGTTCATGGCGGGCCGCGCGCTCGCTTCATGCGCTTTGCAGCTGCGCCGCGGGGCCGCCCCTTCCCAGCAGGAGGCGGGGGGCGGTGCTGACGCGACGTATGGCAGGGCGATGGGTGCGTGGGCAGCGTCGCGCGAGCTGGCTGCAGACGCGGACGGAGCGCCGACGGCCCCATTGGACGCGCTCGCTCCGTACCTCACAAACGCAAAAGAGCCCACCTTGGCGCCGGCGATGGCGCTGGTGGGCTCCTCGTGAAGGGCGCGCCTACTTTTTGTCTTTGAGCTGCGGGAAGCTCGCGGGCTCGGGCGAAGGCTCGAGGTATTCGATCTTGGTGACGTTCATGATGCCGTTGGCGGGATCGGAGGCGACGCCGGTGGACGATCGTCCGAAGTTCACGCCGTACTTGCCGGAGACCTTCACCTTGGCGCCCGTAGCGGGGAGCGGGAACGGCACATCGACTGCCCAAAGGCCGTCCTTGTAGGGCTCCTTCGGCGGCTCTTTGAGGTTTTTGTACTGCTCGAGCGCGTCGAACACATTGGCGAAGTTCGAGGCCCAGCCCATCACGCGGATGGTCTGCTTCTTCTCGCCCTTGACGTCGCTCAGCCAGAACGTCGGGATGTCGGTCTTGCAACCCTCGGGGTCGGCTTTGCCGGCCTTGTGCACGGCGCACTTGTCGACGGTGTCCATGTTCGACTGGACGATGTAGCCCACGAGGCTGATGTCCTTGTCGTTCACGTCGGGACCGTGCACGCTCGAGTTGAGGTGGTGAATGGCGCCGTAAACGGTGAACGACTCACCGATCTTGATCGGCAAAGAGGGCAGCGTGGGGACGGCCGGGAGCGTCGCCTTTGCGCCCGAATACGCGGGCGTGGGTTTGTACGTGTCCTCGGTGCTGTTGCACGCGGACAAGAGGCTCAAGCTGCCCACGGAGGCAACGAGCAGCAGCGCAGCGACGGCCTTCTTCTTCATCTGGCGATCTCCCATTCCTTCGTCAAATACAAGCGACGAACGCAGTAACACGCCGCAATCGCATGTCACAAGCGGTTCGCGCTTCAGGTCTTTTTGCGCACACGTCGCAGGCGCGGTTCGGCTCCGTGACGGGGCGGCGCGGCTTGCGCGGAAGGCGCGAAGATGCCTAGCTGCGCGACGTCGGCGGCGCGTATCACGTCGCCCGTGCAAGTCGCCGCGAGACGCTGGACGATCGCATGCAACTCGGCGTCCTCGCCGGCAAACGCGTGCTCGACGAGCAGGGCGGTCGCTGCTGCGTCGAGGCCCAGCGGCGAGCCGCGCACGCGAAGGCCCTCCCGGGCGAGACCATCGCTGAGCAGCGCGTGGAGGTCGTCGGGCCGCTGGCGCAGGCGCGGCAGCGCGATGGGTGACTCGAGGGCTGCTCCCAGGCGCACCGCGAGCCCCGGATCGAGCCTTCCGTCTGCGATCAGCGACGCAGGCGTCGACGAAGAAGTGAACGCGAGCACGAAATCGATCGCGTCTGCGCGCGGCCAGGGCGTCCGTCGCTCGGCCAGCGTCTGCGCGACGAGTCGCTGAATCTCGAGAGGCAGCGCCGCGCCGTCGACGAGCAGCAGCGCGCCGCCGTCGGCCAGCGCGAGCGGCGAGGTGCGCGGGTCGGTCCACCGGCCAAGGTCGTGATCGCGACTGCTTGTGCCGTCGACCACGACGAGCGGCGACGACGCGCGCGGACCCGCGAGGTGGGCTCTGGCCACGTACGGCACCGGATCGACTCCGCTGGGGGCGTGCAAAAACATTGGCGCGAGGGTCTTCGCCCGCCGAACGATCGCCTCGTACGCGAGCCGCGACGCCGCTGAATAAATACCGATCGCAGCGGGCCGTGCGAGCCGATCGGTGGCGCGAAGGTTTTGCTCTTCCTGCAGCGCGAGGGCGTGCCCCAGCTTCGCGGCGCGATCGCTCTCGGCCGCTTCGCTCGCCGCCGCGGCGCGCTCGCGCGTCAGGCTCCGCTCCAACGCGGCTCTCGCGGAGGCGGCCATCGCGAGACCCTGCGCGAGGCTTCGCAGTCCGCACGCCTCTTCGAGCGTGAGGGGACGCGTGCGCGACGCGCGGGGCAGCAGCAGCGCGCCCTCGACTTCGCCTCCGCGGACAATCAACGTCGCGGCCAGGGCGCCGCAGTCGCGCATCCACTGCAGCAGACCGCGCAAGTCGGGACGCTTGACCTCGAGCGCCTCGAGCACCTCGATGCGAAGCACGCCTTGAGGCTCACCAGCGGCGTGGCGCGTGAGATCGGCAGGCAGCTCCCCGTGTCGCTCGTGCGCATATCCGGCGGCGTCGACCCACGTGCAGCGCGGCGGAACAAGGGTGTACAATTCGGGGGTTGCGGCCTCGGTGTCGGCCGGCCGCAGTGCCGCGAGCGCGGCGCGCAGCGCTTCTTCGGGCTCGTCGGCGAGGACATCTCGCGTAGCCTTTTCGATCTGCCGGGTGAGGGCCGCCGACTCGCCAAGCGCCATCGCTTCGAGGCGCTCGCCAAGGGCTCCGATGAGGAGCAACACGGCGGCGGTGGCGGTCACGATCGCCGCGCCCCGGTCAGGTGAAATCAAGGCGAGCGCAGTGAGCGCGATCGTCGCTCCGCCGCCGGCTGCGGCGAGCACAGCGAGGCGCCTCGAGAGCCGCGCGACGGTGCGCGGGTTGCTCTCCAGCGCGATGCTCGCGACCGCCGCGAAACCGACCGGCCCGACGATGCGACCGATAGCAGCGGCGTCGGCGCCGGACGCGACGAGCGCGATGATGAGCGCGGTCGCGGTGGTGACAGCGGCGCCGGCAGCTCCGGTCAGGCGCGCCTGGGCATCGAGCTCGAGCTCGCGCGCGGCCCGCGCGACGAGGGTGTGACCGAGCACGACGCCGATCGCCAAAGGGGCTGCGAGCCGAGCTGTCAGGTCACGGGCTGCGCCGCCGTGCAGCTCCCCGAACGTGGCTGCGATCCACGGAGCGCACGCGGCGATTGCGACTGCGCGCGCGGACGAGACGCGCCCGGGGAGAAGTCCTGGCGACGCCGGCGTCGTGGCGATCGCGGTGACCGCGGCGAAGGTTCCGATTGCCGCCCCGACGAAGCCCGCGGCGTCGATCCACGCGAACTCCGCGGTCGCCGTGCCACCGGAGACCGCCGAGGCGATGGCCACTGCGAGTCCGAACAGCGCCCATCCGACCGGCCCGCGGCGTCGTGACGATGCCGCCGCGACGCAGCACCCCGCGAACGCGACCACCCAGGCCGAGGGGCCGCGCTCCGGACTCGCGCGAAGGGCCGCGGCCGCGACGTAACCGACCAGCGCGAGGCGCACCACCAACGCCCGCTGGGGCTTGAGCAACTGGAAAAGGCGCACGGCAGGCTCAGCAGGCGTCGGACGCGGTCGCGCGTCAAGGTTGGGCGATGAATGATGCACTATGCACTCATATGGCAGACCCGCAAGAAACGCGTGCGCTTCGGGCTACCTCGACGATGCCGCGTAGCTGTGGTCTTTTGCGATCCATGGTTCGAGCTCCGCGCTTCATCGCCCTCGCGCAGCTCGGCGCAAGGCTCGCTACGCAGGGCGCGATGGCGAAGGCCGGGCTTGGCGTCGCGGTTCTGGTCGCGCTTGGGGTCGCGGTTGCGATGGCGATCGCGGCGCGCGCGGCGCACTCGGGCGGCGACGTGGCGAGGTTGCCGCTGGCCGCAGCGTCGATTCTTGCCTGGGGCGGCGGCGTGCTGGTTGCGTTTACCGCGTCGTCGCAGGCGCTGGTGCGCGACGAGCGCGAAGGGATTCGTGCGCTCGTCGCGTCGCGTGGAGCGACGGGAGTGGCGTACGCGTTTGGCCGAGCCACCGGTCTCGCGGCTGTGCTCGCCGCGCTCACCTGCGGCGGGGTGCTGCTGTCGGGCGGCGTGCTCGCGGCGACGGTGCGCTCGGACGTCGCCGTGATCGCGCGGGGAACGCTCGCGGCGGCCGTCGGCGCCGTAGCCTTTTCGGTCACGATGGCTCCCCTGTCACTCGCGGCCCTCGGCGCGCGCTCGCGGGCCGGCGGCTACCTCGTGCTCGTGGGCGTTGTCGCGGGGCCGGAGCTGGTCGCGAGACTCTTTGCCCGCGCTTTGCCGGATGAATGGGGTGAGCTGTTGCCTGTGCCCGCGGCGGTGTCGGCCGTGGCCGATGCGATCGCGCCGGGGACGTTCGACCCCATGCGCGGGCTTCGTGCCGCCTTCGTTCTCGCCCTGATCGCCGCGGCGTCGATGGCGGCAGTTCGCCGGCAGCTCGCGCGTGCGAGGGAGCTCGCCGCTTGATTGTCGTGCGCGCCGCGAGCGTCCGCGCCGGAAAGCTTGCGCTTTTCGATGTCACCGCTGCGTTCGATATCGGAATTACCGCCGTGGTTGGCGGTCGGGACGATGGGACGGGCCTGCTCCTGTCGTTGGTTTCGGGAAGCGCGCGCCCCTCGCGCGGCGTGGTGACCTCGGGCGACTTGAATGTCACGGCCCCCGGCGCGCGGCGCGCGTGCGGATTCGTGCCGCTGTCACCGGACTGGCCGGAAGCGCTCCGGGTCGACGCCGCCATCGCGATGGCTTCCGAGCTTCGGGGAGCCCCGTGCGACCCTCGCGCCGCGCTGCGCGCACTCGGTGCCGAAGGGCTCGCGGCCGCGTTGGTTTCATCGCTCTCCCGCGCGCAACTGCGCGCCGTGGCGCTCGCCGAAGCGCTGCTGTCGCCCGCAGTGCGCGTCGTGGTGATCGAGGAGCCCTTCTGCGAAATGGAGGCGTTCGCGCAGGCCGCGTTGCCCGCGCTGATTCGTGCGGCCGCGAAGGACCGCGTTGTCGTCGTGTCGACGGCTTCGGTGCGCGAGGCGCGCGAGCTGGCGTCGTCGTTCGTCTCGATCGCGGCGGGGCGCGTCGTCGCCGCCGGACCGATCCACGCGCTGGCCGCGCCGGGGTCCGGCGAGTCGGCACAGATCGCAGCGTTTGCCGATGATCCGCGCGCGCTCGCTGCGGCGCTCGCGACCGAGACCGACCTCGTCAGCCTTGAGCTTCAGGGCGCGGCGGTGGTTGTCCGTGCGCGCGATGCGGCGACGGCCGCGGGGGCCGTGGGTCGCGCGGTCGTCCGTTCAGGCGTAGCGATTTTCGAGCTCTGCGAGGGGGCGCGCGTGCCGTCGCCGCCGTCGCCCGAAGCCGCCGCTCCCCCCTCAAGCCAGGCCCGCTCGCGATGATTCGGCAGCTCGCCCGACTGCCGCTTCGTCGCTTCGCGCGCAGCCGCATGGCGTGGCTGAGCGTAGCCTCGTGGTCGTGCGTGGCCGTGGCCTCGGCGTGGTGGTGGCACCGGTCGGGGACGTCCGCACCCGCCGGCCGCGCCCTGCTGTCGGCGTACGCCACGCTCTCGGTTCCTTTGTTGTGCTCAGCGCTGGCCGCCGCAGTCGCGCGGGGCGGATCCCTTCTTTCCGCAGCGAACGTACTGTCGGGCTTCGGCGCCCGCTCGAGGCAGGTCGCCCTCGTTCACCTTGGCGTCGCGGCCGGGGGCGCTGCTGGCCTGTGCGCCCTGCTCGCGTGTGTTGTCGTGGCGGTCGCGCATGGCCCCGGAGACCCGCCGGTTTGGCGCGATCTGTTCACCAGCGCGTGGGTCGGAGCCCTCGCCGGAGGCGCTTTTTGCAGCCTTTTCTGCGCAGGATCGTGCTTCGGAAAGCGCGGAGGCGGGCGAAATTTCCTGCTCGTCGCGAGCTGGATCGGCGGGGCGGGCGCGCTTGGCTCGCTGCTGCCCGCGGCGCACCTTCGGAGTCTGCTCGGCGGCGGCGCGGTGGGCGATCTGGGGCAGCGGGCAAGCGCGCTGGCGCTGGCGCTCATCGGCTGCGTTTCGGCGCTGGTCGTGGCTTATCGCGCGCGCGACCGCAATTAGGCCGCTACTGGCACTTCGTGAATGCGTCGACGGGCGTCTTCGTTGCTGAATCGTAGTAGCTCCCCGACGAAGTGAACGCTTCGACGCCGGTCTGCAGGGTGACGCACCAGACGTCGATATCGCTGGGAGCTTCGTGCTGGTTCAGATCAAAGTCGAGCGGTCCCGAGGCGCCGTCGATATCGATGGTTCCCGTCGACGTCATCGTCTTCATCGTGGGCGACAGCGCGCCGGGCCCCACGGCGGTTTTGGTGCCTTTCACGAGCTTCGGCATCTGCGCGGCGATGGCACCCCCTGTAATCGCCTGCGCGCCGATCGCGCCGATCGCGTAGGCCATCATGTAGGTCGAGTCGTAGGCGCCGGCCATGCCGAACACGCCGGGCGTCTGGCTGAATTTTCCCTGATAGCCGAGGCTGAACGCCTGATAGTTCGCGCCTGCCGTGCCCGGAACCGTGCCTCTCACGCGCTTGCGAAGGTCCTCGTTGCCCTTGAGCAGATCGAGCAGCTCCTGCCGCTTGCCCGCGTCGGCGAGCAGGTATTGTGGCCTTGGCGCGCCTGCGCCGCCGTCACCGGCGAGCCACCCGGCCTCGAGTGGCGCGATGAACTTGGTGATGATCTCCGCCGTGCCAAACAGGGCAATGATTTGCGGCCGCGGCTCGGCGAGAATCTGAGCGACGGCCGCGCTCGGGTCGAGCTTCGTGGCGTCGTACGCTTTGGGCGCGTACAGGCCGCCGTTCGACGGGTCGCCGACCGGAGCGCCGTTGAGCGTGAGCCCCGCGGACAGCGCGGTCAGCAGGCCGTTTCCGTAGGGGTTGTCCTGGTAAACCACAGCGAGCTTCACCTTGGGACCGGTGACGATCTTGGCGAGCTCCCCGACCTGATGCTGCAGCTCGACCGCCTGAACGACATCGGACGGGGCGGTGCGCCACACGAGCGGATCGAGGCCTGACAGGGTGGCGCTCGTGGCCGAGGGCGAAATGAGGAAGATGCCCGACGGGATGGTCACGCTCTGCGCGACCGCGGCGACGATTCCGCTGCCGCCCGGCCCGATAATCGCCGGCACTCCCACGTCGCGGAGGTGCTTGGCGGCGCGCGTCGCGACCGTTACGTCTGACGAGTCGTCGCACTCGAGCGCAACGAGCGGCCGCGGCGCGCCCGCGACTCCGCCGGGGAGGCCAACGATGGTCTGGGTGATCTCACCGAGGGCGAGCTCCACGCTCTGCGTTCGCGCCACGCCCGAGCTCTTGTTGGTGCCCTTGAGCGTGAACAGGGTGCCGATCACGATGGCGTTGTCGTCGTCGACCGGACCGCTGACGTTCGGGCAGTCATCGTTGATGAGACTGACGCAGATATGGTCATTTTTGCGGCAAATCGCGGGCTTTCCAGCGTTCGCAGCGATGCACTCGCTGTTGCGCGCGCAGACCTTGAGCTCGTGGTAATCGCCGAGCGACAGCACCGTGTTGCACGCCAGCACCGAAGCGCCGAAGCAACCCGCGGCTACGAGCCTTGCGAGACCAGTCATGGAGTCGACTCTATCGACCTGCTTGAGGTGTGTCCAAGGATGCGTCCCCGGCGTGCTGTGGGACGACGCAGCCGATGAGGCGCAGTCGGAGCTCGCGGGTGGTGTCGATCAGCCGGCCTTCGAGCACGAACGCGCCGTCGGGTTGCCGCTTCGAAGTGTGCACCTTCACGCGCAGCTCGCCGCTCGCCGAAGTGAGCGCGCCCACGAGCCTTGAGCCAGGAGGCGACGGAATCGAAGAGCGGAGCACGATCGCCTCGCCTTCGAGCTTGATGAGATCGGCCTCGCCGCCCTTCTCCCAACGCACATGAGCCATGGGCGAATGCTCTACGCGCTATGCCGCTGCGCGGTCAACGCGCAGCCGGGCTCCAGCAGGCCGTTGAAGCAGCGGCCTGCCAGCCTTTCATCCCGGGGATGTAAGCACCTTCCCGCCCCGAAGAAGGCGGTTTTTCGCCGGTCCCCACCCCACGCAATTGGCTTCGCCAATTCCTGGCAGGGTGTTTTCGAGCGCGTGCTACGCGCCCTTGCGGCCGCGTCCGATGGCGTCGCGCGCCTCGCGGTCGGCGGTCTTCTTGGCGATGTCGTGCCGCTTGTCGCCTTTGGACTTGCCCTTGGCGACGCCCAGCTCGACCTTCGCGCGGCCGCCCTTGAAATACAGTCGCAGCGGGATGAGCGTGAACCCGCCACGCTGGATGGCCTTCTTGATTTGAGCGATCTCGCGCTTGTGCATGAGCAGTTTGCGAGGCCGCCGCGGCTCGTGCGGAAACGCCGTCGCCTGCTCGAACGGCGCCACATACAGCTGCTTTAGCCAGACCTCGCCGTTCTCTTCGGCGGCGTACGCGTCGACGATGTCGACCCGGCCGGCCCGCATCGACTTGACCTCGCTGCCGAGCAGCACGATGCCGGCCTCGTAGGTGTCGTCGATGGCGTAGTCGAAGGTCGCCCTGCGGTTTTTGACGATGAGCTTTTCGCCCTCGGCTTTTTTCTCGCTCATGATCGCACCGCGGCGCCAGACGCGCCTCTTCTCCGTCGTGGACGTTTGCGTATAGCGCAGTCGTGGTAGTTGTGCGCCATGAGCCACGAGGAGCGACCGTTCGTCGTGCCCGGCCCCACGCTGCTGCCCTGGCGCCTGCAAAATCGAAAACTCGTTGCATTTTACAACGTGTTTGGGGTGCTCGAGCACGCCCTTTTCGACGCGAGCGGCGCGTTTCGAAAAAACGTCTTCACGCTCGATTGTCGCGACTGGTGCAACGTCGTCGCGGTGACGCCGGACCGGCAGCTCGTGCTGGTGTGGCAGTGGCGCTTCGGATCCGAGTCGATGAGCCTCGAGATCCCCGGAGGCGTCGTCGACGAGGGCGAGGCGCCCATCGACGCGGCGCGCCGCGAGCTGCTCGAAGAGACGGGCTACGCCTGCGATTCCCTCGAGCCGCTCATCTCGATGTTCGCCAATCCGCCCATGCACGGCAACCGGCTTCACACGTTTTTGGCGCGCGGCGCGGTGCGCGTTCGCGAGCCGAGCTTCGACCTCGCCGAGGAGTGCGAGGTGGCGCGGGTGCCCGTCGAGCACACCGCTGCGCTGCTCGACGGCGGCCACGTTCAGCATGCGCTCTGTCACGCCGGGCTCGGCGCGTTCGCGCGCAGGCTCGCGAGCCTCGGAATTTAGCCGGGCATGCTTGCGCCTCCCTTTTCGCCGGCGCATCACATCTTCGTGTGCACCAACCGGCGCGACGCTTCGTCGGGGCTCGGGCCGGGTTGCGGAGAGACCGGCGAACGCGTGTATAATGCACTCAAGCGCGAGGTCTCGCGGCGAGGCCTCGTGGTCTCGACGTGGATCACGGCGACGCGGTGTCTGGGCGTATGCCCGCAGGTGGGCTGCGTGGTCGCGCGTTACCCGGACGGCGGGCTCCTGTCGGAGATCACGCCCGAAGACGTCGCGTACATCTTGTCGCCGGGGGCCGGGCGCGCCAAACATGAGCCATGAAGACTGACGCGGACTGGGAGCAGATCGAGGCGCTCGTGGGCGACATGGAAGAGCTTCAGATGGCGAAGGTTTTCGACCTCGCGCGTCGTCTCAAGCCCGGCCTGACCCTCGAAGACATGCGCAATCCCCACGACTTCCCCGAGCTTCACGACACCGACTGGCACTACGCCGACGGCATTCTCACCGGCATTCAGGGCGTGCGCGCCGGGCTGCTCGCCCTGCGAAACCGCGAGAGGGACGCATGAGCGGGCCGAAGGTCGACAAGGGCAGTCCGTTTGCGGCGCTCAAGAACGTCAAGCTCGCCGAGCCGCAGGCGAAACCGGCCGCGCGTCCCGTCCCGAACAAGCAGCCGAAAGTGACGGCAGCCGAGGAAGAAATAGCGTTTCACCGCCTCATGCAGGGGGTCACTCCGCTCGATGCGAAGGCGGCGCGCGTGCCGACGGTCGCTCCTGTCGAGCGAACGCCGCGCACGACGCCCGAGCGCGCCCGCGCCGAAGATGACGACGCGTCGATGCGACTGGCGAGCCTCGCGTCGTCGCGCTTCGAGGTCGTCGACGACGGAGTGATGGCGGAGGGCAGGCTCTCCGACATTTCTCCCGACGTGATGCGCAAGCTCAGGCGTGCGCAGCTGCCGGTCGATGCGCGCCTCGATCTGCACGGGCTCAGCGCAGCGGAGGCGCGTGATTCGCTGCTGACTTTCTTGCGCAAAATGCGGGCCCAGGGCGAGCGCTGCGTGCTCGTCATCCATGGCAAAGGCCTGCATTCGCCCGGCGGCGCGGGCGTGCTGCGCGGCGAGATGAGCGCGTGGCTTTCGCAAGGCGCCGCCGCCGCGAGCGTTGCGGCCTTCGCGTCGCAGGCGGACGCCGACGGCGCGTCGGGCGCGATGCTCGTGTTGCTGCGCCGCTGACGGCCTGCGGCGGCGCTGGCTCAGCCGCTTCGCGGGTTACGACGGCGTCGCAATTTCCACTCGTGCGCGCTATCATTCGCCCCAGGGAGCGTCGAAGCCAAACCACGATGAGCATCGACGAGAGAGCCTGGTTCGGCGACCCTGACGCCGACGACCGCAAAAAGCGGGTTCCCGAGAGCGCCGCCGCGCGCGCTGCGAGAGCGCACGGCGCCCGCCCGTTTCCGTATGCGGCGGCTAAGGTCCTCACGCTCACCGCGAGCGTCGATTTCGACGTCGCTGCCGTGATCGCGGTGCTCGAGTCGGACGCGCCGATGGCTGCGCGCATTCTGCGAGTCGTCAATTCGCCGGCCTTCGGACTGCGCAACCGCTGTCGCTCCATCAAGCAGGCGGTGCCGCTGCTCGGCTCGAAGGGCGTCCGTGAGGCGGCGATCGCCGGCTCGGTGCTCAACCTGTTTCCGGGCGACGGCACGCTCGCGTGGAACGGCCTGCACGACCACGCGACGATGGTCGGCGCGCTCGCGCGTCGTCTCGCGCCCGAGTGGCGCCTGCCTGGCGACGAGATGTTTACGGCCGCGTTTCTCCACGACATCGGCAAGTGGATTCTCCTCGAGCAGGACCCTGCCTACGCCGCCGTGCTCGCCGACAACGCGCACTTCGAAGGCACCCTCGAGTCCGAGCGCGCGCAGTTCGGCTTCGACCACGCTGAGCTCACGCAGCACATGCTCGCCGCGTGGCAGATCCCCGCGCCGATCCCGCGGATTGTGGGGATGCACCACGACCCTGCAACCGCCTACGCTCAGCCACCCACGCTCGCGCTCCGCGTGGCTGTACTGCGCCTCGCCGATCGGCTCGCGCACGCGATGGCGACTGACGAAGACCTTGACTTCGACGCGCTCGCCGCCACCGAACCGCTGACCTACCTCGAGATGCCCGCTCAGTCGCTGCGCGAGCGTTACACCTTTCTGCACCGGGCGATTCGTCGCGAGCAGGAGCAGGAGGCCGAAGAGGGCAATGAGCCGCGCGCAACGGTCGCGGGGTCGATGCCGCCGGGGGCCACGCCCATGCCGGTAAAGGCCAAGGAGCAGGAGGTCTGCGCGCTGTGCGATCAGGCGTCGTTCGGCTACCGCTGCCCGCGATGCGACGCGCGGCTGTGCGGCGACCACCACCCGACGTTTCACCGCGTGTGCGACACGTGCGAGGAAAAATACGCGCGACTGCTTGTGAGCAAGCGCATCCCCACGCCGGGGGTCGCCACCGCGGTCGGCGTCGCCGGGTTCGTCGCGGCGGTGGCTTCTGCCGCCCTCGATGACGCCGCCTGGTTCGTCTTCGGCGCTGGCGTGGTGCTGGTCGCTCTCGCGATTGCGGCCACGTTTTTCCGGTTTGCGACGCGGTCGGCGTTCCTCCGCGACCGCGCCACCGTGTGACGCACAGCGCCACGTTATTGGGCACGTGATCGCACTAGCCGACCGCGCGACCGGCGGCTAGGGTTGCCCCCATGGTCGAAAAGGTTGAGAAAATTTGGATGGACGGACAGATGGTCGACTGGGACCAGGCCAATGTTCACATCCTGACCCACACCATCCACTACGGCCTCGGCGCGTTCGAGGGGATCCGCGCCTACAAGCGCGCCGATGGCAGCACGTGCATCTTCAGGCTTCAGGAGCACATCGACCGCCTGTTCGACAGCTGCAAGCTCATCTTGATGCAGCCCGAGTTCACCCGCGAACAGCTCATGGCCGCCTGCTGCGATGTGCTGCGCATCAACAAGATGGACCAGGGCTACCTGCGGCCCATGATTTACGTCGGCGACGGCGCGATGGGCATTTACGCTCCCGACAACGCGCACCGCTCGACGGTCATCGCGTGGAAGTGGGGCGCTTATCTTGGCGAAGAGGCCCTCAAAAACGGCATTCGCGCGAAGATCAGCTCGTTTGGGCGGCATCACATCAACGTCTCGCTCGCGAAGGCGAAGATGATGGGCCAGTACACCAACAGCGTGCTCGCCAAGCGCGAGGCGAAGCTGGGCGGCTACGACGAAGCCGTGATGCTCGACACCAACGGCTACGTCAGCGAGGGCACCGGCGAGAACATCTTCCTCGTCAAAAACGGCGTGATCACCACGCCCGATCTCTCGTGCTCGATTCTGGCCGGCATCACCCGCGACACGCTGATCACGCTCGCCCGCGAAGAAGGCATCGCGGTGCACGAGGGGCGCGTCACGCGTGACCAGCTCTGGCTCGCCGACGAAGTATTTTTCACCGGAACGGCCGCCGAGGTGACCCCCGTTCGCGAGGTCGACAACCGGTCGATCGGCACCGGCACCGTCGGGCCGATCACCAAGCGGCTGCAAGCGCGCTACTTCGACATCGTTCGCGGCAGCGACGCGTCGCATCCCGAGTGGCTCGCCAAGGTCTGACGCTGCTCGCGGCGGCCGCGTTGGCGACCGTCGCGTGTGGGCCTGCGCCGGCTGCGCGCGCGCCGCAGGCAGCGGCGGAGCCAGCCAGGGATCGCGACGCGCCGTCGAAGTGGCCGCGGTTTACGTCCACGCGCTTTGGCGTGACGTTGCCGCTACCTGACGGAAAATCGTGGAGGGTCGACGACCACTCCGGACCCACGCTGGTGGCCGTGCGCCCGTCGACGGGCGAGCGCGTTGTGCTTCAGGCCTGGAGCAGCGAGGAGCTGCAGAGCCGGCAGCGCTGCGAGGTCACAGCCCGACTGTCGGGCGTGTTTCCCGACGCACAACTCGATCCGCTCGAAGAGGGCCGAATTACCGGCCCCGGCAGCTTCGACACGCGCCTGGTCGTCGCCGTCGAGCCGCGTGAAAACGGCGCACTTCGCGGGCACGTCATCGCGGTCGGGGGGTGGATTCGCCGCTGCATTTTCTTCCACTACACGACCGAAGTGGCGTCAAAACAGGAAGACCTGCTGTCGTCCCGCATCGCGCTCGCGCGCACGCGCATCTTTGGCGAGCTCGGGCTCGGCGATGTGGGTCTGGTGCCTCGCGAGCGCGCGCAGCCGCGCTGAGCGCACGCGCGGCGCCGGCGTACAATGGCTCGATTCATGGGGACGCACGCGCTTCCGCCGCTCGATACCGACGTCGCGGTCGAGACGCCCGAGCACATCGTGTTTCGTCATCGCGTGGCGGGGCCCGCGCGCCGCGCCCTGGCGCACGCGCTCGACCTCGTGATTTGCTACGGCGTCGTCATCGCGGTCGCGCTCGTCGTCGCCCTTGCCGTGGTCGGAGGCGCGGGGCTTGGCGGCGCGATCTCCGACTCCGCGGGGCTGGGTATCGGCCTGCTCCTCGTGCTGCTCTTTGCCGCGCAGTGGATTTATTTTGCTGCGTGGGAGGGCCTCCTCGGCGCGACGCCTGGAAAAATGGCCGCCGGGATTCGTGTGGTCACGACCGATGGCAGGCCCGTCGGACCCCCGCAGGCTGCCCTGCGCAACTTGCTTCGAGCGGCGGACCTGATGCCGGTAGGGTATGTTGTAGGGCTCGCGTCGATGCTGCTGTCGCACCGATTTCAGCGCCTCGGCGATCGGGCGGCCGCCACGATGGTCATCATCGTTCCGCGTGCTCCCCGCGGCTTCGTGGCGCCCATCTGGCCTCCGCCGCAGCCGGACGAGATCGCCGCGATGCCGGCCGACGTGCTGTTCGATCCTGAGGAGCGCGCCGCCCTCGAGTTGTTCTTGCGCCGCCGCGCCGCCTTGCCGGCCTCGCGCGCCAACGAGCTGGCCCGCCTGGTGGTAGGCCCGATTTCCAGACGCTTCGCGTTCGCCGTTGCCGATCCGGTCCGCACGCTCGCGCTGCTCTACGACCGCGCCCAGCACGCGGGTCGCGACGAGGCTCCGCGCTCTGCAAAGCGAGGCGCGCGATGGCGCTGACGTCGCGCCTGACGGAGGGAGCGTTCGTCTCGAGCCGCCAGGGCGCGTGGGGCGAGCTCGCGCACCTTTCGCAGCGGGCGGCCGACGTCGGACTTCGCCGGCTTGCGCCCGCCGATCTCGCTCGCCTGTCGCCGGGCTACCGCGACGCCTGCGCAGACCTGGCGCATGCTCGGGCCGCGCGTTACTCGGCGCCGCTCGTGGAGCAGCTCGAGCTGCTCGCGGCGCAGGCGCATTCGACGCTCTACGCGGCGCGTCGCGGGCAAGCCGCGCGCGTGCGCGAGGCGTTTGCTGCATTTCCCCGCGCGGTGCGACGTCGCAAGGGAGCTGTGGCGCTCGCCGCGCTGCTGTTTTTTGCGCCGCTCGCCTTTGGCCTGCTCGCGTCGCTTAGCGATCCCACGTTCGCGTTCAAGGTGGCGCCCGAAGCGATGCTTCGTCAGCTGTCCGAGGCGTATGCACGCGGCTTCGACGAGGGCCGGCGGGGAGGCGAGGGGGCGCTGATGGCGGGCTTCTACGTCAACAACAACGTCGGCATCGCCCTGCGGTGCTTTGCGACGGGAATATTTGGCGGCCTGGGATCGGCATTTTACCTGTTTCAAAACGGGCTCTCGATCGGTGCGATCCTCGGCTACGTGATTTCGCAGGGCGCCGGCGCGAACATCGGCGTGTTCATCATCGGGCACGGCTCGTTCGAGCTCGGCGCGATTGTCCTCGCCGGCGGCGCCGGGCTCTCGATGGGTTGGTCCATCGTCTCGCCGGGCGAAAAAACGCGGCTTCATTCTTTGCAAGATACATCTAAAGATGTCGTCGTGATCGTGGCGGGTGCCGCGGCCATGCTGCTCGTCGCCGCGCTTCTCGAGGGATTTTGGTCGGGATCGAGTCTTCCCGCGGAGGTGAAGCTCGTGTTCGGCGGAGCCATGTTCGCACTGGTTTCGGCCTATCTCGTGCTCGCGGGTCGCGCACGTGCCGAGGGGGCTCCGTGACCGCGCCCGCCGCGCACGTTGTCCTGCGTGACCGCGCCCTCGTCGACGTGTTCGACCTCGCGGTCCGCTTCGTGGCGGCGCATGCCGCGCGGCTTTGGCGGCCGATGCTCGCGCTGCTCGCGCCCGGCTTTGCGTTGTGCTGGCTCGTCGGCGTTTCGCACGGCTGGATTGCGGCGTGGATCGCAGCGCTCGCGCTCGGCATGGTCGCTCAGGCTCCGTTTACCTTGTTTGCCTCGCGCCTCGTCTTTGACGACCGCGCATCGCTCTCCGGCGCGCTCCGTGACTCGGTGCGCGCGGCTTCCGCGCTTGTCGTCGTTCGCGCGGCGCAGGCGGCCCTGCCAGCGTCCGCGGCGCTGCTGCTGGCGCTCGCGGTGGGGTCCGAAAACAAGGCAGCCATTGCGCTGGCGGCTTTGTTTTGCGTGCTCATCGGGCTCGTCTCGCTGTGGTTGGGCGCGCTCTTTGTGTTCGCGCCCGAGGCTGCGATGCTCGAAAGAGGCGGCGCTACTGCTTCCCTGCGGCGCGCGCGCGCTCTGTCGGGCAGCAGTCCGAGCGACGCGCTCCTGACGCTCGTCGCGATCGCTCTCGTGGTCGCCTCGATGGTGCTCGTGGCGGAGTACGCCGGGCGCTCGCTGCTTGAAGATCTCCTCCAAGTCGACGCGCCGCCTGCGCTCATTGAAGTCGGAGGCAGCCCGCTTGCGCTCGCCGGCTTCTGGCTGTCGGTTCCGTACGTCGCCGTGGCGCGCCTGCTCGCGTATCTGAACGTGCGCACGCGGGTCGAGGCGTGGGACGTGCAAACGCGCTTCTTTGCGCTGGCTGCGCGCGCGCAGGATGCTGAGACGCTCCTCGCGCCGCGGAGGGCATCGTGAAGCGTCGCCTCGCGGTCGTTCTGCTCGCGACTTCGCTCGGGTCGACCTCGCAGGTGCGCGCTGCGATCGGGCCTGAGCGCGCGGGTGCCGATGCCCGAACGTTCCTGTCCGGGAGCGCTGCGCGCTTTTGCTCTGCGCCACCGTCGAGACTCGGTCCGGACGCGCTGCGCCTGTGTCCGCTCGCGGACGTCGCGGGCTGCGAGCCGCTCGCTCGCGCGTGCGCCGCGGCGGCTGCTGCGCCGCCCGAGGTCTCTAATAAAAGCGGGAATTTCGACTGGGTTGCTGCGATTTTCGGTCGCTTTGCGCGCGCGGCTTTGTGGCTGATGTTTGGCGGGCTCGCTGCGTTTGCGATCGCGCTGGCGATTGCGGCGTTTCGTCGCGCGCGGACGGATCGCGCGCTGGCCGATGCGCGCCCCCAGGCTTCGGCAGCGAGCGTGGCGGGGCCTGCCGCGGCGGCAGACGCGGACGAGCCCGACGCGGCTCGCCTGCTCGGGCGCGCAGAGGCCCTTCGCGAGGCGGGGCGCCACGAACATGCATTGTACATCTTTCTGCAGGCTGCGCTGGCTGCGCTCGACGCTCGCCGCGCGATCCGCCTCGCGAGCGGCCGAACGTACGGCGAGTACGTTCGCGAGTGCCGCGAGCCCTCTGCGAGGGAGCCGCTGCGCGAGCTCGTGCGCGAGGTTGATCGGGTCAAATTCGGCGGCGCTGCGGCCACGTCTGTCGCTTCGGGACTGGCGGCGGAGCGCGCAGGTCGGCTCGTGCGCGCCGCTGCGACCCTCGCGGCTCTCACGCTTGCGCTTGCGGCTTGCGGCAGCCACGAAAGGCCAAGGCGGACTGCGTCTGAGCCCGCCGGCACGGAGGTGCTCGAAGAGCTTCTCTCGCGACAGGGCGTGACCGCGGGGCCGCTCGTCGGCTCGCTGGCGCGTCTGCCGATGCCCTCGCCCGGCGCCGACGCCGACAGGGCGGTCCTGGTCGATCTGGAGCGCACGCCGATCGACGGGCCCACAGCGCTCCACTTGATGGAGTGGGCGCGCGAAGGCGGCGTGCTCGTGTTGCTTGGGCGGACGGATCTGTGGCCCGCTGCGCTCGGCGCGACCTCGGCGGCGTCGGCGTCCTTGGAGGTCAACACGAGCATGGAGGTCGCGCGCGACGGGGACGACGAGCCATCCGATGCGGACGAGCCGCGCGCGAGCTCGGTGCGCTACGCAGGGCGCCTCGCAGCGCCGGCCGCGCTGTCGATGGACTGCGGCCCTTTTGCGGCGTCGTCCCCGGATGAAAACACGCTGGCGTGGACAGGCGACGGCGTCGCGTTCGCGTCGTTTTGCGCGGTCGGCGCCGGGGCCGTGTTGGGCGTGGCCTCGGACGACTTGTTTACCAATATTGGCTTGATGCACCCGGGAAACGCAGAAGTCGCGTTCGCGATTGTCGCCCGCAGCCACGCCTCCGATGTCCGGATCGCGCAGCCCATGGACGGCATCGCGCCGCCGTCGTCGCCCGTCGCCAGCCTCGCGCGCGCCGGCCTCGGCGTGGGAATGTGGCACGCGCTCGCGGCGTCGTTCTTGCTGTTTTGGGCCGCCGGCGTTCGACTTTCGCGCGCCGCGGAAGCGCAACAAACGCCTCGCCGCGCGTTCGTCGAGCACGTCGAAGCGACAGGGTTTTTGTACGCGAGGGCAGGCGCCTCGGGGCACGCGCTCACGGCCTTTGCGCGCTTTGCGGTAGAGCGCCTTCGCGCAGCGATGCCGCGTGCGGCAAGCGGGCCGGTCGCGTTTCTCGCGCAGCGCTCCGGGACGCCGTTCGAAGAATGCGATCGGATCTGCGCGGCGGCGACAAACCCTCCGAACCCGATGGCGACGGCTGCCGAAAATCTGGCGGAGCTCCGGCGCCTCACCGCGCTCTATGTGCGCGCCATGCGGCGAGCGGCGCCATGAAGCCGTGCGGCTTCTGATAGTCTTCGGGCACCTTGAACGCAGATCGCTTCGCTGAGCGCTTTTCCGCACTCCAGTCGCAAATGGCCCGCGCCGTTGTCGGGCAGCAGGAGCTGCTTGTCGGGGCGTGCGTCGCCCTCGTCGCCGGCGGACACGTGCTGGTCGAAGGGGCGCCGGGCCTCGGCAAGACGCTCGTCGCCCGCGCGCTGGCGGCGGTCAGCGGCTGCGCGTTCAAACGCATTCAGTTTACACCCGATTTGATGCCGAGCGACATCACGGGCTCGAGCGTGTTCGATCGTCAGACGAGTGAGCTTCGCTTCGTCGCCGGCCCGGTGTTTACGCAAATGCTGCTCGCAGACGAGATCAACCGCGCGCCCGCTAAAACGCAGAGCGCGCTGCTCGAAGCCATGCAGGATCGCACCGTTACCGAGGGCGGGACCTCCCGCGCGCTCCCCGAGCCGTTTGTGGTCATCGCCACGCAAAATCCAGTGGAGTCGCAGGGCACCTACCCGCTCCCCGAGGCGCAGCTCGATCGCTTTCTGTTGAAGCTCACCGTGGGCGATCCGCCGCGCGAACAAGAGCACGCGATCGTGAAAAATCAGCTCCTGGGTTTCGACCCCGGCAAACTCGAGCTCAGCGCGGTCACGACCCCGGCGGAGCTGCTCGAAATGCAGCAGCATGCGCGTTCGGTGCGCATGGACGACGCGATCATCGCGTACCTCGTCGAGCTGGTGCGCAGGACGCGTGACGATCGCGCCATCGAGCTCGGAGCCTCTCCGCGCGCCTCGCTCGCCCTGATGCGCGCGGCGCAGGTGGTCGCTGCGAGCGACGGACGCGATTTCGTCACGCCCGACGACGTGCAGCCGATGGCCGCTGCCGTGCTGCGCCACAGGATCATGCTCCACCCTGACGCGCAGCTTCAGGGCATTTCCGCCGATGATCGCATCGCCGAGATCGTTCGCGTGGTCGCCGTGCCGCGCGCGCAGGGATAGCGGTCTTCGCGTCCGTGTTTCCCCAGCGAAAGACCGCCGCGCTGGCGCTGCTGATCGCGCTCTTCGCGGCCGCTGCGGGCGCTGTCTCGGCGCTGCGCGTGCCGCTTTTTGCAGTTGATGCTCTGCTCGTCGCGGCGATGGTCGCAGACGCGCTTCTGCTGCGCGGGCGCCGCATCGCAGCCTCGCGTGAGGTCGCGAGCATTCTGTCGGTCGGCCGAAAAAATGCGGTCGTCATCACGCTTCGAAACGACAGCGGGCGCGTTCTGCGCGGAGTCGTGTCCGACGATCCCGTGTCGAACAGCGAGACGACGGGTCTCCCGGCGCCGTTCGTGCTGCTGCCGCGCGCGACGATCGCGGTTCGCTACGAGCTCACGCCCACCCGTCGCGGGCCTCGAACGTTCGGCGCGGTCGCTGTGCGCTACGGATCGCCACTCGGGCTGATGGCGCGGCAGGAGCGGATCGCGCTGCCGGCGCAGTCGGACGTCTATCCGGACGTGCACGCGTCGCGCGCGCTCGAGCTGCTGCGCAGGCAGGGGCGGCAGGACGCGCGCCTCGGCTCGCTGCGCGTGCGGGGCGGCGACACCGAGTTCGAGCGGCTTCGGCCCTATCAGGTGGGCGATGAAGTCCGTCACATCGACTGGCGCTCGTCCGCGCGGCGAGACGACCCCACGGTTCGGCAGTTTCAGGCGGAGAGCAACCAGAACGTCGTCTTTGCCATCGACGTGGGCCGAGGCATGCGGGGCGCCAGTCACGGCCTGGAGCAGGTTGACCACGCGCTCAACGCTGCGTTGCTCGCCGCCGACGTCGCCGTTCGCGGGGGCGACAAGGCCGGGCTGCTGCTCTTCGACGATGCTCCGCGCAAGTTCCTCGCCCCCGCAGCGGGACGCTCGGGCGCCCGGCGCCTCGCGCGCGCCGCGTTCGACCTCGAGGCGAGCGTGGCCGCCACCGACTACCGCGCGGCGATGACGTTCCTCGCGTCGCAGGTTCGCGTGCGATCGCTGTTCATTGTCTTTACGAATTTGCTCGAGCCTCGCGCTGCCCATGAGCTCGCGGCGGCGCTGCGAAGCCTGATGCCCCGTCACGTGCCGCTGTGCGTGCTCATGCGCGACACCGACGTGGAGGCGCTCGCCGTGGCACCAGCGGAGCGCGCGGTCGACCTTTATGTACGCGCCGCGGCCGCCGAGGCCCTCGCGTTTCGCGACAGCATTCTGCGCGGCCTCAAGCAGAGCGGGGTGCTCGTGCTCGACGAAAACCCGCGCGACATCACGCCCGGTCTCGTGAAACGCTACCTCGAAGTGAAGGCGCGGCGGCTGATCTAGGTCGCGCGCGCCCGCACGCTCAACGGCTGCGTCCGCCGCCGTTGTTGGCCGACAGGGTGAGGACGCGCTCATACGCCGGCACGGTCAGGAAATCGGGAAACTCGGGCGCCGTGCACATCGCGTCGAACAGCGCCGCAGCGTCGCCGTAGCGCTCGCGGCCGAGGCTCACGACGACTTCGCGCGACGCGCGCTCGTAGCGCTCGCGGGTCAGCGGGGCGCCGCCGACGACGGCCTCGTGATGGAGCCACTGCCATACCTGCGCGCGGCTGATTTCGGCCGTCGCCGCGTCTTCCATCAAGTTGTGGAGGGGTACGCAACCCTGGCCTCGCAGCCACGCCTCCAGATATTGCACGCCGATGGTGATGTTGCCGCGCAAGCCGGCCTCGGTGCGCTCGCCGTCGGGCACGCCGAGCAGGTCGGCTGCGGTGACGTTCACGTCCTGTCGGAGGTTGCCGAGCTGGTTGGGGGCCGGCATGTGCGCGTCGAAGATCGCCGTCGCTACGGGCACAAGCGCCGGGTGGGCGACCCAGGTGCCGTCGTGTCCGGCGCGCACTTCGCGAAGCTTGTCGGCCGAGACTTTCGCGAGGGCGGCCTGATTCGCCGCCTCGTCGCCCTTGATCGGGATCTGCGCTGCCATGCCCCCCATCGCGTGCACGCCGCGCTGGTGGCAGGTCTGGATCAACAGCTCGGAGTACGCGCGCAGAAAGCCTTTATCCATGGTGATTTGCGCGCGATCGGGCATCAGCGCATGGCGATCGCCGGCCCGTTTCTTGATGGCGCTGAAGATGTAGTCCCAGCGTCCGCAATTGAGGCCGGCCGAGTGCGCGCGCAGCTCGAACAGAATCTCGTGCATCTCGAACGCAGCGGGCAGGGTCTCGATGAGAACGGTCGCCTTGATCGTTCCTTCGGAAATCCCGAGGGCGCGCTGCGCGTGCACGAAGACGTCGTTCCACAACCTGGCTTCGAGGTGGCTCTCGAGCTTGGGAAGGTAGAAAAACGGCCCTCCGCCCCGCGCGATCTGCTCTTGCGCGTTGTGAAAAAAGAACAGGCCGAAGTCGAAAAGCGAAGCCGACATGCGCTCGCCATCGACCAGCACGTGGGCTTCGGGCAGGTGCCATCCGCGCGGGCGAACGAAGAGGGTCGCCGTGGCCTCAGCGAGCCGGTACGACTTTCCGCCGGACTCGAGCGCGATGGTTCGGCGGACAGCGTCGCGAAGGTTGCGCTGTCCGTCAATGAGGTTGCGCCACGTGGGAGTGGTGGCGTCCTCGAAGTCGGCCATGAACACGCGCGCCCCTGAATTGAGGGCGTTGATGACCATCTTGCGATCGACCGGTCCGGTGATCTCCACCCGCCGATCGCTGAGAATTTCAGGCACTTCGGCGCAGCGCCAGCTGCCCTCGCGCACCTCGCGGGTCGCGGGCAAAAAATCCGTGGGCGCGCCGCGCATCCCGCGGCGAGCGAGGAGGTCAAGGCGAGAGGCATTGAACGTCCGGTGCAGGCCCGCGATGAACGCGAGGGCTTCGGTCGTGACAACGGTCTCGTCGCCGTAGGCGAGCTCGGCGAGCAGGGTCAGCCCCTGGGGAAGGGAAGGGTGGCTCATGGTTCCAGCCACTGTAGCGCGGCCGAGCCCGCAGAGGGCGCTGCGCGAGGTCTCAGCCCGGGCCGGCGTCCTTGGGCGTCGGGCCACCACCCCCGCGGCACGTGGACAGTCCGCCAAACGCCGGCTGGCAAGTCTCGCCCGGGGTCTTGCACTCGGCGCTGTTCGCGCACAGCTGCGGCTCCTGGAAGCCCCCCTGGCATTGCGGTTTGCAAGTCGCGGTCACGCTTTGGCCACCTTGAAGCGACCCGCAGCAGACTTCGCCCGCGCCGCAGTTGGCCGCGCTCGTGCACCCGAACGACGAGCCTTTGCACGTGCCCTTGGCCACGCACGAAGTAGACGCTTGCTGACCCATGAACGTCACGCAGCACACTTGCGCGTTCGGGTCGCATGTTCCGCCGTCTCCGCAAGGGATGCTCGCGACCGGCGGGGGGGGCGGCGCGCTGTCGGTCGCAGGCGGAGAAACGGTGGCATCGCGCGTGGGCGGAGTCGTCGCATCGGCAGCGCCCGTGGCGGCGTCGGTGGTCGAGGAAAGCAGCGGGTCTTCGACGGCGCCTCCGCACGCGAGCGCGACGCTGATGGCGGTGAGGGTGACAAGGCAAGCGCTGCGACCGGACATGGAGCCTCTGAAATTGGAAGGTTGAAACTCGATGCTAGCAGGGTGTTGAAAAACACCCTGATAGTAATTGGCGAAGCCAATTGCGTGGGGTGGGGACCCCGAAAAACCGCGTTTTTCGGGGCGGGGAGGTGCATACCTCCCCGAGATGAAAGGCTAGCAGGCCGTTCTTCAACGGCCTGCT